>JBGAPU010000108.1:0-20489 GCA_044221035.1 Chthoniobacteraceae bacterium | reverse complement strand
GCGAAGGCATCCTGCTCCGCACGCGTGATGCCGTGCTTGTCCGCAATGCGCTCGGCGGTTTCGCCCATGCCGATCTTCAGCGTGGGATCGCAGAGGCCGTCCACGACGTTCGCGTCGAGCATGGCGGAGTCGCCGAACTTTTTCCCCCAGCGCAGGTCCATCACGTAATGCGGCGCGCGGCTCATCGACTCGACGCCGCCTGCAAGCACCAGATCGCTTTCGCCCGCTGCGATGGCAGCGGCCCCGAGCGCGACGGCTTTCAGCGACGACCCGCATGCCATGTTCACGGTGAATGCCGGCACGTGCTGCGGGACGCCGAGTTTCAGCCCGACCTGCCGCGCGACATTCATGCCGCTGCCCGCCTGCAGCACCTGGCCGAGGATGATCTGACCGATGTGTTCGCGCAGGTCCTTCGGAACGACGGCCTCAGCGACGGCGGCTCCGAGTTCTGCTGCAGGGAGCGACTTCAGCCCGCCGCCAAAGCGGCCGATGGACGAGCGCTTCGCCTCAATGATGTGGATGGGTTTCATAGCGGCATGGCTTTGAGTGGATCTGCGATTTCCGGGGCGAACTGCATGTGGGCGAGAACCTGCGACGGCAAGTCAATGCCCGGCGCGAGCTCCGTGAGCTGAAGGCCGCGCGGAGTGAGTTTGAAGACGGCGCGCTCCGTCACGTAGAGCACCTCCTGCCCGCGCGCGAGCGCCGACGGGCCGTGGAAGCATACGTGCGAAATGGAGCGGACAAACTTCGGATGACGCCCCTCCTTCACGATCCGGAGCCGCCCGTCCTCCATCGCGACCTCGAGTTCACCCGCGCGCAGCGTGAGGCAGAAGACAAGCCGCCGCGCGCACTGCGCGATGTTCACGAAGCCGCCGACTCCCGCGAAGCGCCCGGCGAAGCTCGCGACATTCACGCTGCCCTCGGCATCCACCTCGACCGCGCCGAGCGCCGCGATGTCGATGCCGCCTCCGTCGTAAAAATCAAACTGTGACGGCTGATCGATGATCGCCTCGGGAAAATGGCTGCACCCGAAGCTGAGCCCGGAGGCCGGCACACCGCCGGTCGGCCCGCTCTCGACGGTGAGCGTGAACTCGCGCAGCCGCCCAGTCTCCGCCGCGACCATCGCAATGCTCTCGGGCAGGCCGATGCCGAGGTTCACGATGTCGCCTGCGCGGATTTCGCCGAGCGCGCGGGCGCCGATGATTTTCCGCTCGGAGAAAGGCATCGCCGGCAGCGAGATTGCACCGTCGTTCCGCTCCACGAAGTCGCGCGTGAACCGCGTGCCGAACGTCTGGTCATGCTGCTCGCCGCCGCTTTCGACGATGGTGTCCACGAGGATGCCCGGCACGCGCACGGACTTCGGGTCCGCGATGCGATCCACCACGCGCTCGACCTGTGCGATGACGATTCCGCCGTGGTTCCTCGCGGCCTGCGCGATGGGCAGCACCTCGGAAATGACGCCCTCGTTCTCCATGGTGAGGTTGCCGCGCGAGTCCGCGTGCGTCGCCCGAATCAACGCGACGTGGATCGGCACCGGCTTGTAGCGCAGCCACGTCTGCCCGTCGAAATCCACGCGCTCGACGAGCGGCTCGGTGGTGCGCGCGTTCAGCCGTCCACCACTGTGCGCGGGGTCGATGAAGGTGTTCAGGCCGACCTGCGTGACGAGCCCCGGCCGCTTCGCCGCGATTTCGCGCAGGAGGACGCTGAGCACGCCCTGCGGGAAATTGTAGGCCTCGATCTCATTCGCCAGCGCGAGCGCGCCGAGCTTCGGCGCGAGGTTCCAGTGGCCGCCGATCACGCGCCGCAGGAGGCCCGCGTGCGCAAGGTGGTTCAGTCCGCGCTCGGCCCGGTCGCCCTGTCCCGCGCAGTAGTAGAGCGTGAGGTCGCGCGGCGTCCCGCTCTGCAAAAAGCGGCGCTCCAGTGCTGCCGTGAGCATCTCGGGATGCCCCGCGCCGACGAAGCCACCCACGGCCACCGTCGCGCCGCTCGGGATCGCGGCGACGGCCTCGTCTGCGCTTGCGCGGATGGCTGGCGCCCGCATCTAGCCGCGCCAGCCTCCGTTGATTTCGATGGTCTGCCCGGTGACGTAGGACGCGAGCGGCGAGCAGAGGAAGAGCACGACATTCGCGACCTCCTGCGGCGAGCCGAAGCGGCCGAGCGGGATGTTCTTCATCATCTCCGCGCGCACATTTTCGGGAATCGTCGCGGCCATGCTCGTCTCGATCACGCCGGGCGCGATTGCGTTTGCGCGGATGCCGCGGCGCGCGGCCTCGCGGCTGAGCACGCGCATCATCGCCTGCACGCCGGCCTTCGCGGACGCGTAGTTGGCCTGTCCGAAAAACCCCTGAATCGCCGCGATGCTGCCGAAGCTCACGATCGCGCCGTGGTCGCGCATGATCTCCAGCGCGAATTTGCAGCAGTGGAAGACGCCCGAGAGATTCACGCCGAGCACGGCGTCCCACTCGTCGAGGCTCATCTTCGCGATGGTGCGGTCCTTGATGATGGCGGCGTTGTTGATGAGAAAGTCGAGGCCGCCGCGCGCCGCCTTCACCTTCTGCATCATCGCCTGCACCTGCTCCGCCTTTGCGACATCGGCGGCAATCACATCGGCGCTGCCCGCGCGCGCCGCATTGAGCTCCTCGGCGAGGCGCTGCGCATCGGCCTCCGTGGTGCCGATGCCGGGATGGTTGAGCACGACCGCCGCGCCCGCGGAGTGGAAAGTCCGCGCGACCTGCGCGCCGATGCCCTGCGAGGCGCCGGTGATGAGCGCGACTTTGCCGTCGAGAGTAATGGGGATGTTCATGGGAAGGCGCGGACGGTATATGGCGCCGAGATGTCTGAACAAGCCTCCCCTCAATCCATCCGGCGCGTCGTCGTGGCGAGCTTCATCGGGACCGCGATAGAATGGTATGACTTCTTCCTCTACGGCACGGCGGCGGCGCTCGTGTTCCCACTGCTCTTCTTTCCGAATTTCGACCCGCTCGCCGGGACGATGGCGGCGTTCGCCGCGAATGCCGCGGGCTTCTTCGCGCGCCCGCTCGGCGGCGTGATCTTCGGGCACTTCGGCGACCGCGTGGGACGCAAGACCATGCTCGTGACCACGCTGATGATGATGGGCTTCGCCACGTTCTGCATCGGGCTGCTGCCCACGCACGCGCAGGCCGGCGTGACCGCGCCGCTGCTGCTGGTCGCGCTGCGGATCGTGCAGGGGTTTGGCGTCGGCGGCGAATGGGGCGGCGCGGTGCTCATGGTCGTCGAGCACGCGGACAAGTCGCGGCGCGGGCTCTTCGCGAGCTGGGTGCAGGCGGGCGTCCCCGTGGGCATGCTGCTGGCCACGGGAATCTTCAGCCTCGTCGCGTGGCTCACGGGGCCGGCGTTCCTCACGTGGGGTTGGCGCGTGCCGTTCCTGCTCGGCATCCTGCTCACGGGCATCGGGTATTTCATCCGCCTGCGCGTGCTGGAGAGCCCGGTCTTTGAGCAGGCGAAAAATGAGCGGCCCGCGCCGAAGCTGCCGATTCTCGAGGTCCTGCGCACGCATCCCCGGAACGTCCTGCTCGCGATGGGCGCGCGCCTCGCGGAGAACGCGTTCTTCTACATCTTCACCGTATGGGTGCTCAGCTACGCGACGAAGCAGCTCGGCATGAATCAGAGCACGCTGCTCAACGGTGTGCTCCTCGGCTCGGCGGCGCAGCTCGCCGCGATCCCGTTCTTCGGCTCGCTCTCCGACCGACTCGGGCGCAGGCCCGTATATCTCGGCGGCGCGCTTTTCCTCCTCGCGATGGCGTTCCCGTTCTTCTGGCTCGTGGACATGAAAAGCACCGGGCTCGCGTGGCTGGCGATTGTCATCGGCATGGTCGGGCATGCCGCGATGTATGGCCCGCAGGCGGCGTTCTTCTCCGAACTGTTCGGCACGCGCACGCGCTACACGGGCGCATCGCTCGGCTACCAGCTCGCCGCGCCATTTGCCGGCGGCCTCGCGCCGATCATCGCGTCGGCCCTGCTCGGCTGGGCGGGTGGGAACCCGTGGCCCGTGGCGCTGTATCTCATCGGGATGGCCGTGGTCACGATCGCCTGCGTGCTGCTCGCCGCGGAGACAAACCGCCGCGATCTGGGCGGGCAGTGAGCGGGCCGCCGCTGGGCGCGCTTGTCATGCGGGCCGCGAAATTCATAGTGCGGTCCTTGTGAAGGCCCGAAGACTCAACCGCCATGTCCAGCCAGCCTGACGCTTTCAAAGGCAAGCGCGCGCTCATCACCGGCGGGCTCGGCTTCATCGGCTCGAATCTCGCGCGCACGCTCGTGGATGCGGGCGCGGAGGTGCTCCTGGTGGACAGCCTCGTGCCGGAATACGGCGGCAACCTCTTCAACATCGCCGGCATCGGGGACCGCGTGAAGGTGAACATCTCCGACGTGCGCGACGGCTTCAGCATGAAGTATCTCGTGCAGGGGCAGGACTTCATCTTCAACCTCGCCGGGCAGACGAGCCACCTCGACTCGATGGAGCATCCGGAGACCGACCTCGCCATCAACTGCGCGGCGCAGCTCTCCATCCTCGAGGCGTGCCGCCACCACAATCCCGGCGTGAAGCTCGTCTTCGCGAGCACGCGGCAGATCTATGGAAGGCCGCGGGCGCTGCCGGTGGACGAGGAGCATCCGCTGAATCCCGTGGACGTGAACGGCATCAACAAGATGGCCGCGGAGTTTTACCACACGCTCTACAGCGACGTGCACGGGCTGCGCGCCTGCGTGCTGCGGCTCACCAACACCATCGGCCCGCGGATGCGCGTGCGCGATGCGCGGCAGACATTCGTCGGCGTGTGGATCCGGCAGCTGCTCGAGGGCAGGGCGATCGACGTGTGGGAGGGGCAGCAGCTCCGCGACTTCACCTATGTGGACGATGTCGTGGAGGCGATGCTCGACGTGGCGGCGTCGGACGCGGGCAATGGCAAGGTGTTCAATCTCGGCGGTCCTCCGCCGATCAGCCTGCGCGACCTCGCCGCGCTGATGATTGAGCTGAATGGCGGCGGCGAGTTCAGCGTGCGCACCTTCCCCGCGGAGCGGAAGCGCATCGACATCGGCGACTACTACAGCGACTGGCGGCGCATCGAGGCGGCGTTCGGGTGGAAGCCGCGGACGTCGATCCGCGAGGCGCTGGCGAAGACGCTCGACTACTACCGCGCGAACCTCGCGCACTACGTCTGACATGGCGGCGCCGCACAGTTTCCCATTCCAGCCAATCGCGGAGTATCACGCCTACCAGGCGGCGATTGATGCGGCGGTGCGGCGCGTCTTCGAGGGAGGGAGCTACATCCTCGGGCCGGAGTGCGCGGCGTTTGAAAGGGAGTTTGCGGAGTGGGTCGGGGGTGAGGATGCCGCACGCTGTGTCGGCGTGGCGAATGGCACCGACGCGCTCGTGCTCGCGATGCGCGCCCTCGGCATCGGCGCGGGCGACACCGTGCTCACCGTCTCGCACACGGCGGTCGCGACGGTCGCGGCGATCGAGCTCGCGGGGGCGGAGCCGCTGCTCGTGGACATCGAGCCCGCGACGTTCACGCTCGATCCGCAGAAGCTCGCCGACACGATCCGCTCAAACCCGCAGCGGAAGTTCAAGGCGGTGATTCCCGTGCACCTCTACGGCCAGCCCGCGGACATGCCGGCCATCATGGACATCGCGCGGACGCACGGGCTGCTTGTGATTGAAGACTGTGCACAGTGCCACGGCGCGACGCTCGGCGGGGAAACCACGGGGACTTTCGGGGATGCGGCGACGTTCAGCTTTTACCCCACGAAGAACCTCGGTGCGATCGGCGACGGTGGTGCTGTCGTGGTGCGCGCCGCCGCGCTCGCGGACCGTGTGCGGGAGCTGCGGCAGTATGGATGGAAGTCGCGCTACATCAGCGACACGGCGGGCATGAACAGCCGCCTCGACGAGGTGCAGGCCGCCATCCTCCGCGTGAAGCTCCCGCATCTCCGCGCGGACAACCAACGCCGCCGCGATCTCGCCGCGCTCTATGCAAAGCATGCGGCGAATCCCGCCGTCACGCTTCCGCCCGTGCGCGCGGGTGCCGAGCACGTCTTCCACCAGTTCGTCGTCCGCACGCCGCACCGGGATGCGCTCATGTCCGCGCTGAAGGCGGACGGCATCCCCACGGCGATTCACTACCCGCAGCCGGTCCACCTGCAGCCCGCGTATCTCGGGCGCACGCCGCATGGCGCGGGCGGGCTGGGGGAAAGCGAGCGCGCATGCCGCGAGGTGCTCAGCCTCCCGATGCACCCGCAGCTCGAGGAGGACGCGGTGATTTTTGCGGCGCAGAAACTTTCCGAATGGAGACCATGAAACCCGCGCTCACCATCGTCGTCCCGCTCTACAATTCCGAGGCGACCCTCGAACGGCTCATCACGGAGCTCTCCGCGCTGAAGGTGGACGGCGGGCATGAGCTCGTCCTTGTGAACGACGGCAGCCGCGACAAGACGGTCGAGGTCTGCGAGCGCCTCATGCGCACGGCCACGGTGCCGATCACGCTCGTGAAGCTCTCGCGCAACTTCAGCGAGCACAACGCCGTCATGGCCGGCCTGCACCACGCGCGCGGCGACTACATCGTCACGATGGACGACGACCTGCAGAACCCGCCGTCCGAGGTGATGAAACTTGTGAACTGCGCGCGCGAGGGCGGGCACGAGGTTGTCTACAGCTACTACGGCGACAAGCAGCACGAGGGCTGGCGCAATTTCGGGAGCTGGCTCACGAACCGCGTCGCCGACCACCTGCTCGACAAGCCGAAGGGCCTCTACCTTTCGAGCTTCCGCTGCATGAGCGCGTTCGTCGCGCGCGAGGTGTGCAAATACGACGGCCCCTTCGCGTATGTGGACGGGCTCATCCTGCAGGTCACGCAGAACATCGGGCGCGTGCTCGTGGAGCATGCCGCGCGCGAGCAGGGCCGCAGCGGCTACACGCTGCGCAAGCTCGTGCGGCTCTGGATGAACATGTTCGTGAACTTCTCCGTCGTGCCGCTGCACATCGCGACGATGCTCGGCTTCGTGATGGCGGCCGTCGGCTTCCTCTACGCGATCGCCGTGGTGTGGGAGCACTACGCGCACGGCACGCCGCTCGGCTGGAGCTCGACAATGGCCGCGCTCACCGTCTTCTCCGGCACGCAGCTCATCGTCCTCGGCATGGCCGGCGAATACATCGGCCGGCTCTACCTCACGGCAAACAAGCGCCCGCAGTTTGTGGTGAAGGAGGTGGTGAGGGGTGGGGGAATGACGAATGACGAATGACGAACCGTGCGCTGGGCGGGGAGGGTCTGCGCCGTCGTTATGCACGGCGAGCTTCCCCTTGTCTTCGTCCATGCGGCTGCCAAGACTGCGGCCATGAATGAGACACGGACCACCTTCAGTTTCAGGTCGTCAGCGTGGAAAGCGGGGGGAGTCCTGTTCCTCCTGCTGGCCGTGAACCTCCTCGCGCCGATGCCCTGCGCCGCGCAGAACTTCAAGGAGGGAGACCGCGTGCAGGTCAGGATCGGCAGCGGATGGTATCCCGGCCAGATCGTGGGCATCGTGAATGGCGGCTACCAGGTCATGGTGGACGGAAAACCGGTGACCCTGCCCGATGACCAGCATTCCGGCTCCGGCCCTTACGTCAAAAGGGACGGCGGCACCCTTCCAGCGGCCGAGCCGGGGAAGCAGGGTTCGGTTCCTCCCTCCGACCCTCAAGGCCGCGGGCCGGGCGGGAAAGGAGCGGTTCCGCAGGATCGCCCCTGCATCGACTGCGGCAAGGACGCCCCCGCGGGCAAAAACGGCGACGCGCCTCCCGTGGCGGAATTGACGCGCCTGCTCCAGTGCATTTGGGAAAGGCCCCCGCAGTTGGCGGGCACCGACGGCGCGGTCACCGTGGATGTCCGATCGCTGACACTGCGCGGCCAGCGGCGCAATGGCGACGGGCCGCGCGACTCCGCAGGCCGCTTCACGGATCCGCTCACCACCGACCCCGACCGCATCATCCACCTCTTTGATGGAAGCTACGTGAAAAAGACCTTCTACCGCGAGCGCACGCGCGTCGAGGATGTCTCCCAGCAGGTCTTCGAAGCCTACGTCGGCATGGACAACAAGTGGCACCTCCGCCACGCCTCCGGCCCCTACACTCACAGGGAATACACCATCGCCAAGTAATCAGGGCGCGGGGACCGGGGGCGGAGGCGGCTGGTAGCTGCGGGACGGCTCGTTGCTTTGGAGAAGGACGCACCCCGTGTCTCCTGCATCATTTCCCCAGACCCGTTTCCACCCGGGCGCGGCTTCCGAGGGCGATGACGAGGGCCGCGAGAATCAGCGCCGCGGCGACTGCGAATGTCGCTCGGGTGCCGCCGGCCACGGCGGCTGGCATCGCGCGCGCGATGTCCCCGGCGTCCGCGGCCCGCGCGAAGATCGCGCCCATGATGCCTGCCCCTGAGATGAGCCCCAGATTGCGCGAAAGGTTGATCATGCCCGAAGCCACACCCCGCTCCCCGGGGCGGATTCCACCCATGGCGGCGGTGTTGTTTGCAGTCTGAAACAGCGCGTAGCCGGCGGTGGTGATCACGATGGGCAGCGCATAGCCGGCGATGCCCAGCGTGATCGGCAGGGTGGCGAGCATCAGCGCGCCCGCAGCCATTCCCGACAGCCCGAGCACAGTGACCCGCTGCGCGCCAAATCGGTCTGCCATCCGGCCGGCTGGCACGCCGGCCACCGCGGCGACGAGCGGGCCGGCGGACATCACGATGCCGGCCGTCACCGCGTCGAGCTCCAGCGCGCGTGCGAGGTGGAAAGGCCCGACCACCAGCGTGGCCATCATCACGGTCGAGACCAGCGCGCCCATCGCGAGGCTTGCCGCCAGCGCGCGATCCCGGAGCATCGCCAGGCGGATCAAAGGCGCGGCCGCCCGCGATTCGACGAGGATGAAGAGGACCGCACCGCCCAGCGCCGCCGCCAGCAGCACCATGCTCGGCACGCCGAAGTGCCCGCGCCCGAGGGTCATCGCGAGCGAGTAGGCCGCGAGTGTCAGCGCGAGCAGCATCGTGCCCGTCCTGTCAAAGGGGGGCGCCGCGCTTGCGCGCGCGCCGTCCGCGGGCAGATGGCGGACCGCCAGCGCGATTGCCGCGATTGCCAGCGGCACGCCGGCGAGAAAAACGGCCCGCCAGCCGAAGCAGGCCAGCAGCATGCCGCCGAGGGATGGCCCCAGCGCCGTGCCCAGCGCGGACATCATGCCGAGCAGCCCCATGGCGCTTCCGGCCCCCGCCTTGGGAACCGCCCCGCCCACCATCGCCATGGTGAGCGCCATCAGCACCGCCGCCCCGAGCCCCTGGAGCGCCCGCGCGGCGATCACCAGCCACAGCGCCGGAGCGAGGCCGCTCACGATCGACGCCGCTGCGAATGCCGCCAGCCCCGCGAGCAGCAGGCGCCGCCGCCCGAGGATGTCCCCGAGCCGTCCGGCGCTGACGATCAGCGTGGTGATCGCGAGGAGGTAGGAGATGACGACCCACTGCACGCTCTGGAATGATGCGTGGAATTCCCGCGCCAGATCCGGCAGCGCCACGTTCGCGATGCTGGTGCCGAGCGAGGAGAGCAGCACGGGCAGCGCGAGGGCGGCCAGCACCCCCGTGCCCGCGGAGGCACGCCCCGGATTCCCGCCGGCCGGCACATTCCGGATTGCATGAATGATGTTTGACATGCGCCAGCGTCGCGCCGCCCCCGGACCCCCGGAAGGCGCGCCGGCTGCACTGTGTCCGTGCGTTTGACGCCACATCCCGATCCCGCTGTGCTAGCGTCGCCGCATGGCGATTCCCGACCTCAACCTCCTTGTCACGCTCGACGTGCTGCTTGCCGAGGGCAGCGTGGCGCGTGCGGCGCGGCGTCTCCGTCTCAGCGCCTCCGCCATGAGCCGGGCGCTGGCGCGCCTCCGCGAGGCGACCGGCGATCCGCTTCTCGTCAGGGCAGGCCGCGGGCTCGTCCCCACCCCCCGCGCGCTCGAGCTCCGCAGCCGCGTCGGCCAGCTCGTTCAGGAGGGGGCCGCCGCCCTGCGCCCGGCGGAGAAGCCCGACCTCCGGCGGCTCGTCCGGACGTTCACGCTTCGCAGCAGCGAGGGCTTCGTGGAGACCTTCGGCCCGGAACTCATCGCGCGCACCGGCGCGGAGGCACCCGGGGTTCGGATCCGCTTCATGCAGAAGCCCGACAAGGACAGCGCGCCGCTGCGGGACGGGACGGTGGATCTGGAGACTGGCGTGGTGGACCCGGCCTCCGCCCCCGAACTCCGTGCCCAGGCGCTGTTCGAGGATCGCCACATCGGCGTGGTGCGCGCCGGGCACGCGCTGGGCAGGGGTAGGGTCACTCCGGAGCGCTACGCGGCCGGGCGGCACATCAGCGTCTCGCGCGAGGGTTTCGCCACCGGCCCGATTGACGAGGCGCTCCAGAAGCACGGCCTCGAGCGGAGCATCGCCACCATTGTGGGAGGCTTTGCCACCGCAGTGGGACTCGCCCGGAACTCCGATCTCATCGCCACCGTCCCCGACCGCCACACGGAGAGCCTGCGCACCGGAATGCAGAGCTTCCCGCTTCCCTTCGCCGTCGCGCCGTTCACGGTCTCGCTGCTCTGGCATCCCCGGCTGGATGCCGACCCGGCTCATCGCTGGCTGCGCGCCCACGTGCGCGCAGTCTGCGCATCGGGCGCCCGCGGCTGATGGGTGGTGCTGGAAGGTGGCAGCCCGCCGCCCGCTACCTCGCCAGCGCGACGCGCAGGGTCTCCACGTAGGCGGCGAAGGCCACCAGCTCCGCCTGGGTGGGCGGGTCGCTGAACGTGCCGGTGAACGGGCCGATGGTGTTCGGGCTCCGCGCGGTGGTGGCGATGGCGTCGTTGAGCTGCAGCATCGAGACGTCGCCCTGCGGCCCCTGCGCGCCCTGCGGTCCCTGGGGACCTTCCGCCCCTTGGGGCCCGGCTGGTCCGGTTTCGCCCTGCGGTCCCTGCTGCCCCTGGGGACCATCGGCACCTTGGGCGCCTTGCGGTCCCAGGGCACCTTCCGGACCCTGCGGGCCGGGCTCCCCCTGCGGTCCCGCGGGACCCTGGGGTCCGGGCGGGCCGGCGGGGATGTTATCAATGAGGGTTTTGAGGCCGTTGAACTGCGAGCGCATTTCGGGCGCAAGCATCAGCGAGCCATCGAGCGGGATGTTAGGGTCGTAGGGCATGGTGGATGGTGGATGGTGGATGCTGGATGCTGGATGGTGGATGCTGGTTGCTGGTTGCTGGTGGCTGGATGCTGGTAACTGGAGACCAGAAACTAGAAAATAGAGACCAGTTACCGAGCACTGAGGACTGAGGATTGAGGATTGAGGATTGAGGGAACGGGGCGGGCCTTTCCGGCGCACCCTCCGGGGCGCGTGTTCTTCCGGCGCCTTATCCGGTGGTTCTCGCTCGCTTTGCTCGCTTCACCACCGGCTACATTCTCTTGTCCCTCCGGGACACGGGGCTGGCGGTTCTTGGTCGCCTTGCTTGCGTCACTGCCGGCTGATATCTGTTGGTCCTCAGGGACACGGGGAGGGACTGGCGCTTGGCGCATAGGTTCAGGGTTCAGGGTTCAGGCGATGGGAGCCAGTCGTCAGGGTTCAGAAACCAGAAGCCGGAAGCTAGCGACCAGAAGCCAGGTGTCAGAAGCTAGAGGTCAGGAGTCGGAGGCCAGTAGCGAGTAACCAGTAGCGAGTAACGAGAAACCAGAAACCAGAAACCAGCAATCCGCCACTGAGCACCGAGCACTGAGCACTAACTAGCTCCGCGCTCCCCAGCCCCTCCCCCGGCCACTGGCCACGGGTTACTGATGACCAGCAACCTGCGACCAGCGACCGGAGGAATGCGCCTCAGAGGACGGGGCGGCGGGCGGGTTCGCAGAACGGGCCCTGGCCGTCGGCGTTCAGGCCGGCCACGCGATACCAGCTCTCCTTGCCGGGCTCGGCGCCCTCCACCTCGCAGCTTGCCTTGGTGGGCATCGCCACCTGGGTGTAGGGGCCTTCGGGGGCCGCGCTGTGCTCCACCACGTAGGCCACGGCCTCGCCGAGCGGGTTCCACGAGAGCTTGGTCACTCCGGGCATTCCGTTCGTCCTCGCCTGCAGGTTCGCGGGTGCGTTCAGCGGCGGCTTCGGTGTCGCCGAGCCGCGGATCTCGAATCCCGCGCTCAGGAGCTTCTCGGCGTCGCCGCCGGTCACGCTCTGCGTGAACGCGGCCAGCGCCGTCAGCTCGTTGAGCCACTTGAAGAGCGCGGTGTTGCGCGCCGTCAGGAGCTGCTCCACCGTGAGGCGGATGGCCTCGTAGGCGTCGTTGGCGGCCAGCATGTCCTCCTGCGCATTCGAGAAGGCAGTCAGGACCGCGGTGTTTCCAGGCACGTTCGGATTGCCCGTGCTCTTGGTGATGATGTCCTGCCCGCGGACGATTTTCGTCGCGATGGGCAGCTTGCTTACGTTCAGGGCGATGGTTGCCATGGGTCTTATCATTTTGGTGAGTGGCGCCGGTGGCGCCCAGCGTGCAGTTCCCCAGCGGGTTCCGTCATTCCAGTGCGGCATGGTTCGGCTCCAATCTGTTTGTGGTGTTTGTGTCTTGTCTGTCTTGTTGTGAAGGCGCGGGCTGCCCCGGCCTTCGTGATGGTGAAGGTCCGGGTTGCCCCTCGCCTTCGTGGTCTGTGTGCTTCACCGGGGCCCGGCGCAGAACGCCGCTCCCCGGCGCCGGAGTCCCGGGCACGGGGCCCGGACCTTCGGCTAAGTCGGGCAGCCCGGGCTTTGGCCCCGGACTGCCGTCACGCAGGACAGCCATTGCCCGAACCGTGCCAGCCAATCCCCGCGGCCTTCGCGCGCGCATACGCGCGACATATCTATGCAGAATGTTTTTCCGGGGGTTGGTCTAACTTTTTATCACTCCGGAAATTCTCATTCGTGAGAGTCCCGCTCTCAACTTTGCATCCGCATTTCCCCTTTGGTAATTACAGTAAACCCCGGAAGTTATGGAAAACAGCCATTTCCCGCTGTATAAATCTCCACACCCCAGGGCCTTCTTCCCTGTTGGTTCTCAAATTTGAGAGAAACAGGGCGCTCCTCACCCTTTGGACGACACCAACTGGCGCGGTCCGGGGGCGCCGGAATTATTCGACGCACGCCAATTCCATTGTCCAGCGGACCCCCTCTGGCGACCTCGCCGCGCGATTATGGCAGCGGTGGAAGCCCCAATTCCTTGAGAAATCCGTTGTGCCTCCGCCTTGCCTCCTGCACGGCCTTGTCGCTTTCGACGAACTGCGCGTGCGTTGCTTGAGGTCAATTTCCTCATCACCCACTGCCGTGCTGATATAGCGGGAGATGGTCAGGTTGAATTCGTTCTTTTCTATCTCCGGCATCTCCACCCGGCGGGAGTAGCGGGGCAGGATTTACTTCCTCGGCGGCGTCTTCTTGCGGCCTTCGATATACCACTCGAACAGCCGGGCGAAGAACTCCTTCGAGACCTCGTCGTCCTCGCTGACCTTTTTGTAAAATTTGAAGTTGTCGTTTACCAGGTCTTGGAAGGCGTCTTCGGCCACTTGCCGGAAAGTAGCTTCCACCGCGTGCTTGGAGCCGTTCTTGAGCTGCTGCTGGAGCGCCTCGTCTTCGCTGATCTTTTTCTCCAGTTGTTTGATCACCATGATCTCGTCATCGGTGAAGGAGGTGTTAAACCGCGTGTTGAGGTCTTCGATGATCTTCGAGAGCGCCTCGCGGTCTTCGGGCGTCAGGTCGGCGCCGCCGCCGTAGTTGAGCGGGTCGACTTTCGTCTCGCCGCGCTTGAGGCCGATGTCCTTCTTCTCCTTCTTGCGGACGGCCAGCTTTTCCATGTCCACCATGCCGAGCACTTCCAGTGGGTTCTCGCCTTTCTTGGACGGCAGCAGGGGCAGGAGAAAGCGCAGGAAGACAAAGAGCTTTTCCAGTCCCACATCCCGCATCGGGACAAGGTGGGAAATGAAGGAATACAGCTTCACGAAGTCCCGCGCCTTGGACTTGTAGTCCACCTGGTCTTCCTCGTCTTCGGCCTGCCATTTCTTGGCGACCGGGTTTGCCACCGCTTGCAGCTTCTCCGGCTTGGGCTTGGCGCTGAACCACTCATTGGCGAACGCCTCCACGTCCGCCGCCTCGTGGATCGCGAACTTATCCAGGTCCGTGCGGATGTTGTAGAGCTGGTTGGCGTCCGTCTCCTTGGAGAGCGTCACGCGGTCGTAGAAAGGCTGGAAGCTCTTCTCGATGTCCTCCGCCGTGTTCTCGAAATCCAGCACGAAGGTATCCTCCTTGCCCGCCGTGGTGCGGTTCAGGCGGGAGAGCGTTTGCACGCAGGTCACGCCGCTCAGCTTCTTGTCCACATACATGGCCACCAGCTTGGGTTGATCGAACCCCGTCTGGAACTTGCTCGCCACGATCAGGAAGCGGTAGTCGTCGCCCTCGAAGCGGTCGCCCGTGGCGGCTTCGGGGAAGCCGTTCATGTTCGCCTCCGTGTATTCCTTCCCGTCCTTGGCATCTTTCACCACGTCGGTGAAGGCCACCAGCGCCTTGTAGGGCAGGCCCAGCTTCTTCAAATGCGCATCCACCGCCAGCTTGTAGCGCACCGCGTGCAGGCGGGAGGAGGTCACGATCATCGCCTTGGCCTTGCCGCCCAGTTCTCCGCTCACCGTGGTGTGAAAGTGCTCCACCATGATCGCCACCTTCTTGGCAATCGTCCGCTCGTGGCGGCTGACGAACTGCTTGAGCAGCGTCTTCGCCTTCGCCCCGTCAAACTCCGGGTCGTCCTTCACCTTCTTCAGCAGCGCCCAATACTGGTCGTAGGTCGTGTAGTTCTTGAGCACATCGAGAATGAACTTCTCCTCGATGGCCTGCCGCATGGTGTAGAGGCTGAACGGCTTGAAAGTGCCGTCCGCCTGCTTGGTGCCGAAGTGTTGCAGCGTCTCCGGCTTGGGCGTGGCGGTGAAGGCGAAGTAGCTCACGTTCTTCTGCGGGCCGCGCGTCTTCAGCTCTTCGAGAATGCGCTCCTCCACCGTCTTTTCCTCTTCGTCCTTCTGCTCGTCCTCGGAGGCATAGGAGAGAACCCTCTGCACGGCCTTCGCGCTCTCGCCCGCCTGTGAGGAGTGCGCCTCGTCCACGATCACCGCAAAGCGTTCTCCCGGCAGCTCGCCCATGCTGTCCATGATCACGCCAAACTTTTGCAGCGTGGTCACGATGATGCGTTTCCCATCCTCCAGCGCCCGCTTGAGGTCTCTGGAGGTCATCCCGTCGTCGCTGGCGATGTTCACCAGCATCCCCGGCGTCTCGATCACCTGCTTGAGCGTGCGCTGGAGTTGGCGGTCGATCACCCGGCGGTCGGAAATCACGATCGCCGAGCTGAAGACTGGCGCACCCTTCGGCGTGTGCAGCGTGGCGAGGCTGTTCGCCAGCCACGCGATGCAGTTCGTCTTGCCGCTGCCTGCGCTGTGCTGGTTTAGGTAGCGCTTGCCCGCGCCGTGCTTGCGGGCATCAGCTCCCAGTTCCCGCACGCAGGTCAGTTGGTGGAAGCGGGGGAAAATCTGCTGCTGCTTGTCCGTCTTCTTGCCCTTGTCATCCAGCACGTCCACCACGCGGATGAAGCGCTGGATCAGGTCGAGGATGCGCGGCTTCTGCCAGATTTCCTGCCACAGGTAGCTTGTGGCGTAGCCCACCTTGCAGGGAGGATTCCCGGCGCCGCCGTCCGCGCCTTGGTTGAAGGGGAGAAACCGCGTCTTCGCCCCGGCCAGTTCCGTGGTCACATAGACGAGGTCGTTGTCCACGGCGAAGTGGGCCAGGCAACGCTTGAAGCGGAACAGCGGTTCCTTCGGGTCGCGCGTGTCCCGGTATTGCTTCATCGCGTGAGTCACGTTCTGCCCGGAGATCTGGTTCTTCACCTCGATGGTGAAGATGGGCAGGCCATTGAGGAAGATGCCCAGGTCCAGCGACTTCTCGTCCGCCTCGGAAAACTTCACCTGCCGCTGCACATGCAGGAGGTTCTCCCCGGAGAGTCGGCGGCTCTCCTCCGCCACCGGGTTCGTCGGCTCGAAGTAGCACAGGCGGAAATGCCCCGCCCCCATCACCTCAAAGCCCTTCCGCAGGACGTGCAGCGTGCCTTCCTTGTCCACCACTTCCTTGATCCGCTTGAGCACATTGCGCGCGGCCTGCTCCTTGTCGCCGATGAGCGCGCAATAGTCCGCCCACTGCTTCGTCTGCGTGGCGCGGAGGAAGGAAATGACCGTCTCCGGCCGCAGGCACAGCTTCTTGTCGTAGTCCTCCTGCTTCGCGGGGAAAAAGCCGTGCTGCTTCAGCAGGACGGATTCGATGTGTTCTTCAAACGCAGCTTCGGAAGTGATTTTGGCCATGGTCAGCGCTTCGGTGAATGGTTGCGCACATCAATCTGCCCCGTGACGGCGGCGGAGATCAGTGCGGTGCGGCGTTCTTGCAGCAGGTCGATGGCGCGTTGCGCTTCGGCGGTGAGAGCGTCGAATTTTGAAATCTGAAGACTCAGGTATTCCACGATCGAAAGCTGTTCGTCCAGCGGTGGGACCGGGAGGCACATGGATAGAAAGGCGTCAGGATAAAGGCGCAAGCGAGACTCCCATACACCGCTCGAGTTCGCCTTCATTGCCACTACATGGGGCGGCAGCCGACATAGGTAGTCATAGTAAGCTGAGGAGATCTGCCCTGGCTTGCGTTGACGATAAACGTTGTATGCCGGACTAACGAGGCCATCGCAGGGACTGCAACCGAGCGCACCCATCCATGCCCACATAGTATTGATGACCAAGTCGCCGCTCCGACACTTTTTGTAACCTTCGAGAGTCTCTGCTAGAAACATGTTCACGTCTTTTTCTGAACGCGGGGACACACCTGTAATGTGAGAGACTGACATAAGTTCACCCTCCTCAGAGAGGCTTCTCTCACTAATCTCTTCAAATACCACTTTGTTGCGGAAGCAGTCCCAATGCGCCGGCACATCGCCGAGCCATTCGATGCCGGAAGGCTTCATGGGGGCGTGGGGGTTGAGGCCTTGGGTGACGGCGTGGGAGATGACGGCCTGGCGTTTTTCTTTCAGCAGTTCCATCAGCCGCCGCTGCTCCGCCACCAGCTCATCAATCTTCCCCGTCTCCCGGTCCAGAAACTCCGCAATCGCCGTTTGCTCGGCGAGTTCTGGATTTCCGATCCTGAAGGCAGATAGGTCCCCCATGTTGAGAACCCGCTGAGCTTTCCCCACGCAGACCAAATCAACATACCGCCTGAATTGAAGGCTTTGGAACACCCAACACAAAAAGTCCGCGCTCAACTCAGGTCCAACCTGGAGTCTAGCCACCGCTCTCGAAAGATTTACGCCAGCTAGAGCAGCCCCAACCCTGAACGCCTTGCCAATCGTGCCCACGACCGAGATTACGACGTCGCCTTCTTCTACGATTGTCCGAGAATACTGCGCAGAGAGAGACGGACTGATTGTGTTCATGTTCGCCCTGTCGGCATTCCCGTCCTCCATGTCCGTAATGCGAAGCATGGGCACGCCGTCCTCCGCAAAGTCTGGCACAAGCACCCCGTAGCACGGCGGAGATTTGAGACAATGCCCAACCTTTGCTTGTCCCCAGTGCACCGGCACGTCCCCCAGCCACTCCACGCCGCTGGGTTTGTAGTTCGGGTAACGTGGGAAGCTCACTGCGTCAGCCCTCCGATGAGGTTGAGGATGCGGTCGGTGCAGGCTTTCAGGTCGCCATCAATGGCGCTCAGCGGGCGGGGCGGCTGGAAGACGTAGAAATGGCGGTTGAAGGCAATTTCATAGCCCACCTTGCCCACCTGTCCGTCCTTGGCATCGCGGTAGGTGGTATCGATCCACGCATCCGGCACATGCGGCGTGACCTCGCGGGCGAAGTAGGTTTCGATGGCTTCCTTGAGCGGCACATTCTCGGTGTCGTTCAGGTCGGTGTCGGGCTCGGGGTTGCCGTCGCTGTCGCGGCAGATTTCGGCGGTGTCGTCCCGCTCACCGATGCCGATGAGGATGGCTTTCACGAGGGGCGCCTTGAGCTTGAGGCCCGCCTTTTTCAGCGCGGCCTCTAGCCCGGCGGTGAACTTTTCCCGATCCAGATAAGTCTGGCCCGCGACCGTCTGCACGGCGGCGCGGATGGCGGCTTGCAGGGCGCGGCCTTCCTTTTCCTCCTGCTGCCGCTCGGCGGCGTCCTTCTTCTTGCTCACGGCCAGATTCTTGAACGCGGATTGCGCGTCGAGCCGGGCGAGGGATTCCTCCGTGACCTCAAAGCGCAGCCGCAGCGGGCGTAGCACCTTGATCTCCCGGTAGCCGAAGTCCGTGGTGTCGAAAATCTTCACATGCGGGCCTTCCTGCCGCGCCTGCACCAGTGCGAGGATGGCCTGCCGGTGGCTCTCGCCGATTTCGCGGCTTTTGCTCCCAAGGTTTCGAGACATCTTGGACCAGAATTGCTCCCCGGAGGCATCCACCAGCATGACCTTGCCTCGGTGGGCGGCGGGCTTTCGATTGCTCAGCATCCAAATGTAGGTGCCGATGCCGGTATTGTAAAAGAGTTGCTGCGGAAGAGCCACGATGGCCTCCAGCCAGTCATTCTCCATGATCCAGCGGCGGATCTCCGACTCGCCCGAGCCTGCGCCGCCGGTGAAGAGCGGGGAGCCATTCATGATGATGCCGATGTAGCTCTGCGCGTCCTCAGCCTCATTCATCCGGGCGATGAAGTGCTGGAGGAAGAGCATCTGCCCATCCGACTTGCGCGGCAGCCCGGCCCCGAAGCGCCCGCCCTCGAAACCCAGTTTGGCCTCTTCCGTGACCTTGTCGTAGTCCTTGCTCCACTCGTAGCCGTAGGGCGGATTGACGAACTGGAAGTCGAAGCGTTTGTCTGCGAGTTGGTCGTTGGAAAGGGTGCTGCCGAGCTTGATGTTCTCCGCGTCCTTTCCCTCCGGCTCCAGGATGAGCATGTCCGAGCGGGCGATGGCCCAGGTCTGGGGATTCAGCTCCTGCCCGTAGAGGAAGACCTTGGCCTGGGGATTGATTTCCAGGATGCGGTCCTTGGCATTGGTCAGCATCCCGCCGGTGCCGCAGCAGCAGTCATTCACCGTGCGGGCCACGCCCTCGCCGCTGGCCAGCTCGGTATCGAACATGAGGACGAGGTCCACCATGAGGCGGATGACCTCGCGCGGGGTAAAGTGCTCGCCGGGGTTCTGGTTGAGGGCTTCGTTGAACTTCCGCAGCAAGTGCTCGAAGACGTAGCCCATCTCGTGGTTCGACATGGAGGCGGGGCGGAGGTCCACCTTGCTCTTCTCATTGAAGCGCTCCATGAGCAGGTAAAGCAGCCCGGCCTGCTGCAAATCGCGGATGGTATCGTCGAACCGGAAGGCGGCGAAGATTTCCCGGACGTTCGGGGAGAAGCCCGCGACGTATTGGCGGAGGTTCAGCGCGAGGTTGGCGTCATCGTGAAGGAGGCTTTCGTAATTGAACTTGGAGATGTTGTAGAAGGCAAACCCCGCCGCGCGGCAGAGCTGCCCGTGGCGATTCTCCAGCCCCTTCGCCTTCAAGGTCTCCTCGGTTTCCAACACCTTGGACTTAGTCGCCTCCAGCGCGTAGTCGAGACGCCGCAGGACGGTGAACGGAAGGATGATCTTCTGGAACTCGCTCTTCTGAAATGCCCCGTTGAGCAGATCGGCAATGGCCCAAAGGAAGCTGACGACGTTGTTGAATTTGGCGGGGTCTTGCATGAGATTAGGCGGCTTTGAGCAAGGAAGGAAAGCAGGTGCGGTCGCGATGGCTGGCTCTCAGGGGTATTTCGCCCTGCCTGTGTGTTCTGGCTCGTGTGTCATACCGCGAGGGAGGTTTGTTGTCTCGGCGGAGGATGCACGGCGGCGCGGCGTGAGGCGAGACGAATTTGCCGGCGCATCCGCCAGTCAACATCGGCCTTCTCATCGAGCGCGTGCCTTATCGGTAGTCCGGGAAATCCTCAGCGGTCCGGTGAGGAGTTCGTGGGGTGAGCAGCAGGGGCAGGGGGCCGTGGAACAATCGGGCAATGCGGTGCGCCGAATGCGGAGCGCGGAGCCGGGGAAGCCGGGGAATTTGCGGGATTCGAGGTTTTGGGCGGCGTTTGGCGGGGATTGGGTGTGGATGGTTCGGGGCGAACGGCGATTTCCCGGAACGGGCGGCGTTTTTCCGGAACGAGCCGCGTTTTTCCGGAACGGACGGTGTTTTTCCGGAACGGACGGCGATTTTCCGGAACGAGCGCGGATTTTCCGGAACGGACGGCGTTTTTCCGGAACGAGCACGGATTTCCCGGAACGAGCGGCGTATTTCCGGAACGGCCAGCGTTTTTCCGGAACGGACGGCGATTTCCCGTGACGAGCGGTGATTTCCCGGAACGGACGGCGTATTCCCGGGGAATACGGCGATTTCCGTGGAACAATTGGGAGTAGGGAACGGGAAG
>JBGAPU010000107.1:0-20254 GCA_044221035.1 Chthoniobacteraceae bacterium | reverse complement strand
ATCACCGCTGAGCCGGTCGCCTTGCCACTCCCGTTCATGTGCCACACCGAGATCTGGCCCGCACCGTTCTGGAATACAAGGTCCGGCCTGCCGTCCCCGTTCATGTCCGCGGCACCCGCCACGCGCCAGCCGCCGAGGCCAACGCTGCTGATCATCGCCGAGCCCGTCGCCTTGCCGCTTCCGTTCATGTGCCACACGGATATCTGCCCGACACCGTTCTGGAACACGAGGTCCGCATTCCCATCGCCATTCATGTCTGCGATTCCCGAAACCCGCCAGTCACCCAGACCAGCACTGCTGATCATCGCGGAGCCAATTGCCTTGCCGCTCCCGTTCATGTGCCACACGGATATCTGCCCGACGCCGTTCTGGAACACGAGGTCCGCATTCCCATCGCCGTTCATGTCGGCCTGTCCGACCATGCGCCAGTCGCCCAGACCGCTGCTGGAGATCATCGTCGAACCGGTCGCTTTGCCGCTCGCATTCATATGCCACATTGAGATTTGCCCGGCGTTGTTTTGAAAAAACAGGCTGGTCGCGGCTGTGCTGCCCGCCGTGGAACTTTGCGAGGAACTCGCGGAGTTGTTTTGCTTCACTGTGCCTGCATTCGAGGCGCCGGCAGTTGGAACAGTGGCAGTGACGCTGGGAGCGGAAGTGGCGGACATCCTGACGGTGATGTATGAGTGCTGGTCGTAGCTCATCCCGCTGATCCCCACCTCCCAGCGCGTGTCCGAGACCGTGCCCGAGATGACAGTGCCGGCGAGGATGTCCATCGGCTTGACCGTATTCAGCATAGAGAACAACCCGGTGCTGCCATAGGGCATGTAGAGTTCGTTCAAGAAGTTGTCCTGCACCGACAGCGAATCATGGCTGTTGAGCTTCACGCCTTCGATGCGGCCGTTGCTGTAGGAAAACTGCCAGTGCTGCGTCAACAGATCCCCGCTTGAAAGCGAATGCGGCACTGCCGAGTGAAACTGGAAAGCACCCTCCTTCGTATAGGTGCTCGTCGGCGTCGTGATCAAAAAGGAGAAGGGATTGGACTCCCTGCGGCCACCGGAGACCAGCGGCGATGCTGTGAAGATCCCCACTGGGTAGGAAAAAGAATGGACGTATTGAAGCTGGCCCCAGCCGTCATAGCGCTGGACATAGACCGTGGCTGTGCCCGTGTATTCCTTCGCGTGCGCCGCGCCGCAAATAATGGCGAGCCCGGGAGCAGCAAACAAGGTGGCTTTTGCGACCCCGCTGACAATGTGATTGAGGATGTTTTTCATGACTTTGTTTTTCCTGAGTTTGGTTGATTTGGATTTCACCGCTCCGCGGGAATCGCGAAGCTGCTTGCCCGCTCTTGGCCACCCCCGCGGACTTTCTTACGCGCGTGCCACAAATTTTTTCCACCGATGGCTGCCAGACTCCCGCACCCGGAAATGCGGCCGCTTCACGGACAAATTCCACCACGCCAAACCCGTCCCAAGCGCCACTTTTTGCCCGTCTACTTTCCCTGAAAACAAATCCCTTTCCACGCCCTAGCGGCCGCAGCTGCCGGATGGGAGTTCGGCCTCTGCAAGCTCCCCTTGGCCGTGGCAGTAAGCCTAAATCAAAGGCCGAGTTCCGCCAATGCCACCTCGATTTTCATCAGGTAGGGTTCGTAGTCGGTTGGCAGTCGCCCAGATTGTTTGAGCCGGGCAAGCGGCGCGCGACCTTCTTCAAGGATTTTCCGCAGCACCGCGGCCGGAGTGTTCGGCTCGAGTTTGGCCAATGCAGCGGCCTCGCCCCTGCAGGCTTCGCTGAAAAGAACCGCCTGGACACTCTGCCCAGGAAGCTCGCTGACTAGCTGACGGCCCAATTCACGCCCCTTGCGGTAGGCAGCGAGCGCCGACTTTGAATCCCCTTGTTCAAAGGCAATTTCCGCGACTTGCGTCAAACACAGCCCGATGTCCGTTCGCACCACGAGGCTGCCAACTGCGATGGGATTGATGTGCTGCGCAACATCGAGCGCCTTCTGGCAAAGATCCCTTGCAGCATCCCTGTCCCGCTGTATTCGGGCGGTGGTGGCCACCATGGAGTAACTGATGAGCAAACGGGACTGGGCCAAAACGCTTTTCGGCAAACGGGCTGTGATTAGCAAATCCATGTCCAATGCCCGCTGGTAGGCGGCGCGTGCAGCCGCAAAGTCCCCCATGCGCTTCCCCACAGTGCCCAGGGTTTGCTCGGCTGTGCTCGTGTTCCGCAGAATGTTCAGATCAGTCGGATTCGCCGTTGCCAGTTCATGAAGGATGTCCAATGACGCCTGGCTTTGATTCTTGGCAGACACAAAATCCCCCCGATCGCTGGCAAACCTCCCGAGCAAGCCATAGGCACAGGACAAACCAAGCTTAAGTTGGAGATTTGAGAAATTGCCGCTGGCATACGGTTGCAAAATGCCGAGCGCTTCCTGAATGGCTGCTTTTGCTGTGTCCATGTCTCCAGTCTCCCTGCACAATGAGGCAAATCTCAGCAAAAACTGCGTCGCAAACTCAATCTGAAGAACAGTGTTTGTTGGATCTGATTTTGTGTGTTGTCGCCGGATCTCAACCGCCTCATGCATGTAGTCCTTTTCCAGTCCGGCATCACCCTTTTCCTCAGCGTAGTCGGCCAAATTTTGCAGCACGCCAGAAAGGTTCCTCTGAAACTTGGAGTTTCCGGGTGCCGAATGCACCAGTTTGCGATAGATAGCCAGCGCAGTCGCCGCGGACTGGATGGCTTCCTCGATCTTCCCCTCGGCACGGGCAATGGCTGCAAGGGTTGCATGGCATGCGCCGATGCTGTTCTGGTGTTCCAGATCCTCCGGTTGCAAGCGTGCCAGCTCGGCAAGAATCGCCAGCGATTCCGAGCAAGCACGCCTGGCAGTCTGCATATCCCCTGTATTTTTCGCAGCATGCGCCACACGTTCGTAACTCGTTGCCAGATCCGACTGGGCTTCGGTGAGGTCAGGGCTTGTCTTCGCGACCCGCATGCTAATCTCAAGCGCCTGTTCAAAAAACTCCCGTGCGGCCTGATGATTGCCCTCCGCTTCCGCCAAATCCCCCATCCTTAGATCGCTCACACAAAGGTCACGCTGAATCCAGATGCTGCGAGGATTCTGCTCCACAAGCTTGATGACTGCCTCGCGGGCGCGCTCGAAGGATTCCCGCGCACCTTTCAGATCACCCTTCTGCAGTAGGATCTTTCCCCGGTTGTGGAGCATAGCATTCTGGTTGTGAACTTCCTTGGGAACCTCTCCACCTGCCGGGAACTTGCGGAAATAGTCCTCTGCCTGCCTCGATATGTCATTGAGAAGATCCAGCCTGCCTAGCGGCTGCAGTTTGTCCCGCAGATCGTAAAGCATGGATTCGATCAATCCTTCCGCCGTCTGGCGGGCGTGCTGGGAAACAGCCAGTGCGCGCTCTGCAGTCTTCTCCCCGCGTTCTGCCCTATTGCGCTCCCGAATCACACGAACCGTGAACAGCGTGAACAGCACAACAATGAGCAGCAGGCTCGCGGCAACGGAAGCAGCCAGCGCGCGGTGGCGACGGAGGAAGAGGGTGAATTGCTTCCACGCCCCGGCATCCTCCGCGCTCGTGGCGAAGCCACCCTGGTAAGCCGCTATGTCCTGCTGGAGGTCGGCGACGCTGGCGTAGCGCCCATCCCTCTCGAAAGCCATCGCCTTGCGCACCACGGCGGCGAGGCTCTGGGGAACATTGAATTTTGAATTTTGAATTTTGAATTCGCCGGCTGCCAGTGGCTCGACCTCGCCGCGCCCAACCCTGCCGATGACCTCCATCGCGCTCCCTCCGTCGACCGGGGGACGCAGCGCGAGGAGGTGGTGGAGGATCGCGCCGAGGCTCCAGATGTCGCTCCGCTCGTCGAGTGTGCCGACTTCACCGCGCGCCTGCTCGGGGCTCATGTATTGCGGCGTGCCGAGGGCTGTGCCAGCCATCGTCGCGCCGTCGGGAGCGGGGTGCTCCGCGTCGAACGGCTTGCTTGTGGCGCTCACATCCGCACCGTCATTCCGCACTCCGCGCTCCGCACTCCGCAATTTCTTCGCCAGCCCCCAGTCCATCACGAGCACCTCGCCAAAGTCGCCGAGCATGATGTTCTCCGGCTTCAGGTCGCGGTGGATGATGCCGCGGCTATGCGCAAAGGCGACCGCGTCACAGACTTTCTGAAAGACGGTGAGCAGGATGGGCAGCGGGAACTTCCGCGCGGTGTCGCCGTCCCCGGCGGCCAGCATCTCTATCACCTTCCGCAGCGTGGTGCCGCGCACCATCTTCATCGTGTAAAACGGCTGGCCGTTCTCATCCACGCCGAGTTCATGCACCGGGACGATGTTCGGGTGCTCTAGCCGCGCGGTCACGCGGGCTTCCGTGATGAAGCGCGAGATGTCCTCCTCGGTCGCGTCGTCGAGCATCACCTTCATCGCCACCGTGCGGTCGGTGGTCGCCTCGCGCACATCGAGGATTTCCCCCATCCCACCGCGCGCCACCACGCTGCCGATGTCATACTTGCGCCCGCGCTGGAACTTCTCCGGCAGCAACCGCCTCACGGCTGCCGCCACGGGCGGGAGGGTCGCATCGGAATCCGCCGCTGGCTGGATGCGGCGGAGCACGAGGGTGGCCGTGCCAATCTGGATCTCCTGCCCCGGCCGCAGGCGCGTGCTGCTTTTGATCAGCTCGCCATTGACGAGCGTGCCGCTGCTGCTGCCGAGATCCTCGATGAAGGCGCTGTCGGCATCAATCCTCAGCTTCGCGTGCCGGGGCGAAACCCACTCGGCGTCCACCTGCACGTGCGACTCCGAATCCCGGCCGATGAAATACTCGCCCGGCTCCACCACCAGACGCCGCTGCTCTGCGCCATCGAAACTGACGATGATCTCGGTTTCACGGGCAGGCATGGCGCAGCGCGGGTTTGCTGGGCCGAGTGCATAGGAAGGCGGCGCCCTACGGTCAAGTCTCCAGCCAGTGCTGCTGGCGAGGAGGGTGATTTTCACCGCCTCACCTTGCCGGTGCCGTTGCAGTTGGTGCAACGCTCGCTCTTTCGTTTCTCCAACTCGTGGATTTCCGTGGCGGAACGGGAACGGTAGCCGTCAACATTCTCCATAACCACCCGGCTCATGTTGCCCATGCCTTTGCAGACGCGGCATTCCCCCTCGACTGGACTGGCCCCGCCACCCGGCATCACGCCGCCGTTTCCGCCGGGTGAGCCTGCCCGATTGGTGGGAATCTGCCTGAGATACTCTTCGTCGCGAATCCAAGCGGGGCGTGGGGCGCGCTCGATTCCGATTTCCTTGTCCTTCCGATCCATGTCCAGGCCAAGATCATTCTTCCGCCAGATCGTGCCGTCATTGGTCACCGCGTAGGTTCCCACAATTTGATAGCACGAGTTCTCCTTCTGATAGGCGGATTTCATCAAATGGCACGGGCCGGGCGGCGGCGGACTGACCTGATTTGGATCCGAAAGATACTCGACGTAAACGAGGCACAATTCAGCCCTCCTCTGCCCTAACACGAGAGGCGCGTCATGCTGGAGGGTTTTGCAGACTTGGACGCGTTCGCATGCCTTGTCCTTTGGAAAGGCGTTTGGGTTCGCCACTGGGGTGGCCGCCGCAGCGGGCTTGGCAGGTGGAGCCTCCGATGGTGAGTATGCAGTTCTTTCACCAGCGGAATATGGATGTGGAGCATGTGATGGGACTGCCGCGCCGGTCTGTGCCGCCGTGGTTTGCGAACCCTCCTCCCACCCAATTCCTAGGCCCGCCTCATGCAGACTGTTTTTGAAGACACGGTAGGTGCTTTCATAGTCATCCTTGCACTGACTCCACGTCGGTGTGGTCTTGGCCCACTGAAATCCGTCCCACGCACAGCGGGCGAGCTTCTGCGCCAAGTCATTCTCATTCCGCTTGAGAAGCTGGATTGAAAGCTCACCGCAGTGCCTGAGCGTCCAATAATGGATCCAGCCTCTTGCCTTCTCGTCTGCAACGAGTGCGAGAGCCATTTCCGTGGTCGCTCTCAGTTGTGTGGCATCCATCCCATTGGATTCCTGCGAGACCAGTCTCTCCAGAAGACCCAAACGGGCACCGAGGCTCTCCTGCCCCAAGCGTCCATGTCGAGCGAGCGAATCCGTGACCTTCGTCCAGTCTTCCTCAAGCAGGGCCTGTGTCCAACGGGCATGTGCGAGGACGGTCAATGGATGGTTCTCACCCAATGCGGATCGCACGGTGTCAATCTGCTTCGAAATCCGGGAGAGCCGCCTGTCCGAATCCGTCCGCCGGGCGGGCAATGCGAGGATGAACAGCCCCAGGCCAAGGCACAGGCAGACAGCGAGGCTTATTTTCTTCCTCCGGGAAAGTGAGCGAACGGAGGTGAGAATGCGGGAGATGAGAGATGATGTTTTCATATGCCGCGTCTTGACCGCCGCCGGGATATTTCTTACGCGCGGTGCGAAAGCTTTTTTGCACGGTATTCTTGTTAAAAAAATGGAGCGCCGGACAGTGCTACCTGCCCGGCGCTTGTGTCCGCAGTCCGCTTCGTGCGGCGCTCAATATCGCGGCCTGCCGGTGCCGCGGCAGTCCAGGCAGGTCTTCTCCTTGGAGCCGTTGCAGACGGGGCAGATGGCCTGCGGTGTCGGGGGATTCTGGTAGGGGTTCCCGGTCCCGGGCAGATACCCGCCCACGCAGTGATGGCAGAAGACGCGACCCTTCCCGCCGCAGCCTAGGCAGATGCTGGGCTTATACTCATCACTTTGAACACGCGGTGCCGGGGCGCTGTCCGGCCTCGCTTGAAGCGCCACGGTGTTTCGCTGGAAGCTGAACCTCCCTGCGTTCGCCGTGGACGGCGTCGAGAATCCCGCCGTGGCGGCGCTCCCGTTCGCGGCGGCTTTGATTTTCATGGTCTTCTTGATCCCCACCAAGTCCGACATCACATGGTCTAGGATTCTCTTCGAATCAGGGAACCCGCTAAACAGCACCACCATATTTTTGTCCGCATCAATGACGCTCTGAAAGAAGACCATCTTCCGCGGCAGGATGACGCCGAAAGTCATGCTGCGGCGACCGTCCACCATGCCTGCGTCAGGCTCGGTCGGGCTCAGCCCGATTTCCTTCAAGTCCTTCACCATGTCTTTCACGACAGGCTGGATTCCACCGCTCGGCATGGCGGCGACAATGACCGTGAAATGCGCGCCTGACGCGGGATCGGCGAATGTGGAGCTTTGCCCCTTATACGGGAGCGGATACGGGGGAGCAGCGGTTGGCCGCCATTCGCCCGGGACTTCAAACGCCACCGTTCCCGAGGCGTCGGTGAACACCGCCGCGGTGGCGGCGGAGATGGTGAGCAGGAGTGACATGAGTGCGAGGACTGTGCCTGACAGCGACGAGTGGAACGCCCGCCGAAGTGCGGGGGCGACGAATGAGGTGAGGATGTTCTTCATGGCTTGTGGTGTTTTGGATTTGTTTTCTTTGGCGGAGAAATGCGCCCGCCGTGTGCGCGGTTCGTCATGGTGACGTTCTGCCCCTCTTGGCAGGCGCACCTGGGCTTCTTACGCGCAGCGGCAAGTTTTTTCCTCACGTTCACCATCGCCAGTCACATCCTCCCATCGGATAAGCCCGGCAGTCAGCGAGGAATTTCTGTCCTGCGGTTTGTCGCTCGTGCAGCCTTCCGGCTCCACGCCATGAAACACGCACCACTCGCCGTCTTCCTCTCACTTGTCGCGATGCTTGCCTTCGGAAATTCCGCCGAGCCCGCGCGCCTCACCATCGCAGTTATCGGCGACTCGACGGTGTGCGAGTATCCCGAGGATTCGCCGCTGCGCGGCTGGGGGCATTTCGTCGGGGAGAAATTCAAGGACGGCGTGCGCGTGGTGAATCTGGCAGCAAGCGGGCGCAGCACGAAAACGTTCATCGCCGAGGGCCGCTGGAAGAAGACGCTCGCGGAGAAGCCGGATTTCATCCTGATTCAGTTCGGCCACAATGACTCGCATGCGAAGGAGCGGCCCGAGGCGACGGACGCGGCGACGAGTTACCGCGAGTTCCTGCGGCAGTATGTGGACGAGGCGCGCGCGGCGCGTGCGACGCCGATTTTCGTGACGCCGATGCACCGGCGCACTTTTGATTCGGAGGGAAAGCTGCAGGACATCCTGCTGCCCTACGCGGACGCGATGAAGACCGTCGCCGCTGAGAAGAAAGTGCCCGTGGTCGATCTGCACACATCCAGCGGCGCGCTGTTCCGCCAGCTCGGAAAGGAGCGCTGCCCGGAGTTGTCGAATGCGCCGACGGACTTCACGCACTTCAACGAAAAGGGCGCGCGCGCGATGGTGGACCTCATGATGAAGGAACTCCGCGAAGCCGACCCGCGCATCGCGGCGGAATTGCGCGCTCCGGCGGAGGGCGCGAAGAAATAGCGTGGTCGGCCAGCGCCGGGATTTCCTAGGGAATCGCTTGCTTCATCGCGAAAAAAGGCCACTTTTCGCGCTCTTCGCCGGGCAATTGCGCCGAGCGGAGTGCTTCACCGAAAGCGTTCTCACCAAGGCGGCACGCCGCCATTCACATCCAAATTCGCTCCGCCACGAGCGGCGCATCAAAGAATCCCTATGCCTGTCCAAGACGATGTCATCGAAATCGAGGGTCGAATCACGTCCGTTCTCGCTGGAACGATGTTCCGCGTTGAGCTGGCGAACAAGCACCTCGTGCTCGCACACATCTCAGGCAGGATGCGCAAGAGCTTCATCCGCCTCACGACGGGTGACCGCGTGAAGCTGGAGATGTCGCCCTACGATCTGTCGAAGGCGCGCATCGTTTACCGCCTGCAGGGCTAGGCGCGCCGCGCATTCGCGCGAAAAATTGACCGTCGCACTCGGCAGCGGCGGCTTTCGGATTGACTCCGAACAACGGCGCGGGCTTCTCGCGGGGAGACGAATATTTTCCCGCATGAACACGTTCCCGCGCATCGCCGTCCTCACTGCCGCCCTCTGCGTCGGCCTTTTTGCAACTCCCGGAGCCGCACTCGCGGCGAAGGCAAAGCCGAAGGAGGCGTCCGCCAAAAAGCACGAGGTGAAGCGCGAGCTATTCGGCAAGACGAAGGAGGGCGAGGCGGTCGAGATTTTCACCCTCAGCGGACAGCACGGGCTGCGCGCGCGGGTGATGACGTGGGGCGCGACACTCGTGAGCATGGAAGTGCCGGATCGCGATGGTCGGGTTGCGGACATCACGCTCGGCTTTGACTCGCTCGACGGCTACCTCGGCGCGCACCCGTATTTCGGCGTCATCGCGGGCCGCTACGCGAACCGCATCGCGAAGGGGAAGTTCACGCTCGACGGCACGGAATACACGCTCGCAACGAACAACGGCGCGAACCACCTGCACGGTGGCCTGAAGGGCTTCGACAAGAAGAACTGGTCCGCCGCGATTCTGAAGGACGTCAACGGCGTGCGCTTCACGCTCACCAGCCCGGACGGCGACGAGGGCTATCCCGGCAAGCTGCGCGCAGTGGTGACTTACTCCGTCACCGAGGACAACGAGCTGCGCATCGACTACGAGGTGAGCACCGACAAGCCAACCGTGGTGAACCTCACGAACCACGCCTACTGGAACCTCGCCGGTGCGGGCGAGGGCGACATCCTCAGCCACGAGCTGAAGCTGAACGCCGCAAAGTTCACACCGGTGGATGACGGCAGCATCCCGACCGGGAAAATCGAGCCCGTCGCCGGCAGCCCGATGGATTTCACAAAGGCGAAGGCGATCGGAAAGGACTTCGCGAAAATGACCGGCACGCCCGGCGGCTACGACCACAACTACGTGATCAACCACCCGAAGGGCCGCGCCGGTGTCATCAGCCTCGCCGCCGAAGTGCGCGAGCCGAAGAGCGGGCGTGTGATGAAGATCTTCACGACCGAGCCTGGCGTGCAGTTCTACACCGGAAATTACCTCGACGGCACCGTCACCGGCAAAGCCGGCAAGGTTTACAGCAAGAACGCCGGCTTCTGCCTAGAGACGCAGCATTTCCCCGACTCGCCGAACGAGCCGGAGTTCCCCAGCGCCGTGCTTCGCCCCGGCAAGCCGTATCGCAGCACGACGATCCATTCGTTCTCCACGAAGTGACACACGCAGCATGAAGGCGCTCCGTTTTCTCCTCTCCGCAATCACGTGCGCGACGCTCGCAGTCGCAGTCGCAGACATGCCCGCGCGCGGCGCTGAAAAGCCGAAGCGGCTGACCGTGTCGGATTATTTCGCGATGGTGCCGGCGGGCACGATGGAGACCACGGGGGCGAATTTGCTGAAGCGCGTCCGCTCGGCGAAATCCGGCGTGGAGGACGTCGCGAACGGGTATCTGAGCTGCGGCGGTGACGGCGCGCAGTCGTCGTTTGAAGTCGCACTCTTCCGCTACAAGGACGAACGGCCGCTGCTTGCGATTTGCCAGGGACAGGATGACGAGGGCGGCCCGAAGAGTGTGCGGCTCGATTTCTTCCAGCTCGATGAAAGCGGGACGCTGGTGAAGGCGCCGCGTGCGATTTTTCCAGTGAAGGAGAATGCCTTCCCGCTCCGGCAGAGCACCGCGCATTCCTACGTGCTGCCGCGCAAGGGCCGGACCGTGCTCGTGCGCGACCTCGGCAGCGGCAAGGTGAAGCAGCGCTTCGCGTGGAATGGCGAGCGGTTCGTCGAGGAGAAGTGAGGAGGCTCACTCCTCAAACTTGAGCTTCCGCACGTCGCGCTCGAGGCCGGTTGGGACGGTGAGCGGCGTGTAGAGCTCCGGACGGCGCGCGCAGATCCACTTCCGCCCGGTGGCATCCACCAGCAGCGCCGGATCGAGGTCGGCGACCACCATCGCGTCGTCGGCCTTCCACGTTTCGGCGAGGATGCGGCCGTAGGGGTCGAGGATCATCGCGTTGCCCGTGCGAATCTCGTCGTCGTCCACGCCGACGCCGTTGCTGAACACGAGGAAAAGCCCGTTGTCGTGCGCGCGGCTGGGCAGCCAGCGCATCAGCCAGCCGCGGCCTTTTTCGCTGCGAAATTCGCGCTCGATCGCGCCGGGATCCGCGCGGCGGTTGTCCCAGAGGGCGCGGTCGATCATGCCCATGAGATGCGGATTTTTGCTGCGCACGGCACCCGTCTGGTGCGGCGCGATAAGCACCTCCGCGCCGCGCAGCGCGGTGATGCGCGCATTCTCGATGACGTTGCAGTCGTAGCAAATCAGCACGCCCGCGCGGAACCCGCCCGGCAGATTGAACACGGTGTATTCCGTGCCGCCGCGTATGGCCGGGTGCTCGAATGCATGGAGCTTGCGGTGGCAGTGCACCGTGCCGTCCGGCAGCGCGACGACATAGCTGTTGTGAAACACGCCGCTGCCCGCATCCTCGACCAAGCCAGCACCGATGGTGATGCCGTGCCTGCGCGCCAACTCGACGAGACGCCGCGTGCTCGGCCCATCCGGGATCGACTCCGAAAGCGCCGCGAGCTGCGGCACCGTGAGGTTGCGGATGAACCAGTATCCCGTGATGCAGCACTCGGGAAAAACGAGCAGCTTCACGCCCTGCGCAGCCGCCTGCTCCGCGAACGCCTCCATCTTGCGGAAGTTCGCCTCCTTGTCGCCCGGCGCGCTCTCGAACTGCACCGCGGCCGCGCGAAGCGACGCCCTAGCCTCGGATTGGCTGCTCACGGCTTCATCAGATAGGCGAAGAAGTCGCTCAGCTCCGCGTCGCTCATTCCGGTGAGCAGCGCCTCGGGCATCAGCGAGACGGGCGATGCCTCAAGGCTCGCGATATCCACCTGCTTCACAGCGTGCCGCTGGCCGGCGACATCCTTGAGCACAACTCCACCCGCGTCCTGCTTCTCGATGAGCCCCATCAGAATCTGCCCATCCTTCAGTTTGCCGATGTAGGCGCCGAAGCCCTCGCGAATCTCGATGCTCGGGTCGAGGACGCCGAGCAGCCAGAAGTCCGGATTGGCGCGCTCATAGCCCGTGAGGTCGGGGCCGACTTTGCCGCCCTCGCCGAAGAGGGTGTGGCACACGGCGCAGCGCTGCGTGAAAATCACCTTCCCCTTCGCCGCGTCGCCACCTCCCTTCGCTATCACGGACTTGATGCGGCCCATCTCCGCGAGCTTCTGCGCGCTGCCGACCTTGGCGCTCGCAGGCGGCCAGAATTTCTTCACTCGCTCGTCCAGCGCGGCGTCGCGGTAAAGCCCGAGCTGCCTCACGACGTCGGGCGAGACGTTGCGGTCCTTGATTCGGCGGGCCTCGACTTCATCCATGAAGAGGCGCGCCCACTCGAGCCGTCCCGCGAGCATGCGGTGCGCGGCGTCGCGGAGCGAAGTGTCGCCCGCGAGCTTGCCCTCGTAGTTGGCGACCGCCGCCTTTGCGATCTTCTCGTCGTCAAAGCGGCCCGCGACGGACATCGCGGCTTTCTTCAGGCCGACATCGCCCGCACTGCCGATGATGCCGACAATCACCGGCACGAGCTGCTTCTCGCCAGCCTCGGCAAGCGCGGTGAGCAGCGACGCACGCTTCGTGGACGACGCCTTCTTGTCCGCGACCACCGCGAGCGCCTTCTTCACGGCATCGGCGTTGCCGGTCTTCACGGCGAGCGCAAGGTCGCCGTCCATCTGGCTCTTCATGTGATCGTTCATCGCAGACGCGAGCGCGGGCGGCAGCTCCGGCATCTTCCCGCCTTCAAACGCGGACGCGATGCCCTCGATGACCAGCGCGCGGTCTTCGTTGCGCTTCGCGAGCGAGAGCAGTCTTGCGCAGGCGTCGAGGTTCTCTTTGCCACCGGCCATCGCCCAGCGCTTCGCGAGGTTCTGCGCGGCGAATGTGCGCGCGAGCTTGAAGTCCCACATCCTCGCCTCCTCGAACATCGCCACCAGCGCGTCACGGTCGCTCTCGGCCTTCGATTCGATCGCCCACCACAGCAGGAACGGGATGCGCTTGTCGCCGATGTCCGCATCGCGCTCGATCATCGTGCGCACGAGCGAGAGGCACTCCGCACCGGGCAGCCGCTTCGCGCTGCAGAGGAGCTGCGTGCGCACTTCCGGGTTCTGCTCGGTGAGCGCGAGGCTCTTCAGCGCCGATGCGACGAACGAAGTAGCCTCGCCGCGGTCGCCAATGCAGCGCACGACCCAGCGGCGCACATACGCGTCGGGATGCTTCAGCAGTTCCACCGCGAGATCGTCGGTGAGCCCGCCGAGCATGTGCACGGCGAAGAGCGCATCGAGCGCGTTCGGGTTCGCCGTGTCGCGCGCGAGCTTCACGAGCTCGGGCAGCGCGGATTCTTCACCACGCCAGTTCAGCTCCAGCGCGGACTGGAGGCGGAACCACTTGTTGGCGTGCTTCAAATTCGCGACCAGCTCCGCGACGGGCGCCGTGTGGAGGTTGAACGGCTTCAGCGTCGGCTTCCAGTCGCTCGGGCGCACGCGGTAGATGCGGCCATCACCCTTGCTCCAGTCGTCAATCGGGCTCACGTGGCTCAGGCGCGTGTCATACCAGTCGGCGAGGTAGATGCAGCCGTCCGGGCCGGACTTGATGTCCACCGGGCGGAACCAGCGGTCGCTGCTTCGCAGCAGCTCGGGCTCGTCCTCGGCGCGGAACGTCGAGGAATCCGGGATGCGCTTGCGGACGTAGCACATGTTCTGCAGCGAGTTCGCGCAGATGAAGCGGCCCGCCAGCTCCGGCATCAGGCCGCCTTCATAAATCATGAACGCCTGGCTGAAGCGCTTGCCGTCGCTCTTCGTTTCGATGTGGTCGAAGTAGCCGAATGCATACGGATTTAGCGGCGGGCCGTGTTTGCCGAAGCCCTTCACGCCGCTCATTCCCTGGTCGAAATGCATGCCGGCCTGCGCGCCATTCGTGCCGCTGAACACGCGGCCCTGCGCGTCGATTTCGCTGCTCATCGTGTTGCCGCCTCCCTCGGCGAAAATCTCGAACGCCTTTGTCTTCGGATGAAAGCGCCAGATGTGCTGGCCTTGGAACTTCACGTTCTTCGTCACCGCGGACGACACATTGCCCGTGGTCGTGCTGCCGTTCGCGCCGTAAAGCCATCCGTCGGGTCCAAAGCGCAGGCTCGTCGCGACGGAGTGCGTGTCCTCGATGCCGAAGCCGCGGAGCATCACCTCCGGATCGCCATCGGGAATGTCGTCGTCATTCGCATCGGGATAGAAGAGCAGATACGGCGGGTTCGTCACCCAGATGCCGCCCGCGCCCTTCAGCGCCGCCGTCGCGATGTTCAGCCCGCTCAGCACGACCTTGTGTTTGTCGAACGATCCCCCGCCCGTGGAGTCCTCGAGCACCGTGACCTTGTCAGCGCCCTTCACGCCTTTCGGCGGCGGCTCGGGCACCTTGTCAAACTGCGCGCGCAGATGCTGGTCGTAGCTCACGACCTTCAGCCCGGCGGGAAACTGATACTGCAGATACTCCATCACCCACATGCGCCCGCGCGAGTCCCAGCTCATGTAGAGAGGCTGCGCCACGTCCGGCTCGCTCGCCATGAGATCGATCGCGTAGCCGTCCCGCACCTTGAACGTCTTCAGCGCCTCCTTTGCCGCAGTCGGCGGCGTGTTGTCGCGCTGCACGCCGCGGCCCTTGAAGGTCTCCGCGACCTTCTGCGCCTGCTCGCTGCCCGTCGGCGTGAGAATGCCGGACACTGGCGCGGGAGGCGTGTCGGCGGCGAGCAGCGCGGCGGGGAGGCTCAGGAATGCGGCGAGAGGGAGATTCCGTTTCATGGGGTGTTTCGAGGGTATTCGGAAAGCGCGGCGATGTTAGTGCCCGCCACCCTTGCTGCGATGGAAAACTGCGTGCGCCGCGGATGCCGCCGCGTCCCTCAGCCCGGCGAATCAGCGCGGCGCCGACGCACTCTGCTTCACCGCCTGATGCGCGGTTGCGCGGAGAAACTTCGCATACTCCGCATCGAGGCCCGCGGGCACGAACATATTGTTCTCCACGCTCTTTCCGAACAGCACCTCATACCACACGCACGCGCCGAGGTATTCGCCCGCTGTGTTCGCATGATGGCCATCCATGCCGAGTTTCTCGGCGCCGTCCTTCTGCTTTTTCCAATTCCATCCGACGTTGAGTGAGTGCGTCTGATCCGGCAGCTCACCGGGCTTCGCCCGCTTGGCGTCGAACGGCTTCGTCGGCACCCGGTAGCCCCACTTCGCATCATGGTTCGCGATGTGGAATGCGTCGCCAACCGGAATCAGCCGCACGCCGAGTTCCTTCGCGATCGTCGCGTAGGCGGACACGAGCCCCTGATACATCTCGTCCTGCGTCTTCGGCTCGCCGGGCTTCGGCTCCTTCACGGAAAAGCGCGGGTCGTCCACGCGATACTCCCACGTCTGGTGCATGATGAGCGTCGCATCCGGCGCGTGCCTGCGGATGTAGTCGGCGAGCAGCTTTGCGTGAGGTCGGTAAGTGCCCACGTCGTGGCTCTTGATGCTCGCCTGCTGGATCGTGATGAAGTCCCACTTCTGCGAAGTGAGGTCCTCCTTCAGGCTCCGGTCGCCGGTGTATTTCCCCAGCTTGCCCGCCGGGTCTTTCTCGAACTCCTCAATCTTTTTCAGGTGAACATCGAAGCTCGAACCGCCGATGTTGTCCTCGCGCAGGATGAGCGTGTCGCCCGCGGCTTTCGCGATGTCGCCGAGATAGTGCGTCGCGTTGTGCGAAAAGCTGTTGCCCACGGTGAGCAGGCGGACGGTCTTCGGCAGCGCGGGCGCTTCGGCAAAGCACAGCCGTGCGCTGAGGATGAGAAGCGGGAGAAAGAGGCGTCGTGTCATCATGGCCAAGTGCGGCGGCTTGTTTCAGCGGGCGAGCAGTCCCAGCGATGCGAGGAACGCATCCGACTTCTGGATGCACTCGTCAAAGAGCAGCTGCGTGCGCATGAGGTATCCGTGGGCGCCACCCTCGTTCACGACCAACTCGCTGCGGTTGCCCGCCTTCAGCATCGCATCGTGGAATGCCTGCGCGCCCTTGAACGGCGTGACGGTGTCTCCCGTGCCGTGAAAAGTGATCGTCGGCGGCAGCTTCGCGCGGACGTTGTGCGCCGGCGAAAGCTCCTTCCATCGCTCGCCAATCTTCGTGTTGCCGTAGCCGTCCTTCGACGTGTCGATGACCGGAAAGAGAAGCACAAGCGCGTTCGGCACAGCGGACACCTTCACATCCTCGCCGGCCTCGTCCACGCCCTCGAACATCGCCGTCGCCACCGCCAAGTGCCCGCCCGCCGAGCCGCCGCTCACGATGATCTTCTCCGGATCCACGCCGAGTTCGCCCGCATGCGCGCGGACGTAGCGCACCGCCGAGCGCGCGTCCCTCACGCAGTCAAACACCGTGGTCGCCGCCTTCGGGTCATAGAGCCGATACTGCACGCTGATGCCGACGAGCCCGAGCTTCGCGTAGTGGTCGGCGAAGGGATACATCCGCTTCGGCACCCCGCCAGTCCAGCCGCCGCCGTGAATCGTAATGAAGCACGCCCTCTTGTCCGCGGACTTCCAGCCCTCGGGATTGAAGATGTGGAGGCGAAGCTCGCGGCCCGCGACTTTCTTGTAAACCACCTCGCTGCTCGGCGAGAGGTTCATCGCGAGACGATTGACGTGGTCATCGGTCACGGTGGCAGGCCTCGGAGTCTGGGCGGGCGCCACTGCGGATGTGAAGACGGCGATGGCAGCAAGGGAGCGGAGGAGCGGGATCATGGGAGTCATTTTCTTGGAGGAAGTCAGCGGAGGGAAATAGCGCGGCACGTCATTTTTTCGCCTTCTCCTTGAGCATCTTTTCCACGCGCGCCTTCTCCTTTTCCAGCGCCGCAGGCGGAACGGGCATCGGCATGAACTCGGATCGCGTGAGCTGCTCGTCGGCGGGAATCGCGCGCAGGCGGATGTTGCGGAACCACACGCCCGCGCCGTGGTCCTGCAGCCAGAGCTTGCCGCCGCGGGCCTTCAAATCCGCGCCGCGGATGCGCAGCAGCTCGACCTCCGCGGACCACTTCGGGTCGGTGTAGTCGAAGTCGATGACCCTCTCGCCGTTGAGCCAGTGCTGAATCACGGTGCCCTTGCACATCACGCGCCCCTCATTCCACTCGCCGAACGGCTTCGTCGCGTCCCTCGACGGCGCCATGCAGAAGAAGAGCGACGCGGCGGCCTGGCGCGGGTTTTCGCCGTAGGGGCTGTTGGCGTTGTCGAGCACCTGATACTCATACTGGCCGGGCCGGTAATAGACGCCGCTGTTGCAGCCCTTGCTCACCTTCCATTCAAAGCGCAGTTCGAAATCATCCGGCACCGTCTTCACCGTGTAAGTCAGCGGCCCGCCGCCCGCCTTGCGAAAGAACGCGCCGTCCTCAATGACCCAGTTCCCCTTCTGCTCCCAGCCGTTGAAGGTCTTGCCATCGGAAAGCAGCTCGAAGCCGTCCGCGCGCTTCTCTGCGCCCGCACGGGTGATGCGCGATACGATGACCTCCCTCGTCTTCCGCTGGATCGAATACAGCACGCCCGGCTCCTTCTGGTTCCATGCGAACGCCTGCCCGGCGGCGCTAATCGGAATCGTGTCGCGCCAGAGCAACTCGCCGCCACCGTTCGGCAAATCGAGCACGTAGAGTTCCTTCGCATCGTGGCCGGTGACGAACAGGTGCCCGCCCGGGCCGAATGCGCCGCCGGAACTGCTGTTGCCCGCGAAGCGCTCGACGAGCTTCGGCGGAAAGGACCAAGTCGCGAGCGGCTTCCAGTCTGCATCGAACTTCACCACGCGGCTGAGCGCCGGGTCGCTCGTCTTTTTGTAGTGCGCAAAACATGCGAACCACGCGCCGTCGCGGCGATCCACCCAGGTGAGCGAGCCGGGCGGCTTCTCGAACCGGTGCTCGCCGACGTGCTGCAGCGTCGCGGTGTCCCAAATCTCCACCGAACTCTGCTCCGGCATCTCGGGAAAGTTCGAGTGGGCGCAGTAGAGCCTCCCATCAAGGACGACGCCCGCGTTCAGGTGCTTCAACCGGCCGCCGGCACCACCGTCCCAAGTCGCAACACGCTCGCCGGTGTCCTTGCGGTATTTGCCGATGGCGTGATTCGTAATCGCGTAAAAATGCTGTTCGTCCATCGCGACGCCCTGGTTCGCCTCGGCAGCCTTGAAGCTCCGGAGTTCCTCGTGTTTCCAGTCCCCGGCGAATGCGGATGCGCAGACGAGCGATGCGAGGGCGAAGCGGAGGAACATGGCGGATGCGGATTTGGTTTCTGCGATTCAGTTCACGACGTTCTGCGGCGCGCCCGCGAGGAACGCGCGGATGTTCGCGACGACGACGTCCATTAGGCGCGCGCGGGACGCATGCGTCGCCCACGCGATGTGCGGGGTGATGATGCAGTTCTTGGCTCGGAAGAGCGGATTGCCGGGCGGCGGCGGCTCTGTGGAGAGCACGTCGAGCCCCGCGCCGGCAATGCGGCCGGCGTTGAGCGCGTCGGCGAGGTCCTGCTCGACGACGAGCGGGCCGCGGCCGGTGTTGATGAGGAATGCGCCGGGCTTCATCGTCGCGATGCGGGCGGCGTTCACGAGGCCGCGGGTCTCCTCGGTGAGCGGACAGTGGAGCGTCATGACGTCGGCGCGGCGGAAGATTTCATCCGTGGAGGCAAACTCTACGCCGTCCACACTGCGCGGGCTCCGCGCGCTGGCGATGACTTTCATCCCGAAGGCCGCGCCGATGCGCGCAACCGCCGCGCCGATGCTGCCGTAGCCGACGATGCCAAGCGTGCGGCCCGCCAGTTCCACGAGCGGGAAGTCCCAGTAGCAGAAATCCGGGCACGCACTCCAGCGCCCTTCGCTCACGGTCTGCGTATGGTGGCCGGTGCGCTGAGTGAGTTCCAGCAGCAGCGCGAAGACATGCTGCGCGACAGACGCCGTGCCGTAGCCGGGGACGTTGCAGACGGGGATGCCGCGGGCGCGCGCAGCGGCGGTGTCCACGACATTGCATCCGGTGGCGAGCACGCCGACGAAGCGGAGCTTCGGCAGCGCCGCGATGGTCTCGGCGGTCACGGGCGTCTTGTTCGTGAGGACGACCTCCGCGCCATCGGCCCGCGCGACGATCTCAGCGCCCAAGCTTCGGTCGTGGACGGTCAGTTCGCCGAGCGCAGCGACGCCATTCCAGTCAAGATCGCCGGGATTCAGCGTGTGGCCGTCGAGGACTACGATGCGGGTGCGGTTTACAGGATTCATCTTGAAAGGGACATGCGGAGCGCGGGTGAGTCGAACACCTCGGGATTGAACACCCACTGCGGGCGGCGCCCGGCGTGGCAGTCGGCGATGGCGCGCGCGGCTGCCTCACTCACGCGTGCACCGGTGTCGGTGCCGAAGGACGCTTGGTGCGGAGTGATGAGCACATTCGGCGCGCTCACGAGCGGGTGCGAAGCGGGCAGCGGCTCCGTGACGAAGGCATCGAGCGCGGCACCGGCAATCCAACCCTCGTGCAGCGCGCGCACGAGCGCGGCCTCGTCCACGATGGCGCCGCGTGAGGTATTGATGAGATGCGCACTCCGCTTCATCCGGCGGAGCTGTTCCTCGCCGATGAGCCCGCGCGTCTGCGGCGTCAGCGCGGCGTGCAGCGAGACGAAATCCGATTCTGCGAGCAGTTCATCGAGCGCGACGAAGCGCACGCCGAGCTTCTCCGCCTCCGGATGCGGCGCCGGGTCGAAGGCAAGCAGCCTCATCCCGAAAGCGCCCGCGCGCCGTGCGACAGCCTGGCCGATGCGGCCGCAGCCGACGAGGCCGAGCGTCTTGCCGCCAATCTCCGTGCCCCATGCCGGCTCCCACTTCCCCTCGCGAAGCGTGACGAACCCCGTGTGCACACGGCGTGCGGCGGCGAAAAGCAGCACCAGCGCATACTCGGCCACCGCCTCGTTCAACAGGCCCGGCGTGTAGGCGATGACGATGCCCTCGCGCGTCGCGGCCTCGCGGTCGATCGCATCGCAGCCCACGCCCCAGCGCGAAATCACCTTCAGCCGCGCCGCCTGCGGCGACGCGAGCAGGGCGGCAGAGTATTTGTCCACGCTGGCAAAAATCGCGTCCACGCCGTCGATGAGCGGCAGCACCTCGGCTTCGCTCAGCGGGCCGTAGCGCGGCGAGTGCGAGATGGAAAAATCCGCGCCGCCGAGGATCTCGCGCGCGCCCTTTCCGACGACGGGATCGGCGAAAGGCGACGACGTGATGAGGACATTCCAAGTCATGGGCCGGCGACGCTAGCGGGCATTCCGCATTTCGCGAAGCGCGATCTCCCCTGCCGCCGGGAGTTTTCCTTT
>JBGAPU010000004.1:0-103482 GCA_044221035.1 Chthoniobacteraceae bacterium | reverse complement strand
CCCACCTCCCGTCGCATTGGCAGACAGGACAAACGTGGTGCCGTTCGTGATGGAGGCAATGGTCGCGCCGTTCGGGATGTTCGGGCCGAACACCGCCATGCCGACCGCGAGGCCCGCGGTGCTGCCGGCATTCACCGTGGTGGATGCATTCGCCGTGGTGAAGGTCTTGACCTGATTCGCCTCGTAGTTGGCAATCGGCGCGCCGAAGATCAGGTTGTTGCTCGCGTGCGTCGCTGTCGCATTGACCGCCGCGCCGGTGCTCGCGTTCACGAGGGTCACCGTGGTGCCGCTGACCGTGCCGACCACGGTGTTCTGCGGGATGCCGGTGCCCTGGACATACATGCCGGGGACGATGCCGGCGGCCTGGGCGGCCGACGCCAGCGTGACGCTGGAGCTGGCATTCGTCGTGGCGCCAATGGCAGTGCGGCCGACAGCCGGGGTGAGACCGTAGTAGGCGTTCGCCGTGCCGGTTGCCGAGGCATTGGCCGACAGAGTGACGGTGGTGCCGTCCACGATGCTGGCGACCGTGCTGCCGGACGGGATGCCCGGACCCTGGATCGGCTGGCCGACGAACATGCCGAGGCTGCTGAGCACCTTGGCGGTGGCACTGCCGCTCGTGGTCGAGGTGATCACCGAGCGTTCGGCGGGGGCCGTGAACGATGCGGCGGTAACCCCCGCGGTCGTGTTGGCGGACAGGGTGATCGTCGCGCCCACACCGCTGCCGGAGAGGGCCGTCACATAGGTGTTTGCGGGGACTCCCGTTCCCGTCACAAGCTGCCCGACGACCAGACCCGTTGCGGTGTTCAGCGTCAGTGTGTTTGTTCCGCTCGTGTTCGTCACGGAGACAGCGCTCTGAGTGGCGATTGGGGCGAAAAGCAGCGTCGCAGCGCCGGTGCCTGTCGCGTTCGAGGACAGGGTCACCGTTGTGCCGGTCACATCCAGCACCGTCGTATTCGCAGCGAGTGTTCCCGTGCTGCCGACGGCCGTGGTGACCACCATGCCCGGATAGACCACCGTGCCCGTCGGAACCGTGACCGTGGGCAATCCGCTGGTGAGGGTCTGGTTGCCCAGCACCTGCGTAGTCGGAGCCGTGAAGGTCTGGCTGGCATCGGTTCCCGTGCCGGTGCCGACATTCTGGCTGATGGTGAATGTGGTGCCGCTGTTGATCTGGGTCACGATGGACGTAGCCGGGATTCCCATGACCGTTGCGTTGAAGCCCATGCCCACGACCATGCCGGCAACACCCGCCTGACCGGTGCTGTTGGCCCCCAGCGTGGTGATCACCGGGCTCGCAGTCGTGGTGCTGTCGAAGTCAAGACGGGGCTCCGCGCGAAGAGCCACCGTCGCCGCGCCGGATTTGACGAAGTTCGTGGCGCCACTGCCATTGTTCTCGATTCGGCTGAGGAACTGGGTCGTGCCGTTGTTGGCATAGACATAGATGGTGGGGCTTGCGGCCGTGCCACCGGTGATGCGCCCGTTCAGGAAGTTCACACCCTGGCCGTTTTGGTTGGTCAGGATGCCGCCCGAGGTCACGCTGATGAGCTGATCCATGGAGCGCATCAGGAAGCCCACGGCACCCGTGTTGGCACCCGTGTTGCGGATGGCCATTGAGTTCATGGTGCGCGACGTGATGTCGAGCATGTCAGTGTTGTTGATGCCCGTCGTGGTGTTGTCGTTGGCCGTGCCCGTGTTGATGGCATTGGTGTAGTTGCCAAACGGGAACTGGCCGCTCGTGGTGAAGCCCAAGTTGCCGACACCGAAGGCCCCGGTGATCGGGTCCACCGTGGAGCGGTAGCTGGCGAAGTCCGCGCCGTTGATCACCGCCCAGCCGCCGATGATGCCGTTGACTAGCGTCGGCGCGGAGGTGATCACGATCTGCGGGTTGGCCGCCTGGTTGAGCATGGCCGTGTTGGAGGCATTGACGACACCGTTCACCGGGCCGCCCAGGTTGCCGCCGGCGCTGGTGAAGTTGATGGTGGACTGCACCGCGCTGCCGCGGGTGAGGCTGGCGAGGGTCAGGACGGAACTGGAGCCGGTCACCGATCCCGATGTGAACAGGGTGTTGTTGATGACGTTCGCACCGCCGTTGATGGTCACGGCACCGAGCGCCTGCGTGTCGGACACATCGCCCGCGAGGAAGGCCAGAGTGCCGCCCGTGAGGCTGACGGCGCCCGAACCGATGCGGGATCCGTTGATGCCCAAGCCGCTGTTGTCGAGGTTGACCTGGCCGAACGGCAGGCTGATCGCGCCGGTGTTGGTCACGGTCGCGCTGTCGCGCAGGGCGAGCACACCGCCGCGGACGGTCAGGTTGCCCGAGCCGAGGTTGTTCGCGCTGACGAGCGTCAGGGTGTTGGAGCCCTGCTTCTCGAAGTTGATGTTTCCACCGTTGATGTCACCTGCGAAGGTGATTCCGGCGTTGTCTTGGACCACCCGGAGGGTGGCCGTCGTGCCGCTGGAGTTCGTCACCGTGCCCGCGCCGTTCGCATACACGTTCAGCGTGGTGTTCGTGAGCCTGCGGACGGCTTGGTTGTTGCCATTCAGGTCGAAAGTGCCGCCATTGACGTTCAGGTCGGCGACCGTGGCGACCGTGGCCGTCGGGACGACGAGCAGCGGGTTCGTGGCAAGGCCGGTGCCGAGCTTCAGCGTTCCGGCATTCACCGAGGTGGCGCCCGTGTTGTAACTTGCGGCGCTGAGGGTCATCGTCCCGTCGTCGGACTTCACGATGCCGCCGGTTCCGAGAAGCTTGCTTCCGACATCCAGGGTGGTGCCGCCGCCGAGGACATGGAAGTGCAGCGGGTTGCCGCCCGCGGTGATCAGGCCGCCGGTGAACCCGGTGTTGCCGCTGTTGGCGATGATGCCGCCGCTGGTGACGGTCAGCGTGTTGAGCGCCCCGTTCAGGCCGAAGTCCAGACCTCCCGCGTTGTTGGTGGAGGTCAGGTTGCCGCCGTAGAAGCTGAGGCCGCCGCCGCTGTTGAGCGTGAGGCTCTGCAGGGTGAGCGCCTGCTGCACCGGGGTCACCCCGGCGAGCGAGTCGTTCGAGGTGGCGGGCGCGACGAGGTTGAAGCGGCCCGTGCCTGCAGTGACCGTCATCGAGGTCCCATTGGTGAAGGTGACGTTGTTCCCGGAGATGCCCGTGATGGTGGCGCTGGTCGGGATGCCGTTGAGCGCGGCGGCCAGGCTCTGGCCGATCTGCAGGCCGGTGGTGTCCGCAAGGGTCACCGTCGTCGTGGTGCCCGAGCCCGCCACCGTGGTGCCGGCAATCACGGCGCCGAGTCCCGAACCCGAGGTGGGCAGGGCTTGGTATTCCGATGCGGTCAGCAGGCGGTAGCCGTTGGCGTCATGCGTCACAAACGCACCGACGGTGTTGCTCACATCGATGCCGATGATGTCGGGACGGATGCCGTTCGTCTTCGATCCAGCGACCGCCGGGTTCGTGCCGACGAGGGTCGGGGTCGTTGCAACCACGTTCACGCGGTTCGCACCGGCGGCGCCGCCGCCGAGGGTGCCGGTGGCACCCGCATTGAGGACGAGCGAGCCGTGGTTCGTCGCGCTCTGGGCGGTCATCGTGCCGAGGTTGATGCGGGTCTGGTTGCCCGTGTTCTGGGTCAGGTTCCACTGGGACTGGCCAGACACGTTGGTGACGGTGTTCAGCGCCTCGACGATGGCCGAGCTGCTGCTGCCCTGGTAGTTCAGCACGCCGCCGCGGTTGTTGAGCACACGGTCCGCCGCGCCGGACTGGATGGACTGCGCGCCGCCGAGGCGGCTGGCGATTGCGTTGGTCGCGCTGTTCAGCGTGAGCACACCGCCCTGGCCGAGGTTCGTGGTGACGAACCCGAGCTTGCCGGTCGCCTGATCCAGGAGGATGGCATCACCGAAGATATTGAGCGTGCCGAGCAGGCCGGCCGAGCTGTCGCCGGTGAGCGTCCAGTCGCCGGAACCGATCTTCGTCACATTGAGGAGGCCGGTGTTGTAGTCGCTGACGAGGGTGCCGGCGAAGGTGCCGCTGGAGGCGTTGCCCGTGACGAGCGTGCTGCCCGTGGTGGTGTTGAAGTTCTTGATGAAGGAACCCGCCACACCGCTGATGGTGCCCACCGCGATGTTGGTGTTGCCGCGCATGTCGAGGATCGTCCCGGCCGCGGTGAGGTCGATGGTCGTGTTGGCGTAGTTGGACGCCGCCGTGCCGGTGTTCGGACCGAGCACGAGGGAGCCGTTGTTCACGTTCACCTGGAGGGCCTGGTCGCTGAAGCCGCCGAGCTGGAGGACGCCGAGGCCCTCCTTGTCGATGGTGCCGCCGGCCACGATGCTCGAGTTGATGGCGAGGCCGATCTGCTCGTTGGCCTGCTGGAGAGGACCATAGACCGTCGTGAGGCCGTTCTGGACCGAGGCCACGGTCACCGTCGCGGTGCCCGGCAGGCTGAGGCGGCCACTGAGGGTGGAAATCACGCGAACGTCGTCCAGGCTGGTGGCGTTGATCGTGTCGGCAGTGTCCGTCAGCGTGAGGGTGCCACGGCCGGTGAAGACCGCGGAGCCGCCGGAGATGCCGCCCTGCGAGTTGAACACCAGCTTGGTGACCGTCTCATTGAAGCCGTTCAGATCCCACGCCGCACCGCCGCGGACCGTGACGGTCGCCGTGTCGGCGATCTGCTGGTTGCCGAGGTTGCGGACCGTCGCATTGCCAACGGCGCCCGTGTCGGCGCCGGATGCATCACCGCCGGTGAGCTTCAGGTTGCCGGTGATCGAGTTGCCCGAGCCGGTCTGGTTGTCGAGGAGCAGGATGACACCGTTCGAGGACGCGCTGCCGCTGTAGGTGTTCGCGTTCGTGAGGCGGATGGTCGCGCCAGCCACCGTGCCGCCGGAGCTGAAGACCGGGTTCGTGGTGCCCGTGATGTCGGAGTTGATGGTCAGCGTGTTCGCGCCGTTGTGGATGAAGAACTCCGAAGCGGCGGTCGTGATCTTGCCGCGGATGGCGGCGGAGCCGATGGTGCGGGCCGCGTTGTCGGAACCGGAGAGCAGGCCGCCCGAGGCCAGTGTGAGGGTGTCCGAGGCAGCGGCGAAGTTCACGGTTTCGGCCGCGCCGTTGAGCGTCAGGCTGTTGATGGTCTGGCCGCCGGCAAGCACCGTCTGGGTCGCCTGCGCGGCGAGGAAGCGGACGTTGCTGGTCGCGGTGGCCGCAGCCAGCGTGGGGACGGTCTCAAGGGAGTTCAGGCCGCGGATGCCGAGGCCGGTCTCATAGACGGCGAACGCAAGGTTGCCGCCTGCCGTGGTGCCGTCCGTGGTGTTCACGAGAGCCCACGGGCCGACGATTCCGTTGGTGTTTGTCGTGAGCGCTGTGGCGCTCGCCGTGAAGAACGGATTCGCACCGGCGATGCCGGCACCCGCCGTGAAGGTGAGGGTCGAATCGGCCGTCCGCGAGAACGTGCCGCCGAGGTTCACCGTCGCCTGGCCGAGGCCGCTGTTGCCGGGGTTCGCGCGGATGATGGAGGAGCCGCCGACGAGCGAGAGGTCGCCGAGCGTCACCGTTCCGTTCGTGCCGGAACGGCTGACGTATTCGAAGGCGCCGCCGTCGAGTTCGATGGCCACCGCGCTGCTGAGGCGGTTGCTCATCCCCTGCACACCGGAGTCATCCCAACGCAGGAGCGAGTTGCGGATGCTGAGGGTGTCGCCTGCGGCCATGCCGGACACGCGGCCCTGATCCACGAGGGCCGTGATGCTGCCCATGAGGGTCATGTTGCCGGTGAACTGGTTGTTGTCACGCATGGTGAACTGCGTGCCGCCGCTCTTGATGAAGTTGATGTCGCCGTTGATCTGGCCGGTCCAGTCGCGCGCCGTGTTGATCGTCGTGATGAACGTGGCGTTGGCCCCCGTGCTCTGGATGATGCCGCCGCTGCCGACCGTGCCGTTCGGGCTGAGAAGGTCGCCGAAGACCTGGGAGTTGCCGTTCAGCTCGAGGATGCCGCCGGATCCGATCTGGAGGAAGTCGTCGTTGTCGCCCGTGGTGGTGGCGTTGATGGTGGAGGTGGCGAACCGGTAGAAGAGCGCGTTGTTCTGCGCCGCTGCAGCGAGCTCCAGCGTGCCGGCGTTGATGCGCGTGCCGCCGGTGTAGCTGTTGCCCAGCGTCGAGTTCATGATCAGCTTGCCGTCGCCCGTCTTGGTGAACCCGGCATTCGACGGGATGAAAGCGCCGCCGAAGGAGGCATTGCTGGTGAGGACCGTGCCTGCTCCATAGGTGTGGACGATGAGTTCGCGGTAGGCGTCATTCGCCGCGCTGCGGCCCGTGATCGAACCTGCGCTGATGCCCGTGCCGCCGGAGGTGATGGTGGCCGAGGCCTTCGCGAGGATGCCGCCTGAATCGAGGCGCAGGTCGCGGTTGGCATTGATGACCAAGCTGCCGCCCGTCTCAAACGTCAGCGAGTTCAGCACCGTGCTGGTGATGCCCGTCGCCGCCGCGCCCAGAGTCACGTTCGCCGCGTTGACGCGGGTGTTCGAGTTTGCGACGACCGTGCCTGCGGCGACCGGAGTGCTCATTTCAGCCGTAGTCAGCGGCCGGATGCCGTTGGTGGCGTCATAGGTCGCGAACATGGTGGTCGCGGTCGTGCCATTGCTGGTCGCCGAGGTGTCCGCCACCGCCCAAGGCAGGATGCGGGTGTTCGTGCCGCTCGTCGCCCCCTGGCCGATGAACGTCACGAAGTTGGTCGGCGCCGTCGTGGTCGCGAGGATGATGTTGGTGTTCGTCGCACCCGTTCCCTGGCCGAGCAGATCGCCGCGGATGAACGCCGTGGCCTGATTTGCGCGGGCCAGCGTGCCGGTGCCCGCCGTGGTGATGCGGACGTTGGCACCCGCGTTGTCGAGGGTGATGATGTTCTGCCCGATGTTGACAAAGACACTGATGTCAGTCGCCAGCGCCTCGTTCACGTTTGTGCCGGCGTTGCCGATGATCTCCAAGTGGCCGCCATTGAGCGTGACCTGCCGCGTTCCCAAACGCGCAATGCCAGCCGCCGTGTTGTCGAGCGACAGCTTCACGTCCGGGACAAAGCCGGTGATCGTGCCATGGTTCAGCGTGACGGTGCCCGCGTCGCCGAGGGTGCCCGCCGCGCCGCTGGCAACGACCGTGCCGAGGTTGATGGTGGTCGCGTCGTAGGTGTTCGCCGCCGTGAGGGTCAGGGTGTTGTTGCCGACCTTGGTGAGCGTCTGGTTGCCGGAGATCACACCGCCGATGGTGATGTCGCCCGCCGTCGCGACGCCGGAGGTCCCGTTGATGCGGTTCGAGCCGATGCTCGTCGCCGCGCCGAGGGTGACTGCGGAGCCCCACGTCACGCCCGTGTTGGACGAGTTGATCAGGGCCGCCTGCGAGCTGACCGCGCCGGAGCCGGTGAGCGTGCCGGAGCCGCCGTAACCGGCGCCCGAGATCGTGAGGGCCTCGCCGGACACGTTGAAGCCATTGAGGTCGAGGACCGCACCGCTGGCGACCGTGGTTCCGCCGCCGCCCGTGCCGACCGCGTTCGCGTGGCCGAGCTTGAGGGTGCCCAAGTTCACGGAGATGGCGCCGAGGAGCGTCGCGTTGTTGTCCGCGGTGAGCGTCAGGGTGTTGGTGCCGGTCTTGTTCAGCGCCGCGCCGCCCGCCGAGGTGATCGGGCTGCTGATGGTGATGTCACCGTAGCCACCGATTGCCGTGGTGGCGGCGGTGGTTCCGATGGTGATGGGGCCGGAGATCGTGACGGCCGTGGCGCTGCTGTTCCACAGCGCGCCGTTGAAGTTCGCCGCGAGCGCAGCCTGGCCGCCGCCGTTCAGGTTGAGCGTGTTGCCGATGCTGTAGCCGTTGACGTCGAGGGTGCCGCTGGTGGCGCCCGCGAGGTTGGTGATGGCACCGCCCGCCGTGGCGTTCTGCGAGATGGTGACCTGCGAGGCGCTGTCCACGCTCACGATGTAGGAGCCCGCCGGGATGTTCGTGCCGGTGACGGCCATGCCCTGCTGGAGCGAGGCGGTGGAGGTGATGCCGGTGATGACCGCGGAGCCCGCGCCGGTGGTCGCATTCTGGCCGGCCACGGTCGAGTTGGAGACGAACGTCGTGCCGGACGACAACCCGCCCGCGTGGTTCAGCATCACGGTGCCGCCCTGGATGGCGAGGTCGCCGGTGAAGGTTCCCGCCGTGGCATTGTCGCCGCCGATGATCAGGGTGCCCTGGCCGGTCTTGATCAGCGCGCCGCTCGTGCCACTGCCAGTCACGAGGCCCGTGCCGCTCTGGGTGATGGCGCCGATCAGGTTCAGCGTGCCCGCGCCCGCCGTGGCCATGTTCGTGGTGGCGAGGATGACGCCCGTGCCGATGGTCGTCGGGGCGCCGGAGCCGAACCAGCCGGTGCCGAAGCTGCCGTTGCTGCCGTTGACGATGTTGAGCACGGAGCTGTTGCCGAGCGTGAAGGTCTTCGACGGGTCAATCACCGCGCCGAACTGGGTGCCGAAGGTGTCGATGGTCGCCGAGGTGCTGGCCGCCAGCGAGTAGTCGTTGTTGATGATCGCCGCGCCGTTGAAGCCGTTGGCAGCGGTCGGGGCCGCGGTCGTGTAGAAGACCTTCGAGCCCGCGACGGTCTGGACGCTGCCGCCCGTGTCCGCGCCGGAATAGAGCAGGCGGTAGCCGCCGGCGGTTCCGCCGTTGCTCACCTTGTAAACGATCGAGTGATAGCCCGCGCTGAGGGTCGTGCTGACCGCCGTGGCATCGGTGAAGCCGTGGCCGAAGGCATCGCTGGAGATGGCGTTGCCGTCGATGTAGAGCGTGAAGCCGTCATCGGACGCGCCGCGGAAGGTGTAGGTTCCACCCGTGGTGACTTCGAGGAATCCGGCGAATGCCGCGGCACTGTTGGCGAAGGTGGTGCCGGTGTTGACCGGGCGGTTGGCGAAGGAGCCGTCGGCCATTGCGTTGGTGACGAAGTTGCCGCCTGCGAACCCGATGCCCGCCACCTGGGTGGAGACCACCGCCGCGGGCGCAGCGGCCAGCGAGGCAAAGCTGCCGTTCAGGCCGCCGCTGGTGTAGCCGAAGCTGGTCATGTTCGCGCCGCTGAGGACGGCGTTCTGCACGCCGAGCGGATAGGCGCCGTTGAGGACCTGCGCGGCACCGCCGGAGAGCGTGGTGGTCGTGCCAATCGTCACGAGGCTCGGGAACTGCAGGGTGCCCTGGCCGACATTGACCGGCTTGTCGCCCGTGTAGTTGAAGACGATCACCGTGGTTCCGGATGCGACGTTGATCTGCGGCACCGCGCCGCCAGCCGTGTCACCGCTCAGGTTGAGGAGGCGCAGGCTGTAGTTGTTCGCACCGCTGACGTTCAGGATCTGGCCGCCGTTCAACTGGAGGTCGGCCACCTCAATGGTGTTGGAGGTGTTCGCACCATTGTTGCCCACGAAGAGGTTCGCGGCGGCGAGCGAGCCGTTGACCACGACGTTGTTGGCATACTGGATCAAGCCGTTGCTGCCCGTGCCGCTGTTGAGCAGGGAGAGCATGCCGCCGTTGTTGATCGTGGCGACCGTGCCGGCGAAGACCGGGGCGGTCGTGCTGCCGTTGAGGCCCGCGAGGGCCAGCGTGCCCGCATTGACGATCACGCCGCCGGTGAAGGTGTTGTTGTTGCCGAGGATGGCCGTTCCCAAGCCCTGCTTGGTGATGCTGTAGGCGTTGCCGCCGTCGTCGAGGACCATGTTCAGCGTCAGGACTGCCTGCGGCGTGTCCACCGTGATGGTCGTGTTGCCCGTGAGCGTGGTCACGGCGTTGTTGCCGTGGAGCACGAGGTTGTTCGTGCCCTTCAGGGTGATCTGGTTGCCTGCGAGGGTGACGGCGTTGCTCAGGGTGTTGGCACCCGTGGAGGTGAGGTAGGTGCCGGATGCGCCGATGGTCAGCGCGCCGGTGCCGATGGGGCCGTTGGCAAACGCGCTCACGACGCCGGTGACGGCGTCGCGCGTGGTCACATTCGTGCTGCCGCCGACGGCGAGGCCGCCCGCCTGCACGTCCACGCCGCCGCCGAAGAGGCTGGCGCCGGAGAGCTGCAGCAGGCCTGTGCCTGCCTTGATGATGCTGGTCGTGGCGGGGGTCACCGAGCTGCTGATGGGCGAGCTGATCGCGAGGGTCGGGGTCAGGTTGGCAATCGTCGTGTTGCCGTTCACCGTGACGGGGTTCACCGTGAAGGTGCGCGAACCCGCGGTGGCGAGATCCACCGCGATGCCGCCCGTGCCCGCGCCGGAGATGGTGGCGACGGCACCGACATTGCTGGAGCTGGCGGTGATGTCGCCGTTCAGCGTCAGGATGCCCGCGCCGGTGGTCACCTGCGGCACCGTGGTCGAACCTTCATTGTTGAAGGTGAGGCCACCGAGGGTCTGGTTGAAGCCGTTCAGGTTGATGATGCCGGCGCTGTTCAGCACTGGCACGATGCTGTTGTGAATCTGGCTGGGCGCGAGCAGACGGACCGTGGAATTGTTGATGACCAGCGAGTCTGCCGCATTGGTCGCGAGCGGGATGGCCGCAAGCGTGGCACCACCGTCCGCCCCTGCGACATTCAGGTCGAGGGCAGTGTTGAAGTTGTTGCCACCGTTGAGCGTGGTGCCGCCGGAGTAGCTGTTCAAGCCGTCGGTGATGACTGTCTGGCCGGTGCTGTAGCCAGTGTAAACCATGCGGACCTTCGCACCGTTCGGGTTGTCGATGATGCGGGAATTGATGGTCGTCGTGCTGGTGCTGAACGTCGTGAAATAGAAGTCAAACACTCCGGTGCTCGCCGTGCCTCCGGCGGTCAGGCGGCCGCTGTCCACCGTCGCCCCGATGGCGGTGGTGAAGTTCGAGTTCTTCAGGTAGGCACCCGCGGTGAGGTTCAGGACATCGGTGGCAGATGCAAAGGTCATGGTCTGCGCCACCGTCGCGGTGGTGCGCAGGGCATTGATGTTCAGGCCGCCCGCACCGAGGGCGATGGTCGTGGCCGCGGTGGTGTAGTTGCCGGTCGCATCGTTGGCCGAGGGCAGGACGGAGCCGTTGTAGCCCTGATAACCGACGGCGGAGAGCGCCCCGATGCCGCCGGCTTCATTACCGGCCGTCGGGGTGACATAGCCGAGGAAGTCGGAACCGCCGGAATAGCCCCAGGGAATGATTCCATTGACCAGGAGCGAGGATCCGTTGGCAAAGATCAGGCGGCCAGCGTTGCCCATCTGGCCAGTGGCGCCATTGATGTTGAGAACCGCCTGATTGCTCTGGGTTACCGTGCCGAAGCTGAGTTCAGCCGAACGGACGGAACCGTTGGAGCCGACGTTCACCGTGATGTTGCTGTTGCCCCGGACGAAGTTCAGGTCGCCAAGTGTTTCCGTGGAGTTCGTCAGGTCGCGCCCGGAATAGACGATTGCACCGCCGATGAGGTTGATCGTGGCGGCGTCGTTGACGCGGTTGGTCGTGCTGATCGTCCCGGCATCGCTGATGGTCATCGCAGCGTTGCTGATCGTGATGGCGGTGGTTCCCGAGAGCTTGCCTTCGTCAACGAGCGTCAGGGCGCCGCCATTGATGAGCGTCGCGCCCGTGTAGGTGTTGTTGCTGTAGAACGTCTGGGTGTTCGCACCCGCCTTGTTGTAGAAGATGTCACCCGTGCCGGTGGAGATGTTGCCACCCCATCCGGAGTTTGCATTCACGCTGATGAGCGTCCTCGTGCCGGCGACGCTGTTGATGATCGTGCCACCGCTGCCCGCGAAGGCCGTGCCGTTTGGCGAGCGCAGGTCGCCCACCATCTGGTTGTTGCCGTTCAGCTCCAGCGTGGCTCCCGGTCCGAGCGCGAGGCTCTGGCCCTGGGTGCCGCTGCCCTGGGCGCCTTGGAAGAGCGTGTTCTCCCCGCCGTTGAGGGTCACCGTTCCACCATTGATGGTGAAGTAGTTGGCGCCGGCATTGAAGAACTGCTTGGTGTTGAACGTCAGGTTGCCGCTGAGGCCCTTGGTGACGTTCGCGGTGTTATACATCGCCGCGTTGACCGTGAGATCCGCGCCGGTGTCCACAAGGATGCCACCTTCCACCGAGGTGAAGGCCGGGGCGGTCTGCACCGCCGGGGAGTTGGTGTTCGAGACGGTGCCGAAGAAGATCGTGGGCGCCGAGTTTGCCGCAACCAGCGCGGCATTGCCGATGGTCTGACCCGCGTTCACCGAAAGGAGGTTGCCCGAGCCGAGGAGGAGCTGGGTGCCGCCCGACGAGGCAAAGGTCACATCCGTGTTCGCCCCCTCGATGCGGAGCGCGTTGATCTGGCGGAAGTTGAGGCCGGGGTTGCTGAGCGCCGCCGTGTCACCCGTCACATTGTAAGTCGGGACCGTCGAGAAGACGCCGCCGACATTGGAGGCATTGATGCCGTAGGCAGGGTCGCCGTTGATGTTGGTGAATGTCACGTCGCTGCCGGTTCCAGTGCCGTCGGAGACGGTGTAGCCGGTGAACGCCGTCAGCGAAGGCGTGCCGCCGCCGTAGGTGGCGAAGTTCGTGCCTGCAGCGTCCTTCACGACCGCGCGCTGGATGATGCTGTTCGTGAGCGTCGGGGCCGCCGTGAAGACCACACGGTTCGTGCCCGAATTGAACGTCTGGGCGCTGGAGAAGGTGAGCACCGAGCCACCACTGACCACGTTTGCATTCAAGCTGGAGAACGTCAGTGTCGTGTTGGCGCCGCCGGTGTTGTTCAAGGTGATCGTGTTGCCGCCCCACGTCGAGGTCAGCGTGCCAAACGACAGCGCCGAGGCTCCGCCACCGTTGCCGGTGAAGGTGAAGTTGCCGTTGTTGAGCGCCATCGTGCGGCCTGTGCCGCCGATGCGGGTGATTGGGCCGCCCGTGGTGTCATCGACGTTCAGGGTGGCGTTGTTCTGCACCGTGATGTTGCCGCCGGTGGCGGTGAACGCGCCCGAGCCGCTGATGTTGAAGGTTCCCTGCGTGACGGCAATTGCCAGCCCGGTGGTCTGGGCAGTCGTCCAGTTGATGGTGCCGGTGCCAATCTTGGTGATCGTGACACCTGCCGTGCCGATGCTGCCGTTGATGTTGATGATGCCCGTGCCGACCGAGTTGAAGGTCGGGCTGTTCGAGAGGGCGAGGCCGCCGATGTTCAGCGTGGCCCCATTGGCCGCACCGAACGTATTTCCAACGGCCGCAGTGTTGGTGATGGTGCCGCTGATGGTGTTGACGCCGCTCGCGGAGAAAACGCCGCCGGTGTTGTTGATGCCGGACTGCGCCCCTGCACCGGTCCCCGCCATGTTGATGGCATTGGTGACATTCACGCCGCCCTCGAGCCACAGTGCGGCTCCCGCGACGGCGGCACCGGGGTTCAGGATGATCTGGCCGGAGCCGAGATCATTCGCGTTGTCCACGACGAGGATGCCGCCCGCGATGGTCGTCGTTCCGGTGCGCGTGGAGTTGTTCGCGTCGATGCGCAGGGTGCCGAGGTCGTTCTTCTGGAGCGCGTTGGCCGCAGCGGAGAAGGTGAACGGCGTGTCGATGGTTGCGACGGTGCCTTCCGTGACATCAATGCCGACGGTGGCTGCATTGAGGTTGATCGTGCGGCCGGTCAACGTGTAGGTCGTCCCACCCGCGAGGCGGAGTCCCTGCGTGCCGGAGTTGGCGGTGAGGCGAATCACGTTTCCGCTGTCGCCGAAGGAACCGTTGCCCGTGCCGGTGAGGATGCCGCCGGTGACGTCGATGACCGCACCCGCGCCGCCGAAGGTGTTGCCGGCGTTCGTGAGGGCGACCGTGCCCGTGCCGGTCTTGGTGAGGACCACCGCGCCGGCAGAGGATGCGCCGCCGCTGATGACGCCGCTGAGCACAAGGCCGTCGTTGGTGTTCGAGTTGTTCGCGGTGTTGACCGTGAACACCGGCCCGGTGGCACCGAGAGTGGAGTTCAGGGCGACATTATCGCCAAGGAGCAGCTCATACTGGTTGCCGTTGTTGACCGTGATGCCGTTCTCAAGATGAGCGGTGAAGCTGCTCGGCGCGATGATCTTGTTGTTCGCCTGGTTCCAGAGGACCGTCTGGCCCGCACGGCCGATGGTGACGACAGGCAGGGCGGCATCGTAGCTGATGGCACCGAGGTTGATCGTGTCATTGTTCACGTCGCCGTCGCCGTCCGTGAGCAGGCCGAGGTTGCCGCCGCCGCTGATGGTCATCGGCACGGAGGAGCCGACACCTGTCAGGTTGAGCGTGAGATTGCCCAGGCCCGTCTTGGAAATCGCGGTGATGCCGGCCGCGTTGGTGATCGGGCCAGTGATGTTTGCGGTGACAAACGGGCTCGGGATGCTGATCGCCAGCGCGTTCGGCGTCGTCACGGCGCCCGCGAGCGTGATGGTGCGGGTGGTGCCGGCCGCCGTGTTGTCAAAGGTCGGATTGCCTGAGAAGACCACGCTGTTGACGAGGGTGCGGTCACCGTCGTTGGTGACGAGCGAGTTGCCCGCGGCGAGCGTGAGCGTGCCCGTGCCGACGGGGCCGGTGGCAAACGGCGTGGCGTTCACACCGAGGCCGGCGGCGACGAGCGTGGTGATGTTCGTGCTGGCACCGAGGATGACGCCGCCGGAGGTGCCGGTGGTGGTCAGGCCGCCGCTGAAGGTGTTTGCGCCGCCGAGCTGGAGCAGGCCGTTGCCGCTCTTGGTGATCGCCGAGGACGTGGCGCCGAGGTAGGTCACGTTCGTGGCCGCCGCAATCGTCTGGATGGCGTTGCCGGAGAGCGTGATGGTGGTGCCGCTGATTGCGTTGACCGTCTGGCCGAGCAGGATGGAGCCGACGGTGAGGCCGCTCGGAACCGATGCCACGGTCACCGTGGGGCTGCCCGTGCTGCTGGAGGTCACGCTGACATTGTCGGGCGCCGCGTTGGCACCGGTCACGATCGAGCTGATGATCAGCGACGGGACGAGCGGCGCGTAGTTCGTGCCGTTCAGCTCCACTGGGCTGACGGAGACCGTGTTCGTGCCGCTGGCGAGGGCGAGGAAGCCGCCGGTGACCGTCGCCTGGTTGGCCGCGTTGTTGGAGCTCGCGGTGAGCGGGCTGGAGCTGGTGAGGGAGAGGACGCTCTGCGTCGGGATGGTCACCGTCGGGGCGCCTTCACCGCCGGGGTTGGTGAACGTCAGGCTCGCGAGGGTGTTGTTGAGCGTCGTCGTGCCGAGCGTCCCGGTGCCGGCAAGCGTGAGGCTGCCGCGGCCGTTGATGATCACGTTGCTGGTGGCCGCAATCTGGCCGGCGTTCGTCAGCATGTTCACGGCCACGCCGGCGCCGGTGACGCCGCCGTTGATCGTGAGGTTGCCCGGGATGACCACATTGGTCGCAGTGCCGGGGGTGACGGTCGTGCCGGTGATGCTGCCGGTGCCGGGGCTCGCGAGGTTGAGCGTGCCCTGGTTGACAATGGTTCCGCCGGAATGGTTGCTGGCATTCGTCAGGGTGACGATGCCGGGGCCGGACTTCACGAGCGCCTCGCCGCCGGTGATCTGGGAGTTGATCACGGTGGCCGTGGTGAAGGTGATCGTTCCGGTGGTGCCGGAACCCGTGGCATTGCTCAGCGTCACCGTCGGACTCGCGGTGAGGCCGTTTGTCACCGCGGTGACATAGGTGCCCGGCAGGATGCCCGTGCCGCTGACCATCATGCCCGGGGTGATCGAGTTGGCCGTGCCGCCCGTCAGGTTGAGCGTCGAGGTTCCCGCACCCGAGGAGTAGGCGCCAGTGGGCGCGGTCGTGGCGGCGGTGTAGATCAGCAGTTCCGAGGCCGGGGTCGTGATGACGCCGGGGACGGCGGCCGTGCCGATCATGGAGCCCGCCGCATTGTTGCTGCGCAGGATGCCGCCCTCGGTGAGGGTCAGGGTGTCGGAACCCGCGGTGAAGAGGATGTCGTTCTGGACGCCGGTGCCGCTGGAGAGGCGCAGCATGCCGGTGGTCGCGCCGCCCGAGGGCAGGGTCAGCGCCTGATTGGAGCCCGCATGCACGTTGGTCACCGCGCCGCTGGAGAAGCCAACGAGGGTGCCGTTCTGCAGGGCACCCGCCGTGTAGCCCGCGTAACCCGCGCTGTTGAGCGCGCCCACGCCCTGGGCCACGTTGTAGCCCGCGTAGTCGGTGAAGTTCACGATCGCCCACGCGCCGATGGCGCCGCTGCTGAGGTTGGCCAGATTGCCCGTCACGTAGATGCGCGGGTTCGTGCCCTCGGTGCCGAGGGTGCCGTTGCCGGTGAAGTTCACCGTGGCGCCCGCCGAGCGTGTGAGACCGGAGAGCGTGAGGTCCGCCCCGGCGAAGCTGCCGAAGTTCGAGATGTTCGCCGTGATGGTGTTGGCGCCCTGCGCGGCCGTCACCACCCCCACGGTCTCCATGCCGGCGCTGTTCGAGCGGCTGGCATAGACGAGCGAACCGCCCTTCATGGAGATGGCCGCCGCGTCGTTCAGGCGGTTGGTGTTCTCGATGATGAGGTTGTTGTTGCCGTCAAGCGACAGGGTGCCGTAGTTGAGGTTGACGGCCGAGGTGCCCAGCAGGGTGGCGTTGTCGCGCAGCGTGAGCGTGCCGCCGAGGACGGAGGTCACGCCCGTGTAGGTGCTGGCGACCTCGAGGTTCAGCGTGTTGCCGCCGATGCGGGTGAAGTTCAAGTTGCCGCTGATGACGCCGGCAAAGGTGCCGTTGGCTGCGTTCGTGATGAAGTTGCTCGCGCCGCCGGTGGTCGTGATCGCGCCGGTGCCGGGGATGGCGGCGTTGCTGCTGCCGACGAAGTTGCCGACATACTGGTTGCTGCCGTTGAGGTCGAGCGTGGCGCCGTTGTTGACGACCAGCGTGTTGTTGTAGAAGAGCGTGTTCGTCACGCCGTTCGCCAGCGTCGTGGTGCCGGCGTTCAGCGAGGTCTGCCCGGTGTAATACTGCGCGCGGTCGAAGGCCAGGGAACCTCCGAGGTTCTTGTTCAGGCCGGCCGTGCCGGTGAGCGTCGCGTTCAGTGCGAGCGAGGAGCCCGAATCAATGTGGAACGCACCCTCCGCGCCGAGCACGACGCGCGGCACGCTGATTGTGTTGCTGCCGCCGGAGACGATCACACCGCCGCCGGTGAGGGTCATCACCGCGTTCTGGCTGGCGGTCGCGCCGACATTGAGGCCGGTGCCGCTGATGTTCAGGGCGTTGAAGCTGCGCGAGGCATTGATGTCATCCGTCGTGATGAAGCCCGTGCCGACCTTGAGCGTGTCCACGCCGGCGGCCGGGTTCGCCACGAGGGCGGAGTTGATGTTCGTGTAGGCGGTGGTGCCATAGACGACCGGGACGGTCGCATTCCCGGATGCGGCCGACAGCGTGTAGGTCGTAGGACTGGTGATCGCGAGGATCGTGGTTCCGGCCGGGATGCCCGAGCCGAAGACCGCCATGCCCGCCGTGAGGCCGGCGGTGCTGGCGACGGTCGCCGTGGTGGTGCCGGTGATGACGGTGCTCATCACGGGCACGTTGTAGGCGTTGTAGGCCTGGATGCCGTTGGCGTTCGCCGTCAGGCCGTCGGTGTTGTTCGTCGCGAAGTCGAGCGCGCCGCCCACCTGCACGGTGGCGCGGTTGAGGACGCCGGCGACGATCGGGGACAGCGCCGGAGCGGTGCCGAAGATCACGCGGTTTGTGGCCGTTCCGAGCGTGGCGTTCGAGGTGAAGTTCAGGTAGCCGCCGCCGTTGATCGTCAGCGTGCCGAAGTTCAACTGCGTGGTGCCGCCGTTGTTGGTGATGTTGATCACCGTCTGGCCGTTGTTCAGCGTCAGGTTGCCCGCGGTTTCCGTGGTGCCCGCGGCGTTGCCGATGAGGTTCAGCGTCGCACCGTTCAGGGTGACGGGCTTCGCCGCAAGGCGGTTCGCCGAGGCGTTGGCCGCCGTGTTGTCCAGCGTGAGGATCGCCCCCTGGTTGACCGTGATGCCGGAGGTGGTGGAAAGCTGGCCGCCGGCCGTGCTGAGGGTCGTGGTGCCGCCGCTGAGAGCCGTCGCTCCGGTGTAGGTGGCGATGCCGGTGATGTTCAACGCGCCTGTGCCCAGATAGGTAAGGCCGGATGTTGACGTGCTGCCGTTGATGATGCCCGCCGTGATGTTATAAATGCCCGAGCCAGCCAGAAAGAGCGTGCGGTTGTCCGTGGTGTTCGAGAGCTGGACCGGATTGGTGCTGAAGGTCAGCGTTGCGCCGCCGGAGAGCAGGTTGGTCAGCAGGCGGCTGCCGCCGTTGTTCTCGAGGCTGTTCCCGCGGGTCGCGTTGCCGGCGAATTCGATGGAGTTCGTGCCGGCGATCACGCCGCGGCTTTCCGTCAGCACCAGCGGAGTGATGAGCGCGTTGGCGCCTGTGAGCGGGGTGGCGCTGGTGCTCATCAGGGTGCCCGCCGGCATGTTGATGATCGGGGAGTTCGTCGCGAGGCCGTTGGCAAACGGGTTGACGGCGTTCAGGACGACCGTGCCTTCGTTCATCAGGATGCCCTGGCCGTTGATGCCGGAGGCCGCCGTGCTGTTGAACGTCACCGAACCCGCCGTGTTGATCACGACGCGGTGGTTTGCACCAACCGTGGTGAATATCGGCGTGTTGTAGGTGTAGCTGCCCGGTCCGATGAGGGTGAAGTCGCGGTTGGTGCCGTCCGATGCGACGATGGCGCCCGAGAAGGTGACGCCGCCGGTGGTCGTGTTCGTGAGGTTGTAGTTGTTCGCCCCGACCAAGGCGATCGGCGTCGCGCCGCTGCCCACGAGGTTGAACGACGTTCCCGTCAGGACCGCTGTCGCATTGTTGTTGAACTGGACCGGGTTGTTGATCGTGAGGCCGGCGGGATTCGTGGCGATGAGTCCGCCGTTGCTCATGAACACTGTTCCAAAGCCGATCTGGCTGGTGGCGCCCGAGCCCACGCTGCTCGCGGAGACCTGGAGGAAGCCGCCGCCGAGGGTGACAAGGCCGCTGAAGGTGTTCGCACCGGTCAATGCCCAAATGCCACCATCCTGCTTGGAGATCGCCAGCGCGCCGCCGTTGTCGGTGAGGTTCGAGCTGATGGTGTTCAGATCGTTGCTGTAGCCGCGGATCGTCAGCGTCTTCGCGCCGGCGGCCGCATTGAGCATGTTCGTAATCACGAGCGCCCCGCTGCCGGTGGCGGTGATGGTCGTGCTGGCGTTGAGGTTCATCTGCCGGGAGGCGGTCTCGCCGGTGCCGGTGTAGAAGAGGCTCGCGCCGCCGAGGGTCAGGATTCCCGTGCCGTCGCCGAATGCCGAGGAGGCCGTGGCGCCGCCGCCGATGCTGTTCACGAAGACGTTGCCCGCCGACAGGGTGGTGTTGCCCGTGTAGGTGTTGGCGCCGGTGATGTAGAGGGTGCCCGAGCCACCCTTGATGAGGCCGCTGCCGGTGCCGCCGCTGATCACGCCGGAGAGGACGGCGAAGTCGGTGCTGGTGGTGCCGTTGTCAAACACGGTGATCGTGCGTGCCGCGCCATTCAGGTTGATGGGGTTCACGAACGTGACGTCCGAGAGCGCCGTCGTGGAGTTCAGGTAGAGCTGGCCGGTGCCGTTGCCGATGCTTCCGGTGCCCCAGTTCAGGGTCGCACCCGCGCCGCCGATGTTGACGGTCAGCGGCGAGTTGCTCGCGGCGAAACCGCCGCTCACGTTGGCCGTCGGGCCCCACTGGACCTGACCGGCTCCGGTGCCCAATGCGCGATTGAAGATGCCGGACGACTCGTAGATGGCCTCCGTGCCGCCGGTTGCCTGGTTGAACTGGAGGTTGCTGTTTGCCGAGAGGCTGTTGATGCTGCCGAAGGTGAGCGAGGTGCCCGCGGCGATGGTCTGCGCGGTGCTCAGGCGCACGTGCGTGGGATCGAGGATCGCCGCGATGGTGCCCGTGCCGCCGGCCGTGACGGCCTGGCCGACCACGAGGCCGTTGGTGCTGTCCACCCAGAAGTCCGTCGTGGACGTGCCCGCCGCGAGCGTCGTGGCGCTGGTGGCGTTCGAATTCGCGTCCTGCGCGACGAGCTGGCCCTGGGTGATGATGGTCGCGCCGCCGTAGGTGTTGGCGACGTTGCCGAGGATCCAGTGGCCCGCGCCCGTCTTGGTGATGCCGAGCGTGCTGCCGCCGCTGTCGGCCAGCACGAGGTTCATGGCGTTGTCGCCCGCGGAGTTGCCGGAGAGCGTGAGCGTCTTTGCGCCAACCGCGCCCGCGAGCGCCACGGCGTCGGTGCCGAGGATGCCGCCGCTGCCGGAGGTGCCGTTGAAGATGAGCGCCGCGTTGTTCTGCGCATTGGCCACGTTGACCTGCTGGCTGCCGTAGCTGCCGGAGGAGTCGATGGTGCCGGTGCCGGCGATGGTGAAGAGACGGTCAATCGCGATCGTCGGCGTCTGCGTGGCGCTGTAAACGGTCGCGTTCGCACCCTGATAGAGCAGCGTGCCGCCGTTGAAGACGAGGTTGCCCGCGGCATTGGACGACTGGCCGATGGAGCTGGCCACGCCGCCGTCGGCGAGGACGTTCGCCTGCAGGATGCCACCGTTGAGGATGGTCGGACCGGTGTAGGTGTTCAGGCCGGTGAGCGCCTGCGTGCCGGAGGTGCCGGCGCGGATCACGGTCATGGTGCCGGAGCCGTCGGAGATGATGCCGGAGAAGATGCCCGTGCCCGTGCTGGCGGTGACGCCGAGCTGGATCGCCTGCGAACCGGCGGCGGTGGTCGTGATGGAACCCGCGCCGGTGATCGGGGCGGAAATGAGCGTCGGCAGCGCGGTCGCACCCGTGTAAGGCGCGACGGTGGCGCCGGCCGCATTCACATCGAGGGTGGTGTTCTGGCGGAGGGTGCCCACCGTGCCAGCCGCCGGTGCGCCGAGGGTCTGGGTGTTCGTGCCCGAGGCGCGGACGGTGCCCTCGTTGATGTTCAGCGCGCCGGTGAAGGTGTTCTGGCCACTCAGGATCAGGAGTCCGTCGCCGGACTTGGTCACCGCGCCCGTGCCGTTGGTGAGGTTCGAGGAAATGGTCAGGGCGTTTGCAGGCGTGGTGCCGCCGGTGATCAGGATCAGCTCCTGGTTGGCGGTGGACACGCCGATGTTGAACGCGCCGCTGATGGTGGATGCGCCGCCCGCGTTGTCGTGCATGATGCCGCCCGAGGTGCCGGCTGCAGAGGAAGTGATGGTGAGGCCCGCCCCGAGGGTCAGGTTGTTTCCACCCACGATGCGGATGGTGTTGCCGACCACCGCGCCGGTCGTCGTGGTGTTCGCCGTGACCGCGTAGTTGGTCGCCGCGGCACCGCCTGTCGTGGGAAGCGCCGTTCCCGCACCGAGCGCGGCGATGTTCGTGTTGATCGCCGGCGTGGCGACGAAGTCAATGGCCCCGGTCGTCGGGTTGACGATGTAGGCGTTGGTGAGCTGGCCGTTCAGCACGGCGGTCGGCACGGCGGCAAACTGGATTCCGCCGGCGGTGTCCGGCATGAATTTCAGCGAGGCGCCGACCGCATGGTTGGCCGAGGTGTGGGAGGCGAAGTTGAGCGTGGGCGTGCCAGTGTTGATCGTCATGTCCACCACGCCGAGACCTGCACTGGCAATCAGCGCACCGGCAGTTTCCGTGGTGCTGCCAGCCGCTGCGCCTTGATATTCCAAAATGCCGCCGGCGAAGCCGTTGTTCCGCAGCGCGTCGTTCACGAAGCGGACCGCGCTGGCGTTGTTGATGATGTCGGAGCCGCTGCCCGCAGCCGCCGTGGGTCGCATGATGAGGCGGCCACCGGCGACATCCAGGTTGCCGGTGAAGTTGCCGGTCGCCCCGAAGGTGACCAGGTTCGTTCCGATGGAGGTGCCGATGGTGTGGCTGATCGTGATGGTCGTGCCGCTGATGGCCGTCACGACAGCACCGGCCGGCATGTTGGTGCCCGTCACCCGCGCACCCAAGCCGATGCCTGCGGCGCTTGTCACCACCATGGTGTTTCCGTTCGCAGCACCACCCGAGGCCAGCGCGGCGGCCGCCTGGCCAGTGGTGTAAGTGGCCGCGGCGGGGTCATACAGCCACGTTCCGTCTCCCACCTTGGCGACACTGCCGTCACCCACGATGACTCCCGCGATTTCGTTGGCCGCCGTGCTGGAGCCGCCGAGGAAGAGAGTCTTGGCACCCGCCTGGCCCGCGCCGACGGCGCTGCCGCTGAAGATGAGGGCGTTTGTGTTGCCCTGGTTGGCAAGGACGATCGCGTTGCCCGAGGTGCCGCCCTGATTGAGGACCTTCGTGTAGGTTTCCCCGTTGGTGTTGCGGAAGTCGAGCGCGCCACCGTTGAGGATGAGGCTGTTCGCGGCCAGCGTGCTTGCGATGGTCGCATTCGTTCCAGAGAGCAGCACCGTGCCACCGTTGATCTGGGTGCCCGGGGCCAAATTCGTGGCGCCCACCGTCACAGTCGGGGTGTTGGTCATCACCAGCGTGCCCTGCTGCGCCTTCTGGAAGGTCGCCTGAGCACCGCCGCCCTGACGGACCGTTCCCGTCACCACCGTGTCGCCGGCGCCCTGGATGGTGAACGTGCGGCGGGTGCCATCGCTGCTCACTGTCGCACCGCCATCGATGTAAATCAGGCCGTTGGTGTTGTTGTTGATGACCTGATCGCCATTGGTGGCGACGCTGAACAAACCGTCCGAACCGCTGCCCCACGCCGCGCCATAGCCGTCGCGACCGGCGAAGGAGACCGTGCGGCCACCACCACCGCCGACAAGCAGCTCGCCAAACTGGATGTTGCCCGTGGCGGTCGCGTAGCTGAGCATGCCGGTGACGGCATTCTGCTGCTGCGTGCCATAACCGACGCCGCCGACGGCGCGGTCGAGGAACATGCCGAGCTGCGTGTCAATGCCGCTGCCGCTGATGTTGCCGAAGGAGCCGACCACATCGGTGCGGATTTCAAAGCCCGACCCGGCACCGGCACCGGCACTGCCGCGGAGCTTGAACGGATTCAGCGCCGCGGAGACCACGCCGCCGAGTTCCCCGCCATGGGAGATGCGGATCGTGCCGCCGTCCGCGCGGACGTCGTTGAGGAAGTTGTTGTTCCAATTGGTCAGGACCGTCGTTCCAAGAAGCTGCCCCTGCTGGAAACGGTAGAGGTTTGCCTGGCTGGTGGCGCCGCCCGTGATGAGGCTGTTGATGAACAGGTTGCCGTCGCCAGTCATCATGAAGCCGTTGCCGCCGTTTGTGCCGAGGTTCAGGATGCCCGTGGAGGCAAAGGTGGTGTTCCCCGCCGCGAATGCATTGCGGGTCTCCGTGTTGCTCGTGGTGGAGATGACCCCGGTGAACGTGTTGCTGCCGACGCTGGTGAGGGCGCTGCCGAGGATGTTCGAGGCGCCGCGGGCCGAGAGATCAATGGCGCGGCTGATCGTGATGCCGCTGGTGCCACCCTGGACGAGAAGGCTGCCGCCCGGGAGCTGGGCGCTGGAGGCGATACCACCCAGCACGATGGGGCTGGTGCCGGTGCCGAGCTGGCCGGCATTCGAGACCACGAGGGTGCCGTTCTCGACATTGATCTGGCCGGAGAAGCTGTTGCTGTTGTTCGTCAGCGTGAGCTGGCCGCCGCCGGTGAGCGTGAGGTTGCCGTTGCCGGAGATGAGGCCGCCGAAGGTCGTGCGCGAGGAGAGGTTGGAGAGGTTCGTCTCCCAGTTGACCCCGCCCACGGTGAGGGTGCCGCCATTGCTGAGGACCACGTTGCCGCCGGTGGAGCCGCCGCCGGAGAGCGCGCCGATGGTGACGTTGTAGCCGTTGATGTCCAGCGCCGCGCCCGCGGTGTTGGCGAGGATGACGGTCGAATTCGGGCCGAACGCGCCGCCGGTCGCGACGGGCAGGTCCGCGACGTAGGTGCTGGCGCCGCCGGGGGTGACGATGGTGGATGCGCCCGCCTTCACGGTGCCGCCGTCGATGATCGTGGCGCCGGTGTAGCTGCTGCCGCTTCCAAAGGTGAGCGGGGAGGTCATCGAGGTGGTGGCGGCCGTCGAGAGGACGAAGTCCGTGCCGTTCGTGATGCTCGCGATGGTGGCGCCCGCAGGGATGCCGCCGCCGAAGACGGCCTGGCCCACGGAGAGGACCGAGGTGTCCGCCACGGTCACCGTGGTGGTGCCGTTCAGGGTGCCGGTGGCCTTCACGATGCCGCCGGAGAGCTGCGCGGTGCCGGAGCCGACCTTTGTGACGGAGCCGGTGCCGCCGCTGATCGGGCTGTTCAGGAAGAGCGTGCCGGTGCCGTGCTGGTGGATGATGACCTCGGAGTTCGACGCGCCGATCTGGCCGCCGAGCAGGGTGGCGTCATTGCCGTTGATCTTCTGGATCGCGCCGCTGGAAATGGTGAGGACATTGCCGGCCGCGCCCATGTGGATGGTCTGCGAGCCTGCGCCGGCATCGAGGGTGAGCGAGTTCACCGAGCGGTTGGTGATGGCGTTGCTCCACAGGAGCGGGTTGCTCGCCATGCCGTTCGACGTGTAGTCCGTCGTGGCGCTGTTGCTGTTGTCGGCAAGGACCGTCGCGAGCGTGGTGGTGTCGAAGCGGGAGATGTTGTTGCCGCCGTCGATGTGGGCGAGGCCGGTGACGCCGCCCGAGTCCTTCACCGCGATGTAGCCGAGGATCTGGTTCGTGCCGGTGGCCAGCGACGGGATGCCGCCAGTGAGGGTGGCCGTGCGGGTGCCGGAGGTGCCGGAGGAGTAGTCGAACAGGGCGTAGGCGCCCGAGCCGCGGGTCCAGGTATTGCCGGTGATGGTGAGCGTCGTCGCGCCGCCGTTCGGGATGATCGTGACGGTGGAATTGACGCCTGCGCCGAGGTTGAAGGCGCTGATGTTCTGGTTGCCGGGGCCGTTGATGACGAGGTCGCTGCCATTGATGCTGAGCGAACCGGTCGGAAGGACGCCGGTCGGGTTCGTGGTGAGGTCCGCGATGAGCGTGCCGCCATTGATCACGGTCGGGCCGGTGGCCGTGGCCGCGCCGGAGAGGGTCCACGTGCCGGTGCCGGTCTTGATGAGGCCGCCGGTGTTCGTCTGGAGACCGCCGACGAGCGAGCCGCTGCCCGAGCCCGCGAGGCTGAGCGTGAAGCCCGAGCCCGTGACGGGGCTGGTGCTGGTGAGGTTCAGCGTGCCGGCGCCGGACGAGATGGTGGAGGAGGAGCCGAGGGTGATGGCGCCGCCGTAGGTGTTGTTCGAGCCGCTGACGCTCACGAGCGAGCCGTCGTGGCCCGCGAGCGAGCCGCTGCCGTTCAGGGTGAGGCCGACGCTGCCGAAATTCAGCGGGGTGAGGCCGCTGACGAGGACGAGCACGCCGCCGTCATTCACCGTGACGCCCGAAGCGCTGGTGAGCGCGGACGCATTCGCCGCCGCGAGGACGCCGGCATTGATCACAATGCCGCCGGTGAACGTGTTCGCGCCGAGGAGCGTGAGGACGCCCATGCCGTTCTTCGTGAGGCCGCCCGCGCCGCTGTTGCCGACGGCATTCGCGAGGATGATCTGGTTGTTGTTCGTGTCCAGCGTCGCGCCGCCTGCGCCGAAGGTGAGGGTGCGGACGCTCGGGTCGAATGCAGCGCCGAACTGGATGCCGCCGCCGTCAAGCGTGATGCTGGTGGTGTTCGTGCCGATCGGGCTGTTTCCCGAGGCGGCGAGCGCCGAGATGTTCAGCAGACCGCCGTTGATGGTGACAGCTCCCGAGAAGGAGGAGCCGGCATTCGTGAAGACGGTGGTTCCAGTGCCCGTCTTCGTGATGCCGCCGGTGCCGGTGATCACGCCGCCGAAGGTCGTTGTCTCGTTGTTCCCGCCAAAGGTGAGCGTGCCGGCCCCCAATGTGACATTGCCGCCGGTCGTGCCGCCGCCCGAAAGCGAGCCGATGGAGTTGTTGTTCCCGCTCAGGTCGAGCGCGACGCCCGCCGTGTTGGAGAGAGTCACCGCGGAATTGCTGCCGAATGCGGACGTGGAGCCGGCGCGGAGCACGTTTCCAGTCACGAGCGTGGGGCCGGTGTAGGTGTTGGTGCCGCTCAGGATGAGCACGTTGGTGGCATTGGCCGTCGTCGTGGAAATGCCGCCGTTGCCGGTGATGTTGCCCGCAATCGTCTGGGTGATGCTGGCGGTGTTGGAGCTCGCATTGAGCGTCGCAATCGCGCCGTTGTTCAGCGTGACTGCGCGCGCGGAATTGATGACCTGGGAGGTCGCGGCACTCAGCGCAAGGGTGCCCGAGCCCGCGAAGGTGATGCCGCTGCCGGCGCCGCCGAGCCGCGCGTCGGCGTCAACGCTCAGAGTTCCGGAATTGATCGTGATGCCGCCGGTGAACGTGTTCGTCGCCGTGAGGAGGCGGAGCGTGCCGCCGCCGCCGAGCACCAGACCGCCGGCGCTCGTGTTGTTTTGAATCACCGAACTGATGTCGAGCTGGTTGGCACCGACGAAGACATAAAGCGGCGCACCCGCTGTCAGGGCCTGCACGTTTCCTCCCGTAAGGACATGCGTGGCTCCGGAGACGACAATGCCGCCGACCGAAACCGTGTTGCTGGTGGCCGTCACCGTGGCCGCCGTGCCGCCGCTGAATTTCAGCGTCTTGTAGGAGGGGTTCAAGCTCGCCGTCACCGTGATGTTCGCCGTCGTCGCAAAATCGGTGGCCGCATTATTCGACCCCGCCGCAAGCGCGGTCGTGGTGGCGGCGATCACGCCGTTGGTTGCATTATACGCGGCGAAGTCCGTGCCGCCGTAGAGCATCCACGGCGCGATGCTTGCCGTGGTCGCCGCCTGGCCGGTGATCAGAATCTGGTTCTGGGCATTGGCACCGAGGCCGGTGCCGGTGAAGTTCACCATCGCCGTCGTGCCCGAGTGCGTGAGGCCGCTCAGCGTCGTCGCCTGCGTCGAGGGCGACGTGTTTGCATTGGTGTTCGTGATCCGCAGGAGGCCCGAGGCGAGATCCACCGAGCCGATGGTCTCGGCGTAGTTGATCGAAGCGCTGGCCGTGTTTGTGAAGACGATCGAGCCGCCGTTGGAGGTGATGCCCGCGCTGTTGCTGATGCGGTTGAGCGCCGCCTCGCCCGAGGTGGTGTTGGTCACCAGGATGTTGCCGTTGTTGAGCGTGATGCCGGACGTGTTGAGCAGCGCCTGGTTGTTGGCCGCCAGCGACATCGTCATGCCGTTGTTGATCGTGGTTGCGCCGGACCAGCCGCCCGTGCTCGTTCCGTTCAGCGTCAACGTGCCCGCCGTGACGCCGCCAAAGACACCGCCGCCGAGGATGACATCACCAGTGCCGGTGACAGCACCCGTGATGGTGCCCGCCGCGACACCGTTGAGGGTGATCGCATTGCTCGCCGCACCGAACGTCAGCGTGTTCGCACCGGTGGTGATCGTGTAGCCTGTCGTGTCAAACTGCAGCCCGCCCACCGTGATGCCGGTGCCCAGGGTGACCGTGCCCGCCGTGCCGCCGCGGAACACCGCAATGTCGTTGCCGGCGTTGTTCCAGATCAGATTCACGAGGCTCGATCCGTTGTTCCAGAAGCGCGAATTCGTGGTGTCCCACGTGCCGGCGCTGCCGAGGCCGGCGCCGCTCGAGAGCACGTCGTTCAGGCCGATGGCGTCGCTGTCCCAGTAATACGTCGCGGCTTTCGCGGTGCCGAGTGCGAGCAGGGAGGCAGCAAGTGCGGCGATGGAGCCGGCGAGCGCGGAGGATTTGCGGGGCAGTGCGGCGCGCTGCTTCTGCTTGCGGGCTTTGCGGATGATCAGGCGGTTCATTTTCATGGCGTGCGGGGTGTAGGCTAAAGGTTACTGGAAAAGTGCGGGGTGAGCGTGTTCTGCGGGGCAGGGTGAAGGATCAGGCGGAAACAAAAAATTTTCGCCGCGCTGCACGAGTGAAAATCAGTCGTGCAGACGGCGAAATTACGGGACGGTGGAAGGGAGACTTTTGGTCGGACAAGCGGGGATTGTTCGGGGGTTAACTCACAAACGTGCCGCGATAGAACCATGTGATCGCGCTGAGTGGCAAGGGTTTTTTGCACATTTTCATCACTTTTTTTGTAGCAATAAAAACGATGGCTTCCGCCGGGCGAAAACACCTCCCTGATTTCGCGTCGCCGCGAGGCATCGGACAACCAGCCGAACCCGTGTCCGCGCCCCATGTTTTATGGTGTCTTTCACGCAGCCCGCGAAGCCTGTTGGCGGCACCCCGAAAACCAAGCGAAAACACTCCGCGGAAAAACCACAGAAATGCGCGCCGCTGAACGCCTGAACACAGGGGTCCAAAGCCACCCAAATCCGGAGATTCTTAAGAAAGGAATATTAAATCAGCGCACCAGCCGAAAGACCCGCGTGCTGCCGTCAATAAGTTTCATTTGTCTCGATAAGCATTTAATTTGTCGCCATGTCGTAGATAAAATAGTTTCAGCGACAAACCTCCGGCTGTTTTAGCGCCACTTTGGCGCTTCGATTCACAGGATCAACTTTGCGATTGACCCGCTGAATATTGAAATTGCCCGGCGGAACATCGATAATCCCCGAGCGGTTTTTGAAAGTCCCGCCGGGAACTTCAATTTCCCCTCCGGCGTTTTCGATATTCCGGCGCGGAACAGCGAAATTGATTCCGCCAGTTTCGCGATTCCGTCCTTCAATTTCAGAAATCCCCGCAGCAATTTCGATATTCCCGCGAAGACCCACACACTTCTGCGGCACTTCCCCGAAGCGCCCGCCTGCATCCGCAGGGCGGCACCACCATCGGCAGGACAGCCTTCGGCAGCGGGCCTCAACCCCAGACCGGTCCCCCATGAGGCCGGAAATGCGCGGGGTGAAAACGGGAAGGGAGGACGCACCGCTCCGCTGGAAACCGGGAGCTGGCGAAACCTCCGGAAGCCCCAGAAGCACCCCACGTCTCCGAGACCACTTCGGAGGCCGCGCTTCCGAAGCCTCCCCGGCGAAATTTCTGAAAATTTTTCTTGCGTTCCTTTAGGGACCAAATAAGGGACACGGTTCGCCTTTGCGGGGCTCTGCTTGCAGCGCCCCGCGTTAGTCGTCTAGACGAAACAATCCGACTCCACGCCGCTGAACACCGCATTTTTTCTCCGGGTCCCAACCACGCCGCACCAATTCAAAGCCGCTCGGACCCTCTGCGAAGATGCATTCAGTGGACATGGCGCCGTCAACATCGAAACCACCTTGTCACTCTCACCCGCTTCCAGCCTGGCTTCCTTCGGTTTTCCGGAAACTTCGAGAGTGGCAGCCCGGAAAAACCGGAGGGCTGAATCCAGCCTGATCCGACTGAATCCCACTGAATCCGACCAATGCCGCACAGTCGCGCGGCAAAACCGTCCATCGTCCGGACGGACATCGATTTTCTAAAACCACACCCGGGCCGCCGCTCCCGAATCCACGGGTGTCGGCGTCCCCAGATGAATCATCCACACACCACACACCATGTCTGAACGCATCAACTTCGGAACCATCAAGGAGGGCGCCGAGCCGCCAAACCTCATCGAGCTGCAGACGGATTCCTACAAGGAGTTCCTGCAGGACACCATTTCGGCGGGGAAGCGCAAGGAGACGGGCCTGCAGGCCGTGTTCCGCGAGGTGTTCCCGATTTCGAGCTACGACGAGAAGATCACGCTGAACTTCGCGAGCTACGAGCTGGCGGAGCCGAAGATGAGCATCCGCGAGTGCATGCGCGAGAGCCAGACGTATTCCGCGCCGCTCTACGTGACCTTCCAGCTCAAGGAGGAGAAGGGCACGAAGGAGGAGAAGGTTTACATGGGGGAGATCCCGCTGATGACGCCCGCGGGCACCTTCGTGATCAACGGCGCGGAGCGCGTCGTGGTCTCGCAGCTCCACCGCTCGCCGGGCATCTGCTTCGAGAGCGCGATCCACCTCAATGGCAAGACGCTCTACTCGTTCCGCATCATCCCCGACCGCGGCTCGTGGGTGGAGTTCCAATACGACACGAACGACCTGCTCTACGCGTATCTCGACCGCCGCAAGCGCCGCCGGAAGATCCTCGCGACGACCTTCCTCCGCGCGCTCGGCCACGGCAGCGACGAGGACATCCTGAAGCTCTTCTACTCGATCGAGGACCTGAAGCTCAGCGAGAGCCTCGAGGAGGAGGAGATCGCGACGAAGGTGCTCACCGCCGACGTGAAGGACGGCGAAATCACCATCGCGCGCGCATTCGAGCCGCTCACGAAGGCGACCATCCGCCAGGTGATCGCGCTCGGCATCAAGAGCGTGAAGGTCGTGGACATCTCGAAGGACGACAGCGTGATCAAGTCGCTGAAGAAGGATCCCGCGCACGACGAGGAGGAGGCGCTGAAGGACATCTACCGCCGCCTCCGCCCTGGCGACCCGCCAACCATCCCGAACGCGAAGGCCCTGCTGAAGCGCCTCTTCTTCGACCCGAAGAAGTATGACCTCTCCCGCGTCGGCCGCCACAAGATCAACGTGAAGCTCGGCATCAAGGTGCCGCTCGAGGAGCGCGTGGTGACGAAGGAGGACTTCATCGCCGCCATCAAATACATCATCGGCCTGCGCCGCGGCGAAGGCATGCTCGACGACATCGACCACCTCGGCTCGCGCCGCGTGCGCACCGTGGGCGAGCTGCTCGCGAACCAGTGCCGCGTCGGCCTCGCGCGCACCGAGCGCCTCGTGAAGGAGCGCATGACGCTGTTTGATGCGAACGTCGAAATCATGACGCCGCAGAAGCTGATCAACCCGAAGGCGCTCAGCGCGGTCATCCGCGATTTCTTCGGCCGCTCGCAGCTTTCGCAGTTCATGGATCAGACGAACCCGCTCAGCGAGCTCACGCACAAGCGCCGTCTCTCCGCCCTCGGGCCGGGAGGCCTCTCGCGCGACCGCGCGGGCTTCGAGGTCCGCGACGTGCATCCCTCGCACTACGGCCGCATCTGCCCCATCGAGACTCCTGAAGGCCCGAACATCGGCCTCATTTCCTCGATGAGCACCTACGCGAAGATCAACGACTTCGGCTTCATCGAGACGCCGTATCGCAAGGTGAACAACGGCAAGGTGACCGACCAGATCGACTACCTCACCGGCGACCAGGAGGAGCTCTACATCGTCGCGCAGGCAAATGCGCCGATGAGCGACAGCGGCAAGCTGCTCGAGGAGAAGGTCAGCGTGCGCCACCGCGGCGACTTCATCGAAGTCGAGCCGTCGAAGGTGGACTACATGGACATCTCGCCGAAGCAGCTCGTCTCCGTCGCAGCGGGTCTCATCCCGTTCCTCGAGCACGACGACGCGAACCGCGCACTCATGGGCTCGAACATGCAGCGCCAGGGCGTTCCTCTCCTCATCTCCGAGGCGCCGGTCGTCGGCACCGGGCTCGAGGGCAAGGTCGCGCGCGACTCCAAGGCCGTCGTCCTCGCCGAGGGCAGCGGCAAGGTCGCGAGCGTCACCGCGGATCAGATCGTCGTCACCGGCGACGGCGAGATGCCCGGCGGCAAGAAGCTCAAGCACGACCCGGAGAACGGCGTCTACGTTTACGACCTGCGCAAGTTCATGCGCTCGAACGCGAGCACCTGCATCAACCAGAAGCCGATCGTCCACAAGGGCCAGCACGTGAAGAAGGGCCAGGTCATCGCCGACGGCCCGAACACCGAGGGCGGCGAACTCGCGCTCGGCCGCAACGTGCTCGTCGCGTTCATGCCGTGGAACGGCTACAACTTCGAGGACGCCATCGTCATCTCGAAGCGCATCGTGAAGGAGGACATCTACACCTCGATCCACATCGATGATTTCGAGATCGGCGCCCGCGACACGAAGCTCGGACCCGAAGAAATCACGCGCGACATTCCGAACGTCTCGGAGGAGGCGCTCCACAACCTCGGCCCCGACGGCGTCATCCGCGTCGGCGCGGAGGTGAAGCCCGGCGACATCCTCGTCGGCAAGATCACCCCGAAGTCCGAAACCGAACTCGCGCCCGAGGAGCGACTGCTCCGCGCGATCTTCGGCGAGAAGGCCGCGGACGTGAAGGACACCTCGCTCACGGTGCCCTCCGGCACCTACGGCATCGTGATGGACGTGAAGGTTTCCTCGCGCAAGGAAGTCACGCGCATGAAGCTCTCGCCCACCGAGACGAAGAAGCAGGGCAAGGCCATCGAGGAGGAATACCTCAAGAAGAAGGAGGAACTCCACGAGCAGCTCACCGAGGCGCTCTCGAACATCCTCCTCGGCGAGAAGATCCCGCTCGACGTGGTGAACGCGCAGACCGGCGAAATCATCATCCCTGCCAACCGCAAGATCACCAAGACGCTCCTGCGCAAGCTCGCCGGCGTCTATGACCACGTGGACATCGACCCCTCGCCGATCCGCAACAAGATCCGCGAGATCATCGGCCAGTTCGAGCACAAGTTCGCCGAGCTGGAACTCGACAAGGAGCGCAAGATGGACTCCATCGAATCCGGTGATGATGTCGACCCCGGCATCATCAAGCAGGTCACCGTTTACGTCGCCAGCAAGCGCAAGCTTTCCGTCGGCGACAAGATGGCGGGCCGCCACGGAAACAAGGGCGTGGTCGCGAAGATCGTGCCCGAGGAGGACATGCCGTTCCTCGCGGACGGCACCCCCGTGGACATCGTGCTGAACCCGCTCGGCGTGCCCTCGCGCATGAACGTCGGCCAGGTGCTTGAGACGCATCTCGGCGTCGCCGCACGCGCGCTCGGCTTCAAGGTCGCGACGCCGGTCTTCGACGGCATCAAGGAGGAGAAAATCTGGGAATTCGTGGACAAGGCGCGCAAGACGCCCGGCTACGAGTGGCTCGGTGAAAACGGCAAGTCGCAGGTCTTCGACGGACGATCCGGCGAGCCGTTCGACCAGTCGGTCGTCGTCGGCGTGATCTACATGCTGAAGCTCGGCCACTTGGTCGCGGACAAGATCCACGCCCGCGCGGTCGGACCCTACTCGCTCGTCACGCAGCAGCCGCTCGGCGGCAAGGCGCAATACGGCGGCCAGCGCTTCGGCGAAATGGAGGTGTGGGCGCTCGAGGCCTACGGCGCCGCATACACGCTGCAGGAACTGCTCACCGTCAAATCCGACGACGTGCAGGGCCGCACGAAGATCTACGAGGCGATCGTGAAGGGCGACAACTCGCTCGAAGCGGGAACGCCCGAATCGTTCAACGTGCTCATCAAGGAAATGCAGTCGCTCTGCCTCGACGTGAAAGTCGGACGCAAGAGCAACGTCGCGGAACTCGCCGACGGCATCCTCTAGGCCGCGGCCCGATTCCCGCGATTCAGTTCAACAAAAATTGCCAAACGAACCCATTCAAATATGAGCGACATTCTCCGTGAAATCCTCGGCAGCGACACCCAGCAGCAGCAGGCGCAGGCCGACTTCAACTCGGTGACCATCACCGTCGCGTCCTCCGACTCGATCCGGTCGTGGTCGAAGGGCGAAGTCAAGAACCCCGAGACGATCAACTACCGCACGTTCAAGCCCGAGAAGGGCGGCCTCTTCTGCGAACGCATCTTCGGTCCCACGCGCGACTGGGAGTGCTCCTGCGGAAAATACAAGCGCATCAAGCACAAGGGCGTCATCTGCGACCGCTGCGGCGTCGAAGTCACCCTGAGCCGCGTGCGCCGCGAGCGCATGGGCCACATCGAGCTCGCCGTGCCGGTCACGCACATCTGGTTCTACAAGTGCATGCCCTCGCGCATCGGCCTCATGCTCGACATGAGCAGCCGCCAGCTCGAGCGCGTGATCTACTACGAAGACTACCTGGTGATTGATCCCGGCACCACGCCGCTCACCAAGGGCCAGCTCCTCACCGAGACGGAATACCGCGAGGCGATGGAGCAGTTCGGCGAGGACAGCTTCCGCGCCGGCGTCGGCGGCGAGGCCGTCCGCGACGTGCTCGCGCAGATCGAGCTCGCGAAGCTCCAGAAGGAGCTCGAGGAGCAGATGGGCGCGACGCGCTCGAAGCAGAACCGCAAGAAGATCGCCAAGCGCCTCAAGCTCGTGCAGGGCTTCATGAGCTCGAACACCCGCCCCGAGTGGATGGTGCTCGACGTGCTGCCCGTCATCCCGCCGGACCTGCGCCCGCTCGTCCCGCTCGAGGGCGGCCGCTTCGCCACGTCCGACCTGAACGACCTCTACCGCCGCGTCATCAACCGCAACAACCGTCTGCGGAACCTGCTCCAGCTCAAGACGCCCGAGGTCATCATCCGCAACGAGAAGCGCATGCTCCAGGAGGCAGTGGACGCGCTCTTCGACAACGGCCGCCACGGCCGCGCCGTCACCGGCGCCGGCAACCGCGCGCTGAAGTCGCTCTCCGACATGCTCAAGGGCAAGTCGGGCCGCTTCCGCCAGAACCTCCTCGGCAAGCGCGTGGACTACTCGGGCCGCTCCGTCATCGTCATCGGCCCCGAGCTGAAGCTCCACCAGTGCGGTCTTCCAAAGAAGATGGCGCTCGTGCTCTTCGAGCCGTTCATCATCCGCGTGCTCAAGGAGCGCGGCTACGTGCACACCGTGCGCAGCGCGAAGAAGATGATCGAGAAGCAGACGCCGGAAGTGTGGGACATCCTCGAGGAAGTCACGAAGGGCCACCCGGTCCTCCTGAACCGCGCCCCCACCCTGCACCGCCTCTCCATCCAGGCGTTCGAGCCCATCCTCATCGAGGGCGAGGCCATCCGCGTGCATCCGCTCGTCTGCACGGCGTATAACGCCGACTTCGACGGCGACCAGATGGCCGTGCACGTGCCGCTTTCAGTCGAGGCGCAGATGGAGGCCCGCATGCTCATGCTCGCGCCGAACAACCTCTTCTCGCCCGCGAGCGGCAAGCCCATCACGACTCCGTCGCAGGACATCGTGCTCGGCTGCTACTACCTCACGCAGGAGCCCCGCAAGGCCAAGGTGGAGGGCGCGCATCTGCCGCTCTTCGCCGAGCGCAGCGAAGTCGAATTCGCCATGGCGGAGAACAAGGTGAAGGTGCTCGACCGCATCCGCTTCAAGAACCCCGACTTCGGCAGGAAGACCGTCTTCGGCGATGCGGAGAAGCGCGTCATCGAGACCACCGTCGGCCGCGTCATCTTCAACCAGCTCTGGCCCGAGTCCGTCGGATTCTTCAACAAGGCCGTGCCGAAGAAGGCGCTCTCGAACCTCATCGCCGAGACGAACCACACCGCCGGCCACCAGGCCACTGTCGAGATGCTCGACCGGCTGAAGGAGCTCGGCTTCCACTGGGCCATGCGTGCCGGCGTCTCCGTCGGCATCAAGGACATGATCATCCCGAAGGAGAAGCACGAGAGCCTCGACCGCGCCTTCAAGGGCGTCAGCGAAATCGAGAAGCAATACCGCCGCGGCATCATCACCGACGGCGAGCGCCACAACAAGGTCATCGACACTTGGACCCAGGCGAACAACGCGATCTCGGACGTCATGTTCCGCACGCTCCAGCACAACGAGGGGCGCAAGGAAATCAACCCCGTGTATCTCATGGTGGACTCCGGCGCGCGCGGCAACCGCACGCAGGTGAACCAGCTCGGCGGCATGCGCGGCCTCATGGCCAAGCCCGACGGCTCCATCATCGAGACGCCCATCACCGCGAACTTCCGCGAGGGCCTCACGGTGCTCCAATACTTCATCTCCACGCACGGCGCCCGCAAGGGTCTCGCCGACACCGCGCTCAAGACCGCCGACTCCGGCTATCTCACGCGCAAGCTCGTGGACTGCGCCCAGGACGTCATCATCGTCACCGATGACTGCGGCACCTCGCAGGGCATTGTCGTCCGCGCCATCTACGACGGCGACGAGGAAGTCGTCCCGCTCGCCACGCGCATCATCGGTCGCGTCAGCGGCGAAAGCATCAAGGATCCCGTCACCGGCAAGTATGTCGTGAAGAAGGACCAGCTCATCGACGACGAGACCGCGAAGTCCATCGACGCCATCGGCCACGAGAGCATGAAGATCCGCTCCGTCCTCACCTGCGAGGCGGGCCGCGGCGTCTGCATGAAGTGCTACGGCCGCCAGCACGCCACCGGCCAGATGGTGAAGCTCGGCGAGGCCGTCGGCATCATCGCCGCGCAGTCCATCGGCGAGCCCGGCACGCAGCTCACCATGCGCACCTTCCACGTCGGCGGCGTGGCGACGCAGACGTTCAAGCAGCCGATCATCAAGGCGAAGAACGAGGGAACCATCCAGTTCCACGACCTGCGCGTCGTCCACAGCACGGACGACAAGTGGATCGCGCTGAACAAGAACGGCACCATCACCATCCACGGCAAGGACGGCCGCGAGCTCGAGAGCCACAACATCGTGCTCGGCTCCGTCATCTCCATCGCCGACGGCGGCCACGTCAAGAAGGGCGAGGCGTTCGTCGAATGGGATCCCTACAACGTCCCGATTCTCACCGAGAAGGCGGGCATGGTCGTCATCGAGCACAAGGAGGACCTCCATCCGTCCATCGTCATCGAGGGCGACGACAAGAAGGTCGCCGCCAGCTACGCGGTTCCCGCGGGCGCCCACCTTGCCGTGCAGGAGGGGAAGAAGATTCCCGCCGGCACGCTGCTCGCGAAGACGCCGCGCAAAATGGCGAAGACCAAGGACATCACCGGCGGTCTCCCGCGCGTCGCCGAGCTCTTCGAGGCTCGCCGCCCGAAGGACGCCTGCGAGATTTCGCGCATCGACGGCACCGTCGAAATCGGCGGCCTCGTCCGCGCGAAGCGCAAGATCATCGTCCGCGACGACAACGGCAACGAGGAGGAGCATCTCGTCCCGCAGGGCCGCAACATCATCGTCTATACCGGCGACGTCGTGAAGAAGGGCCAGCAGCTCACCGAGGGCCCCGTGCCTCCGCACGACATCCTCGACGTGCTCGGCCCCGTGGTGCTGCAGGAGCACATGGTCAACGAAGTGCAGGAGGTTTACCGCCTCCAGGGCGTGGAAATCGCCGACAAGCACATCGAAATCATCATCCGCCAGATGCTCCGCAAGGTGAAGGTGACCGACCCCGGCGACACCACGCTCCTCTGGGGCGACCAGGTGGACAAGCTCACCTTTGCCGCCGAGAACAAACTCGTCGCGGAAAAGGGCGGCAAGCCCGCCGAAGGCGCACCCGTGCTGCTCGGCATCACGAAGGCCTCGCTCGAGACGGACAGCTTCATCAGCGCCGCGAGCTTCCAGGACACCACCCGCGTGCTCACCGACGCCGCCACGCTCGGCCGCACGGACACGCTGCGCGGCTTCAAGGAGAACGTCATCATGGGCCACCTCATCCCCGCCGGCACCGGCTTCCCGGTGCACAAGGAGCTGAAGGTGATCAACTTCTCCCCCGAGGGCGGCGACGCCCCCGTGGATTCGGAAGCCACCGCGTAAACAGGTCGGCGCGAATCCCGCGCAGACCGCGTCTCCAAACTCACCCACAAAAGGGCCGCCGCGAAAACCGGCGGCCCTTTTTCGTCACCCGTCATTCGTCATTTCAAAAGCCTCGTCACCACGCGCGATCCCACGCACCCTCCCCTCATGTCCATCGCGACCAAAACCGGCGACGCCGGGACGACCGGCCTCATGTTCAACCGCCGCATCCCGAAGACCGACGTGCGCATCGCCGCCTATGGCGCGTGCGACGAACTGAACGTGGCGCTCGGCATGGCGCGCGCGTGGAATGAGGACGCGTTCGTCACGCGACCGCTCGAGGAGATTCAGAAGGAGCTCGTCACGCTCATGGGCGAGCTCGCCGTCGCGGAGGAGGACCGCGCGCGCTACGTGGAGAAGGGCTTCAAGCTCGTCGGCCCCGAGATGGCGGAGCGGCTCACCGCGCTCGTGGAGGATCTGGAGAAGAACCACAAGATTTCCTACAAGCACTGGGCGACGCCCGGCGCGACGAAGGGCAGCGTGATGCTAGACGCCGCGCGCGTCGCATGCCGCCGCGCCGAGCGCGCCGTGTGCGACATGCGCGAGGCCGGCTTTCCCGTGAGCGACGCCATCCTCCACTACCTCAACCGCCTATCCGACCTCGCGTGGCTCTACGCGCGCTACGTGGAGACGAAGGCGGGCGTGGCGTGATTCCTCGCGGAGCGCTCAGTGCTCAGTCCTCAGTGCTCGGTGTTTGTGTTTTACTGGATGTCCGCTCTTTTGCCTGGCGACTGAGAACTGAGCACCGAGCACCGAGCACTTTCATTTTCCCAAAGCCCGCACCCCCGACGGCGATACCACTCTGAAAGCCATGAAACTCCTCGCTCCCCTGCTCTGCATCGCCGCTGTCGCGAAAACGACGGCTGCCGACGCCCCGGACTTCACGCGCGACGTGCGGCCCATTCTTTCGCAGCACTGCTTCAAATGCCACGGCCCGGACGACAAGACGCGCAAGGGCGGCCTGCGTCTCGACATCCGTGACGCCGCGATGAAGGAGGCGAAGTCCGGTGCCATCGCCATCGTGCCCGGAAAAGCCGGTGAGAGCGAACTCGTGAAGCGCCTCTTCACGAAGGACGAGGATGAGCTGATGCCACCACCGTCGGCGAAGCGGGAGCTGACGCCCGAGCAAAAGGAAACGCTGCGCCGCTGGGTCGCCGCCGGTGCGGAGTATCAGCAGCACTGGGCCTTCGCTCGGCCCAAGCAGGTGCCGGTGCCGGATGTCAGTGCTCAGTTGTCAGTGCTTGGTGGTCAGAAAAAGGCGGGGCAGCAGGGCGAAAAACTGGGCACTGAGCACTGGGCACTGAGCACTAACCCAGTAGACGCATTCATCCTCGCACGCCTCGCGCGCGAGAAGCTCGCACCTTCGCCGCAAGCCGATGCTGCCACGCTCTGCCGTCGAATCTACCTCGACCTCGTCGGTGTCCCGCCGACACCCGAGGAGCAGGATGCATTCATCCAATCCGCAGTCCGCAATCCGCAGTCGGCAATTGAATCGCTTGCCGACAAGCTCCTCGCCTCACCGCGCTACGGCGAGCGCTGGGCGCGCAAGTGGCTCGACCTCGCGCGCTACGCCGACACGAACGGCTACGAGAAGGACCGCCCGCGCAGCATCTGGCCGTATCGCGACTGGGTCATCAACGCGCTGAACGCCGACATGCCGTTCGACCAGTTCACCATCGAGCAAATCGCCGGCGACATGCTCCCGGGCGCCACGCTGCAGCAGAAAATCGCAACCGGCTTCCACCGCAACACGATGCTCAACGAGGAGGGCGGCATCGACCCGAACGAGTTCCGCTACCACGCAATGACCGACCGCGTCGCCACGACTGGCGCCACGTGGCTCGGCCTCACGCTCCAGTGCGCGCAGTGCCACACGCACAAATACGACCCCGTCACGCAGCGCGAATATTACCAGCTCATGGCGTTCATGAACAGCGCCGACGAGCCCGATGTGGACATCCCCGCGCCCGATGCCGCGGAGCAGCAGAAGAGGAACGCAGCGCTCGCGCAGAAGCTCCTCGCCGAGCTGCCGGAGAAATGGGCATCGCGTCCCGCACCGAAACCCGGCGATGCGCAGCCTGCAGGCAAAGCGAAGAGGCAAGGTGCAGCGAAACGCGCGGAGGCAGCAGCGGAGAAAGCCGCCGCCGCGAAAACCAAAGGGGATGCCACCAAGCAGGAGGCCGCGGATGCGCCGGAATCCACGCCCGCGAAGCCACCGCTCGACGCCGTGTTTTCCGAGTGGCTCGCCCGCGAGCGCGGGCGCACGGTGAAGTGGCAGCCGCTCAAACCCGTCTCCGCGAAGTCGAACATGCCGCTGCTCAGCATCCTGCCGGACGCCTCCGTCCTCGGCAGCGGCGACATCTCGAAGGCGGACACCTACGAGCTGCATTTCAATGATGTTCCCGCAGGCGCCACGGCCATCCGCCTCGAAGCACTGCCCGACGAAAGCCTCCCGGCCCACGGCCCCGGCATGACTTTCTACGAGGGACCGAAAGGCGACTTCTTCATCGGCGAATTCCAGCTCCTCGCCGACGGGAAGCCGGTGAAATTCAGCGGCGCGTCGGAGAGCTATGCGAAGAACAACTTCGGCGGCAGCCCGGTGAATGCGGCGCTGATGTTCGACGGTGACCCGCAGACTGGCTGGAGCTGCGCGGGCCGGCCCGGCGAACGCCACACCGCCGTGCTCACGCTGCCTGCTCCCGCTCCCGCAGCGCGCGACTGGTCGCTGAAGCTCGTGATGGGCCGCCACTACGCATGCAGCATCGGCCGCTTCCGCATCGCCATCACGACCGACACGAAACCGACCGCAGCCCGCGATTTGCCGGAGGAGGCGGAGGCGCTCCTCGCCATTCCGGATGCACAGTTTGCCGCCGCTCATCGCACGCAGTTGCGCAATGAATTCCTGCTCGCGCAGCCCGAATTGAAGGATGAGGCCGCGCGCATCCGCAATCTGCGCAAGCCGCCGCAGCCGACGGTCACGCTCGGCTTCCGCGAACGCCCGCCGCAAAACCCGCGCCCGACTTTCATCCACAACCGCGGCGAATACCTCCAGCCGACCGACCCCGCGACTCCCGGTGTCCCCGCGTTCCTCAATGCGCTGCCCGCGGATGCAAAGAGCAACCGCCTCGCGTTCGCACGCTGGCTTGTCTCGCCGGAAAATCCGCTGACCGCGCGCGTGATCGTGAACCGCCAGTGGGCCGCATTTTTCGGCCGCGGGATCGTGAAGACCACCGAGGACTTCGGCTACCAGGGCGAGACGCCGTCGCACCCCGAGCTGCTCGACTGGCTCTCGGTCGAGTTTGTGAAGCAGGGTTGGTCGCTGAAAAAGCTGCACCGCCTCATCGTCACGAGCGCAGCCTACCAGCAGTCGTCGCGCGTCACGCCCGAAATGCTCGCCGCCGACCGCGACGGACGCCTGCTCTCGCACTTTCCGCGCACGCGGCTCGATGCGGAAATCATCCGCGACTCCGCACTCGCCGCGAGCGGACTGCTCACCGAAAAAATCGGGGGTCCGAGTGTGCGCCCGCCGCAGCCGGAAGGCGTGACGGAAGCAGCCTACGGCGGAGGCGGCGGATGGACGCCGAGCGCCGGCCCCGACCGCTGGCGCCGGAGCGTTTACACCTTCAGCAAGCGCACCGCGCCCTTCGCACTCTACAACACGTTCGACGGCCCGACCGGCGAGTCATGCATCACGCGCCGCGACGTGTCGAACACACCACTCCAAGCGCTCACACTGCTCAATGACATCGTCTTCAACGAAGCCGCGCAGTCGCTCGGGAAGCGCCTCGCGGAAAGCAAGACCACCGATGCGGAGAAACTCGACGACGCCTTCCGCCGCATCGCCTGCCGCAAGCCCTCCGACGACGAGCGCACGGCGCTTCTCCGCTTCGTGGACAAACAGCGTTCCGCAATGAAGGACGCAAAGCCGAATGCCGACACCGCAGCATGGACGGCGCTCGTGCGCGCGCTTTTCTCCCTCGATGAGACGGTGACGAAAGGCTGAGCCCAGCCGGGCTAGTCGCCGAACGAGATCCCAATCGCCCGGCACGTCTGCACCATCTGGCAGTCGGGCTGCACCACCTTTTGCCGCCGCACCGCGCTCGCAATCGGCACGCTGAGCACCTGGTAATTCTGATAGCTGACCATCTGCCCGAAACGCTCCTCGACGATGAGGTCCACCGCCTTCACGCCGAAGCGGGTGCCGAGCATGCGGTCGAGCGTGGTCGGGTCGCCGCCGCGCTGGAGGTGTCCGAGCACGCATGTGCGGATTTCCTTCACCAACCGCGGGCGGTTCAGCCGCTTGTCGAGTTCCCCCGCGACGGTCTCGCCGATGCCGCCGAGCCGGTATTCGCCGGCCTGGCTCGCCTGGTATTGCTCGCGCCCGCCGGTGGGCCGCGCGCCCTCGGCAACGACGACGAGCGTGCTCGTGTGCCCCGCGCGGTCGCGCGCCCGCAGCGTGTCGGCGAGCTTGTCGTAGCTGAACGGAATCTCCGGGAGCAAAATGATGTCCGCACCGCCAGCGAGCCCGCCGTAGAGGGCGATCCAGCCCGCGTGGCGGCCCATCACCTCGATGATCATCACGCGCTTGTGTGCGCGCGCGGTCGTGTGGAGGCGGTCGAGCGCGTCCGTCACGCATGCGACGGCACTGTCGAAGCCGAATGAATACGCGGTGGCCTCGAGGTCGTTGTCGATTGTCTTCGGCACGCCGATGACGTTGATCCCCGCCTCGTAGAGGTGCTGCGACGTGGTGAGCGAGCCGTCGCCTCCGATGGTCACGAGCGCGCTGATGCGCAGCGCGGCCAGCGTTTCCTTCGTCCGCGCGATGATGTGCGGCTCGATGCGCGGACGCCCGCCGGGGCCGCCTTTGCGCGAGAAATGCCCGCGGTTCGTCGTGCCGAGAATCGTCCCGCCGCGCTGCATGATGCCCTCGGTGTTCTGCAGCGTGAGCTCCATGTGCGCGTTGTCATTCAGCAGGCCCTCGTAGCCGTCGCGGAAGCCAATCACCTTCCACTGCCGCTTCGCCGCGGAGCAGACGATGCCGCGAAGCACGGCGTTGAGCCCGGGACAGTCGCCGCCACTGGTGAGAACGCCGATGGTCTTCGCAGGCATGGTCATCAAAATGAAGCCGGCCTCCAGCCTTTCGTCGGCCGGCCGGCTCGCGCCCATTGCTCGAGCAGCGACCAGCCGCGTGAGAGCAGCGAGCGCGCGACCGCGAAGCGCGACGGCGCGCCGAGCACAACGATGGTGAGCCGTCGCGGCACGATGATGTGCTCCTCGCCGACCTGCCTGCTGTCCGGCGGCTTCGCGGCGGAAATCACGACGCAGGCACCAGCCCGCCGGGTCGTGCCGGTCTTCACGCCGTCGATGCCGTCCACGCCGAGCAGTTCGTTCGTGTTCTTGAGCTGATAACCCTGTGTGCCGCCGGCGGCAGTCTTCCACGAGACGCGGCGCTCTTTCTGCGACGTGAAAAACGTGAAGCCCGTCTGCGAGAGGGCGTAATTCGTGAGCAGCGCGACGTCGCCCGCGGTGGAATACGGCAGCTTCTTCTCGAGATCATCGAGCCCGTGCGGATTCAGGAAGCGCGTGTTGCGCATGCCGAGCTTGCGAGCGAGCGCATTCATCTGCGCGGTGAAATAGACCACCGCATCGCGGTCGGATTTGCCCGCACCGAGGCGCCGCCCGACATGCGCGGCGAGCGTCTCAGCGGATTCGTTGTCACTCTGGAGCAGCGCCGCGTAGAGCGCGTCGCGAAGCGTGATGCTGTCGCCAGGCTGGAGACCGATGCTGTTCGGGCTGTTCAGCGCGGACACGGTGTCGGGAACCGTCGCGGACTGGCCGAGATCCTCGCCGTGCGCCTTTGCCCAGTCGAGCACGACCATCGCGGTCGCGATCTTGGTGATGCTGCCGATCTGCAGTTCGCGCTTCGCATTCTGCGAATCGAGCACGACGCCCGTGGTGGTGTCGGCGATTACCCACGCCGCAGCGGAGTTCTGATCCTGCGCAGCCGCACGCGGGGAAACCCCGGGTAGCAGCGCAAGCATGGAAAAGGCAGCGGCGGTGAGCAGTCGTTTCATCTGGAAATGAGGGCGCACCATATCGTGGCGGGGGGCGTCCGCAATTTTGAATGCTGAGTTTTGAATTTTGAGTTGGAGCAGCACCGCTTGCTGCCCGCAGCCACACATTCAGCATTCAAAATTCAACACTCAAAATTTCAGCGCTCACTCCGTCCGCAACGCGCCGAGTTGCGAGCGGCGCAGGGCAAGGCGCGTGGCGACCCATGCCCAGAACGCACCGAGCAACGCCACGCCCACGAGCAGCGTGAGGATTCCCTGCCACGGGAATTTTCCCGCCTGCGCGGCGAGGCGCGGCCACACCGCGACGAGCGCGCTCACCGCGCCGATGCCGACCGCGCCGATGATGAGCCAGCGGTGCTCGGCAAAGACGAGAGCGCGCAGCGTGCGCGGCGTGAAGCCGACGGCCTCAAGCAGGCCGAATTCACGGCGGCGTTCGAAGACATTCCGCGCGACGACGATGCCGAGGCCGGCGCTGCCGAGCAGCATTCCGAGCCCGCCGAGCACTTGGAAAATCGAGAGGTAGGTGTTCTCGACCTCGTTGAATTCCGCGAGGCGCTTCGCGGCGGGCGTGAGTTCGAGTCCGCGATCACCGAGCTGCCGCGTGAGGTGATCGCGCACCTTGTCCATCTTCTCCCGCGGGCAATCCACGAGGAAGAATCGGTAGCCGGCGGTGTTCGGGAATTTCGCGGTGAAGTCGCGCTCGGGAATGATGACGAGTCCCTGCAGCACGCTGCCGCTCACGGTCGCGGCAAACTCCACGCGCGCTTTGTCACCGCGCTCGGAATCGTATTCGAGCGCATCGCCGATTTTTTTCTGCATCGCCCATTGCAGCGTGTTTCCGTCCACGACGCCGGGGATGCCGCCGCTGGCTTTCACGCTCTGCCAGTCGAGGCCGAACTCGCGCGAGCGGAACTCGGCGAAGTCGAGCCCGAGCAGGCGCGGCTGCACGGCGCGGTTGAGGTTGAGGCAGCTCGCGTCGTCGCCTTCGCGCACTCGGAGCTGCACGATGTGGACGCCGGCGAGGAGCTTGTCGTCGAGAGCGTAGGCGTCGCGGCCCTTGGCGGAGTTGAGGTCTTCGTAAATGGGCGCGCTGCTCTCGCCGATGAATGCAAACCCACCCGTTCCGGAATCGCGCCGTGCGGAATCTTCAGGCGCGCCCTTTCGGAATGAATCCACGGCGATGACCATGAACACGCCGCTCGCGAGCACGGCGATGGTCGCCATGCTGCGCCCGCGTCGGCGCGACGTGTTGCGCGCGCCGAGCTGCGCGAGCGATTCCGCACCGGTGCCGGCGGCGACGCGGCGGAGCTGTGCGAGGGCAGACAGGCACCCTGCGATGAGCAGCAGCGCACCCGCACCGAAGAATGCGCCGGCATTGCCTTTTGCAAGCACCGCCAACGCCACCGCGGCGACCACGCAAACCATGGTGGAAATTGGGAGCACGCGACCGCTCTTGGCTTTGGCCGTTCCGACCGGATGCGGCGTCGGTTTGGATGATGCCGAAGCCGCGCCGTCTGCGGAGGACCCGCTCAGCAACGCCGCAGCCTCCATCTTAAAAAGCCTCCGGCTCGCGAGCCACATCGCGATGAGCGCGACGAAGACTCCGCTCACGACGCCGATGGCCATTGTTGCTGCCGACGGTGCGAAGACGAAGCGCGTGCCGCCGGTCGCGCCGCCCCACACTCCGGCGAGCGCGTGCAGCACGCCCTTAGTGTAGAGCGCGGCGAGCAATGCGCCGGCGAGCGAGCCGATGAGCGCGAGCACGAAGCCTTCGCGCAGGAACAGGCGGCGCACCTTCTTCACCGGCCAGCCGGTGGCGAGCAACAAGCCAGCCTCCGCGGCGCGCTGCTCGATGGTGAACGTGAACAGCAGTCCCGTGAGCACCGCCGCCGCGGCGATGAGGAAGAAGCTGAAATAGACAAACAGCTCGCCGAAATCCACTGGCGCATTCGTCGCGGCGAGCGCCTGCTCGCGGAGGTTCACGGTGCGGAAGCCGAGCGCAGCGGGATCAATGAATGCGGCGATGCGCTCGACCTGCTCGCGCTTCGCCCCGGCGGGATAGCGGATGCTCGTGAGGCTGCCCCAGCGGTTCGCCCACATCTCCTGCCCGGCCTTCAGCGTCACGAATGCCTTCGGCGTGCCGCGGTGTTTCGTCCAGTAGTCCTGATCCTTGTCGCGCATGCGCTCCTGCCCGGCCTTCAGCGTCACGAATGCCTTCGGCGTGCCGCGGTGTTTCGTCCAGTAGTCCTGATCCTTGTCGCGCATGCGCGTGGCGTCGAAGTCGAAGCCCGGCTTCCAGTCGCGGCAGTTCTCCGCGTCCTTGAGTCCGGGGAAATCGGGCATCCACGACGCGTTGAGCTGCGGCTCGCTCATCTCAAGAATCGGCGCGGCGACGGTGAAAGTGCGGGCCTTCTCCACGAGCTGGCGCCGCTCGCCCATCACAAAATACTTCACGGTAACCTTCGCCCCCGGCTCGACGCGCAGGTCGTCCGCGAGCCAGCGCGTGATCTGGATTTCGCCGTCCGCGAGATCCGGCTTAATGAACCGTTTTGGGTGGTCACTCAGCCAAAGTGCTGCACACGCATCAATCGCGGTTACCATGGAATAAGGTGTCGCAGGAGCTTTCCCGTCTGATCCATCGCCAGCACGTAGTTCGTTGACGAAGTAGGTGAGCGAATCGATCGGAGGATGAGCTTGCCCAAACATCCTTGTGGATCTGCCGCGCGCTACCTTCTCCTCGACCTGTATCTCCGATTCCATGAGGCGCGCGGCATCAATGATTGCTTGTTCCAAAAAAATGCGCGGCGTCCGGAGTTCGATTTCACCGTTATTCGGCAGTTCCCTCACCGTGAGTTCGCTTTCGGCGAGCATTCCTGCCTCTCCGTTTGCAGGACCATTAGCAACGGTGCTCTGCCGCATCACGAGGTTCACTTTGTCACCAACGCCCACTTTTTCCTGCAACGCCGCGAGCGGCACGAATGCGGTGAATGGCGGCACTTGGCCGCTGGCGAGCGAGAAGCGTCCGAAATCCGCGTCGCCCACGATGCGCGCTACGCGCGCGCGGAGCGTGATGGCGGCGTCCTCATCGCCCGAGAGCGGCGCATCCTTGGAAATCGCGGACGGCTTTTCCATCCGCAGCACGACATCGCCGCCGGCCTTCACGCCGAGCTGTGTGGCGAGGCGTTCGTTCAGCGCGATTTCATTTTGCGCGAGCGCGATGGCGCCGCCGCCGGGCGACAATTTCCAAAACGCGTCGTCCACGCCGATGATTTGCACCTTGTTCGCGCGCGCCGCGCCGCCGGAGGCATTCGCGCTCCCGACGAGCATGAGCACGCCCGCGGCGTCCGGCCCCGGGGCGAATGTGCGCGCCACGACCTGCGGGCGCTTTTCGGCCGCGCGCGGCCACGGGACGAAGCGCTCGCCGCAGAGCAGCGCCTCGCCGATTTTCCCCACGCGCGCCTCGGCCTGCGCGCGGAGCGTGGCCTTCACCGAATCGCCGACCATGAGCGCGCCGGTGAGCACGAGCGCGGCGAGCGCGGAGCCGAGGACGACGCCGAGGTGCGTGCGCCAGTAGTGGCGGATGCTGTCGAGCAGCAGGCGGCGCGTGGTCATTTCGCGGCGTCCACAAGTTTGCCGTCGCGAAGCTCGAGCACGCGGCCCATGCGGCGCGCGAGGTCGGGCGCGTGCGTGACTAGGACGATGGTGATTTTCTCCCGCTCGCGGACTCCGGCGAGGAGTTCGGCAAGGCGCTCGGCGCTGGCGCGGTCGAGCGCGCCGGTGGGCTCGTCGGCGAGGAGGAGCTTCGGGGCGTTGATGAGCGCGCGGGCGACGGCGGCGCGCTGGCGTTCACCGCCGGAGAGCTGGCCAGGCCGGTGGTCGAGCCGGTGGCTGAGACCGACGGCGTCGAGCAGGCTCTTCGCGCGGTCGCGGAGCGCGGCGCGGTCGGCGCCCTTGCGGACGATGGAGGGGACGAGGACGTTTTCCAGCACGGTGCACTGCGGGAGCAGGTGGTGGAGCTGGAAGACGAAGCCGACGGTGGTGTTTCGGAATTCGGCGAGTTCCTCCGGGCTGAGCTTCGTGAGATCGCGGCCGGCGACGCGGATTTCGCCGGAGTCGGCCTGGTCGAGCGCGCCGAGAAGATTGAGCAGCGTGCTTTTCCCGCAGCCGCTTGGGCCGACGATGGCGACGGTCTCGCCCTCGCCGATGGTGAGGCTGACTCCGTTCAGCACGGGCACCGCGTCTGCGCCATTGCGGTAGGATTTGGTGACGTTGGAGAGTTCCGCGAGCATCGGCGGGAGCATCGGCCAATCCGCGCCGGAGTTCCAACTGCGAAGTTTGCCGCAGCCCAGCCCGCTTCGCCGGGCGCTATCCCCAGAAAACACTTACCCCGCCGTGCCTCAGCGATGACGCGGCGGGGTCTTGGAAAGTGTGAACCTCGACTTTTAGCAGCCCGCGCGAGGTGGCGGGCGGGGCAGCGTGCCGTCAGAGGACGCGCGCGCGCACCGAGCGGCCGCCCGACTGAAGGCGGACGCGGCCTGTCTCAAGCAGGTCCGCCACTGCAGCGACGGTCTCGCGGTTGTTGCGGCTCTGGCTGCTCACGGCGAGGATGAGGTCGCCGAGGGTGTAGCTGCGGTGGGCGACTTTGAGGGACTTTTTCATGGCTTGGGGATGGGTCGTTGGGTTGGGGAAAAATCAGGCGGGTCAGGCCACGCGGGCGCGGATGATCCGGCCGTTGTTGGTGAGGCGGACGCGGCCGCTCTCCAGAAGGTCGGCGACTGCCGCGGCGGTTTCGTTGTTGTTCCGGCTGACGCTGCTCACTGCGAGGACGAGGTCACCGAGGGTCAGGCTGTGGCTGCGGCTGGATTTGAGGGTTGCTTTCATGTGCTGGTTGGCTGGGTCTGTTGCTGGTTCAGTTCTCTGTTTAGCAGCAGCCGTGCCATGGGGTTGTTGGGTTCATGTGTTGTGCATGGTGAGACGCATCCCGGCAAGCTTTGTTCATCACCTTAACGATTTCCTCACAATTTTATCAACCGCCCCCGGAGCCGACGCTGGCGATGTTTTGCCCGTTTTGAGCAAAAAAGCGCCATTCCGTCATGCCCGCTGCACCAAAGTGCGCCGTCGCAGCCCATTCCGGCTCAAAACTGCCCAGCCGAAGCCCGGAATGAACCGGCTTCACTCCTTCACGCTGCGACCCCAGCAGTAGGCGAGCATCTCCTGAAACTCGACCCTCTGGAGCTCGACGCATTCGCCCGTCGCCTCGATATCGCCGAATTTCACCTGCTCGCACATCCCCGTGAGCAGGTAGGCATCCCAGTTCGCCTGCCGGGCCATCGTCGCGGAAAGGTTTGCGGCGGCTTGGTGCATCCTCTCGAAGACCGCGAGCCGCCCCGCGCGCCGGAACCAGTAGCGGGCGTTGTCAAAATCCCCCTCCCGGCGGTGCATCATGCCGTGCCAGTAGCTGCCGAGGTCGCTCGGCTCATCCTGAAAGATGCGGTGCGCCACGTCGAGGGCATCCACCGCATAGAGCAGCCCTCCGCGGACCAGCGCAAACAGCCGCGCATCCGTGACCTCGCGGCCTCCACTGAGCACCTCGTCGCCGGCATCGCGGATTTTCCCCGGCAGATCCCAGCCGAGCAGCTCGGACGGCGTGAGCTTCTTCAGCAAATCAGGATTCAGCAGCAGACGGTCGATGAAATCGGAAAAGCCAGCCATCGGCGCGGAGATTGCCGCCGCCGGAACGCGAAGCAAGATTTCTCAGAAATTCAGCGTCTTCTGCGGAGCGGGCTTCGGCGCGAGGATCTTCTGCTTCATCGCATCGGAAACCGCGGGCGAATTCGCGATGAACGTCGCCGCGCCCGCCTGATCCGTCCGCGCCCAGTGTCGGTAGATGCGCTCGAGCGCCGTGTCGCGCTGCGCGGGGTCGTAAATTGTCCCCGCCCACGCTGCGGCACCGGCGGGATCCTTGTCCGTGACCTGCCGGGAGAACTCATAGACCGCCGCATCGCGCGAGAGCCCCGCGGGCAGCTTCTCCAGCCATGCCGCGGTCTTCGCCACGTCGCGATCGGCCCAGGTCGCGACAATGTTGCGCGCGGCCTTGCTCCTCGAATCACCCTCCGGCAGAGCAGCGGCCCATTGCGCCGCGGCATTCGGGTCGTTCGTCGCCCAGCGCGCCGCGAGGCTGCCCGCGGCGTCGTCCTGTGAATTCGCCGGCAGAGACGAGATCATCTTCGCCGCCTCACGCGGATCGTTGTCGGCCATCGCCGTGACCACGGTTGTCAGCGCGCGATCCTTCAGCTTGCCGTCCGGCAAAGAGCGCGCCCACGCGAGCGCCTCGGTCGAGTCGCTCTGCGACCAGTTCCTCAGCGCCTGGTTCACCATGAACCCGTCCGCGCTCATCAGCTCGTGCTTCGAGTAATATTCAAAAGCCGCCTTCGGGTCCTGCTGGCTCCACGTGTAGGCGATGCCCGAGAACGCCGAGTTCCGCGTCTCCGGCGGCAGCGACTCCGCCCATGTGAGTGCCGACGTCGTGTCGCTGCGCGCGTAGCGCATCGCCACGTTGCTCACGCTGTCGCCCTTCCGCCGGTCGGCGGGCAGCTCGGCGACGAGCTCCGCGGCCGCCTTGGGATCCACGACTGCGAGCGAATCCACCAGCGCCCGCGTGCCATTGATCCGCGCGCTGCCCTCGGGCAGCTCCGCAAGCAGCGCCTTCGCCTCGTCCGGATTCCGCCCGGCGATTTGGCTGATCAAAGTGGACACCGCGTTGTTGCGGACATCGCCGGACGAAAGCGCAAGCGCCGCGGACTTCGCGCCCTGCAGGTCGAGCGACGCCCACTGCGTGAGGATGCCCTGCATCGCATGCGACTGCTGCGACTTCTCGGAAATGTCGCGCGCCCATGCGAACGCATCCGCAGGGTTGTTCTGCGCCCAGCGCGTGGCCACGGCGCGGATCGCGATGTCCCGGTTCTGGCCCCTCGGCAGTTCCAGCGCCTTCTTCGCCGCGGTCTGCCCGTCGGACTGCGCCCAAGCGCCGAAGACCGTGTCGTAAGTGTAGCCGCCGCGCACCTCCGTGGGCATCTCCTGAAGCATCGCCAGCGCGCGCATCGGGTCGCGCTTCGCCACCGCGGAAATGAGGCTCTGGATCGCATTCGAGCGGTGATAGCCCGGCGGCAGCGCCGTCGCCCACGACTTCGCGGCCTCCACATTCTGATCCACGAACGCCGCCATCACGTAGCGCATCGCGCGGTCGCGGCCGTTCTTGTCCACCAGCGTCACCAGATAATCGCCCGCGGCCTTCGGATCGACCTGCGCCCAGCGCGAAATCGCATACGGCATCAGCAGCTCGCGCGCATCCGGCGGCATCGAGCGAATCCGCGAAATCAGCCCCGGCAGTTCCTCCATCGACATCGCGCCGACCGCCTCCACGAGATCGTGCGTCCGCTTCAAATCATCCGGCTCGCGGAACGCGCTGAAAAACCGCGCCTCCTTGTCCGTCGCACCCGCGACCGTCGCAAACTGCGCCGACTTCCCCGCGGCCCCGCCGCCCACCTCCGACGACTGGCCGGCGCGCGCCGACGCGCTGCCTTCGCCTGCGGAAAGACCCTGCGCCCCGCGCGATGAACCCGTCGTCACGCTGCTGCCGCCGCCGACGAAATATCCCGCGGCAAAGCCACCGGTGCCGAGACAGGCGGCCAGAATCAGTTTGAGTTTGTCATTCATAGTGGGGTGAAAGGCGGGGGCAGCCTCCGGGGAATCTAACCGCCGCCCGTGCCACCCCTTAGAGCGCAGACCACCGGTCGGAGCGCCACGCCGCACGCCTTCCTCATTGCATCCCGCGCATGACAATGCCACACGGCCCGCATGAAACCCCTGTTCTCCACCACCATCGCCGCCTGCCTCCTCGCCACCACGCTCCCCGGCTCCGCGGGCGTGAATGAAGTCACGAAAGTCGCGCCCGACGTTTACTTCCACGAGGGCGACCTGAAGAAGAGCGGCCACTGCAACAACGGCTGGATTATCTTCGAGGACTACGTGCTCGTCATCGACGGCAACTTCCCCTCCGGCGCGAAGGAAATCATCCCGAAGATCAAGGCCGTCACCGACAAGCCCATCCGCTTCGCCTTCGACACGCACCACCACGGCGACCACGCCTACGGCAACCAAGTGTGGGTGGAAAACGGCGCCACTCCCGTCGCGCACGCCGGCGTGATCGACGAGATGAAGAAATACGAGACCGGCACCTTCGGCGACAAACCCGGCCGCTGGGAGGACGCCGCGAAGAAGCGCCCCGACGTCGCCGCGAGCAAGCTCAAGCCGCCGACGCTGCTCTACAAAAGCGAGCTCATCTTCGACGACGGCAGGCACCGCGTGGAGCTGCTGCACTTCGGCGTAGCGCACACGCACGGCGACGGCTGGGCCTGGCTCCCGAATGAGAGAATCCTCTTCACCGGCGACGCCTGCGTGAACGGCCCCTACAACTACGCCGCCGACGGCAACATCGCGCAGTGGATTCAGACCCTCGAAGCGGTGAAGAAGCTCGGCGCAAAAACCGTCTGCCCCGGCCACGGCCCCATCGGCGGCCCCGAGGTGCTCGACGACCAGCAGGCCTACTTCGTCGCGCTCACCGAGCAGGTGAAGAAGCTCGCCGGCAAGACCCCGGAGGAGGCCAAGGATGCCGTCGGTGGAATCCGCCGCGAGCTGCGTTCCCGCGAGCGCATTTCGCGCTACGTCGGCGACTTCCTCGATCCGCAGGTGGAGAAAGTGTTCACCGAACTCGGCGGCAAGCCCTTCCCCAAGACCGCCGGCCTCGACGACCACACCACCCACGCGCTCGCGCACGCAGCCACGCTGAAGTTCCGCCCGCGCTCCGCGATGCGCTCGAACGCCCCCGACGCCTCGGCGAATTAACCCGCGTAGCGCAGCTCTCCAGAGCTGCGCATCCGTCCCCGCCGACTACTGGCCGTCCAACTCGATGTTGTCGCCGGGCTGAATCTTCGGGTCGAGCGATGGGTTCTTGCTGATCGCTTTGCGGCTAAAGGTCTGCACCTTGCCGTTCCGAACGAGTTTGATCTTGTCGCTCGCAAACTCCCCCGGGCCACCCGCGGCATTGATGGCCGCGGTCAGCGTGAAATCGGAAGTCCAAGACTGCTTGCCGGGGACGCGCACGGAGCCGCCGATGAAGAAGAAACGCTGCGGCGTGCCGGTGATGCTCACATTTGCCGCGCTGAAAATTTTCGCGCGCTTGAGACGACCCTCGATTTCAGACGCAAGCTCGGAACTCGTCAGGCCCTTCACCGGGACGCGGCCGATGAGCGGAACAGTCACCGCACCCTGATCCACAGTGAGCGTGACGTTGAACTCGCGGGTCAACTCCTCGGGCGGACCGCTGAGTTTCATCTCGAAGAAGTCGCCGTCACGGAGAGCATTGTCGGCAGCAACGCACGGCAACGCGAGCACGAGGAGGGAAAAGAGGGAGACAATGGCTCGGTTCATTGGGGTTCGTTTTGACGCTGCGGGAGATTCCGCTTCAAAACTCCGAAGTCAATGGCGTTGAAAAGGCGTCGCCGCCGACGGAAGGAAGCGGGCACTTTGATTCCGTGCGCTCCGCACAAAGGTGCCGTTGGAGGGTCAGCCCACCTCGTTCTCTCGGCGGCTACACCCTCACCGCTTCAGCCGCCCCAGCCACTCCGCCAACGCGTCGCGCTGCTCCTCGTCGAATTCCTTCGGCGGGTGCTCGATCAGCCAGCCGATGTCCTCTGCTGCGCCGGCGCGGTCGCCGCTCACCTCGCGCATCCGGGCGCGCGTGAGCCGCTCGCGGAAGGCATCCGGCTCCACGGCGAGCAGCAGGTTGAAATACGGCGGCGCGTCCTTCGCCGCCTTGTCCGACGCCACCGCGCGGCCGAGCAGGTTGCGGATCATGCGCACGACGATCTCCTTCTTCGTCGCCGGCCGCGTGCTTTCCTCGGGCACCGGCGCGCCGCCGGAGACCATCGCCTTCCCCTCCTCCATCGTCAGCGGCTTGCCGCCGTCGAACACATCCAGCAGCCGGAACTCCCCCTCCGCCTTCTCGCGGTAGCCGACCATAAAGCGCGTCGGCAGCGGGATGCCCGCGACATTCTTCACGCCGAGCCGCGACGCCAGCTCGATGAAAATCACCGACAGCGTGATTGGCAGCCCCTCGCGGTCGTCGAGCACCTCGTTGATGTAGCTGTTCGAGCGGCTGTCGAAATCATGCCGGCTCCCGTGGAAGCCGCCCTGCTCGAAAAGATACGCCGCGATGCGCTTCACCGCCGCACCCGTGCCCTTCGCGATCTCCGCGTCGCCCTTCAGGTCGTCCACCATCTGCGAAAAGCTCCGCGCGTAGCTCTCCACATCGAGGTCCGGATTGTCGTGCCGCGAGATGAGCAGCGCGCAGCGGAGCAGGTCCGCCTTCTCATCCGGTTTGGAAAGATGCTGCGCCAGCTCGCGCGCCACGGCGCTGCGGTGCAGGTCGCGCTCCAGCTCGCGGAGCGACGCCGCACTCTGCTCCGCGGCCTTGCGCCGCTCGGCGAGCAAGCGGCGCGCGGCGTCCGGATTTTTCAGCAGCGAATCCACCGTGCAGTCCTTCCCCATCCGGCCCTCCACAAAGCTGTCCATCGACTTCCGCAGGCTCTCCACGAGCTTCGCGTCCACCGGTTTCTCCGCGAGTTCCTTCGCAAAGCGGAAGCCCTTGTAGCCCGCCTTCGTCGTCCGGAACTTGCACACGCCCGCGCGCCCGCCGCGGAACTCCCCGTCCTCAAAGTCGAACACCTCGCGCCCGTTCACGGAGCACTGGATGCGCTCCTTCCCCACGCGCACCCGCAGCGTGTTCCAGTCGCCCGCGCGGTAGGCGTCGCTCGCGACGTCGCCGAGGATTTTCCACGAATACACATCCGGCCCGTCGAACCGCGTCAGCCGCAGCTTTCCGCCCGTGGGGTAGAAGCCGTAGTGCCGCTCGCCATCCCAGCAGAACGCCAGGCCCGCCGCACCCGCCTCGTCGTCCAGCCGCACCGTCACCTCCATCTCAAACTCCTGCGGCGGCTTCTCCGCCATCCACAGGCACACCGCCCGCCCGCCGAACCCATCGCCCGGCTGCTCCACCTGCAGCACGCCCGCGCGCTGCGACCACTGCGCGCCCATCAGCGGCTTCCACACGCGCGGATTCAGCACCCCGATCGTCAGCCAGCGGCTCATCGGCACCGGGTTTGGCTTTTCCAGCAGCGTCTTCAGCGCATTCACCGGCATGGCAAAGCCCACGTTGTTCGTCAGCGCCGACTTCATCGTGAGCAGCCCGAGCACGCGGCCCTGACGGTCCAGCAGCGGGCCGCCGCTGTTCCCGTGCTCGATCGGCACCGCCACCTGGATCATCTCCACGCCGTCGATGTCCCGCTTCGGCTCGGAAATCACGCCCTCCACCACGCTGAACGCCAGCCCCACCGGATTCCCCATCGCCACGATCGGCTCGCCCTGACGCAGCCCTGCCGAATCCCCCAGCGCCAGCGGCTTCAGCCCCTTCTTCCCGATCCGCAAAATCGCCAGGTCCATCTTCGCATCCGTGGCAAACACCTCCGTCACCTCCTCCTTCGTCCCGTCACTCATCTCCACCGTGATGCGCCGCGCCTCGCCGATCACATGGCGGTTCGTCGCGATGAGCCCATCGTCGCTCAGCACAAAGCCGCTCCCCAGCCCGTCCATCCCCTGCCGCCCCTCCTGGATCACCTTCACGATCGACGGCTTCACCGTCGCCGCGATGTCCGCCACGCTCCGCTCGTTCTTCCTCCGCTTCGCCGGCTTCTCCGCCGCCGGTTTCTCCGCATCAGGCTTCTCCGCCGCAGCCGGAGGCTTCTCCGCGGAAAGTTTCCCCGCATCCGGCTTCGGCACCCCCGGCTCATTCTTGGAAGGCTTCCCCTCCCCGGCTTTCGGCACCGGCGACTTTTCCACACCCGACACCGCCCCTGCCCCTGCATCGGGGAGCACAGGCGACCCGCCCGTGGGTTCACGCGTCTCGCGTGAACCATCGCGCGCCAGCACCCCCCGCCCCGCGAAACTCTCCCCCGCGCGCTTCCCTCCCGTGCCGGACTCCCCCGCACCCATCCTCCCCCCCGCAAACGGAAGCAGCATCACGGCAGCGAGCAGGCAGGAGCGTTTCATCGGAGGCACACTGCCTCAATCCCGCCCCGGCGAAACTTCTTTGTGCGCAATGCGCGCAACCCCGCCCGCCACCGCTGGCGCCGCAGCGCCCGACGGCAGCGGCGCCACGCCATCCACCACTCCTGCAAGGGCGGACCCTGCGGAATATTCAGGATCCCATCATGCAGCGCGTTGAGTTCGCCGCGCATTCGGTTCGCATCTGCAAGGGTGTTCGGTGGGGGGAAGGTTCGGACCAAAGGGCATGGCGGGGAATCTTGGATTAAGGATTTCAAGGAGCCGGGACGCCCTCGCCCCATGCTCCAAAGGGGCGCCCCGGCTCCTCCTGCGACCGCGGCGGAACGGACATGCCCCCTCTTGAACCCACCCTCCATTTTCCTCACTCGACCTAGACAAACCCTCAGTCGAGTGATGATTTTCCAAAGTCGGCTGAGGAAATTCCTAGGCCGACCTAGCTTTTTCCTCAGTCGAGTGAGCTTTTGCCTCACTCGACTGAGGATTTTCCAAGGTCCACCTAGGTTTTTCATAGCTCGACCTTGGATTTTCCTAGGTCGAGTGAGGAATTTTCTAGGTCCACCTAGCTTTTTCCTCAGTCGCGGAAGGACGCCGACCATCGCATCTCATTGTCTGGGTGCTCTTAACGTCGCAGCGCCCGCTTCGGCTCCGATTTCGGCGCCAACCCCGAGCCCCCCACCAGCTCCCCGGGAAAACCAAGAAAGTGAAGGCCGGAGCGCCCCGGACTCGATCCACCGCCACAGCAGGCGCACGCTGATGCCGAGGAACCGCGCCACGCGCGCCGTGGGGATGATGCGTCTCGGCTCCTCCTTGAGAAGGCGCTGTAAATCGGCCGCCTGCCGCGTGAGCGCGTGGGCCGTCGGTGAACCGCCGACAAGGGCGAGGATCGCAACCCTCCGCTTCCGGGGGGAACCAATGCGCCGCGGCTTTCCGCCGTTCATTCCATGCCTATCCGGCTGCCTGCCAAACCGGGGTGGAACGCGACCTCCGGGCGCGTTTCCAGACGCTTCGCCCGGCAGAAGCGTGCCCGGAGGTCACGCTCCACCTTCCCGCCTCCCGCCTTGTCAACCAACCGGACAGGCATGGTTTGAACTGCCAAGGGCACGAAGGGCCCGAAGATGGCTCCCCCGGGGAACCAATGCCGCCTCGTCCTCCATGGTCCGCCTTCGTGTTCTTAGTGCCCTTCGCAGTGAAATTCAATTGGAGCCACGACCCGAAACTCCAGCGGCAAGCCCACCCGCAGCGCACTCACCGCGCCGAGCGGCGTGCCGGGCACTTCCTTGTAGAGAGCCGAGCGCCGAAGGCGGCGCGAGACAGACTAGCTGGCGCAGCTAGCTAGCCCGCAGGGTGAGCGAGCGGCGCGAGCGAATCAAAGGCGATAGCATTCAATGCCTGGTTCTGTGTCGCCGCCGCCACGCCGCGCTTTGCCAGCCCGGTCAGGAACGCCTCGGCCTTCCTCCCGCTGGTCCAGGTCCCCGGCATCTTCGCCACCGCCCCGCTATACGACTGGGCCCACAGCCCGTAGGATTTCTCAGTCGCATAGCTGAGGTGCATGCGGCGGCATTTGTCAGAGAGAACCTGGAGGACTTCGGGGGCTTTCATCGTTTCCCTGTCGTGTAGCTGGCAGCCCCGCTACACGACAGGGATATATTTCGAGCACCGGAAAGAAGATTCTGGACAGAAAACGCCTTCCCGCTACACGACAACCATGCAAGCGGCCCTCCTGCATCTCCGCCCCCCCCAACAGGGAAGAACCCGCCCTCCAACCCTCCCAGCTACACGACACGGCGAAAGGGCGTGTCGTATAATAAGTAGTTAGGCGTTATGCAGCCCATGAAGATTCTAAGCGTTGTTGGACTGAGTTTATTCTTGGGGCTGAGCGCAGGATGGTATCTTGGCCTACGTTGCTCGCAATCGGCGAGCGATCGCACATCGAGGTTTCAAGCCATCAAGACCTACATCGCAGATACAGTTCCCTTTTTGCGCAAGAATGGCGCTGAGCACATAGATATGCAGCCGTTGCCCTACGATGGAGGCGGGGCAGTGCTGGTTCGTGGGAGTGTTCGCACCGGAGATGAGTTCTATATTCTCCACACCATGCTTGAGAACCGACTGACCAATCCGGATTTGCCAGCGAGACTTGTTTGGCAGGTGACCATTGCCGATAGAGAGCAAACGCCTAACCAGGGCGCTGCAGCGAACGGCCTCTCCGCCGTCCGTTCGAGCGTCGCGGGAAATCGCGGGCGCACGGAGCGCTCCACCGCCAGCCCCAAGGCCGTCGCTGAGCTTGATCGTTAGGCGAATTCGCGCGCGTCCCGAGCAATGAAGCCTTCTAAATTCATCCTTTGGTTGTTCATCGCTCTCATTGTCTGCATCGCATTTGGAGCATGGACGACTTATGACTACGGCCTTCGCTGCACCAAGTGCCTCGCAGACAAGCACGTTGTCGAGCAGCAGCTATTTGGCATTACAGTCTCGCGCCGCACCAAAGACCGAGACCAAGCAGCGGACTATGAGCGCATCTTTGGCCATCCCTGCGAACACGTCTTCCGCAAGGGTGGCTTCGGGCGTGGCTGGCACTCACTTCTCGGCTCCGGCATCGGCTGCGGTATGACCGGCGAGGGAGTCTTCATCCGTCCTCGCATCGAGGCTGTTTCCGCGGCTTACGACGCCGAGCACCGCCTCCACGACCGCGAACTCACACTCGCGACTTTCCAGTTCATCGACACGCTCATGCCGCCGGACATTCCGATGCAGCAGCGACGCGATTTACCCGAGACCACCCAGAGCACCACGTTTCTCCTCGGCTCCTTCCTTCGCCGCGCTAAGACTGTCGAGCAGTGGCGTGCCGTCCTCGACGCGGCACACCAGAACTTCAACGACACCAGCAAACTCCCAACCGAATGAAGTCGCCTATGCGCTGCAACGAACGGTTCCGGCTGTCACGGCCCGCGCTTCCACCGCCGCCTTTCCACCCGCCATGCACGGGCCGCGCCAGCCTCCGCCGTCGCTGAGCTTGAGTCGGTCAGGCGATGGTGCGCGCCTCAGCTTTCGCCGAAACAAACAACAACCAACAAGACAACAACTATGGACACAGCAGAACTGAAGAGCTTCGAGAGACCTGACGAGGTTCGCGAGTTTCCCAATGGGAGGCTCGAACTAATCACAATCGGCGGCGCGACTGTGGCACGCGCCGTCTTTGAGCCCGGGTGGAGATGGGCGGATTCAGTGCAGCCCATCGCCAAGACGAAGAGCTGTGAGGCCCCGCACTTTCAGTATCACGTTTCGGGCATTCTACGCATCCGCATGGACGACGGGAAGGAGTTCGACTGCAAACCAGGCGACGTTTCCCTGCTTCCATCCGGCCACGATGCTTGGACCGTCGGTGACGAACCTGCTGTCGTCGTCGATTTCCAGGGAATGATCGACTACGCCAAGTCCAAGTGAACCAAGCGACCGGCTGTTGTCCGTCAGCACGCGGGCCCCAGTCGATTTTGGGATCCCCGGGGCCTCTGCGGCGGTGTGAGCGCCTGCGCCGGGCACACGCGGATGCCGCCACGAGTTCGGCCCCAGCCCCACGACTTCGCGGAGGTATCTGATGGAGTGGCGAAGGACGCGGGGCGCTGTTCGTGGTGCTCCCGGAACTCCCTCCCTGCCACGTCGGAGCGGTCCGTCTGGAATGGCGGCTGCTCCAATCCGCGCGTGCTTTTCCGGAAAATCGTCCACACATTCCCGCGCATGAAACGGCCTGCTGCCCTCGGCGTGCTCCTCGCGGTGGTGGCATGGCCGGCGCATGCGGCGATCATCTCGGTGGACTACAGCCTCGATTCGAGCGGGCTGTTTGCCTCGAACTCGACGGCGCGGTCGGCGGTGGAGGCGGCGGCCGCGGACATCGGGAATGCGATCACGGGGGCGCTCGGCGCGGTGACGACGGACGTCTATGTGGGCACCAATGGCATTTCGACCGTGCAGTTCGACTGGAGGCTCAACGTCAGCAACCCCGCGACCGGCACCACCTTCACGCAGAACTCGTTCAGCTACTCGCTGAATGCGATCACCGTCTATGCGGGGTGGCGGCCGCTGTCCGGCTCGACGCTGGGCTTCGGCGGGCCGTCCGGCGCCGGAATCACGCGGAGCAGCAGCACGCTCGAGAGCCAGTTGACGGGGGCGGTCGCAGCCGCGGAGACCGCATCGAACAATGCCATGCTGCGCGGCGGCGGGCCGGTGATCGGGACGCTGTCGGGCTCGGTGACCCAGGGCAGCACCACTGCCAACTACAACCTGCGCTACGGAGCGATGCTCGGGAGCCTTTCGCTGGATTCCGACTCGGACAACGACGGCAGCACCGACACCGCGCCGGCGCTCGATGCCTACTGGCACTACGACCACACCACGGCCGTGGCCCCCGGCAAGAACGACCTCTATTCCGTGGCCCTGCATGAAATCCTGCACAGCATCGGCTTCGGCTCATCGGACTCGTGGGACGCCCATCACACGGGGACGACGTGGAATGGGACGGCGGCGGATTCCGAGGTGATCAAGCTCACCGGCACCGGGGCCGGCATGGTGTCCGGCGACGATTCGCACGTCGCCACGGGCACGATGAGCGTGCGGCTGAGCGACGGAGCGGCGCAGGAGGCGGTGATGGACCCCTCGCTGACCGTGGGCACGCGCAAGTCGCTGACGCTGCTCGACCTCGCATTCCTCAGCGACATCGGCTACGTGGTCGTGCCCGAGCCGTCCGCGGCGACACTCGCGCTCGCGGCAGCCATGTTCCTTTCGCTGCGGCGCCGGAGGCTGGAGCGGCCGCACGCCGCTTAGCCCGCTGGATTCACGAAGAGAAACATGAGCGGGCCGGCGAAGATGAAGTCGCCGTCGCGCAGCAGGCGGCGCGTGATGCGGCCATCGCGGCCATCCACGGTGGTGCCGTTGCGCGAGCCGATATCCTCCAGCAGCCATGCGCCGGATTGCGGGCGCACGGTGAAATGCCGCCGGCTGAGGTCCGCGCATTCGGCGATGCAGAGCGTGCAGTCGGCCCCGCGCCCGACGGTGATGCCGCTGCCGACGGGCACGGCCTCCACCTTCGCCTCCGCGCCGCGCGCGAAGACGAGCGACGCCTCCGCAGGCTGGCGCTCGAGCGAGCCGAGCAGCGTGGATGCGGCCATGAGCCGCTCGCGCACGCCGGCGGCGCTGGGGCGCTGAATGGTCAGCGTCCTTCCGGCGTCCGCCAGTTCGGAGTCGGTGGGAAGAATCGGATCGGGTGCCGGGTTCATGGTGCGTGAAAGGCTGCGTTCATTCCCCTCCGTGCTGCGGCGCGGCGCGTCCGCTCTCCATCGCGGCGACAATTTCCGCGAGGCGGGTCATCATGCGGTTCTTGATTTGATAGACGGCGTTCTCCTTCAGCCCGAACTGCGCGGCAACCTCCGCTACGGGCCGGCCCTCCAGCGCGATGGCGCGGAAAATCTCCACGGTCTCCGGCTTCGTGCGCGGGTCGCCGAGCACGCGCTGCAGCGCCTCCTCGATCATGCTCTGCCGCCACGCGTCCTCGACGCCCGCGCCCGCGTCGGGATTCTCGGCGGCAAACTTCTCCTCCCACGCCTCCCCGTCCCCGCCGTCCGGCGCGTCCATCGAGAGCATCCGGTCCACATGCGCGCGGCGCCTGGCCTCGCGCACCTTGTGGGTCACGATGGTGAGCAGCCAGTTGCGGAAGCGCCCATGCTGCGCGTCGTAGTCGAACGTGGGCAGCTTGCGCATCACCACCATCATCGCCTCCTGCAGCACGTCCTCCGCGGTGTGGTCGTCCGCCCCCTGCCTGCGCGCGAAGCTCAGGATCACGGCGCTGTATTTCGTGTAAAAGTCCCGCCAGTCCGCGTTGCCCGGCGCGTCCTTGAGGCGCTGGAGGAGGCTGAGTCGCGTGGCGAGGTCCATGAGGGTATGTGGCGATTGTGGTTGATGATTCCAATCGCTCGTGGAGAGCACAAGGCGGCAGTCCTTGTCTTGTCTGTTTTGGCTGCGCCTGCGACGCCGCGATTCGGGCGAGCATGTGCATTCCTGCCCGGATGCAGATACCGGCACCGTGTCTGGAGTGCCGGTATCTGCACTTTCGCCCCTTTGGGGGTATCATCGCACCCAAATATACTGACCGTTATTCCATGTGATCTTCCGTCCGTTTTCAAACAGGCGTCCGTCATACCTCCCGCCACGGTTACCGCCAGTCGTATATTCGATGGTGAACGTGTCCGGCCCAGTAAACTGCCCTGTCCAGGTAGAACCGTCGCCATTGGTCCCAGCGATACGGCCGCCAGATTGCTGGACGATGACAGGCAGGTTGTTGTCTGCCCCAGTCCACTTTCCGCTCAGATTGGCATAACTCACTGCGGGCGGCGTTGTCGGAGGCGTGACGACAGGGCGGCTCGGAGGAGGCGGGGTGACCGGCGGGGGTTGATGGGAGGAAGCGGGAAACCGGATGACGGGCGTTCCAGCACACAAAGCTCGGCCGGAGCGATCATAGAAATACAGCCCCAGAGTGATATGCGATCCAGCCGCCGCGGTTTCAGTCAGGTTGCCGATCAATGCCCGTCCTTGGGCGTCGGCGCGAATGACCCTCTGGGAGGCGGGCCGACCGGTGGTCGGGTGTCTCAGCACGACGATATAAGTGGAGTTCGGTGTCGCCCCAATCAGCCAAACCGGCCCGCTGACGTGATACTGGTTTGGCCCCACTTGGGTGAAAGTGGGATCGGCGTGCAACCTTGCCGGCATTGCTTTCGCCGCAGCCGCAGCCGCGGGTGCGAGGGACAGGCAGGCGACCGCTGCGAGGCAGAGCCCGAGGCGCTTGCAGAAGGATGACTTCCCTGCTGCTTCGCCTGGCTGCTTGGGTGAGGATTCGGGTTTTGTGATGGTGTGTGTTTTCATGGTGCTGACTTGGTTTTGAGTTTTCGTGTCTTGGTTGTGTTGTCCGCCCCCTTCGGAGCGGTGCCGCGGCGGGTGCCGCAGTTGTCCGGTATTGCGGCGGGGTGCGTGGTTCTTACGCGACGGCGGAAACTTTTTTCGCGGCATTGCGTTCACACGGCGACGGCGGCATGAAAGCCGCGCGCGCCATGAACCCCGAACCTTCCGCAGCCTCCGGCAGCCCGTGCGATGCGGGCACGGTGATCTCGCCCGCGCGCGCGGAGGGCGCGCAGGCGCGGGCCGCGGCGGGCGGCGTCGCGGACCCGGATGCGGCGGTGCCCTACGAGTTCCGCGGCGAGATCGCGCGCGGGGGGATGGGCAGCATCCTCGAGGCGCAGGATCGCAGGCTGGGGCGCACGGTGGCGGTGAAGGTGATGCTCTCGGAGATGAAGGGCGACGCGGAGCAGCGGCAGCGCTTCATCAACGAGGCGGCGGTGCTCGCCACGCTGGAGCATCCGAACATCGTGCCCATCCACGACCTCGGCCGGGATGCGGAGGGACATCTCTTCTACACGATGAAGCTCGTGCACGGGCGCACGCTGCAGGCGATCCTCAACGCCCTGACCAACGGCCACGCCGAGACCGCGGCCCACTACACGCTGGACCGTCTGCTCACCGTGTTCCGCAAAGTGTGCGACGCGCTGGCCTTCGCGCACTCGCGCGGGATCATCCACCGCGACCTGAAGCCGGAGAATGTGATGGTCGGCGAGTTCGGCGAGGTGCTGGTGATGGACTGGGGATTGGCCAAGCGAATGACGCATGACGAAGGCCGGATGACGAATGGCGGTGGCGCACCCGGCTCCGACCACTCTGCATTCCGCGCTCCGAGTTCCGCGCTTCCCGCCGCAGACTCCGCCGAAACCCTGCCTGCAACAAGCCCCGGCAGCGGCGGGCGCGATGCGCTGCGGCGGTTCCTCGCGCAGAAGGCGGGCAAGGATTCGGGGATGACGCTCGACGGCACGGTGATGGGCACGCCGCAATACATGAGCCCCGAGCAGGCGCAGGGGCGCATCGCGGAGATGGACGCGCGCAGCGACATCTACTCCCTCGGCGGAATCCTCTACGCGATCCTCACGCTGCGCCCGCCGGTGGAGGGCGGGACGGTGGAGGAAGTGCTGCGCAAGGTGAGCAGCGGGACGATCACGCCGCTGAATTCCCAAGGAACGGGGCCGCCATCGGCCCCCGCTCAGAGCACCGGGGGGCGAGGGCGCCCCCACTCCTTGGTCATCCCGCCTTCGCTGGCGGCGGTGGTGATGAAGGCGCTGCGCGTGAAGCGCGAGGAGCGCTACCAGGATGTCGCCGCGCTGAGCGCGGACGTGGAGGCCTACCAGGGCGGCTTTGCCACTGGCGCGGAGAATGCGGGCGCGTGGAAGCTCTTCACGCTTTTCGTGAAGCGCCACAAGGCCGCGTCCCTCGGCGTCGCGGCGGTGCTGCTCGTCGGCGCGACGCTGGGAACGAAGGCGCTCATCGAGGGGAAGCGCGCGGAACGTGAAGCCGTGCGCGCCAACGCCGCGCTGTCCGACCTGAAGCGGAGCGCGCCCTCCCTCCTCGCGCTCGCCGAGAGCGAGGCCGGCGAGCAGCGCTTCGGCTCCGCGCTGGAGAAAGTGGACGCCGCGCTCCAGCTCGACCCGGCGCTCACGCCCGCCTACTGGCAGCGCGCGTGGGTGCTGCTCGGCCAGCAGCGGTGGGAGGAGGCCGCCGACGCCCTGCGCACCGCGCAGCAGCGCGATCCCGCGGACCGCCAGCGCGCGGGCATCCTGCCGGTGGTCGCGCGGTTCGGCACCGCGCGGGAACAGGGCGACGCGCAACTGCTCATCCGCCACCTCCAGAAGGTCGGCGCGGAAGGCCCGCTCGCCGCGCTCTCGCGCGTGCTGGGCATGTCGGCCAAGGAACGGCTCGCCATCGTCGAGGCCCGCCTGAAGCAGTGGCTCGGCGACAGCGCCAAAAAAGCCACCAGCATCGTGAACGGCGGCATCAACGTGAACTTGGAGGGATTCCCCATCAGCGACATCGAGCCGCTGCGCGGTCTGCCGTTCGACAGGCTGAATATCGTGGGGACCAACGTCTCCAGTCTGGAGCCTCTGCGCGGGATGCCGCTCATCTCCGTCAACATCAAGGGCACTCCCATCAGCGATCTTTCGCCGCTGGCCGGCATGCCGCTCATCGAGGCCAGCGTCGGGAGCAGCAATGTCACCGATCTGAGCCCGCTGCGCGGCGCGCCCCTGCGCAGCTTCACGGCCATTCGCGGAGGCAACCTCACCGATCTTTCCCCGCTTACCGGAGCGCCTTTGGAGGAATGCATCGTCGCCGACGGAAAGTTCACCGACCTCGCCTTCCTCCGCGACGCGCCCATCCAGAGGCTCCACATAGGCAACGCTCCCGTGACCGACCTCTCAGTCCTGCGCGGCAAGCCGCTCAAGGAACTCAAATTCAACGGCTCGCCCGTGCGCGATTTTTCCCCGATCATGGACTGCCCCATCGAAATCCTGGACATCAGTGCCGTCCGGCCGGATGCCGACCTCACGCCGCTGCTTGGTCTGGCCAAGCTCCAGATTTTGTTTGTCAACACTGCCAACAACTTCAGGCAGCTCTCCGTGCTCCGCGGGCATCCGGGCATCAAGATCATCGAGACCGCCGACAGGAGCCTGCGCCAGAGCCCCGCGGAATTCTGGGCTGCCTACGACGCGAAGCAGGCGGCGGGGAAGAAGTAGGGTGCCGGAAAAGGCGCGAGTCCCCGGATCGCTGGGCGACCCGGAGACTCGGAACCTCTGCCAGAATCGGAGCCTGCTACCGCATCGGCGCGCACACCGAGGAATGTGCGGCGGAGGCGGCATTGGAAGCGGCAGACGCGGCAGCGGCACCTGCAGCCGAGTGCGCAGCCGACTGCGCGGCCGCTTGCGCCCCAGTGCCGTGGATGGCCAAGTCCGAATGCCTGCCCGCATTCCAGATGCCGGTCACGACGTCGCGGGCAAAATCCATGTCACGATCGTGGGCCCGCCGCGCCCTCCCCAGCAAGGCATCCACATTTGCCAGGCTTTCGAGCGCCGCCTGGTGTCTGGCGTGGGCAAGATTATACCTCTCGCGGGCGGGGCCCGTGTGGATGCCACGGCGAACTTCCGCCTCATACTCTGCCTTTGCGTCGTTTAGAGCGGCCTCGGCCCTCTGCACGTCCAGCCGACGCTCATTCTGAGTCGCCTGATGTCTCGCCACCCTGGCACTCGAGTTCGCAAGGTCGGCGCAGGAGCAGAGCATCAGCGCCGCGAGCGCGGCGACGAGGGCGAGGGGCTTCTGGAGGATGTTGGTGATGTTGCTTTTCATGGTCTGGATTTGGTCTTGAGGTTTGGTGTCTGGTTTTTCGCCGCCCCTCTCGGAGCGGCTCCGCGGCGGGTGCCGCAGTTGCCCGGTATTGCGGCGGGAGAGGGGGTTCTTACGCGACGGTGCAGAAAACTTTGCGCGGCATCACTTTTCCCCCGTAACAGCCGCATGGGAGTGCGATGCGCTTCGCTCCCTTTCATCGCCCGAGGGCGACCACTGCGCGCCCCTGCAAAATCGTTGCCGGTCATGCCGGATTCACCGCCACAGCCCGCACGCGGAAGCCGCTCACGCAGCTCGACCCCGCGTTCCTGAGCGACATCGGCTACGTGGTCGTGCCCCGTCCACCACAGCCCGCGCCTCGCACCTAGGGGCGGGTCACTTTCACGCGGATGAATCTCTTCGCGGCGCCGTCGTAGGGGACGGGGTCGCGGGCTTCGAGGAGGGACGGGGTGTCTGTGGTGACGGTCGCCGGCGTCCACGTCTGGAGGTCGCCGGAGACTTCGATGGTGAGGGTGGCATCCGACGGCGGGAGGAAGCGGCCGACGCTGAGGGAGAGGTAGCGCGTGCCGCCGACGGTGGTGAGGGCCGGGGAATTGACGCCGCTGACGGACGGGGTGCCGCTGGAGAGGCCGAGGGCGTATTTGACGACGTCCGGGATGCCGTCGCCGGAGCTGGCGAGGGTGGAGGGCGGGCTGCCGACGGTGACGGAGATGAGGCCGGTGGCGGCGGAGTCCACGTAGCCGCCGCTGTCGCTGGCGGCGTAGGCGAAGTTGTCCGGGCCGGTGTAGCCGCTCTCCGCGAAGTAGGTGGCGACATTTCCCGCGAGCGCGACGGTGCCGTGCGCGGGCTGGCGGACGATGCGCACGGTGGAGCCGGTGCCGCTGGCGCCGAGGGTGACCGGGGCGCTGCCGCTGGCCGGGACGCTGAGCGCGGCGTTTGTGACGGTGGGGCGGACGCGCGTGGTGGTGTTCGAACTGCCGGAGCCGTTGTGGCATTCGTAACAGCCCACTTCCTGGCCGCGCCAGAAGGCCTTCGCGCCGAACTTCGACGTGCTGACGGTGCGGTTGCCGAACGCGCGGGAGAGGACGGTGCCGCGGCCATCGGCGCCGTGGCACGAGCGGCACTGCGCGACGCCGACGGACTCGGCGATGTCGGGATGGTTCTGCGCCCAACTGCTGCCGAGGGGATGCATGCCGTGCGGCCCGGCGGAGGCGTTCGCGCGCGTGGCGGCGGGCATCGAGGCATGGCAGGCGGTGCATTCGGCGACGACGCCGACGTGGCCCTGGAGCTGCACGCTCTGCACGTTGTCATTGCGGTGCGACGAGGGGAATTCGGCGTGCGTGGAGCCGTGGCAGGCGGAGCACTGGAGTCCGCCGTGGCCCTTGGAAAAGCGGTAGAGCGACTTGCCGGGGGCGGGCGTGTCGGGGTTCGTGGCGAACGTGGTGTTCACGGGCTGGCGGAGATTGCCGGAGAGGTCGTAGGCGCTCGTGTAGCGGATGAGGCCGTTGTTCTGCGTGGCGGTGCCGGTGTGGCAGTTGCCGCAGCCGGGCTCGTCGAGCCAGCCGGTGCGCGTGGCGGCGCCGACCTGGCTCATGGTGCCGTGGCAGCTCTGGCACTGCATGGACATGGTGCCGTCCGACGCGACGGCGGAGCCCATCGCGCCGCGCAGGCAGCGCGTGGCGGAACCGGGATGGCACTGGTAGCAGGCGCTGCGGTTCACGATGCTGTCCATCACGAGGCCGTTCGTGGGATTTGTGACCGTCGCGTGCTTTGCATGCATGGAACGCGTGAGTGGATTCACGCCCGGCGCACCGGCGGTGCCGAGGGCCTCGGAGGCGTGGCATTTCGCGCAGAGGATGGGCGTGTTGCCGACAGTGACGGTGTTGAAAAGGCCGTCGGACCTGAAGCCGACGAGCGAGAGCGCGGCCTGATAGACGGGGTCGGCCATGTGCTTCTCGTCGTGGAGGCGCAGGATGTTCAGGCGGTAATCGCGCCCGGCGACCGGGTCATTCACCCAGCCGCCCGCCGGCTTCGCTGCGGGGCCGGACGTCGAGGCGTGGCACGCGCGGCAGTCCATCTCGCCGGAGACGGGAAGGACGATGTCCGTCTTCGCGAGGACGGTGCCCGCGGTGTTCTTCGCGACGAGGCGCATCATGGGATAAGAGTTCGCGCGGCCCGCGTCGTCGGTGGGCGTGATGGGAATGCCCGCGCCCTCGAACCAGTTGAACGCGGAGCTCCACGTGAGCGGCTGCGGCGTGTTCGTGCTGCCGGGCATCGCGTTGCCGGCGAGGCCGGCATTCATTGGCAGCGTCGCGCCGTAGGCGGCCGGGAGGTAATCCCAGAAGTTCGTCTTGCCGGTGGCGGTGCGGTTGATGGAGCCGTCGAGGTCCGCGACGGCTTCGTAGGTGAGCGAGATGCCGGCGGACGACGTGACGAGCTTGCCCTGCGCATTGATGAGCTGGGCGTCCACGGTGTTGAACGGCGGCAGGATCGTGAAGATCGAGTAGTCGTCGTCCATGCAGTGCATGCCGAGGTTGTTCCAGCCGAGGAGCGTCCACTGGCCGTTGCCGGCGAGCGACGCGGTGGGTGTGGCGAGGCCGATGGCGAGAGCTGCCACGGCCGCCTGGATCATTCCGGGGGTTTTCATGACCTCACTCTAAAACCTCATTGTGAAGCGGCGCTGAACCGCGCGTTAAAATGAAATTAGAAATGGCGGCGCGCACGGTCACTTCCTGCGGAAGCGCACGATGTAGTTTTCCTTCAGCACGCCCTTCACCTCGCCAGTCTTCTCGAATCCCGCGGCGGTGATTTCCGACTCGAAGACCTCCTGCCCCGCGCGCACGTGGCCCATCACGAACGCGCTGCTCTCGCCGGGGATGCGCTTGAAGTCGATCAACACGATCTCACCGCCCGGCTTCAGCGCCCTGTGCAGCGAGGCGAGCGTCGCCTGCGGAAACTCGAAGTGGTGATACGTGTCGCAGATGAACGCGGTGTCGATGGATGCCTCGGGCAGCCCGAGGCTGCGCTCCGTGCAGAGCACCGTCTCGATGTTCTTGGCGCCCGCCTTTTCCGCGCGAGCGCGGAGGTGCGTGACGAAGTTCGGCGAGATGTCCACGGCGAAGACCTTTCCCGACGCGCCGACGGCCCCGGCAAACGGCAGCGTGAAGAGCCCGGTGCCCGCGCCGATGTCCGCGACGCGCATGCCGGGCTTCAATCCCGCGGCGGCGAGGATTTGATCGCGGTGCAGGAAAATCTCGCGGCTCTCGGTCTCAAACTTCTCAGTCCACTCCGCGACCTTCATCGCGGGGTCCACGAACTTGTCGTTGATGCCGGGCTTGACGCTCTTTTCCTGGGCAAAGGCGAACGCGGCAAAGAGGACGAGGCAGGAGGTGAGGATGCGCATGGTGTGACGGAGATGATCTTGAATCGTGTGTGGTGACGTGAGGCGGGGCCTACTTGCAGCCGCTGCATCCCCCGCCCTGGCCGCCGCCTTTGCCGATGGTGCAGATGCCGAGCGGGCAATACGCGGGGCAGAAGCCGATGAGCGCCGTGAGGAGCGGCACGGCTCCAATGAGGCCGAGCCACGTGTGGTTGATAATGCCGTAGGCGATGATGCCGAGGCCGACGGCGATACGGATGATGCGGTCGATGGTTCCGATGTTCTTTTTCATGATTTGGGTGTGCTGTTGGTTCTTGGTGAGAGGCGGGCGCGCTTGTTCGCCATGAAGTAGAGGACCGGGACGGCCATGCGGCTGATGAGCAGCGAGGCGATTTCGCCGGCCATGAGCGCGATGGCGAGGCCCTTGAAAATGGGGTCGGCAAGGATGACGCTCGCGCCGACGACCACGGCCATCGCGGTGAGCAGCATCGGGCGGAAGCGCACGGCGCCCGCATCCACGACGGCCTCGGCAAGCGGCATGCCCTCGGCCACGCGCTGCTCGATGAAGTCCACGAGGATGATCGAATTGCGCACGACGATGCCCGCGCCGGCCATGAAGCCGATCATCGAGGTGGCGGAGAAGAACGCGCCGAGCATTCCGTGCGCGGGCATGATGCCGACGAGCGAGAACGGAATCGCGACCATGACGATGAGCGGCGTGAGGAAGCTCCGGAACCAGCCGACCATCAGCACGTAAATGAGCACGAGACACGCGGCGAACGCGCTGCCGAGGTCGCGGAAGACTTCGATGGTGATGTGCCACTCGCCGTCCCACTTCATCGCGGGCCTGGCTTCGGTGAAGGGCTGCACGGCGTTGAAGACCTCGAGCGCGGTGCCGTCGCCGCCAAACTCGCGCGTGTCGAGCTTCGCGAGCGCGTCGTTCATTTTCGTGATGGCATAGACGGGCGCCTCGATGACGCCCGCGACGTCGCCGATGACGTAGGTCACGGGCATGAGGTTCTTGTGGTAGATGCTCTTCTCGGCGGTCGTCTGCTCCACGCGCACGAGCTCGCGCAGCGGGATGAGCGGCGCGGTGCCGGCGGCGCCGGGCTCGGGCAGTGCGTTCGCATCGCCGGAGCGCACGCGCAGTGCGAGCAATTCGTCCGGCGTGGTGCGCGACGAGCGCGGCAGCTCCAGCATGATGTTCACGTCCTCCTTCTCACGCGGCAGGTGCATGAGGTCCACGGACTCACCGCCGACGGCGATGCGCAGCGTCTGCGAAATCGTCTCGGCGCTGATGCCGTGCAGCGCGGCCTTCTCCTTGTCGATGACGAAGCGCGCCTTCGGCTGGTCGGCCTCCACATACCAGTCCACGTCCACCACGCCTGGCGTGCGTTTGAAAATGTCGCGCACCTTGCGGGCGAGCGCGTGGCGGTCGCTCTCGGTCGGGCCGTAGATTTCCGCGACGAGCGTCTGCAGCACCGGCGGGCCGGGCGGCACTTCCGCGACGGCGACGCGCGCATCGAACTTCGCCGCGATCTCGGCGACGCGCGGGCGCACGCGCTTCACGATGTCGTGGCTCTGCGCGCGGCGCTCGCCCTTCGGCAGGAGGTTCACCTGGATGTCGGCGACATTTGCGCCGCGGCGCATGAAGTAGTGCCGCACGAGGCCGTTGAAATTGAACGGCGACGCGACGCCCGCGTAGATCTGGTAGTCGGTCACTTCCGGCTCGGTGCGAATGGCGGCGGCGATTTCCTTCGCGGCCTGCGCGGTGCGCTCGAGCGACGCGCCCTCGGGCATGTTCAGGATGACCTGGAACTCGCTCTTGTTGTCGAAGGGCAGCATTTTCACCTTCACCCAGCCGATCGCGACCGTGCCCATCGCGGCGAGCAGCAGCACGGTGATGCCGCCGAGGAAAAGCCAGCGCCAGCGCGCCTTTGCAATCATCGGGCCCATGACGCGCCGGTAGAGCCGCGTGAAGAAATCCTCCTCGTGCGCGAAGTGGCTCGCGGCCTGCGTGGCTGTGCCCTCGGTGAGCTTCGCGTATTTCTTTCCCCAGCGCAGGATGCGGATGCTCGCCCACGGCGTGACGATGAAGGCAATCGCGAGCGACCAGCCCATCGCCGCACTCGCGCCGATCGGAATCGGCCGCATGTAGGGGCCCATGAGCCCGCCGACGAACGCCATCGGCAGCACAGCAGCGACGACGGCGAAGGTCGCGAGGATTGTCGGGTTGCCCACCTCGCCCACCGCCTCGACCGCGATCGCGGACCAGCTCCGGCCCTTGTTTTGCGGGAGGTGGAAATGGCGGACGATGTTTTCCACCACGACGATCGCGTCGTCCACGAGGATGCCGATGGAGAAGATGAGCGCGAAGAGCGTGATGCGGTTCAGCGTGAAGCCGAGCAGGTAGAAGACGAGCAGCGTGAGCGCGAGCGTCGCCGGGATCGCGAGGGCGACGATGCCCGACTCGCGCCAGCCGAGCGTGAGCCAGATGAGCAGCGACACGCCGATGACCGCAATGCCCATGTGCAGCAGCAGCTCGTTGGATTTTTCCGCCGCCGTCTCGCCGTAGTGGCGCGTGATCGAGACCTCGACATCGCGCGGGATGAGCGTGCCCTTCAGCGTCTCGACTTTGCGCAGCACGTCGTGCGCGACGCCGATGGCGTTCGCGCCGGGGCGCTTCGCGATGCTGAGGGTGACGGACGGTTCCTCGTCAGGCAGCGACGCACGCGCGGCGCCGTGTCCGAAGAACGTGTAGTTCGACGGCTCCTCCGCGCCGTCCACGATGTCGGCCACTTCGCGCAGATACACGGGGCGTCCGCCGAAGACACCGACGACCACATTCCCCACATCCTCCGCGCTGGTGAGAAAGGCGCCGGTCTCAATGACAACTTCTTGGTTGTTCGTCGTGAGTCCGCCGGATCGGAACTGCCGGTTCGTCTGCTGGAGCATCGGCACAAGGCCCGCGGCGCTGAGATTGCGCGAGGCGAGGCGCACCGGGTCGAGTAGCACGCGCACCTGTCGCCGCGAGCCGCCGATGAGCGTCGTCTCCGCGACCTGCGGCACGGCTTTCACCGCGTCGTCCACTTCCGCCACGAGCCGCCGCAGCGTCAGGTGATCGTAGCGCGCGCTGTGGAAAGTCAGCGCGAGGATCGGCACGTCGTCGATGGACTTCGGCTTCACGATGGGCGCGCCGACGCCGTGCGGGATGCGGTCGAAATTCGAGCGCAGCTTTTCCGTGAGCCGCACGAGGCTCTCGTCGGGATCGGAGCCGACCTTGAAGCGCACGATGACGAGGCTCTCGCTGTCGCGCGACGTGGAGTAGATGTATTCCACGCCCGGGATCTCCCAGAGCAGCTTCTCCATCGGCCGCGTCGCGCGCTCCTCGACCTCCTTCGCGGTGAAGCCCGCCATGTTCACCATCACGTCCACCATTGGCACCTTGATCTGCGGCTCCTCCTCGCGCGGCAGAAGCACGATCGCCGCAAGCCCGAGCAGCACCGCGGTGATGACGATGAGCGGCGTGAGCTTTGAGTCGATGAACGCGTGCGCGATCTTGCCCGAGATGCCCGGGAACCCGGGCGCTTTTTCCTCCGGCTTGCTGGAAGGGGCGCCCGTCATTTTCCCGAGGCGGCAAAGAGGAGGCCGAGCACCGCGCCGTAGATCGCGCCACGCCACCACGTGGACGTGAGCGGGCAGGTGCCCGAGGAGCACTGCCCGAAATAGCCTAGCGCCGCACCGAGTGCCGCGCCGATGAGGATGGGGATGACAAAGCGCATCAGCGGACCTCCTCCCTGCGCGCAGCCTGCATCGCGAAGGTGCGGAGCTGCGCCGCGGGCATCGCACCCGACATGCGCTCCACTTCGCGCCCCGCGACGAAGACCGCGAAGGTGGGAATCGAGCGGATGCCCATGCGCCCCGCGATGCGCGGCTGGGCCTCGGTGTTCACCTTCACGACGAGCAGCTCTCCCACAGCGAGGGATGCGAGCCTCGCGACTTCCGGCGCGACCATCTGGCACGGCCCGCACCACGGCGCCCAGAAATCCACAAGCACCGGCAGCGACGCGCCGGCGATGAGCGCGGCATAGCTGGCTTCGGATTCGACTTCCACCGGAAGCGCGGGGAGCGGCAGCGCGGCCCTGCAGCTTCCGCAGCTCCCGGCCTCGTGCAGCCGCGCGAACGGGATGCGGTTTGCGCGGTGGCACTGCGGGCAGTGGATCAGGATGCCGCGATCATCGGCGGCGAGATGCGGGGTGTTGCTCATGGCTTCAAAGTGACTGGCTGTCCGTCGCGCAGAGTCGCCGCGCCTTCCGAGACCACGCTTTCCCCGGCTGCGACACCGGCGAGCAGTTCGACCTCGCCGCCCGTCTGCTTTCCCGTGCGCACGATGCGGAGCTGCGCGTGCTGCTTCCCGACGACGAAGACCGTCTCCACCTGCCCGCGCACCACGAGCGCCGAGGCTGGCACATGGATCGAGGTCTTCTCACCGACGGGCACGAGCACCCTGCCAAACTGCCCGCTCCGCACACCTTCCGCCGGTGGCAGGTCGAGCTTCGCGAGGAAAGTGCGCGTCGCGGCGGCGGCCACGGGGGCGAGTTCCGCGACCACTCCGTCCACAGCCGAGCGGTTCGCGCCGACGCGGACCGCAAACTTCGAGCCGAGCTTCACGCTGCCGATGAGCGCCTCGGGAACGTCCGCCTCGAAGCGCAGCACGCGCGGGTCTTCCATCTCGACGATCGGCCGGCCCGGTGCGGCGAGGTCGCCGACATCCGCGAGCTGGCGCGTGATGACGCCGTCGAACGGCGCCACGACCTTCGTGTATCCGAGCATCGTCTCCGCCTCCGCGAGCGAGCCCGCGGAGATGCGCGCGCGGGCCTGCACGGCGTCAAACTCCGCCTGCGTCGTGATCTTCTGCTGCATGAGTGCGCGCGCCCGCTCGAGATCGGCCACAGCCTGTTCGCGCACGGCCTGCGCCTGATCCACGCGGGCCTGGATTTCACGGGCGTCGAGCCGCGCGATGAGGTCGCCCGCCTTCACTGACTGGCCCGGCGCGACGAGCAGCGACTCCATTCTCGCGCTCACCTTCGGCTCGATCGCCGCGCGAAGTTTCGCGCGCACGGTGCCGACAACCTCCTCGTGCGCGACACGCGGCGCGGCCTGCGCGGCGGCGACCCGCACCGCCACGGGCGGCAGGCTTTCGCCTGCGTGCGACGGTTCATTCCTGCGGCAGCCGGAAACGAGAGCGGCGACAACAGCCGTGGCCACAAGCGCGAGGCGGGATGCAGATTTTCGATGTGGAAAGATCATGCTGCGGGTGGTGTGGGCGTCACGACTTGCGCCCGCTGCCGGGGCAGCAGCCGCCTTTCGGGATGCCGAACTTGATGAGGATGCGCTCCAGCGGGCAGAAGCCGGTGAATCCCGACTGGAACAGGTTCGCGCCGACGAAGAGTGCGAGATAGATCCAGCGCGGATCGACCCAGCGCGCGAGGGCGAAGCTGAGGAAAATCATCGTTCCGGCTGCGATGTAGATGATGCGTTCGGTTTTCATGGTGGTCGTGGCTCAGTGGTTTCTGGAGTGCAGGAGCTCTGCGAAAATGTGGGCGCGCGGGATGTCGAACTCCGGCTCCGCGGACTCCACGCGCCGCGCCGGATGTGCCGCCAGCGTCTCCCGCGCGCGGGCGCACGCAGCGGCCATCCCGAGTTCATCCGCCTCGTCGCCGAGCATCGTCCTCGCGCGGGCGCAGCAGGCTTCGAGCACCTCGTCGTCGAGATGCGCGACGAGCCCGATGAGCAGGAGCGAGACATTCTCCGGCTGGATCCTCGCCGTGCCGCCGCCGCTGAACCACCAGTGCCGCCTGCCATTCCGAATCACCGCCAGCGGGCCAATCTCCAGCGAAACGATCATCGGCGCGTGGCCGGGAAAGACGCCGATGCCACCCTCGGTCGTCGTCATCTCCACATACTCGGCGGCTTCATTCAGAAACTCGCCGGCGGGAGTGACGATGCGGAGATTGAGCGACTTGGGTTCCATGAGCGGTTTTGGGTTTGAATAAACAAATGCTCCTACGGTTATGATCTAGCCGGCAGTTGTCCGTTGCTGACCTGTTCTTGCATGGCTCAGATCGAGTAGTGGGGGATGGATTCGCGCGCCTGGCGGTTCAGCCGGTCGCAGACCAGCTCGCACAGCTTGATGACGAAGTCGCCCTGGAGCCGGTAATAGGCGAACGTCCCCTGCTGATCGCGGGCGATGAACCCTGCATCGAGAAGCACCCGGAGCTGCTTTGAGATGTTCGGCTGGCTCGTCCCGATGGCCTCCACCAGCCTGTTCACCGTCCTGGGACCCGCCTTCAGTTCCTGCAGGATTGCGAGCCGCGTCGTCTCCGACAGGGCGCGGAAACTTGCGGCGATCCTCGCGAGCGCTTCGCGGCTCTGGCTTCTGCGGGTCGGTGCGGTGGTTTTCATCTCTGTATGGTTATACAATAGAGCCCGGCTGGCTCTTGTCAAGCAGGCAACCGCACCCGCTCCTGTCCGCGGGCGAGTCGTGCGTCGTGCATCGACAAAATCCAGCCCGCGGTCCCCGGCGGCAAACGGCGCTCTCCGAAGTGACACCGCCCCCGATTTCCGGGGATCCTGCACGCCGGCGTGGAATCCCGAACCTCCCCCGCGAATGGAAGACCATCGCGACCTCCCCACAACTCCCCTCAGACCCAAGCTGGCTGCGATAGGCCCGCCGCCCAATGCCGGGCACCCATTTCGCCACGCCGCCGGTGAGTGCCGGGACTGAGCTCCCGAATGGCCGGCTTGATCGGGTTTGATTCACTTTCATCCGGTTTGAGGCGGCGCCGGTTTCTGCGCCGCTTTGAGGCGCTGGCTGGCGACTAGGCAGGCAAGGGCATCTTCTGGAAGCGCGTGCTTCTGAATCGGCAGAAAGTCCTCATCCAAGTGCGGGAAGAGGCGTTTCCGAAGCCGGTCCCAGTGCTCCTTGCGGGCCACCTCCTCGCGTTCCTTTGCACGGGTTTCCCTCTGTTCTTCCTGCCATCGTTCGCTTTCGAGCGCTAGGCGCTCGCGGCTTTGGCTCACCCGGCGCAGTTGCCCGAGTTCCCGCGCCACTCCGAGCAGTGCCTGCCGTTTTTCGGCACCGTCGAGCGATTCCGATTCCGACAGCAGACGGCCCAGCGCCAGCGCCAGAGGCGCCGCCAGCCGGTCCGCCAGCGGGACCGCGCCGGATTCGGCCTCCAGCTCCTCCGATTCCTCGGCGAGCTTCCGAGCCCACGCTCGCGCCTCCTGCTGCCGGTCCCATTCCGCAAATCCCCCCTGCTTCCATTCGCTGAGGTTCTGCTCGTTGATCGCGCGTCCGCCGAATTCCGCAGCCATCACCGTGCGGACTTCGGGCAAGCCATTCAGCCACTCGACCAGCCGCTTCCCCATCTCGCCGTCGGCCAGTCTGCGGTTCAGCTCCTCGCGCACGGTGCGCGGCAGCCGGGCGATTTTTCCGAGGCGCGTCATGGTCAATACCTCCCCCGGAGATAGGCGTTGAAATACCATCCCTTTGACGAAGCGCTGAGCAGACCGTGGTAATGGCGTTCCGGCACGCCGTGCAGCGTGTAGCTGCGCCCGGACACAAACGTCACTTCCATGGTTCCAGTGGGCGGATCATATGCGACCCAGGTGAGGCAGGAGGAATGAAGCGCAGGCATGGCGGTGAATGCCGCCATTCTTCCCCTTTCCCGGTGCCGGGCAACGCGCGCACTTGCGCGGTTTTCGGCGCAATGCCGCGCAACTCCCGGACGCCCGTCAGTCCGGCCGGCCAAACCGCTCCAAGGTGTCCGTCACCGCACTGTGCAGGCGCGACTTGAAGGTGGCGCGGCTCTTTACGGACCGGTGCCGCCAGATGTTGCGCAGGGCCGGAAACCCGCAGGTCTCCGCCGTCCCGGCATCGTCGAGCAAGATCAGTGGCACGATGACCTCGCGCGACCAGACCCGCGCGGTCTTCCGCGTGAGCGGGGGAAGCGAAGGCAGGCGCCGGAGGATTGCGAGTTCTTCGGAGCCCGGCTTTGGGCCGAAGACGCCCCACCAGCACCACTGGATGCGCTTCGCGAATCCCTCGTCGTCCGCGGGAATCGGAGCCGGACGCCACCGCAACTGTTCTGGGTTGGCATCCTTCGGAGCCGGCATGGCTGCCTCCACTAAAACTCCATGGAGCACGAAAAGCCTCCAGACCATCGGCTCCAGATAGCGCAGCATCGGCGTCTCCGTGCCGCGCTTCCTGCGCGGGCCAACCTCAAGCGGATAATTGGCCCCAACGTTCAGCCGTTCGGCGATCCGCCGGAACTCGGGCAGGCAGTCCACATGATGCGATACAATCATCGGCCAGCCGTGCATCTGCCGTGCGCTGTGCTTCAAGTGTTCGGGGAATTCGTCCACCAGCTCCGACAGTGCCGAAACACGCAGATAGGTTTCCCATGCGAATTCGTCCGGAAAAGTGCTGTCAATCACCTCACCGTTCGCCTCGCTTTCATCTCCAAAAAGCTCGTGGTAGCGCCGCATCAGGCGCAGCGCATCATGGCCGTCACCACGGCGGCTAATTGCAGCCGGCAGGAGCAAATCCAGACAGCGGGTGTCTTCGGCTCGGATTCGTTCAAGTGATGTCGTCGCACGAAAAAACTGAGCCAGGGCGAAATCCACCTCATCGCGTATGCTGGCCAGCCTTTGCTCGTCCGATCCGTCCGGATGTTTCTCCACATCGCCCAGCCAGTCCAATCTGTGGGCGAAGACAACCGCCTGTTCCACCGCGGCCTCCGCCAAGCGCAGCCGCTCCTTCAGGGTCTCGGCACTAAACTTGGGGGTTGGCTTCTCGGGCATGTCCGGGAGGTTTTATGCCGCCCAGTCCCCGCAAAGCAATTCCGCCTGCGCGAGCACGGTCTTCACGGCTTCCTCCTGCAAGTCCGGCGGATAGCCGTATTTGTTCAGGATACGCTTCACCATCACGCGGATCTTCGCTCGCGCTCCTTCGCGCAGCGTCCAGTCGATGGTCACGCTCTGGCGAACTTTGGTGATCAACTCCGCAGCAATCACTTTCAGCTCCGGCACTCCCAATGCCCGGACCGCGGATTCGTTTGCCGCGAGAGCATCATAAAACGCCTTTTCGTCCTCGGTCAGCCCCATGTCCTCACCCGCTTTCGTCGCGGCGTTCATCTCTTTGGCGAGGCGGATGAGTTCCTCGATCACCTCCATCGTGCTGATGGCGCGGTTGTGGTAGGCGTTGAGCGTCTTCTTGAGCTTCTCGCTGAAGAGCTGGCTCTGCACGAGGTTCCGCTTCGAGCGCAACTTGAGTTCGTCCTTCAAGAGCTTCTCCAGCAGCTCGGCGGCGACGTTCTTGTGCTTCAGGCCGCGCACCTCGGCGAGGAAGCCATCGCTCAAGATGGAGATGTCCGGCTTGGGCAATCCGGCGGCGGTGAACACGTCGATGACCTGCCCGTCGGTGGTGATCGCTTTGCTCACGAGCTGGCGCACGGCGGCGTCGATCTGCTCGGGCGTCTTGCGGTTGCCCGATTCGATCTTGTTTAACGTCGCCTGGATCGCCTGGAAGAGGGCCACGTCATCGCGGATCTCCGTGGCTTCATCGCTGGCGGCACAGAGGGCAAAAGCACGGGACAGCTCCATCACCACCTGCACAAAGCGCTGTTTCCCGTTCTCCTGCTCCAAAATGTGTTCCCGGAGTGCGGGCATTGCTAGGAGCGTCTTCTTGCCGTCGCCCACGGCCTTCTTCCAATCGCTGCCGTGCAGCATGTCGCAGGCAATGCCGTGCTTCTCCAGCATCACGGCGATGGCCTGCCGCGTGTCGTAGGTCGGATCGCCCTTGCCGCCGCTCTCGGTGTAGTTGGCGAGGGCGTGCTTCAGTTGATCGGCGAGGCCGAGGTAATCCACCACCAAGCCGCCCGGCTTGTCGCGGAAGACGCGGTTCACGCGGGCGATGGCCTGCATGAGGCCGTGGCCCTGCATCGGCTTGTCGGCATACATCGTGTGTAGGCAGGGCGCGTCGAAGCCGGTCAGCCACATGTCGCGCACGATCACGATGCGGAACGGGTCCTTGCTGTCCTTGAAGCGGTTCGCCAGCTTGCGGCGCTTCTCCTTGTTGCGGATGTGCGGCTGCCACTCGGGGCCGTCATCGGCGCTGCCGGTCATGATGACCTTCACCACCGTTGAACGAACTTCCGAGTTCGTTCCCCCATCACCGAACTTGGAAGTTCGGTTTACGTTTTCGTCCTCGTCGTCCTTTGCGCTGGCCCAGTCGGGACGCAGCTTGATGAGCGCATTGTAAAGGTCCACGCAGATGCGGCGGCTCATGCAGACGACCATCGCCTTGCCGTCCATGGCTTCCGTGCGCTTCTCGAAATGGGCCACCAGATCGGCGGCGATGAGCGCGAGGCGCTTCGGATCGCCCACCAAGGCCTCCAGCGCGGCCCACTTGGTTTTGAGCTTCTCCTTCTTCGTCAGCTCCTCGCCTTCGGTGATCTCTTCAAACTCCGCGTCCAGCTTCGGCAGCTCGCTGGCGTTCAGGCCGAGCTTGGCGATGCGGCTCTCGTAATAGATCGGCACCGTGGCCTTGTCGGCGACGGCGCGCTGGATGTCGTAGATGCTAATCGCTCGCCTCTCGAAGAACCGATGCAACGTGCTCTAGAATAGGATTTGCAACGACTGGTGCAACCTGTCCACCCAACCAACGACTCCTTAGTTTACGCACTTCGGTTGCGCGCTGCGAATCGCTTACGGCCTCAACAGGCAGAGGAAAGGCAGCCGCTAACGCGTGGGCACTAACCCGCTGTCGAAAGCCAAAGCGATACCACGCGAGAGTCTCGAGCGAATTGCATCCAAACCGCACACAAAGTGGCAGCGCCTGCAATGCTTGCGGTGGTGCGGCCACACCTTGGGCTTTCCATGCCTGTTCAAGGACCGTAACCAAGCAACCAGCATCGCGCGCCAACGGTTCGATGACTTCGCGAATGAATCCAAAGACACCAGGGATTGGATTAGCCTGAACGCGGTCAGTCGGAACAGAGCCAGGAATCTTTTCAGAACCATAGTATGCGAGGGCCAACTCGGCATACGTCCCTCCGGCCATGTAAGTAGAGACAAGAGCTTGGAGCTCCTGCCAGTGCGTAGTCCACGCGGGCGGTGATGACCACGCCAGGTCTTCGACACTAAGGAATTGCATTGCGCTGTCGCGTAGCCGGGTGAGCACCGTTGGAGTCTTCTGCGTATCGTCGGCGAAATACTCTTCTGCATATTTCGGCGGCAGGCGCCTGAGCACTCCAAAAAGAATTTCAAGCCATCCCGCCACATCTAGGGCTTCTGCCGCTTCCTGCTCGATAAAGCCATGCTGTTGAAGTGCAGCCCACACACGGGAAGCACGAAATATGTCCACCCCAGCCTGGCTTGCAGCGGTATTCAGCCAAGGCGGAATGCCCCCCTGTTGAAGGAATTGGTTTTTAACGACCGCAATACGATCCCGGATTCGCAGCGACTCTTCTGCGGTAAAAAGATTGCGCCGAAGATAGCCGCCGAACGTGCGCCTCAGCACCTCACCAGCATGGTCGCCATCAAGTGGTTGTTCCGCGAGATGTGCCGTCAGTGTCAGTTCGGTGGCAGTCGCTCCTTCGATTGGCGAGGCGCTGGCCAGCATTTTGTCGAAAAAATGGGTGACGGGACTGCTAATCACTACCCCAGCATCAGGCTGAGTGATTACCTTTGAAGATTCGAGAGAACTCAGCGGCAGCGAAGGGTTATTGGCTGCCACGCCCACCGGCTTATCGGGCACGAGGACTGCGATGCCTTGGTTTGAAAAACTCGGACGCCCCGCTCTTCCAAACGCGTTGAGAATCGCAGCGTCAACGCGGGAGCCAAGTCCAGGAACTTTGTCCGCGTCGCGCGGATCGCCCATTGTCGTGCCACTGACGACAACTGCGGCAGCGGGTAAATTTAAGCCTTGGGCCAAGGTGCCCGTTGCAAACATCAGTTTCGCAAACCCCTTCTGGAACATACGCTCTGCCGCCGCTTGTTCGACCTGTAGCATGGCACTCGTATGAACCGCGACACCTCTGAGCAAGAGGGGGCGGAGTTCCGTTTGGACGCCCAACTCTGCATCTGCAATTGCCAGCCATGCTTCTACCACAGGAAGCATTTCTTCGCCGGCGCCAACGCGCCCTGGTATCTCCCCCGTTATCTGCCGTGCGAGGCTGAATGGATGATGTCGGCTGGATAAGATGAAGCCGATCGTGGGCACTCCGTTGACGGCCAACTGCTCTGCAAAGATTCGGGTTACGGGGTTCTTCCAACTGGAAATGTTTGCTTGGATTCCCATCGGAGTGACAGTTGCCTCGGCTTCGACTGAAGTGCCAAGTAGCGTAAACCGGTAGTCCTGTGCACTGGGATCAAGTTTCCATGGGCCTGACAATCCCGCAAGAAGCGCAAGCGGTGCGTCGAAGGCCATGTTTTTGCGAGGGCGTTTCTTGGCTAGTGAAGCCTTCCGCACCTGTTCAAGGTTTGATTTTGCGATATCAAATGGAGCCTTCCACCCTTCACTATCTGCCACAACCATTCCTCGTAGCGTTCGTGTCGGACGCCACTTTGTAATGCTCGGTCGAGCGTCCTGATTGCGGGCTGTATGTAGCCAGTCAGCAAGTTGCTCAGGATTGCTTACCATTGCAGACATGAGGAGGAAGCGCATTGCCGGAGCTAAGTGGAACAGCTGCGCCATCAACACGTCCGCCGTAATCCCGCGCTGCTCATCGTTTAGAAGGTGGCACTCGTCGAACACACAAAGCGAGCAACCGGCGAGAACGTTCGGGTTAAGGCGAAGCGCAAGCGCGCATTTTTCCGGTGTCATTACCGCAACAAAGCGACCTTGTGCCAGTCCGAACCCCTCCTCTTCCAAACCGGTGTATTCCCCACTACCTATAAAGGCCAACACCTGCACGTTCTCGAAAGGTTCAAGTGCATACTGAATGTCGCGGCGAATCTGATGCACTAGAGCATTCGTTGGCGCGAGATAAAGGATGTTGCCGTTACTCAAAGCGTGAACGATGGCCAATTCTGCGACGAAGCCTTTTCCACTTCCTGTGGGCATCGCAATGACCGCATCACGAGACGGCCCCGGCAAACACTGCTCGACGTATTCCATCGCCGAAGGCCAAAGAAACGGCCGGCCATGGTGCTTCGCAGTTCCTTGCACACGTCTTCTGATGTAGTTCCCGAACTGCAAGAAAAAGTTGGCATCCTGAGTTGGCGGCGGCGGAAGCACATGCGCCACGCTGCGGGTTGCTGTGCGGTCGAAAGCAGCACCAAGTAAAGATGCGAGATGATGCATGTCCGCGAATTCAACGCTTGAGAACCGGGCCTTCGGTGCGGTCGCTCTCCGCACCTTCTCCACGATTTCGCGGGCGCGCATGCGCCGAACGTCGTTTTCACCTCCAAGCCAAGCGAGGAAGTCGGCTAAAGCACCGGCAAGGTGATGATATATCCACGTCCGCACCTCCTCGACGAGGTTGCTGTAGAGCGGCTCGGGGCCTCCATTGAGTGTCGTCGGCTGTCCGGCCAAATCCGTTCCGACTCTGCCGGAACAAAAATCTTTCAATCGCTCACGAAGGACTTCGGCATTGTGAAGCCTTGCATCGCGAAGCGTCTGAATTGGGCGTTGGACAAGCGGAGGGAGGTTTCGCACGAGTGCCACAGCGTTAACGTCGTATCCGCCAATCAGGTAAAGAAGTCCGGCCTCAATCGCTACGACTGACTTGATTTCCTGCATTGCATCCAGCAAGAGGCCATCGGCTTCTTGCTCGTGATGAGAATCGGGCAGTTCGACCGCCTCGGGTGTTGGAGGGATTTGAGCCAACAGCGCAAGCGCTTCTGCCGCAACAAATGCACATGCCGCTTCAACTTGGGCACCCAAGTCCACCCCATTAAGGCGGTCAAAAACCGCTGCGCTTTCCAGGGCGTCAGTCATTCTTCGCAGCAGCGAACGAACCCTCTCCAACTCGCCGCCATTTGCGGGTGCATCTGCAATACCAAGTTTGGCACGGACCACAGCAAGGTATGCCGCCGAAAGGGCACGTCGGCAGGCCACGCGGTCGAGCCCCGGCAATGCGGGCAGCATTTCGATGAGTTGACTTGCGTGGGCGTCGAACATGATGACTAGAGAGTGTTCACGAAGGCCATCATGTCGGCGGCGACGCCATTGAAGTAAGCATCAAATCCTGTGACGACATGCGGCATGATCACTATGCCTTGCGGGACGGGAAGAGGAGGATTCGCCGGGTTTGCTGGTGCGTTTAGTAGGTTCGTCATGACAGGACGATCCTGCGTCCAATCCTCAGCATGAAGATCATCGTAGTGGGGATTGGGCACATACCAGCGCCGCTCCTCCCACAGTTGTGCGGTGATTTGATTCTGGAGCTGAGGAGGGCATTCTGAACGCATTCGCAGGACGGCTTCGCGGATTTTAATGCGGTAGGCTCCCTCGTTTATTCCGCGAAAGAATTTCGCGGCGTTACTGATCGCCCCACCGGGATTGTTGCGATAAGCTTTGGTTTCAACAATCGACAGACCGATCCCGTTCTGTGCCTGATGAAGAACCGCGATATCGATTCCGTGCTCCGTTGCATCTGCGTGTGGTAAACTCAGCGCGAACACTGCACCGGGAGGATGAATTCCTGGCACTAACATGGAGACGGCGAGGCAAAGGTGCCAAATTCCTTCTGCAATCCACGGGTCCCTGCTCTTGGTAACTTGGTCGGGTGTCAGCCCGGCTCCATTGAGGCCGATAATTGCCTCTACATTTTGTCTTACCTCCGCCAGCCCAGACGGCCCCACGAGGTCAGTCCGAATTGCCAGAACAGAATTTACCGCCATCACACGTAGCCCAACGAGATATTCGGCCACCGCTCGACGCACAGCAGGCGTTTGGTTCCATCCAGTAACAATAACCAAATCGTGGTTAGCAAATGGAGTGCGCTGAAACTGTAATGTCTGAGCGAGAAGGGTGATCGCGTTTTCTACGGCAGCATCAATCCTTTGAGCCATTGTCAGCGGAGGTGGAGGCACACCGTTCATCTCAATTTCGGCTGGGCCGCTGGGATTCTAGGTTCAATTGAGTCAAACGTTCGCGTTGAATCTGCGTGCTGTAGAAGAGCTGGCCGGGGAGGGCGACCATGCAGTCAACGAGGTCGGCCTCGATGAGGGCGCGGCGGATGTCGCCTTCGCCGGACTGGTTGGAGGACATGCTGCCATTGGCGAGGACGAAGCCGGCCATGCCGTGGGGCGCGAGGTGGTGGATGAAGTGCTGCACCCAGGCGAAGTTGGCATTGCCCTTCGGCGGGACGCCGAACTGCCAGCGCACGTCGTCGTCCTTACGGAACCAGTCGGAGTCGTTGAAGGGCGGGTTGGCGAGGACGTAGTCGACGCGGAGGTCGGGATGGAGGTCGCGGCGGAAGGTGTCGGCGTGCTCGGGGCCGAAGTCGGCCTCGATGCCGCGCAGGGCGAGGTTCATGATGGCGAGGCGGCGCGTGGTGGCGTTGCTTTGTTTCGGCTGCTGCCCCCGCAGCCTCACCCTGCGGGCTCGCTTCGCGAGACCAAATGGACGCTGCCGCCGCGCCCATTTGTCCTGGCCATAGACGGAGATGTCGCCCAGCTTGCCGCCGTGGCTTTCCACGAACTTTTCCGACTGCACGAACATGCCGCCGGAGCCGCAGGCGGGGTCGTAGATGCGGCCCTTGTAGGGGGCGAGCATCTCGACGAGGCAGCGCACGACGCAGGACGGGGTGTAGAACTGCCCGCCGTTCTTCCCCTCCGCGCTGGCGAACTGGGTGAGGAAGTATTCATAGACGCGACCGAGGATGTCCTTGCTGCGGCTCTCCTTGTCGCCCAGGCCGATGGTGCCGATGATGTCGATGAGCTCGCCAAGGCGGTGCTTGTCGAGCGCCGGGCGGGCGTAGTCCTTGGGCAGGACGCCTTTCAGGCGCGGGTTGTCCCGCTCGATGGCGACCATGGCGTCGTCCACGATCTTGCCGATGGTGGGCTGCTTGGCGCTGTTTTGCAGGTAGCTCCACCGCGCGGCGGGCGGCACCCAGAAGATGTTCTCCGCTTTGTATTCGTCCGGGTCCTCGGGATTCGCCCCGGCGTAGTCGCCTTTGCCTTCCACGAGCTTTGCGTGGTGCTCCTCGAAGCTGTCGGAGATGTATTTGAGGAAGATGAGCCCGAGGACGACGTGCTTGTATTCCGCCGCGTCCATGTTGTTCCGCAGCTTGTCGGCGGCGAGCCACAATTTGGCCTCGAAGCCGAGATTGGCGGTGGAGTCTTTGGTGGGCTTGCTGCGTGATGCCATGGGTTCGGGAACTTCCTGCCGTGCGCAGCTGCACCGCGCATCTGCGCAGGATCACCATTTCTCCCTACCACGTTCAAGCCACGATTCACAGTGCGCCCCCTCCCCTTGAAGCATGCGCACCTTCATGCTTCCCGCGCGCCGCCCGGCCTGCCATAGTCTGCGGATGCCCGCGAAGACTTTCTCCGCCACTGAATTCGGAGTCGGAACGACTGCTGGAGCACGGGCGCTCCAGCGGGGGCGCAGCCCCGTGCCAGAACCCCTCCCGGCATGAAGCCGCTGCTGCTCATCGCCTCGCTCTGCGCGATGGCGGCCGGGCTCCCGGCCCAGGTGCCCAGGGAGGAACCGCGGGTGCTGTGGTTCCCGTTTCCGAAGGGTGTCAGCACCACCTGCGCGCAGGGGCCGTTCGGCCCGTCCACCCATCACAGCATCCATGCGTGGGACTTCATGCTGCGTGAGGGCACTCCGATCCTCGCCCCGGCGGACGGCACTGTGACGGAGGTCATCGATGACCGGACCAAAACGGGCATCCGCCCCGCGAACCGCAGCCCCGCGGCGATCGCCGAATACCAGCGTGACGGCACCGCCAACGCGAACAAGATCCTGATCAGCCACCCGGACGGCACGATGAGCAGCTTCATGCACCATAAGGCTCGCACGGCGCGCGTGAAGGTGGGCGACCGCGTGGTGGCCGGGCAGCACCTCGCTGATGTGGGCATGACCGGCACGTATGTGCCGCACCTCTGCTTCTCGCTTTGGAAGACAGGCACGATGCAGTCGCTGGACGTGCGCTTCCGCTCCACTGGAAGCAAGCCGGTGGAGGTGAAAACCGGGACGCGCTGCACCTCGGTCACGCCTCCTCTGAAAAAATGAGCTTCGCCGCGGGATGGTGTGCCCCGCGCCCACTCAGAGGGCCGGTTGTGCATCGCACCGGGCTCTTCCGGCGGCCCCGGCGGGCATCGGCGCCGGCAGGTGAAAACCCGCAGCCACCCGCGCCTTAATTCTTCCCGCGCGGCGCGCGGCCTGCCATCGTCGCCGCGATGCTCGCGAAAGTTTTCTCCGCCGCTGTGTTCGGGGTCGAGGCGTTCGACCTTGATGTCGAGGTGAGCGTGAGTGGCGGCCAGAAGGACGCCATCGTGATCGTCGGCCTGCCCGATGCCGCGGTGCGCGAGGCGCGCGACCGGGTCAAGACATCGATCTCCAACAGCGGCTTCCGCTGGCCGAACGGTCACGTGACCGTGAACCTTGCCCCCGCCGACGTGAAGAAGGAGGGGCCGAGCTTCGACCTCCCCATCGCGCTGGCCATGACCGCGTGCGCGCAGGACGTGCGCCTCGAAAATGCCCGGGACTTCTGCTTCGTGGGCGAACTCGCGCTCGACGGCGCCGTGCGGCCCGTGCGCGGCGTGCTCTCCGTCGCCATCGAGGCGCGGCGCGTCGGGCGGAAGAAGCTCGTCGTCCCGGCCGCGAACGCCCGCGAGGCGGCGATGGTCGCAGGCATCGAGGTGTATGGCGTGAACAACCTGCGCGAGGCGTTCACCTTCCTCACTGGCGAGCATCCTCTGAAGCCCCTGCGCGAGGACCTCGCCGCATTCTTCGCCAGCCACAGCGACTACGACGTGGACTTCGCCGACGTCCGCGGACAGCAGCACGTGAAGCGCGCCATCGAGATCGCCGCATGCGGCGGACACGGCCTGCTGCTCATCGGCCCGCCCGGCTCGGGCAAGAGCATGCTCAGCAAGCGCGTGCCGACGATTCTGCCGCCCCTGACGATGGAGGAGGCCATCGAGACGACGAAGATCCACAGCATCGCCGGCCTGCTGCTCGACAAGTCATTCGTCGCCACGCGCCCCTTCCGCGCGCCGCACCACACGGTCTCCGACGCCGGCTTGCTCGGCGGCGGAATGAACCCCGCGCCCGGCGAAATCAGCCTCGCACACCACGGCGTGCTCTTCCTCGACGAGTTGCCGGAGTTCAAACGCACCACGCTCGAAGTGCTGCGTCAGCCGATGGAGGACGGCAAGGTGACCGTCTCGCGCGCCGCGGGCACGATGACTTTCCCCGCGGAGTTCATGCTCGTCGCCGCGATGAACCCCTGCCCGTGTGGCTTCCATGGGGATCCGAAGCGCCAGTGCCGCTGCACGCCGCTGCAAGTGGAGCGCTACCGCGAACGCATCAGCGGCCCGCTGCTCGACCGCATCGACCTCCACGTCGAAGCGCCCGCCGTCGCGTTCGATGAACTCCGCAGCACGGAGAAAGGCGAGCCCAGCGCCGCCATCCGCGAACGCGTCGTGCGCGTCCGCGGGATGCAGCGCGCGCGCTTCGGCGACGGAAGCAAAGTGCGCATCAACGCCCGCATGGGCTCGCAGCAGGTCCGCAAATTCTGCGCGCTCAGCGCCGACGCCGAAAACCTCCTCCGCATGGCGATGGAAAACCTCAACCTCTCCGCCCGCGCGCACGACCGTATCCTCAAGGTCGCCCGCACCATCGCTGATCTGGCGGACAACGCGGACATCGCCCCCGACCACATCGCCGAGGCCATCCAATACCGCACCCTCGACCGCAAGCTCTGGCGATGAGCGAAACATGGTGGAACCGCCTCGCAATCCGCGCAGGCTGACTTGGGTATGTTCGTAAAAAAGCGTCGCCGCAGGCATCGGCCCGGAACCCGCACGAGTTACGGATTGCAGTAACGCACCGCCGGGCATAGGCATTTTCCCATGCGATGCCCGTCCTGCAGTGCGGAGATCGGTGACGACAGCCAGTTCTGCCCCGAGTGCGGGGCAAGCCTGAAGCAAGGTGCCGCGCCCGCGAGTCAGACGCCCCCCGCGCCGCCGACGCCGAGGAGACCGCTGCCTTTGGCGGCGGCGATCCTCCTGGTTGCGCTGGTGGCGACAGGGGCAGTTTTCTGGCCGACCATTCGAACCTGGCTTCCATTTGCGGCTGCTGGCTCGAAAGGTCCGGTTGCAGAACCGCCGCAGACGAAGCCCCCGGCAACCCCTGTCGTGCTTGCCAAGGATCCGGTTCCCAAGCCAACACCGCCAGCAACACCGACGACGCCAACTGTGCTGCCGCCAATTACACCGGAACCACCTCCCGATTACCTTTCCGTGCCCGCGCGGGCCTCGGTGATTTTCTCAGACGCATTCAACGACGCGCCCGTCCGGGCCGATGCGAGCAGCACATGGATTGGCTCCGCGGACCAAGTCTTCGGTGGACGGATAGGCGTGACTTACATCCCCATTTTCGTGCCAGCCCATGGCGTGGGCGGAGGGCGTGTCGTGAATGGCCGGCTGACCACCAACGGGATGGATTTCGGAGGGGTGCAGTTTGTGCCGTTGAATGGGAAGAATGGCATCTCCCTGGGCGCGCTTCCGCGCAATTTCAATATTCGCATGGAAATCCGGGTGCCGCGGGATGGACATCTGGCCTGCGCGGCCGGCCCGTATTTTCGCAGCAGGGCGGCGGCTCCGGGCGATGGGATCATCGGTGGCGAGTCGTCCGGATACTGGGTGCAGCTTCATAGCAGCGGCTTGGTGAAGCTAAAATGCCTCAATCCCCAGGAATTCATCGCAGTAGCCGATGTATCCCGGAACTTCGATCCCTTGAAGGAGCACACGCTGGAAGTCTCAATCTCCGGGGAAAGCCTCGAAGCAGCCCTCGACGGCAGGCGGCTCACATTCACCACGAAGCGGGGCGCGGTGAACAGAGTGCAGATTCCAGCCCGATCCGGTTTGGATCAAAACGCCGCAGGGATCGCGTTCAGCTCCGAGGATAACCGTTCGAAATTCGGTGGCGGGGCCGTTGACAACCTCATCGTCTTCGACCACCAGCCCCTCGACCGGTTTCCCTCGGGGGAAGCTGTGACGGGGGCGGGCGGCGGACCGGAGCGGTGAGTCAAAACACAGCGCCTTCGGGATACATGTTCACATCCACCACGCGCTGCGGTTTGCCTGAGATGTAAAGAATCCACACGCTGCCGCGCACGTTGCGGAAAATCCACTCCTCATACGCCACACCTGGTGCGATGCGCTGCGGCAGCATTCCAAACAAGGCCGCTGGCACTAGCTCGCCCTGGTCGTTTCGCTGCAGTGCATTGCCACCGGTGAGCGGCGTGCGCGAAGCCCAGAAGCGGCCACTTTGAATGGATGTCGGGGCACCGAGTGTCGAGCGCACCGCATCGGGCGACCAGCCGATCATCCCGGAGAGTTCCACATCGAACGACAGCAGCGGATACCTTGATCGAACTGGAGATGGCGGCAGCGGCGGCCTGGCTGTCCCGTCTGTCACCGGCGTCCGCGCAGGAGTTGATTCCATTTCGCAAATCGCGACGCCACAGCTCGGGCATGAAGTTACCTGACCATCAAGCTTGCGACCACACTCGGGACAGAACATGGCGGGCACCCAGTTCAGCTTTCCAAAGACTTCCCGCACTTGGGGCAGAACTTTCCACGCGCAGGCAGCTTGGTGCCGCATGACCTGCAGAACGCAGGGCGCTCTGCGGTGGGTGTCGTGGCTGCTGCGGCAGGCTTGCCGCAATTCCTGCAAAACTTCTGCCCCGCACTCATGGCGGCTCCGCAGGAGGAGCATGCGATGCCTGCAGGCTGGATGGGAGATTCAGGCGGCGCAGGTCTTGCATCAAGTCCTGCCTCAGGTTCGGGTTCAAGTTCGGGCTCGGGCTTGGATTTGGGCTTGGGCTGCAACGCCTCGATTTCACGGATGACGGCGTCGTCCAGCATCAGGTCCGCAGGCGCGCTCTGCGCGGGCTCCCACTGGCCGCCACGCGCGCAGTGCCAGCGGCGCGTGAGGACTCCGACACTCCATTTTGCCCCGCTGGGATCATGGGCGATGAAACGCCGGTGCAAGCTGTCAAAGGTTGCCGCAGGAAGCGCCCCGCGCTGCTTCGCCTCATTGAGAATGGCGGCGAGTTTCTCCACGGTCTGTGCGGTGACGGGCTGGTTCATGGTGTCTTCTGTGCTGCGGGGGGCTCCCGGTTGAAAATTCTCGCCTACACCGCGGCGCGCGGCCGCATCGTGCGCAGGCGGCACGGTGCCGTGGCCGTTGACACCGTTGATGGCCGGCGCGGCGTTCTCGTAGGCCAAATACAATTCCACAGCACGGATCACATCGTCGGCCGTGATCATGTCGAGGCACTGTGGGAGCTTGCGCCCGCCGGGCAGCGCGACGGGGCGCAGGCAGAGGCTCCTGTCCTTTTCGTCGCCGTCGCCGAGCGGCTCGACGCGGCTCTTCCAGCAACCGCCGTGATCGCAGCAGGGCAGCGCACCCATCGTGTGCAGGAACTGGTGATGCGGATAAGCCTCCCAATGCGCGGGCTCGCGTCCACCGGCGATTACAACGCACGGGCGGTTCTTTGGGCGATCTGGCCGCGTCTCCACTGCCGCTGCGAGGTGCATGAACATCGTCACGGGGCAGATGACGCCGTCGGCGTGGTGCATGAGCCGCACCATCTGCCGCAGATCGGTGCGGCCGACGAAATCAATGACACCGCGCAACCGCGGATGATGGTGGCCGCCCTCGCCGCACTGGACGAAGCGGATGCGACCCGCGAAGTGATCCACCACCTTCTGCGCGCGGTCCGGATCCCACCACTTCGCGGTGAAGTCGCCCTTGCCGCCGCTGACGATGATCCAGAAACGCGCGCCAAGGCCCTCGATTTCCTCGACCTGCGACATCCAGCTTTTCTCCTGCACGGAAAGGTGGATGTCGCCGCGGAATGCGTGCGGCTCGATTGGCACGCCGAGCTTTTCCTGCAGGAACATCCGGAAACCGTGGATCATGTGGTAGGGCCGGCTGTTGGACTGGTTGATGAGCGGATACTCGCACTGGATGCACTCGACCTCCGGATCTTTCTCGTCGAGCGGAGTGAGGTAGGGGTTATTTTCCCACAGCGGGGAGCACGTGGTGCGGACATCCACGACGAAGCGGCCCGGCTGGCTGTGCTGCAGATCGCGCACGGCGGCGGTGAGCGTGATGATGTCACCGGGGCTGAGGTGATTTTTCAGGATGAGCTTCCGCACGAACGGGTGCGCGCTTCCGTCGGCCCGCGGCACCTCCGTGCGGCGAAACCACACGCAGCCCGACGGCGTGCCGCGCGCGTCTGGGAAAGTTCTCCGCACGGCCTCCTTCACGCCGGCCCAGCCGTAGTCGTCCCCGGCGATCCAGCCACCGGGGCGCACCTTTGGCAGCCAAGCCGCGATGTCTGCGAGCACGGCGGGCGTGTCGTGGCAGCCGTCGAGGAAGATGAAATCAATCGAGCCGCTGTCGAAGGCGGCGGCGGCGTGCGGCGAGGGGCACGCCTCGAGGTGGACGCGCAGTGACGGAAAGCGCCCGAGATTTTTCTCGAACGCGGCGCGGCGCGGGAGCCGGTGTCCGTCCATCGTGCCGTCGAGGTTTCCCATGAAGGATTCGACGCTGTGAAAATCGACATCGCGGTTGGCGAAGCGGAGCGCGAGCGCGAGGATCGAGCCCGCCTCGTAGCTGCCGATTTCCACATAGCGGCGGATCGCCGGGTCGCCGGCGACGAGCTGGAAAATCTCCGTCATGCTGCCGCCGCCGAGGCTCATGGCGCGCGGGATGCCGCGCAGGATGAAGTCAATCATCGCGTCGGTGATTCCATCCCAGCGGCGGCGCGCGTCCGGGTGCACGGTGAAGATCATCGGGAGGAAGCGGGCGAGATCTTCGGCGAGATGATGGCTCGCGGGCGGCAGCCATTCGTTCGGACTAAGCTGCCAGTCCTGACACCTGCCGAGCCAGAGCATCGAGAGAAACCACGCATACGGCCATGCCTGCAGCGCGTTGTCGCCGAGCACGCGGGCCTGGTGCGCAGCGCTCCAGAATTTTTCCGCGCCGCCGCAGTGGAACGAGCGCTGCACGCGCGCGTCGGCGGTGCGGTTCACGAACACGCCGTCGCGCCACTCGGTGCAGGTCTCGAGGTAGCGCCAGTGCTGGCTCCAGAGATCGTTGTCGAGCAGGTGAACGTCAGCGCTGCGGTTCTTCGCGAAGAGGATCGCGTTGAGCACGCCCTGATCGCCGTGGCCAGGGCACGGGCCGGTGCCGTTGTATTGCGCCTCGTTCGAGCGCCACGCCCATTCGTCGAGCACCTCGCGGTTGCGCGCCGTCGTGGCGGCGAAGAAAAGCGACGTGCTCATGTAGCGGTCATTGAGCGCGGGCGTCTCGATGCCGTAGGCGCGATACGCGGCGGCGTATTCGGTGCCTTGCCCGTCCCTGCCGCCGTGGAACCCGCCCGTCTGCGCGCAGCGCGCGATTTCATCCGCGACCGGCGTGCAGAGCAGGCAGTCGGAATCAATGCCGACAAGCACTCCGCACTCTGCGGCGAGGTGCGCGGCGGCATACGCCTTGAGTTCCCACGGGCCAACCTTGCGGCCGTCGGTGACGAGCGTGTGGCTGCCGAGCACGCGCACTCGCGGATGCCGCGTGAGCAACTCGCGCTGCCCCGGCGCAAGCGGATGATTTTCATTTTCCACGACGACGATCCTCGTGCTGCCGCTGTCGTGGAAGTGCAGCACGCTGTTCACCGCCGCGAGCGTGCCAGGGAAGAACGCGTGGTCCGTGACGGTGTAGAAGATCGTCGTGGATTCCGCCTCTTGCATGCGCGCGCTCACTTCAGTTTTCCTACGGCGGCCCGGCTACGTTGGCGGCGGCTTTGCGGAGCGGTTGCGCACCACGGTCACGGGCAGGCGCAGCGTCACCGGCTCGGTGCCGATGCCCTGCCGCACGGTGATGTTCACGAACTGGAATCCCGCGGGCGCGTCGCGACGGCCCTTGAGCGACTGGCTGAAGCGGTGCGTGCCGTCGGTGCTGAGGATCGCCCACGGGAGGACCGAACTGTATCCCGGCTGCACATCGAGGCCGCCCGGCAGCGAGTGGTTGTATTCGTCGTTGAAGACGACCTCGATCGGGAATGCGCTTTGCGAATTCCATCCCTCGACGACGATGTCGAACGGCTGGCCGACAGTCTCGTCGCCCGCTTCCACGACGAGGAAATTCGGATCCAAAGTCGCGCGCAGCCCGGCCTGATTGCTGCCCGTGGGCACGGCGGAACTGCCGGGCGCCGCCGTGGTCGTGGATGGTGGCGTGGCGTCGGGGCCGCTCTGGCCCGTGCGGGCGGGCTGTGTGAAGCGCACGTTCTGCACGAGATTGATCACGTTGCCGCCCTGCCGCACCGTGACGGGCACGGCGGTGACGGTGTTTGGAATCACGCCCGGCTTTGCGGTCCATGTGAGCGTGACGCGGTGGACGCCGTCGGTGCTGAGGACGAGCGAGGTCGGCGTGCTCGACGGCGCGCCGTTGAGCAGCAGGTTCGGATTCACGACGACGCGCCCGCCCATGTCGGTGGCGATGTCCACCTCGATGTTCGCGCCACCGGGCTCCCAACCCTCGATCAGCACCTGCGAGAATCCCGGCGGGCTGTAGCCGCCGATCGCCGGCGTCGCGCCGACCCACGCCTGCGCGAGTTCCACCGTCTCGGGCAGGATCACCGCGCGCAGCGTGCCTCCCGCGGAGATGCTGGACGCGGGGTTGAGTGAGCTGACTGGCACGGGCGTGCCGGAATTGACCGGCGGCGCCTCTGCGGACGGGTTGCGCTCCACGGTGACGGGCAGCACGAGGATGATCGGGTTCATCGAGAACAGCCCCTGTTTCACCTGGATGCTGAGGAACGTGGTGCCAGCCGGCGCGTCGCGGCGCGCACCGATGTTGAATCCGAAGCGCGCCGGGTGTCCGCTCAACTGCCACGTCTCCTCGCTGTCGCCGCCCCTCGGGAAAACCTCAAGCCCGCCGGGCAGCGAGCCGTTGTGCTCGTCGAGGAAGGTCACGATGACCGGCTCCCCGCCGACCTGCCAGCCATCCACAAGCACGCCGATGCTCTCGCCCACGGTGAGGTTCCCGGCCTTCACGATCAGCCCCGAAGGATCAAGGCTCGCGGTAAGACCGTCCCCATTCGTGCCCTGGGAATTGGCCCCCGTGCCGGGACGCGGCGGGGTGGACGGCACACCCGCGTCGGGTCGCGCACCTGTGCGCGACGCCTGCGTGACGCGGACCATCTGCGTGAGCCGGATTTCCTGCGCGCCCTGCCGGACGATGATGGGCACGGCAAATGTGGTGCCCGCAGGCGCATTGCGGTCGCCGCTCCAGCGGATTGAGTAATGGTAGATGTTGCTGAGGTCGGCAATGATGTTGAAGGTCTCAATCTTCCAAGTCCCGCTGCCGCCAATGTCCACCGTCGGCTCGACCGCGAGATGGCCGAAGCCGTCAATCGTGTCGATGATCACCTCGACGGGTGGGCCGTTGGGCGTCCAGTTCCGAATCAGGATTTCGGAAAACTCGGGCTTGCCGAAGCTGCCCACGTCGGGGCGCGTTCCCACCCACGCGGCCTGAATCTCGACGGTGGCCGGAACAAGAATCGCCTGCAGCCTGGCGGTCGGGGACTCGCTGCTGTCCGAGGAAGCGGCGGCGGTGTCCGACGACCACTCGCTGCTCCAACTCGACCACGAGGAAGATTCCGACGAGGCGCTTTCACTCGACGACGGCGAGGACGAACCGCCCGACGAGGAGGACGCAAGCGAGGACGATGAGCTGTCGCCGGACGACGAGGAGGAATCGGAAGGCGAGCTTCCGCTCGACGAGGAATCCGATCCGGCCGAGGACGAACCCGAACTGCCCGACGAAGAAGGCGAGGGCGAAGATGAGCTGTCGGCGGAGGAGGACGAACTGCCGATGGACGAAGACGAGGAGTCCGCCAGTGAACTGCTGCTCGGCGACAGCGAGGACGAGTCGCCCGCCGAGGACAACGAGGCATCCGCGGATGATGAAACTGCAGGGCTTTCGGAACTCGGCGCAGGCGACGCATCCGCGGAGGCTGAAGGACTGTCGAAAGTCCGCGAGGGCGTGACTGCGGGAGAGCCCGATGGGCCTTCTGCAGCGGGCGAGGCCGACGGCCCATCGCCGCCCGCCGGGCTGTCACTCGGCGGCTCCAGCGGCGGAAGATCGCCAGGCGGCGGACGGACGAGGCCGGTGACCCACGGCGTCGGGTTGTCGAGGCTGCCCAGTGGATCGCCGGGCTTCGCGCTCGGCATTGGCGAGGGAGCGGGGCTGCTTCCCGCTGGCCGCGGGCTGCTCTGCGGCGGTTGAGGCGGCTTCCCGCCGCTGCCCGCCTCGGTTCCGGTCGCGCCGCCAAGGCCCGCACCGATTCCCGGCCCGGCACCGTTGCCCGCGAGGTTGGCGGGATTGCTGGTGCTGTTTCCGAGCGGGTTGCCGCCGGCTTCCGCGAGGCCCATGTCGTTCGCGAAAAGATCGGCACCCAGTTTGAACGCAAAGAAGCCGACGACCCATCCCACCAGCGATCCTGCGCCGGCGCGCGCGAAGTTCATCACGGATGCGCCGCGTTTGTTGCGCGCGATCGCATACGCGATCACAAACGACACCGAGGTGTAGAGCAGCGTGCTCCACGTGTAGCCGAGCACCGAGCCATGCGTGACCACGTTGCCGCTCCTGTCCTTGTATTCGTAGATCGGCAGCAGCCAAGGGAGGCGGCTCGCGCCGTTGTAAACGCTCGGCGGCCCCTCGCTGAGCACAATCGCGAGGTAGTGGAATAGCGACGTGGAGAGCGCCACGATGATGAACACCACGATGCGGCGCTTGATCGCGCGGAAGATGAACCCGAACAGCGCCCCGAGGCTGAACTTCCCGTCGGCGTCCGTGCATATCCCCTTCAGCACGCCCTTCATCTCCGAGCCGAGCGCAATGAAGAACCCTTTGAAGTCCAGCCGCGGCGCGAGCTCGGGCCGCGCCTTGATTTCCTCCTCGCTCGGGCCGCGCATCACGACCGTGCCCGCGAGCGAATCCCACTGCGCCTTCTGCCCGCCGGTGAACAGCCGCCAGATGGACAAGACGGTGAGGAGGAGCATCGGCAGATACACGAGCACCGATGCGCCGGAGAGTTTTCCAAGGGCCAGCGCAGGCTTGTGCGACTGCTGGAGCAGCACGAGGAAAGGCTCGATCAGCGTGGCGAGGCTGAGCAACCCGGCCTTCATCACCCAGCGGCGCATGAGTTGCCCCGGCATCGCGCGGCTGCCGTCGCTGCTGCGCACCATCAGGCGCATGAGGCGCTTGCCGGGAGTCCAGCCGAAGGCGACCTCGGAGAAATGGTAGAGCGACAGCAGCAGCCCCGGCATCCAGAGCACCGTGGACATGGGCACCAGCCACGTGAGCCACGTGGAGCGGTAGGCTGGGTTCATCGAGTTGAAAGCCCGGATGCCGAAGATGAGCACGAACGCCTGATGCAGCACGTAGAGGAACGCCGCATCGATCGCCAGGGCGGTGACGCGCTCCTTGAAGGTCACCGGCGGACGGTTTTTCCAAAAATCGTCACCGACACCCTGCGTCAACGCGCCCTTGCCCGGCTGCGCCTGTCCCCCCGTCTCAGCGCCGCATGAGCGGCAAGCACCCAGGCCCGGTTCCAAGCTGGCCCCGCATTTTTTACAGAATGCCATGGGAGTAAGAGGAGTGGAGATTGCGTTGCCAGAAGACGGCTTCTGCGATAGCAGGAAATGCGACGCCCTTACAAGGGCATTCTCCGCAGCGCAGCGCACTGGCAACGGTGCATCGCCATGCTCCAACACCCCACACGTCACAGTGCATGAATGACCAGCCGACTTCCGGCGCGCCGCCGAGCTTTCTCGACCTGACTCCGCGGCAATGTCTCGAACGCGGAATCATCCTCGCGGCATCGTTCGCGTCCATCGGTGTCCTGCTCGGGCATCTTTACGGTTTGGGCACGATGCTCTCGCTCACGCTCTGCGTCTGGCTGCCGCTCGCGCTGCTGATGGGCGCGGTCTGGATGCGTGCGCGCCGCAACAACGACGAGCACCTGCTTGCGATCCTGCGCCTCGGGTTCTGGGGCGGACTGTGGGGGACGACCGGCTACGATCTTTTCCGCATCCCGTTCCACGCGCACTACAACCTCTTTGGCGCGATCCGCTTCTACGGGCTGTGGCTTACCGGCGCGGATTCCTCCAGTGCGCTCACCGACACCGTGGGAATCTTCTACCACTACGCAAACGGGATTACGTTCGGCTGGATCTACGCGGTCGTGGCGCTGCGGCGCCATTGGCTCTGGGCGCTGCTTTGGGGCCTTGCGCTCGAGAGCCTCGCGGTCCTCACCGTCTTCGGTGAAGTCTTCGCCATCCGCCAGGCAAACACCGCGCTCACGCTCGCCTATGCAGCGCACCTCGCATATGGATTTCCACTTGGATGGATCTGCGCCGCGCCCGAGCGCCGCAGGTGGGGCTCGCCCTTCGCCGGCTGGCTGGCGCTGACGGCGACCATTTTCATCGTCGCTTGGTTCAATGTCGCGTGGCAGCCGCAGCCGCCGTCAGATGTGCCTGCCGGCACCATTTTGGTCCACGACAACGGGCTTTACCCCGGTGCCATCGAGGTCCGAATCGGAACCACGCTCCAGCTGCGGAACAGCACCGAGGAACCGTTGAGCGTGGCCGTGCGGCACGCGACGAAGCGCGAGAACGCCGAGGTCGCGCACATGGAAATCGGGAAGGGACAGGCCGCTCAATTCACCGTGGAGAAGCCCGGCCTGCATCAGTTCACCGTGCCCGGCAAACCGTTCCGCAGCGTCATCGTGCTCGCGCGCAAAGACAGGGACTACACGGATCGCTGAGCGGGGACGCGCGCCGCATTCGATGATTGCACGCGCTGAGGCCTAACTCATAATCGCGTGCATGAACTGCGTCGCCTGCGGCAGCACCCTTTCGCCGGGCAACCGCTTTTGCCCAGGCTGCGGAGCGCCTGCGCCAATCCCCGCAGCTGGCACCGCCACCGCGGCGGAGGGCGCCGCGCCATCGGATGTCCCGAGGGAGCCGATGTCCGCGAAGAAGCTCCGCGACAGCCTTTCCAAGTTCGCGGACAAGATCGTCGCCTCGATGAAGTCTGGCGACGCCGCGGCGGAGAACCCGTTTTTCGGCGCGCTCAGTCGCTTCATCCAGGGCGCGCTGATGCACCGCGAAATCTATTCCACCGCCGCGCGGCGGAAGGATCTCACCATCGAGGCGTGGTGCATTCTCGGCGCAATTTTCCTCGCGGAGGCGCTTGGCGCGACATGGGTGCTCCGCTCCGCGCTGGGCACGGCGCAGTTGGAATGGATCGCGATTGGTGCGGGCATCCGCCTCGCGTCGCTCGCGTGCGGCGTGCTTGCGCTTCGCTTTTTTGCGAACGCGATCCATCGCGTGGACCTGAACGTGCTCGGGTGGGGCCGCGCGCTCGTGTATGCGCAGGCGGCGACGGTCCTCGGCATCATCGGCCAGCTCGGGACGCTCGCGTGGATTTGGGCCGCGGCATGTATCGTCGCCGCGATCCGCGACCTCACGCGGAAGAGTGTCGCCGACGCGGTGATCCTGCTCCTCATTGTCTGGGCTCCCTACTCGATCGCACAGACACTGATGGCAAAGTTCCTCGTCGGAAGAATCTGAGCGGCGCGGCGGCGCGGTGCGCCGAAAATTATCTTTCACCCCCGTCCCACGGCGGTAGACATGGTCCATGCAATGCCCAGCCTGCAACAGCCCGGTCGGCGAGGGGGACGCTTTCTGTGGAAACTGCGGGGCAGCAATCAGCCATGCGGCTCCTGCTGATGCTCCCGCGCCGGCAGTGGAACCAACAAAGCTGGCAACGCCCCCGGCGCGATCCGCCAGACGCTCTCCAATGCCATGGCTCGCAGCCGTGGTGCTCGGTGCGGCCGTCGCAGCCTGCTGGGTGTGGTGGCCTAAGATCCAGCCGTGGGCGCAGCCTTGGATCTCAAAGCTGACTTCCATTTTCGACCGGACGCCCCCCGCCGCACCAACAACTCCCACTCCGACGCCGACTCCACACACCCTCACCGGCACCGACGGCGTCGACACTTCGACGACAGTGGGCAAAGGTTCCACGCAGAGCACCACCACGGTGACGATCCGCCCACCGGTGAGCACACCCACTCCCCCTCCCAAGGCCACACCTCCTCCTCCCCTAACCGACCCGAAGGTGCTCGCTCTGATCGTCGGCTCCTGGCGCGGTGGCCGGCATCTCACCGAGTTTCGCGCCGATGGCACATTCGTGCTCGACGCCGACATCGTGCCCGAACCTGCCACAGGAATTTGGACTATCACCGGCAGCTTCCTAACACAAACATTCCGCGAGGGGAACCAGATCACCCAGAACATCGACGGCATCAGCGACCAGGAGATGCTCACAAGCGATCCCAAGACGGGGCAGGTATTCACACTCAAGCGCGAAAACACAGCACGAGTCCACTTCGACACCCTCAACCCCGGACGAATCACCGGCGATGAGTTTAAAGGCCGCGGGTTGCGGCTCACGACTCCTCAGGGCAATCTTATGATCGTGGCGGCGCCCACACCACCAATGGTGATGCCCGACGGCCACCGTCACTTGCTCATGGTCAATGCGGGCCTCGCAAATGAATTCGCTCTCGAATTCAATCCGCCGGTCAAATCATTCACCATCACCCTGCCTGGCCTCACCGGCGGCTCATCGTTCCCGACCTACTCGGTCACCTCCTATGATGCCGCCGGGGTCGGCTTCGACAAAATTGGACAGGAGCACTGGGTTCCCAAGGTGCCGAACCCCCTGATAATTGTCGTGGACAGCGGGAGGATGATATCCCGCGCGGTGATCGCCGTGGACAACCGCTTCGGCAAGACGGCATGGGCTACATACAACAGCCTTCCGATTGTCCAGATCGAGCTGAGACGCTGACCACACAGACCCGATCGTAAACTCCGCAGCCGCCACACTGCGCCCCCCTTATGGAATTTCACATCCTCCTCCGCCTCCTCATTCTCCACTGCCTCGCTGGAGCGGAAAACGCACGGCCGAACATCGTCATCATCCTCGCCGACGATCTCGGCTATGGCGACGTGCGCTGCTACAACGCCAAGTCGAAGGTGCCGACACCGAACATCGACAAGCTCGCGAGCGATGGCATGCGATTCACCGACGCGCACAGTCCGGCCACGGTGTGCACGCCATCGCGCTACAGTCTCATGACCGGGCAGATGGCGTTCCGCGTGCCGAACGGCGGCACCGTGTTCACCGGCGTGGGCGGACCGTCGTTGATCGCTGCGGGTCGTCTCACGCTGCCGATGATGCTGAAGCAGCAGGGCTACGCGACCGCGGCATTCGGCAAGTGGCACATCGGGCTCACGTTTCGCGACAAGGCGGGCGAACCGATCAGGAAGTTCGGGCTCGATGCAGTGAACGAGGTTGATTTCTCGCGTCGCATCGAAGGCGGGCCGCTCGATCACGGCTTCGATCGTTTCTTCGGCACCGTGTGCTGCCCCACGACCGACTGGCTCTACGCGTTCATCGACGGCGACCGCATTCCCGTGCCGCCAACCGGGCCACTCGACCGCGCGAAACTGCCAAAGCATCCCTACGCGAACGACTGCCGCGGCGGACTCATCGCGCCGGATTTTCCAATGGAGGAAGTGGACATGCTCTTCCTGCAAAAGAGCCGCGAGTTCATCGCGCGGCAGGCGAGCAGTTCGCCGCGGAAGCCTTTCTTCCTCTACCATGCCACGCAGGCCGTGCATCTGCCGTCGTTCGCGGGAAAGGATTTTCGCGGCAGGACACAGGCGGGACCGCATGGCGACTTCATTGCCGAGTTCGATCACATCGTCGGCGAATTGATGAAGGAACTCGACCGGCACGGCCTCGCGGAGAACACACTCGTCATCCTCAGCAGCGACAACGGACCCGAGACCACCGCCGTCGTCCACATGCGCGCAGACTTCGGCCACGACGGTGCAAAGCCATGGCGCGGCGTGAAGCGCGATGCATGGGAAGGCGGGCACCGCGTGCCGTTCATCGTGCGCTGGCCAGGTCATGTGAAAGTCGGCACCACCAGCGATCAACTCGCATGCCTCACCGACATCATGGCCACTGTCGCCGCGATCACCGGCGCAGAACTCCCTCACGATGCCGCCGAGGACAGCTTCAACCTGCTGCCCGCGCTCGAAGGCAAGACCACCGCGCCCATTCGCCCCTATCTGCTCACGCAGGCCTTCGGCGGCGCGCGCACGCTTTCGATTCGACGCGGCCACTGGAAATACATCGACCACCGCGGTTCCGGAGGAAACAACTACGAGAGGGGCGAGATGGCGCCTTACGCGCTTCCGGACACCGCGCCCGGCGCATCTGGGCAACTCTATGACACCGCCAAGGATCCCGGCGAAAGGGAAAATCTCGTTTTCAAGCACCCCGAACTTGTGAAGGAACTGAGGTCCTTGCTCGAACACTCCAAGACCGCCGGCCGCAGCCGCCCATAATCTATGAAACACATCATCGCCCTCCTCTCGCTCATCACACTCCATTGCGGCCACTCACACGCCGCGCCGCTGAAGGTCTTCATCCTCGCGGGCCAGTCGAACATGGAGGGCCACGCGAAGATCGAGACGTTCGACTACATCGGCGATGATCCTGCAACGGCGCCCCTTTTGAAAATGATGCGCGGCGCGGATGGTCAGCCACGCGTGTGCGACCACACCTGGATTTCCTATTTCACCGGCAAATACGACGGCAGCGCGAATGGCGAGGGAACGGGGAAGCTCACGGCGGGCTTCGGTGCGCGCGACGATGCGGCGAAATCGAATGGCAAAATCGGCCCGGAGTTCACCTTCGGCCTCACGATGGATGCCGCCCTGAAGGAGCCTGTGCTCATCATCAAGACGGCGTGGGGCGGCCGGAGCCTGCACACCGAATTCCGTCCGCCGAGCGCCGGGCCGTATGAACTCAACGACTACCAAAAGAAACTCTACTACGGCCCGCCGGGCCACGGCGTGCCCAAGGAAATGAACCAATGGCTCGGGGAGAAGAAAAAGGAAACGGGGCGCTTTTATCGCTACATGATCGAGCACGTGAAGCACGTGCTCGCCGATCCGAAGCGCGTGTGCCCGGCGTATGATGCACGGGAGGGATTCGAGATCGCGGGCTTCGTGTGGCTGCAGGGCTTCAACGACATGGTGGACGGCCACACTTATCCAAACCAGGGCAAGCCTGACCGCTTTGCCGCCTACAGCGACCTGCTCGCTCACTTCATCCGCGATGTGCGCAAGGATCTCGGCGCGCCGAAGATGCCGTTCGTCATCGGCGTGATGGGCGTCGGCGGCTTGAAGGCGAACAAGGACACCGTCGCATTCCGCGAGGCGATGACCGCGCCGTCGCTGATGCCGGAGTTCAAAGGCAACGTCTTCGCCGTGCCCACCGCGCCTTTCTGGTCCGAGGAACTCGCCGCCATCGACGAGAAGCGCGCGCAGGTCCGCCAGATGGGCTTTTACCTGAACTCGAAGCACAAGGATCACGCCAACGCGGACGGCCACATGACCGAGGTCGAGAAGCGCCAGTATCTCAAAGACTACGAAGCCAAGCTCATCCCGCCCGCCGAGGAGGCGCTGTGGAAACGCGGTGCGTCCAACGCCGGCTACCACTACCTCGGCTGCGCGAAGACCTTCGCGCTGATGGGCAGGGCGTTCGCCGAGGTGCTGCTGAAAAATCGCGCCACGCGGTGAGGCGGGGCAGCGCCCGGGAACGGGCGCCCAACGCAAGACGTCCGGGACGAACTTCGCCTGCGTTCCTGATTTCCTGCCGTCGAAATTCACAATAGGAGATCACCCATGAACCTGCTCCGCAAATTCACCGCCATCACGCTTCTTGTCGCCACGTCCGCGTTCTCGCGCGCCGCGGAGAAATCGCCCGGCGTCGAGTCGCTCGGGAAAATCACCGAGGGGCAGAAGGCGGATGCGACGCTGCAGATTCTCGGCAAGCCCGAGTCGAAGGGCGCGGACACCTTCATGGGGGCCACGGGCGAGTGGATGCAGGAATGGCGCTACCCCGCGCAGGGTCTCCGCATTTTCATGGCCTCGACCACGAAGAACGGC
>JBGAPU010000106.1:0-21935 GCA_044221035.1 Chthoniobacteraceae bacterium | reverse complement strand
GACCTTCCGGCGCTACGGTGAAAATGCGCGGCGCCCCGGCACCTTCGCCGCGAACTGCCTGCTCGCGCGCCGGCTCGCGGAGCGCGGCTGCCGCTTCATCCAGCTCTACCACCGCGGCTGGGACCAGCACTACAACCTGCCGACGAATCTCGCGCTGCAGTGCAAGGACGTGGACCAGGCCGGCGCGGCGCTCGTCGCCGACCTGAAGCAGCGCGGGCTGCTCGACGACACGCTCGTCGTGTGGGGCGGCGAGTTCGGGCGCACGATTTACAGCCAGGGGAAGCTCACGCAGACCAATTTCGGCCGCGACCACCACGGGCGCTGCTTCACCGTGTGGCTCGCGGGCGGCGGCGTGAAGCCGGGCGTCACGTTCGGCGAGACGGACGACTACTGCTGGAGCGTCACCCGGGATCCAGTGCATGTGCATGATCTGAACGCGACGATCCTCCGGCTCTTCGGCATTGATCACACACGGCTCATCTTCCGTTTCCAAGGTCGTGACTACCGGCTCACCGACGTCCACGGTGAAGTCGTGAAGGGCGTGCTCGCGTGAATCGAATGATGGGCGCCGCTTTTCCAACCATGAAATCCCAACCCATGCACTCCATCCCCAGAAGCCTCCTCCTCGCTCTCGTCCTGCTGCTCGGCGCGCTGTTCGCCCGCTCGGATGCCGCGCACATCGTCTTCATGATCGGCGAGGATGAATACCACACGTGGGAGACGCTGCCGGACTTCGCGAAGAAGGATATCGAGCCGCTCGGCCACCGCGTGACGATCATCCAGGCCGATGCCGCGGACAAAAACCGCTTTCCTGGAATCATCGCCGCGCTGCGCGACGCCGATCTGATTTTCCTCAGTGTCCGCCGCCGCACTCCGCCGAAGGAGGAGCTCGATGCCGTCCGCGCATTCCTCGACTCCGGCAAGCCGCTCATCGGCATCCGCACTGCGAGCCACGCCTTTGCGCTGCGCCCGAATGACAAGCTCGCTGACCCGAAGCTCGCCGTGTGGCCGGAGCTCGACGCGCTGGTGCTCGGCGGCCACTACACCGGGCATCACGGCAAGGACAAGGTGGCCGTCGCGTTCTCGCCCGGCGCGGAGAAGCATCCGATTCTCGCCGGCATCGCCGATGGCGCGCTCCTCGGCAACGGCGGCCTTTACAAAAACACGCCGCTGGAAAAGACCGCGACGCCGCTGCTCGTCGGGACGATTCCGAGCCAGCCCTCGGAGCCGATCGCGTGGACGCACCGCTACGGGCCGAAGCAGTCGCGCGTCTTCTACACGTCGCTCGGCCATCCCGACGACTTCCAGAATCCCGCGTTCCGCAAGCTGCTCGTGAACAGCCTCGCATGGGCGCTGGATGCAAAGGGCCGGTGACGCCCGTGACCGGCGCTATTCGACGCGCACCGTGATCGGGCCGCCGGGGAGCTTGTCCGTCCCGCCGCGGCTGAAATACCAGCCGCCCTTGTAGAAGGCCTGCACGAGGTAGTTCCCGAAGTTGCCGACGCGGTGCCCGTTCTTTGCCGTCGCCGGAAGCTCGCAGACGATGCGGCGCGTTCCCCACTGGCCGACCACCTCCGCGGATGCGATCGCATTCCCGCGCGGCTTTTCCACCGCCCAGAACTCGAGCGTCTCGGACTTCTTCTGCGCGTCGGTGAACTTGACGGTGTGGCCTTCCGTCAGCTTCCGGATTTCCTCCGCAAACGTGTTCTGCGGAATCTGGTGCGACGCGGAGAAGTAGGCCGCGTAGGCGAAGACGGTGGGCTGCTTGAGGCCGGGCGGATCCGACACGTCGCCGTCCACGGTGACGCCCTTGTCGCTGAGCTGGATGTTGAACGTGAATTTGATCTTCTTCTCGAAGTGCCCGGCGAACTCGATCTTCTTCGGCTGCATCGCCGGAGCGGGGCGCTTTTCGAGGCTGATCAGGTTGTAGCCGAACGATGAGCCGTCGCGGGTGAAATACGCGTTGAAGCGCACGATCACCGGCGCGCCCACCGCCTTGCCGTCGAGCTTTGGCTGGATGCGCAGCACGCGATCCTTGTCGAGCGTGGCATCGAAGTCCTTCGTCTGGAAAACCGCGTTCATGCCCTTCCACTGGCCGCTGGGAAAGGTGTCGAGGATCGGGGATTTCGCGGGATCGACGGTGGCGGGCTTTTCCTCGGAGAACACGCGTGCGCAGAGGGTGAGGAGCAGCAGGGTGGGGAGGATGGCGCGGTTCATGGGGCTCGGCTTGCGATGAGGGAAAGGTCGGGCAGCAAGGCTGTCAACCCCGCGCGGGCAGGGGCGTGCGCCGCATCGAAGTGCTTGCGCGCGGGGCGCGGAAGCCGTGGGATGTGTGCCCTTCCACTCACCCCAGCCAATCACACCATGCCCGGAGCCACAGTCACCGTCTTGACCGATGCAGGAGGCGCGCACCTGCAGGAATACCTGAAATCACTCGCCGCCGCCGAGGAGGTGGAATCCGTGGTCGTCGCGGATCCGAGCGGGAGCAGCGAGAAGGTGGCGAAGGAGACGCTCGGAGGAAAGCTGAAGGCGTTTGAGCGCGACCATGCTGCGGCGCTTTCGCAGCACCGCGCGCAGCTTGCGCTGGTGACGGTCGAGGGAGTGAAGGCGCCGCCGGTGATCCGTGCGGCGCTGGAGGCAAACTGCCACGTGCTCGCCGAGAAGCCGGCCTGTGTGAAGGCGGAGGATTTCGAGCCGCTCGTGCGCCTCGGCGAGATGAAGCACCGCAACCTCACCCTCGCCTTTGCAAACCGCCTGCGCGGCACCGTGCAGGCGGCGAGGAAGCTGATCCAGTCGGGACAGATTGGAAAAATCTACGGCTGCGAGCTGCACATCGTCGCCGACCAGACGCGGCTGAAGAGCCCGTCGTATCACCAGTCGTGGTTCGCGGACCGCGCGCGCGCCGGCGGCGGGCACCTCATCTGGCTCGGCATCCACTGGCTGGATCTCATCATGCACATGACGGGTTCGCAGATCGTCGAGGCCGCGGGATTCGCGGGCATCGTCGGCGGGCAGCCGCTGAAAATCGAGGACTCCGCGGCGATGGCGCTGCGGTTTGAAAACGGAAGCTTCGGCACGATCACGAGCGGCTACTACCTCGATCGCGGCTACCATTCGCACATGAAGGTATGGGGTTCGCACGGCTGGCTGCAGCTCGAGCCGCACGGGGGCGAGCCGCTGCAGTGGTATAGCACGAAGGACACGCCGCCCTCCGTGAAGAAGCACGGCGGCCCGCCGGAGCAGGCGAGCTACGCGCCATTTGTGCGCGCATGCGTGCGTGCGAGCCTCGACCTCGAGCAGCCGCCCGTGACCGGCGCCGAATGCCTGCATGTGCTCAAGACGGTCTTCGCCTGCTACCGCGCGGCGGAGACGGGGCAGTCGCAGAAGATCGTTTGAGTCCGGCGCACTGCGGAATCAGTCCGCGGTCAGCTCCGCAAAAATCGCGGGCTCATCGAAAGCCTGCGCAGCGAGCGCTTGGTCGAGGTGCGCGGGCGTGCGTCCGCCGACGAGCACCGACGCCACCCCCGGCTGGTGCAGCGCCCACGCGAGTGCGAGGTGCGCCTTGCTGAATCCGGTCCGCGTCGCGACTGCATCGAGCCGCGCGAGCCGGCGCTGCGCGGCAGCGTGGAAATACACCTGCTGGTGGCCGGGGATGATGTCGAACCGTGAGCCGGGCGCGACGCCGTTGCTGTGCTTGCCGGTGAGGAAGCCGGCACCGAGCGGGCTGTAGGTCACGATGGCGACTCCGCGGGCGGCGCAGAGCTCACGCAGATCCGGGGTGACATCGCTCACTGCGAGGTTCTGGTTGTTCTGCACGAACTTGAACTGCGCGAGGCCGTGGCGCTCCTGCGCATCCAGTGCCCGCGCGAGCTGCACCGCGGTGAAATTGCTTGCGCCGATGGCGCGCACCCTGCCGGAGCGCACGAGCGCATCGAGTGCGGCGAGCGACTCGGTGGATTCGGCGGATGCATCCCACGTGTGGAGATACAGGAGGTCGATCGCCGGCACACCGAGCCGCTCCAGACTTTGCTCCATCGTTTCAGCGATGCGATTCGCGGTGAAGGGGGGAAGGAGCTTTGTGGCGAGGGTGAGCCCCCCTGCTCCCGGCCGGCGGGATGCGAGCCACGAGCCGAGCACCCGCTCGGACGCGCCGCCCCCGTATGCACTCGCGGTGTCGAGAAAGATCATGCCGCTGGCGAAGGCGTGGTCGAGCATCGCGTGCGCGGCAGGCTCGTCGATTTCGCGGCCGAACGTCACGCACCCGAGCCCGATGCGGCTCACGCGCAGCCCGGCATGCACGGTCGCGGTCTTTGTCATTGGGTGACCATCGCATCGGGCATCCGCCGCGCCGAGGATTCTTTCGCGAGGTGGGATTAGGTCTTTAAGAGTTTCGCCGGAAACGCATTGTCTCCGTGCTCATGCGCCCCCTCCTGACACTCGCATTTTTCTGTGCCCTGCATTTTTCCAGCGCAGCGCTCGCGCAGCAAAATCCTCCCGGCGAGGTGACGCTGAACGTCGAGCCGACGAAGGAGCATCCGCGCAGCTCGGAAGGCTCCTTTGCCACGCTCGCCTCCGGGCGCATCATTTTCTGCTACTCGCAGTTTTACGGCGGAGCTGCGGATGAGAGCCCGGCGCGGCTCGTGAAGATCCACTCGGACGACCAGGGTCGCACGTGGAGCGCGCCGCAGATCGTGGTGGAGAACACAGGAGGGAACAACGTGATGAGCGTGTCGCTGCTGCGGCTGGCGAGCGGGAAGCTCGCGATGTTCTACTGCGTGAAGAACAGTTGGATCGATTGCCGCCCGCACATGCGCGTCTCCACGGATGACGGTGCCACGTGGGGCGACGCGAGGCTCGTGTTGGCCGCGCCCGGCTACTTCGTTCTGAACAACGACCGCGTGATCCAGACGGGAAAGGGCCGCATCATTCTCCCGCTTGCATTTCACCGCTCCCGCGGGACGGACCCGCACACGAGCAAGTCGTGGGATTCGCGCGCGATCACGATGTGGATTTATTCCGACGATGACGGCGCGACGTGGCAGGAGTCTTCGAGCTGGTGGGCGATGCCGGTGCGCAGCGGCACGGGCCTGCAGGAGCCGGGCGTGGTGGAAAATGCGGACGGCTCGCTGATTTCGTGGAGCCGCACGGATCAGGGCGCGCAGTTTGGATTCACCTCCACCGATGGTGGCCGCACGTGGACGCCGCCCGTGGCGACAGAGCTGAAGTCACCTGCTGGACCGGCGAGCATCAAGCGCATCCCCGGCAGCGCGGATCTGCTCGCGCTGTTCAACGATCATTCCGGCCAATTTCCATTCCCGCCGAAAAAGCGGAACCCGCTCGTCGCCGCGATCTCCAGCGATGGCGGAAAGACATGGCCGCACCGCAAGCTCATCGAGAGCGACCCCGAGGGCCTGTATCACTACATCGCGATTCACTTCACCAGCGACGCCGTGCTCCTCGGCTACTGCGCCGGCGACAGCAAGGTCGGCGCGCTCAACCGCCTGCGCATCCGCCGTGTGCCGCTCGACTGGCTGCGCCAAAAATAACCCATGAGATCCTCCAAAGTCCTCGCCAAAATCCGCGCCGGCAAAGTCGCGCGCATCTGCTCGTTCGCCAATTTCCTGCCGTTCGTGCCGAAGCTCGCCGCGCACTCCGGCTACGACGGCGTGTGGGTGGATGCGGAGCACCGCGCGTTCGATGCGCGCGAGACGCAGTCGCTCATCGCCTATCACCACATGGCGGACATCGACTGCATGTGGCGTCCGCCGACGAAGGAAAAGGGCGCGCTCTACCGGCTGCTCGAGGACGGTGCGGCGGGGCTGATGATTCCGCACGTCTCCACGCCTGAGGTCGCGAGGCAGCTTGTGCAGGCCGTGAAGTTCCCGCCCATCGGCGACCGCGGCCTGGACGGCTCGGGCATTGACGGAAATTTCTACATCAACCTCCCTCCCACGTATCCGCAGGACGCGAACCGTGAGACCTTCCTCGTCGTGCAAATCGAGACGCCCGAGGCGCTCGAGAATGCCGAGGCGATTGCCGCGGTGCCCGGTGTGGATGTGCTTTTCCTCGGACCCGGCGACATGTCGCTGCGGCTGGGCTGCTCGCCTTCGCCGACCGATGCCAAGATGATGGACGCGCAGAAGCGCATTGCCGAAGCCGCGCGCCAGCACGGCAAGACATGGGGCCGCCCAGTCGGCACGGCGGAGGATGCGAAGGTGATCGTGGACCTCGGCGCGCAGCTCGTCGCCTACGGCAGCATCCACTGGGCGATTGTGCGGCACCTCGCGGAGTGCCAGCGGGATTTCGACACGCTCCTCGGGGACGCCCAATGACGCGCGCGTGGCTCATCGTCGGGCTGCTGTGGTTCGTGGCGCTGCTGAACTACCTCGACCGGCTGATGATCACCACGATGCACGACTCGCTCGTCGCGGCGATCCCGATGACAGAAAAGCAGTTCGGCCTGCTCACGAGCGTCTTCGCGTGGGTGTATGGAATCCTCAGCCCGTTCGCGGGATTCATTGCCGACCGTTTCAGCCGCAGCCGCGTGATTCTGGTGAGCCTCTTTGTGTGGTCCGGCATGACGTGGCTCACGGGCCACGTGAAGACATTCGAGCAGCTCATCACCGTGCGCGCGCTCATGGGCATCAGCGAGGCCGCCTACATTCCCGCGGCGCTCGCGCTCATCGCGGACTACCACCGCGGCGGCACGCGCTCGCTCGCGACGGGCATTCACATGACGGGCATCAGCGTCGGCTCCGGCCTTGGCTGGCTCGGCGGCTGGCTGGCGAAGCGCCACGAGTGGAACTTCGCCTTCACGCTCTTCGGATTCATCGGCATCGGCTACGCGCTCGTGCTCATGTTTGCGCTGCGCGATGCGCCGGTGGAGAGGGAGGAAAGTGGTCCGCCTCCGAAGGGCGCGAACTTCATCGAAGCCGTGTCGAGCCTGCTGAAGAGCCGCTCCTTTCTCCTCATGCTCACCTACTGGGGTCTGCTCGGTCTGACCGGTTGGGCGGTGATGGGCTGGATGCCCACCTATTTCAAAGAGCACTACCATCTGCCGGAAGATGTCGCGGGCGTTTATGCCACCGCATGGCTGCCTGCGGCGATGTTCGTCGGCTACCTCATCGGCGGCGCGTGGGCGGATCGGTGGAGCGCCACGAATCCGCGCGCGCGCATCCTCGTCCCGGCCATCGGCCTCTGCATCTCGGCGCCGGGTTTGATTCTCCTCTCGCAGACCAGCGTCCTCGCCATCGGCGTCATCGGCCTCGTCATTCACGGGATGACGCGCTCCTTCACCGACGCCAACATGATGCCCGCGCTCTGCCTCGTCTCCGACCCGCGCTACCGCGCGACGGGCTACGGCATGCTGAATCTGTGCAGTTGCGTCATCGGCGGCATGGCGCCTTACCTCGGCGGCGTCCTGCGCGATGCGAAGGTGAACCTCAGCGTGCTCTTCCTGTTCGTCGCGCTGACGATGTTCATCTGCGCCGCGGTGATGTTCTGCGTGAAGCCGGCGCAGTCGGAGGGCGGTGGTTCGGCCGAGGCGAAATGAGCTGCAGCCACTCCGCATGAATCCGCCAGCCACGTCCCTGCCATACACCGACACGAAGCCCGTCGGTGCTGCAGACTTCTACTTCGCGATCAATGCGACGTTCCGATTCGTGCTCGGGAGATTCGGCATCGAGGGGCTGCGGCAATACTGGGCGGATCTTGGCGCGAAGTATTTTGCGCCGGTCACAGCGCAGTGGCACTCGGGTGGGCTGCCTGCAGTCGCGGGATATTGGCGGGCGTTCTTCGCCGCCGAGCCCGGCGCGGTGGTGGAGTTGAGTGAGACGAGCGAGTCCGTGACGCTGGACGTGAAGGTGTGCCCGGCCATCAGGCACCTGCGGGAGCATGGCCGCGAGATCGTCCCGTGCTTCTGCCAGCACTGTTACTTCATCAGCGAAGCGATGGCTGCACCGGCTGGATTCACCGTTCGCATCGAGGGCGGCAACGGATCGTGCAGGCAGAAAATTTTCCCGAGCGAGTCCGCGCCCGCGCCGCAGGACATCGCACAAATTTCGGAGGCCGCATGCTAGGCTGCTACGACTTCTGCGGGCACTACGAGTGGACCTTCGAGTGGTTCCGCCAGCGCGGCGGCGAGCCGCTGGTGCGCGAGTATTGGGACAAGTGCATCGCGCAGGACTCGCAGACGCACGCCGCTGCGCTCATCGGCGCGAAGGGCATCGCCGGGATGAAGGAATACTGGGGTCACACGCTCGACCACGAGGCCGCAGGCTACCACTGCACGGCGACGGACACGGTGTATCGCATCGACATGCACGAATGCCCGTCGAAGGGCTTCCTCATCCGCAACGGGCTCGAGCAATACCACGACTACTGCGACCACTGCATTGGCTGGATCGGACCGATGCTGAAACGGGCGGGCTTCACCGTGGACCACGAGCACAACCACTGCGGCAAGTGCTGGTGGGAAATCCGCGCCGCGTCGGATGCCACGCCACCGAGCGAGCCGGGGAAACTTTCTGGCGAAGACGACGTGCGCCTTCGCGCTGATTGGAAGCAGCCTGCTCCGCTCGACACCTATCGCCGCGCCAATGATCCCGACGAAAAGTCCGAGCCGCGCTCCCTTTAAACCAACACTTCCCATGAACCTCCATCGCATCCTCCTCGCCTCGCTCACCACATCCCTGCTCGCTGCGCCCGCCTTTGCACAGCCGGCTCCTGATCAGAAGAAGGACACCGCGATCGTGTCGCTCGCGAAGAGCACCCTCAAAACGAAGCTGCCGCCGGGTTACACGATCCCCATCGTGGACATCAGCGAGGAGAAGGAGCGGCAGGTGATCGTGGACCGCGAGCCCGGCCAGTATCTCGGCCATCCGACCACGGTGCTGCTCGAGGACAACAAGACGATGCTCGTCGTGTATCCGAAGGGCCACGGCCGCGGCGCGATCGTTTACAAGCGCAGCACCGACGGTGGCAAAACCTGGAGCGAGCGTCTGCCCACACCGAAGTCCTGGGAGACTTCGCTCGAGGTGCCCACGCTGCACCGCGTCGTGGATGCAGCAGGCAAGAAGCGCATCATCATGTTCAGCGGGCTCTATCCGATCCGCATGGCGGTCACCGAGGACGACGGCGCGACGTGGAGCGAGCTGAAGCCCATCGGGAATTTCGGCGGAGTGGTGACGATGGCGACGGTCATCGGCTTGAAGACGCCGGGCGAATACCTCGCGTTCTTCCACGACGACGGACGCTTCATCCGCGGGGGTGACATGGAGAAATACCGAGTGAAGGGACCGCAGACCGACCACTCCTCGGCGGCTGCCAAGCCGTGGCGCTTCTGGGTTTACACCACACTTTCAAAAGACGGCGGCCTCACTTGGAGCGCACCGGCACCCATCGCGATGCTGCCCGATGCGAACCTCTGCGAACCCGGCGTGCTGCGTTCACCGGATGGAAAGCAAATCGCCGTGCTGCTCCGCGAGAACTCGCGGAAATACAATTCGTTCGTGATTTTCTCCAATGATGAGGGCCTCACATGGAGCGAGCCGCGCGAGCTGCCGGCCTCGCTCACCGGCGACCGCCACGTTGCAAAATACGGACCGGACGGGCGGCTCTTCATCAGCTTCCGCGACACCACGCATGTCAGCGCGACGAAGGGCGACTGGGTCGGCTGGGTCGGCACTTACGACGACATCCTGAAAGGCAGCGAAGGCCAGTATCGCGTGCGCATCATGGATAACACGAAGGGCGCGGACTGCACGTATCCCGGAATCGAGCTCCTGCCCGACGGCACATTCGTCACGACCACCTACGGCCATTGGACGCAGGGCGAGCCAGCCTATGTCGTGAGCGTGCGCTTCAAGCTCGCGGAACTGGATGCGAAGCTGAAGCGCTGAGATCGCAAACCCTCCACGCTGATGATCGCAAAACTTGCACTGTCTTTCTGCGCACTCGCTTTGGTCGGAGCGCAGGCAAATGCGGGCTGGGAGCGCATCGCGCCGCTGCCGGAGGGAAACGGTGGTTTCGTCTGCGGCGTCGTCGCGGGCGAGATCGTGATACTCGGCGGCACGAACTGGCGCGACGGTGCGAAGCACTGGTTGCGCCGCATCCACACCTATGATTCCGCAAAGGACCAGTGGCGCGAAGTCGGTTCGCTCGCTGGGCCGCTCGCCTACGCCGTGGCCGGGAACGATGCGGCAACACTGTGGTTCGCAGGCGGCAGCAGTGGCGCAGAGATGAATCGAACGGTGTGGAAGATGGGCGCGGACTTCACCGTGAAGGAGGTGCGCAAGCTCGACTCCGGGGCCGCGATCGGGGGAGGCGCGTTGAGCGGCCCGGTGCTTTACACGCTCGGTGGCACTGACGACATGAACCAGCTCAGCCGGGCGACACGCGAACTGCGTGCGATTGATTTGCGCTCCGGAGCGACGACGCGCCTCGCTGATTATCCCGAGCCGGCGTTCATGATCGGCGCGTTCGCCGCTTGCGGGGACCGTCTCTTCGCTTTCGGCGGCGCACGCTGGGATGCGGAGTCAAACGCCGTGGCGAATCTTTCCGCCGCCCACGCGTGGTCGCCGGCGGCGCAGCGCTGGGAAAAGCTGCCGCCGCTGCCGCATGCGATCCGCGGCATCACGGCCGTCACGCTCGATGACCGGCACATCCTCCTCGCGGGCGGCTACACGACCGATGCTGAGGGATTCACGGACGGAGCGCTCATCTTCGACGTGAAAGTCCTCCGTTATTCTCCAACGAAGCCGCTGCCGATCAAAGCGATGGTCGGCCTCGTGCGAAATGGCGAGTGGCTCTACTGCCTCGGTGGTGAAGACAGGAAGCAGCACCGCACGGATGCCGCGTTCCGCATCCGATGGAAGGAACTGCTGCCACGCTGAACGCTCGTGGGATCACTTCGCCGTGTAGCCGCCATCGACGGGCAGGTTTGCGCCGGTGATGTATTTGGCCGCGTCGCTCAGCAGGAAGATCACAGCGCCGCCGAGGTCACGCTCGTCGGCCATGCGGCCAAGCATCGTGTGCTCGTTGTAGCGCGTAAGGAATGGCTCGGGCTGGTGGTTGAAAAATCCGCCGGGCGCGAGGCAGTTCACGCGGACATTGTGCGGGCCGAAGATGCCGGCGTAGTAGCGCGTGAGGTTTTCCATCCCGCCCTTGTGGAAGAAATAGTCGGGCGGCGGCGTGCCCATGTTTGTGCCGGCGTAAAGTTCGAGGCTCGGGCCAATCATGCCCTGGATGCTGCCGATGTTCACGATGCTGCCGCCCTTGCCCGCGCACATCGCCTCGCCGAACGCGCGCGTGACGAGGAACAGCCCGGTCGCGTTCACGCGCATCGATTCCTCCCATGCACTTGCGGGCGCATTCGGTGATTTCATCGGGCGCGCGACGGAATTGTTCACGAGCCCGTCCACGCGGCCGAATCTGGCGAGCACGCGATCGCGCAGCGCGAGCACGGACTGTTCGTCGGATTGGTCGAGTTGCTCCGCATGCACGCTGAAGCCGCGCGCTGTCTCCTCCGCGGCGACCTGCTGCAGCTTTTCCAAACTGCGCGAGGCGATGATGAGTGTCGCGCCCGCTTCGGCGAGCATCGCGGCCAGGCCGCGTCCGTAGAGGCCCGCGCCTCCAGTGAGCACGATCACCTTGCCGCTGATGGAAAACATTTCGAGCGCGCTCATGACTCAGCGGTAAACCGAATTTGCCTGTGGGAGCGGGAGCTTCGTGAAGTCCGAAACCTTGCCGCGGAAGTAGTCCCCCAACCCGATCACATCCGCGCCGAGGTTGAAGACGTTGTAACCTTCCGCCGCCTGCTCCTCCCATGGGGCGATGAGTCCCGGCGTCATCGCGAATTTTCCGTTCGCCCGCGCCGCCGCGGCGACGCGCTTGCGGGCGGCGACCGTCTCCGCGCAGCCGACCTGACCCGCCTTTCCGACGAGGTGGCTGAAGTCACCCGCCCCGAAGAGCAGCGCATTGAAGCCGGGAACCGCCGCAATTTCCTCCACGTTCGCCAGCGCTTCGGGCGACTCGATTTGCAGGATGATGAACTGCTCCGCGTTGCACTGCGCGATGTAGTCGGCCGTCGGGATCATGCAGAAGGCGCCGTCGATATTGCCGCCGTCAATCGGCCTGCGTCCGAGCGGTTGGTAACGTGTCATCCCCACGATGCGCCGCGCCTCGTCCGCGGTCGTGACGTGCGGCACCATAATGCCCGTCGCGCCGGCCTCAAACGGCTTCACGTATTCGCTGTAGCTGCCCTTGCTCACGCGCACGATCGTGTCCACGTCGTGCACGCGCGCGGCTCGGATCATGTGCTCCACGTTCAGCCAGTCGTTCGGCACGTGCTCGTGGCAGAGCCAGACGGAGTCGGTTCCGGAGAGGCAGGCGAGTTCCACGACGCGCGCGTCGGCGAGGTTGAGCTTGAGGCAGGTGCCGAAATGGCCATCGCGGATTTTCTTCAGGAGGCGGCTGGGACGGACGTGCATGGATGCGATGCTAGCGGAGCGCGGTTTTGTGCGAAGGAGTTTTTGCCGTTCCCGGGGACGGCGGTGTTCGATGCGCTAGACTCGCGGCGTGCCGATGCGTAGCGTCCGCGCGCATGAACCCACTTTGGAATGGATTGAACGCCGCCGCCACCGCCCGTCTCGGGCAGCGTGATTACTCGCAGAAATCCCCCGCCGAGCGCCTCGGCACGAGCGGAATGGAGGCGGGTGAGGCGATTGCCAAGCGCGCGGAACTTGAGTCCGTGTGGATCCCGGGCGTGGAGATTTTTTCGCGGCGCGTCTTCCCGCAGCGGCACCGTGGGTTCTTCGGCGAATTTGCGCGGCAGGGGGACGGGCCGCTGCACGCCATCGGCATGTGGCCGCGTCAATGGGCGACTGCGCGGATGTTTGCCGGCACGGCGAAGGGTTTTCATATTCATCCTCCGCACATTCCGGAGGGCACGACGCCGGAGGCTTGGTTCAAGCGGCTGTTTGTCGAGGAGCCGAAGAGCTACTCGCTGCGGCCCTACGACCGTGAGCAGTGGGATGCGATGTTCTTCGTCGCGGGCAATGTGGAGATGCTGCTCGTGGACGAGCGGGCCGGGATGCCGAGGAAGGTGATGCGCTTCATCATCGAGGGCGACGACCAGCGCGGGCCGAACAACGCGGGAGTTGTGATTCCCGCGGGCGTCGCGCATGCACTGCGCGCCGAGGGCTCGCGCGACACGATCATGGTGTATGGCACCACGACGCAGTTTAATCCCGAGTTCGAGGGGCGTATCGCCGATGGTGTGGAGCGCGCGCCGCTGCCGCCGGAGTGGGAGGCATACGTCGCGAAGTAAATTGCAAAGTGAACGCGGCTCCGATGATTGTCTGAGCCGCCGGCACCACGGCTGAATCCATTTCCCATGAAACGAATCCTCCTCGCATCCATCGCACTCTGCTTCGCGTCCTCCGCATTCGCCGCCGACAAGGACGGCTGGTTCGCCCTATTCGACGGCAAGTCGCTCGACGGATGGAAGTCGAATGACAAGCCGGGCACCTTCACTGTGAAGGACGGCATCCTCATCGTGCATGGCGAGCGGTCGCACCTCTTCTACGACGGTCCGGTCAACAGCCACGACTTCAAGAACTTCGAGCTGCGGGCGGAAATCATGACGAAGCCGGGCGCGAACTCGGGCGTCTATTTCCACACGCAGTTCCAGGACACCGGCTGGCCGTCGAAAGGCTACGAGATCCAGGTGAACAACACGCACAAGGATCCGAAGAAGACCGCGGGCGTGTATGCGGTGCAGGACAACTTCACGGCGCCGGCGAAGGACGACGAATGGTTCACCATGGAGATCAAGGTCGAGGGCAAGCGCGTCGTCACGAAGGTGAACGGCAAGGTGATCAGCGACTTCACGCAACCGGCGGACTGGACGCCGCCGAAGGGCATGCCGGGCCGTCTGATTGACCACGGCACCATCGCCATTCAAGGCCACGATCCCGGCAGCGAGGTTCACTACCGGAAGATCGAGATCAAGCCGCTGCCCTGAGCGGCGGGGGCCGGCTTACTTTTTGAAGCCGGGCTGGAAGACCTTCATCGCCCCGCTCACGGGATCCACGTTCCATGTGAAGAAATTCGGCGGCGGCGTGCCGCTTGTCGCCTTGGGAAGGTCCGAGAGCAGATGCACGGTGAGGAACCAAAGGCCGCTTGAAGGGCCGCCCGTGGGCGAGAGGGACGTGGCACCGTCGGGAAGAAACCGGAACGAGTCGTAGGTGTAGTTCTTCTTCACGCCGCGCGGGAGTTCCGGGTCGTTTGCGGTTGGGATCACCGCGTGGTAGGGCGGGTTGTTGAGGATGGAGGAGAACGTGGCGTTTGAGCTGATGATGACGCGGTCGGGCATCCGGGTGAATTTCCCGACGGGGTTCGCAATGCCGCCGTCGCCGATCTCATAGAATTGGATCGCTCGGTAATAGGGGGTGCTCTCGCCGGGTTGCTCGGGATCGATGTAGCTGAAGAAGCGGACCTCCACGACGCGGTTGCGCGTCAGCGCGTGCTGGCGCGCGGCGGCGGTCTGGTCGGTGATCAAACTGGCCGCCTGACTCATGTCCGAGCCCTTCATGAGGGTGCCCATCGCGGGCACGGCAAACGCGCCGATGATGCCGATGATGGCAATGACGACGAGCAGTTCGATGAGCGAAAATGCGTCGCGTTTCTGGTTTCGGGAGAGCTGGGTGTTCATGGTCGCATCAAGGGGAGAATTTGCTGGTGCTTACGATGCGGAACCTAGCGTAGTTGTCCAGAGTTGCATCCGTTTTCGTCGCAAAGTCCGGCAGGTTCGGGTCCGATGCATCCACGTAACGCTCGATCACCACTGAGCCGCGGTGCTCGGCAGCCACGGAATCCGTGTCCTCATTCCACAGCGCGTAATCGGCGGATGCCACCGCGCGCCTGCGGAGAACCTGGACGCGCATGTGGACGGTGAAGACGTTCGATTTCGTGGTGAGCTTCGCGTAAAGGTTCGCATACGGGCGCTCGCGGACATTGTCGCCGGTGGGCAGCGTCCGGCTGCGCACGACGCCGCTGGTGTAGTCGGAGAGGTTTTCGCCGGTGCGGACGAGGTGAAGCTCGCAGATCTCACTCGCTGAGCGGAATGCATTGCCCGCGGCGAACCGGGTGTCCGCCTGGGCGAGCGTCTTCTCGACATCGATGCTGCGGCGGAGTTGGTCGAAGGGAGCCTCGCCCTTGTAGGCCTTGGTCCAGTCGGCGCGGACTTTGGCATCGGTGCCCGAGGCGTTCGTGGGAAGGCCGTAGGGATGGTCGTTCGTCTCGTGATCCCACAGCTTGTAGATCTTCGATCCCTCATTGATGAGCAGCAGCGGCTCCTCGGATTTCATCACGCCGCGCAATGCGGTGGTGCGCCGGATGTAGCTGAAAGGCGCGATCTCGTAGTTGAGGTTCACTTTTCCCGCGGTGGAGAATGGCTCGCTGATCGGATACGGCTCGCCGACCGGCATCCAGAAGAGGTCCATGATGAGGTGGTCCTTCGGCGTGAGCTTCTCGCCGGGGTGGCCGGGCTCGGGGCGGAAAAGGAGCGTCTCCCACGCGTGCGGGTCCGAGGCGGTGTGGCGTTTGATGCCTGTGGGCAGTGAGCCGAGCATGCCTGCGCTCGGGACCAGCCGGCTTGGCGAGAAGAAGCTGTCGGTGGATTCCTGGAAATTCCACGCGAAGTAGGTGTGTGGCGAATTCGTCGAGCCCTGGCTGCCTTCGTCGGGCTTGTTGATGTATGCGCCATCCGGCCACGTGGCCATGCCGTTGTCGAAGTCGCCCCAGCGGTTGAAGAGCCTGCCCGCTCCGGGGCGGATTTCCGGCAGGCGCGAGTAGTGGTAGGAAATCCCGGGCACGAGCTGGTCGTCGGCAGCGGAGGAGGGGATCGCATCGGGGTCCTTTGATGGCTGCGGACCGGGTTCATTGCCGAAGCCGAAGAGAAAGTGGCTGCCGGCGGAGGAGACGAAGAGGTGGGCGAAGCGGAAGCGCGATTCCCATTCCAGGCTGCGTGCCGGCACGAACTCCGTTGCGGCGATCTTCGATTTTGCAGCGATGTGCCGGAGGTCGCCGTGATCGAGGACAATCGAGCGCACGACATCCTCCGCGCGAAAAAGCCCGCCGGCTTTGAAGCCCGGAGGGCCGCTGCTGTCCACCCACCGGCGGCCGGGGTCCGCGTATTCGGCGGCCGGGGCGTGCGGAGTCTCGCCTGCGCGCGAGTAGCGCCGGCCGAAGATCCACCAGAAGGCGGCATCCGTCGAACTGCAGCCGCGGTATGCGCTCGTCCCGGTGCGAACGAGGCTGGGGACGGGGAAATTCCCGCCGGGGAACTTCAGGCTGAAGGTCTGGACGAGGTTTCCCTTGATTGAGACCTTCACCTCGATGTTGCCGCCGGAGAAATTCATCGTCTGCGCGCCTGCGGGGATCTTCACGCGCGGCGAGGCCTTGCTCACATACTTGTAGCCGCCGCCGCCGAGTGCCTGCACGGGGCCGCGGAGTCCGCCGGGGCCGCCGTGTTCGCGGCCGTTGTTGTGCCAGCCGGAGCCGATCCGGTTGTTCATCGTGGTTTTGCCCGAGGCCATTTTCAGATCCTGGCCGTTGATGGCGAATGGAGTCTGGAACGTGACCTCATACTCGAGGTCCTCCGCGATTTTGTAAAAGCCAAGGCTGGCGCAGAACGGCGAAAACAGGAATGCGGCGTCGAGCGCGCGTTCGCCGTCCTTGAGGGCGGGGTTGGCGGTGTCCGTGGCGCCGTCCTGTCCCTCCTGGGCGCAGATGAAGTGAAAGCCGAACTGCGAGAGTGTGTGGTAGCGGCCGAAGCCCTGCGTGGAGCCGATCTGGATGGGCGCGACCTGTCCGTTGTCCGCATACCGTGCGCCGCCCTGCGCGACGAGCACCGGATCGCGGAGGTTCGTGCAGCGTATGTAGTCGAAGATTTCGGTGAGCACTTGGTCGCGGTCGTCGCCCCATTTCTTCAGGAAGCTGCCGCCATAGCCGGGCACCGGCTGCGAAGTGAGTGTCTGGAGATAACGGTAGAGCGCCTGGTTGCGCGGGATGTTGTCGAAGTCGGCTTTCGGGTGCGCGGAGTTGTTGCGCTGGAAATAAAATGGCACCGATGGCTTCGCGGGGCTGTCCGGCCCGATCGACGAGCAGAAGGCGGCCAGCGTGTCGAATGTCGTGCGTGCCGCCGGAACGGAGTTCACCGGCCAGAGGCTGATGCGCGGGGTCCCGAACAGCGTGACTTCCGGCGCGCGGCTGTTCGCGGTGAGAAAGAAGCGCGAGCGTTTCAGTTGCTCGCGGAGCTTGGGCAGCGTGGAGCTTGGGGCGGCGGGGTTTTCAGGCCGCGCGCTGGGGCCCGTGGGCGGGGCGAAGAGGAACTCGTCGAGGTTCGCGTAGAGGCGGTCCGCGTCGAGGGTGATCTTTGCAGCTTCGTAGGAGGGGCTGCCCCGGCTCACGCCGCGTGGCATTTCGCGGGTCGCTGAGAGAGTGCCGCCCGTGCCGAGGCGCGGGATGATTTCGTAGAGGTTCTCCTTCTGCGCGCTGGTGAGGCTCGCGCCGGGGAAGAGGACAGGGCTCAGCGCGGTGGTGAATGGATGTCCGGGAAAACGCTGGAATTCCTGATAGGCGGGCTGGAACCGCCCGTAGTTCAAGTCCCGGACCGAGATGGCGCGCGGCGTGTCCCACGGCGTGGGTTCCCCCGCGGTGTTCACGTTGAGCTTGCACGCTTCGTCGTCGGTCCAGAATGCGATGCGGCCTGCGATCGGATTGGCCTTGCTGGGTTTGAGCGGGTCGCTGTCGGGCAGGTGGGACCAGTCGGCCACGGAGGTGCTGCCCGTTGCGGCGGCGGGGACCGTCAGCGCGCCGTCTTGGAGCACGTAGATCCATCGCACGGGCATCGGCGCGGGATTGCTCGTGGCGCCCGGCGCGGGTGCCGTCGGATCATTCGAGGTGGAGACGGCCGGCCTTCCGCTGCCGCCCTTGTAGCCGGGGATGTTCTGGAGATCGAACCCCTCGACACCGGATGAAGCGCCCGCCACCGGCAGCATCGCGAGGGGATCGACGATGGGATACACGGCGGTCATCTTTCTCGGCGAGGTGGCCGTGGAAATCTGGCCGGATGCGCTCTCGACAAGCACCGGCTGGTTCAAGTCCGCGAAGTGCGCAGGCTGCGCGGGCCACGTGGCGGGCACTTCGACGGGGAGCCGGTCGCGCACGCTCCAAGTTTTCCGCGGCTCGGTGACCATCGTGTCGGAGGAATACAGCTTGAACACGCGGCCGGCTTCGCCGGTGTCCGTGTAGGTCCTGATGAGGCCCGGCTGCGTCGAGTAGGCGAGCCGCGCACCGCCACCTTTCCCAGCCGCGAAGTCCGGAGGGATTTCCCAGCTCCGCGTCCCGTCCGCGATCTGGCTTGTCACGATGCTCGTCACCATTTCGGCGAGCTGTCTCACGGCGATGACCGACTCGTAACCCGCGGACTCCCGGCGGGCGGAGGTTGCCGTGGAGAAAAAGCCGACGATGCCCGCAGCCAGAAGCACGATGAACCCCAGTGCGAGGACAAGTGCGACGGCTCTCCGGTGTGGTGAGGCGGCTGTTCTCACTTGATTTGCTCCCGGCTCCATTTGGCCCCGCGAATCTGCACGTTCGTGGTGAATATCCGGTATCGGACACCGCGCGACGTGAGCGCGCCCTCCAGCGTCGCCATGTCGGCGTCGTATTTCGTGGTGTCGCTGAAGAGCTTCGAAATCCCGAAGACATCGGCATCGCCCTTGGACTCGAGGCCGAGGCGCTCCGCGGATTTCTCGTCGGTCGCCACCATTGTGACCTGCACCACGGGGGGGAGCTGATTTCGCGGGTTGAGCTGCGGGTTCGCGCTCACCGCCGTGGAGTCGTAACTGTAGCCCGGCGCGAGCGGCGAATGCGTGGGATTGCTCTGCAGCGGCAGCTCCTCGGCCCTTGCGAGACGCGGTGTGGCGATGAATGCGACGATGTTTTCCGCAATGACGCGCTTCGCGGCCTGCGCGCCGGTTCCATTCGCCTGCGGCTCGAACCAGCCCGTGGCCGTGTAGGTGGCCGCGCTCGATCCGTTCGTGAATCGGTAGACGGCGAAGTCTTCAGTCGGCTGGCAGAATTCAAGCAGCCGGAACCGCCACCGCGTGGGAACCATGTCGGTCGTGATGAAGGGCGGACGCCGTTCCGTGTCGCCGGAAAACTCAATGAAGTAGCCGAGGGTGTTCAGCGCGTTTCCCAGCCCCGCATAGTCGGGGTTTGCGGTGATTCCGGTCGGCGCGTTGAAGAAGACCGCATGGCCGACTCTCGCCGCGGGGACGCTGCCGAGGAGCGTCTGAGCGCGGCCGGTGATGAAGCGCAGCTCGCTCTGCCGCAGGTAGCGCGTTGGCTTCGCCGGATTGTCGTAGTCCCAGTAGGTGTTGAGCGTCGCGCGTGAGAGGCGCGAGGTCACTCTCTCAAACCCGGCGCGCGCCTCCCGGAACTGCTCGACCTTCGCGGTGGTGCTGGACCATATCCGCGCCATCTGGTCCGTCACTGCGATGAGAAACCCCATCATCAGCACGATGATGGCCGCCGTCGTGACCAGCTCGACGAGCGTGAAGGCCGCCGCGCTTCGATGTGCCGCCGGCCCGGTCATGGCTTGTAGCCGTTGCGAGCCACGATGGTGGCGAAGGTGCGCAAGGGCAGCGCTTCTTTCGCCGCGAGCGCGGGGCTGATGAGGAATTTCTGCGAATCAACCAGTGGCGCGAGCCCCCGGGTGCCGCCGGTGGCGGCGATCTGCACGGTGAGGAAGGTGAGGTTGCGCGGATTGAACCGCGGCGTCCCGGCCGCGGGCAGGGAAGTGCCGTGGTCGTTCGAGTGCTTTGCCGGATCGGGATCGCCCGGCAGCGAGCCGCGCACGCGCACGGTGTAGAGGATGGTCCGGGCTTCCGTGCTCGTCGGCTTGTCGGGGTTCGCGACCTTCACCTCGGTGCCTTCATTGTCAAAGTGCCGCAGGGGGAGCCGGTAGAATTGCTGTGCGGCACCGCCCTTCTCCGTGGTCACGCCGCTCTGGATCAGCGTGTCGAAATCCGTCTCCTGCGCGTCTGCTGCGACGCGCTGGAAAATTTCGCCGGCCACCTGCGTGTCGATCGCCGCGCGGAAGTTGTTCAGGCCCGACGGCACGAGCCCCATCAGTGCGACCAGCGCGATCGCGATGATGACCAGGGCGAGCGCAACCTCAACGAGGCTGAATCCCGCTGGCTGGTCCGCGGTGGGGTGGGGGCGGTGGGGGTGCTGCATCTTTCTGGAGTCCCGCGAGCCGAGGAGTAAATGGCGGCGATTGGTTTGCAAACTCCAACTGCCGCCGTTTTCGTTCTCGACACTTCCGACCGGCGCCCACGATCTCACCGCCATGGACCTCCTGCCCATCATCCAGCTCAAGCGCGCCGCCGCGGATGGCCGCACGGATGCGCGCGTCCACGCGCAGATCGAGTCGCTCACGCGCAAGGACACCCGCGAGGGCAAGCCCTTCTTCGCCGTGACGCTGGCGGACGCGGGGTCGAAGCTCGTCCTCCGCGCGTGGAGCGATGCGCCGGCGTTTGAGTTCTGCGAGCAGGCAAAGGCGGGGGCGTTCGTCGAAGTCGCGGGCGAGTTCAGCGTGAGCCCGGGCTTCGGCCTCGACGCGAAGCGCTGGACGATCCGCGACCTGCGCCCGGACGAGCTTGCCGAACTGCTGGAGGGTCCGCCCGAGACGCGCGGCAAGCAGGCCGCCGACTACGCATTCCTCGACAAAACCGTGCGCGGCCTCGCCGACCCGCGGCTCGCGGCGCTGTGCGCGCTCTTCCTCGATGACTTCGGCGACCGCTTCCGCCGTGCGGCGGCGGCGCGCAACAACCACCACGCGCGCCGCGGCGGCCTCGTCGAGCACGTCGCGCAGATGATGCGCTCGGCGCTCGCCATCGCCTCGGTGTATCCCTCGCTGAACCGCGACCTGCTCGCGGCGGGCGTGCTCTTTCACGACTGCGGCAAGCTGTGGGAAAACCAGATGCCGGTGGACGGCTTCATGATGCCGTTCGACGAGCGCGGCGAACTGCTCGGCCACATCACCATCGGCATCGAGGTGGTGAACACCCTCTGGCGCCGCCTGCAGCAGGGGCCGGAGTGGGCAAAGTGGCTGCCGCTCGAGCCCGCGAGCGAGGACGTGCGCCTGCACCTGCTGCACCTGCTCGCGAGCCACCACGGCGAGCTGCAATTTGGCAGCCCGGTCGTTCCGAAGACCCCCGAAGGCTGGGCGCTGCACTACGTGGACAATCTCGACGCGAAGATCGAGATGATGACCGCAGGCTACGCGGGCTCGAAGCACGTCGCCCCGCGCATTCAGGAAAAGGTTTGGCCGCTTCCCGGCAACCTCGTCACCCCGCTCGGCCACTTCCCGCAGCCGCCGTCCGCGTAAAACGAAAGCCGCGCGCCGCGCAACGCGGTGCCGTCGCCGCGGAACGCCTTTCGCGTGTCGTGCAACGCAGTCACCGGCGCGCGCAACGTCCCTCCAAATCCGTTCAACGGCGCTCCACCCGAGCGCAGCGCGATTCCGCATTCGCGCAACGCCGAGCCGTTCCGGTGAAACGCGATGGCGTTTCCGTTGAACGCCTTCACGCCGCCGTTCAACCGCATTCGAGGCTCGTTCAACGCGTTTTCGTCGTCGTTCTATTGAGATTCACGCCGGTGCAATCGGCATCCGGGTTCGTTCTATTGAGATTAGGGTGTCTTCAATTGACCAGCGGAGCCATTCAATCGAGTTCCCGGTTGGTAGTGTATCAGTTTGAAATCCGAAAATCATTTTCGGGCTGGCAGCGGAGAGGCGGAAGTGCGAGCGTGAGCCATGCCAAAGCGCTCAGGCAAGAAGCAAGACCTCAACGAACGTGCGTTCTCCA
>JBGAPU010000105.1:0-21943 GCA_044221035.1 Chthoniobacteraceae bacterium | reverse complement strand
CCCTTGCGGAAGCGAATGTAAGTCACGCCATCGCGCACGCCGTAAATCGCCTCCACGGCGTCCCAGAAGGGCATCTTCTCCTTCACATAGTCCTCCTTGATCATCGCGTCGGCGCTCATCTGGAAATAGCCGATGCCTTTCTCCTCCTTCATCCAGCGGTCATTGATGCGCGCGAGCTGCTTGCCATCGAGCGTCATGCAGTAGGGATCAAAACCGAGCGTCGTCTTGAACACCCCCACCCCAATCTCCGGCGCGGGCGACCACGAGCGCACAGGCTTGCTGCGATCCACGACGGTGAGCCATTTGCCATCACCGCCGCGCTCGCCCTCGAAGACAATGGGCCTGCCCTCGGTGCCGGAGTTCATGATGATGACATTCTCCGCATACACACCCGCGCGAACGCGCACCGTGTCGCCTGCCACCGCGACATCCGCCGCTTTCTGGACCGTGCGAAACGGCTGCGCCTCCGTGCCCGGATTTGCGTCCGCGCCATTCGTCGCGACGAAGTAAGTCGCAGCGTGGAGCGCAGGCGAAAGCGCGAGCAGCAGGGCGGTGAGGAGGGAGACGTCGAGTTTCATGGCGCTGCCCTTATTTGCCCAACATATGCTACAAGATCGGCTTCAATCGTCCCGCATAGACGCCGTAGCCCGCAGGCGAGAGATGGATGTTGTCCGCTGTGAAAAGCTCCTTTTTCAGCGTGCCATCGGCATTGATGAAGTCGGCGGTCAGATCGAGCACACGCACCTTCGCATCGCTCTCCAGCTTCAGTGCATCGAGTGCCGCGTTCGTCTTCTTGATGTCTTCGTAAAACGGCTTGCCCGGCGCGTGCGCGGGCAGAATCTTCACCAGCACGAGCGGCGCGCCCGGAAACCTTTCGCGGAGGTTCTTCACGCACATCTCGATGCCTTTCGCCGCGGCCTCGATGCCGGTCTCGGGGGTGAAGAACATGTTGTTGTTGCCGATCATGAGCACGATGGCCTTCGGCTGAAGTCCCTCGGCACCGCCGTGCTCGAGCCGCCAAAGCACATTCTGCGTTTTGTCGCCACCGATGCCGATGTTGACGGCTTTGATCTCGGGAAAGTGCTTCTTCCACGACTCGCCCCACTGGATGGTGATGCTGTCGCCGACGAGCAGCACATCGATGGGGCCTTGATTTGCCTGCACGGTCTTCACATGGGCTTCGTGCAGTTTCAGCCATGCATCGCCGCCAAAGTGCCCGGCCGAGGGAACCAGCGGCCACAGTTGCGGCAGGTGCTTGTTCGACTCGCGCCCCGGACGGCGGTCATGCTCGGGCTTTTCCGTGATGTAGGCTCTTTCCTCCGCCGTGAGCGGCCAGCCAGTTTTCTGCGGCTCGGCGGTGACGTGCGGGTAATCGAGAGCGGAGGCCGCGGAGGCAAAGAGAAGGAGGAAGGCAAATCGGATCATCGTGGTAAACACAGTAAGACGGCACAGAGCTCGACAGGAACAGCAACGCCCTTTGATGCCACGTCACTTCGCCAGCCACCGCACCGCGTTCTCCAGCACGCGCAGCGGCTCGGTTTGCTGGAAGACGGGGTAGGTCTCGTGGCCGGGGCGGAAGTAGAAGACGCGGCCCCTTCCCACCTGCCACACGCAGCCGCTGCGGAAGTGCTCGCCCTTGTCCCACTTTTCCTCGAACACGACCTCGTCGGGCGGCGGCACGTGGAAGGGCTCGCCATACATCTCCGTGCGCGGGATGTCCCACTGCGCGGGCAGGCCGGCGGCGATGGGATGCCGCGGCAGGAGCGTGGTGAGATGCGAGGGCATGCCGTCGTTGCGATACGCGGGGAAGACGCAGGCCGGCAGCGTGAGCCTCCACACGCCGCCATCGCCCTTCTCGACAAACGGCGTGATGCGCGCGGAGCGGTCCACCATGCGGTGGTAGGGCGCGGTGTTCAGGTGCTCCCACTTCGCGGACGCGCGTTCGCCTTCCGGCAAAGCCTGAACTGCATCGGTTTTGGCGCGCTCCTGCATGAGCCGGACGAAGGGCTTGCCCCAGTGCGCGGAGTGCAGCCCGATGAAGCCGAGCCTGCCGTCCATCACGCGCTTCACCACGGCCTCCATGCGGGCGTCGCTCTGGTCCTTCACGCGGCGGTGGCACCAGAAGATGAGCACGTCGGCGGCATCGAGCGCGGCATCGCCCAGCCCCTGCTCCGCGTCGTCGAGCCTCGCGGTCTTCACGGCGAGGCCCGGCTGCTTCTGCAGGTGCGCGGCGATGGTCTCGCCGAGGAATTTCCCGCCGTAGCCCTGCTTCTGCTCCGGCTGCTGCTCGTCCCAGACGAGGACGCGGATCGGTTCGGCGGCTTGGAGCTGCAGGGCGGCGGTGGAGAGGAGGAGGACGATGAGTTTCATGAGGTGCAGTTTCGCTGGGAGGAAGGGAACCCTACCGGATCTGCGAAGCGGCGAGAAGGTCCGCGTAAGCGCCTTCGACGAGGTCGGCCGCGTCGATTTCGAGCGCCTCATGAGTCTGCCGGGGCACGAGGCCATCCGGCGGCGTCTCAGCGGCGCTGGCGACGGAGATGAGCACGACCGGAAGGAGACGGTGCATTGCCGGCACTTCAGTTCAGGTTTCCCGGCGTCCGTGAGTCAGCGGGAGGTCGCTCATTCCACCCAGAACGAAAACAGGCGCCCGTTCTGCACGCTGAACTCCAACTGCACGGGAGCGCCCTTCCGCCCGGCGAGCTTGCTGAGTTCCGGCAGGGCGATGTCGGGGGAGTCGCGCTCCTGCAGGGTCACCTGCTGGATTGGCTGGCCGTCGTGACCGAGCAGGCTGACTTTGAGCACGCCGAACTTCACCGCGGCGTTCAGATGCAGCACGGTGCCTTCGTGGATGAAGGGTTTGGTGCGGAGGATGCCGGGGCGGTAGCCGGCCTCCATGGCCACGAAGCGGTCGCGCTGAATCGTCGCAAGGGCGAAGGCTCCGTGAAAGGGGGCGATGCCTCCCATCAGCTTCGGCTCATCGTCGAACTTCCACCGGGTGCTGTGCCGCAGGTTGCGGCCCGTGTAGTAGAACCGCAGCTCGTCGCCCACGGCGATCGGGTCGCTGGTGGGGGGCGAGATGACGCCGCGGTCGAAGTCACCCACGCCGCCGACCGGCAGGATGGGCGTGCGATCACTGAGGCGATGCCACGTCCTGTTGTCGCGGCTGACGCCGAGCTGGATGGGCAGCGTCACCCCGGTGGGATCGTTGTGAAACATGTGCACGAAGCCGATGTGCAGCCCCCCGTAGGGCACGCTGCGCATGTCGTAGATCTCGGTGAGGGCGCTGTCCCGGGCATCGCTGGTCAGCACGAGTTCACCCTTCTCCGGCGTCCAGTGAATGAAGTCCCCGCTCTCGCATCGGATCACGGAGCGGCCGTTGTTGTATTGCAGATTCGGATCGCCGGCGTGCGCGGCCTTCTTCTCGTCCGACACGACTCCAACCGCGCGTCCATAGAGCACCCAGCGCCCGCGCTTCTCGTCGAAGCTGATGTGAAAGGGCAGATCGACCGTGGCATGGCTCACGGGCTCGTTGACCGGCGTCCAGTGGATGCCATCGGGGCTGAAAGCGACGCCCATCGCCACGAGCTTGCCCTTCTTTTCCGAGCCGGGCGGCTGGAACTGGCGGTTGATCCAGAGGAAGGCCATCTTGTAGCGCCTCGCCGGGTCGGTCTCACGCAGGTCCTTTATGACGCCGCTCGCATGGCCAAAGTAGCGCCAGCCCGGTTCGCGCGAGCGCATGTAGTCCAGCTTCTCCGGCGGCGCCTCCTTCACATCGATCTCGCTGCCGCTGAGGATGACACGATTGGTCGGCTCGCGATCGAACTCGGGAAAGAGCCTCATCAACGGACGCTCCCAGTGGATGCCGTCCTTGCTGGTGAAGTAGAAGACGCCCACGCCGTAGCCGTCCAACCATGCCTTGAAGAGCTTCTCCTCCGCATCGTAGAGCACGCTCGGCACGACGTAGCCTTTCGGCTCCCACGGGAATCGCGGGACGATGAGTGGATTGGCCTCGTGCTTCCTCATCGGCTGCACCCGCCGCATGAGATGCTCCGTGCGCTCGATGAGATGGTCGTCGAGGAAGAGCTGATGGTGCCGGCCAATCCGAACCGGCTCCGAACCAAGGGCAGGCACGCAGGCGGACAGCAGGAGGACGAGGAGGTGCACGACGTTGCGCATGAGCTTCCGGTGCCGCCGGGCGTCCGCTCCATGCCGGGGGTGGCGCGGGAAATGAGGGGTCTTCGAGGCTCGGGAGGGCATGTCCTTATGTGGCTGGCTGTGAACCCGACGTCCAATCATAGATGCCTTGCTAACCACTCCCACGCATCCGCCCGGCGCCCGGCGTTGAACTCGTGCGGACGCTCTTCGATGACGCCCTTGGCGCGGCACTTCGCCAGTCTCCCATGCGCCGCAGGCACACCCTCCGGCTCGAAGAGCGCATCCTGGATGCCGTTGCTCCCCATCAGCGGCTTCGGCATCGCGGGCGAGGCGAACCACGCGCTGCGCAGTCCGCCAAAGCCGGGGCTGTGGCTGCGTGAGGACATGGTCACCTGGAAAGCGCGTTGGGTTCCAACCCCGTCGGTTTCCCATCCTCCGCCCCGGGTGTGAGGCTCTCGACGAACTGCGCGCATTTCACCGCCGTGCGGCGGACCTCGAGCGCGGCCAGCGGGTGCGGACGCTCGGGGGTTCGATGCACGGAGTGATCACGCGGGTGCTGGAGGACGGCCGCGTGGCTGTGCGGACGGACGGTTCGGCAAGCGAGTCGACGCGCTGCCGGGAACGCTGGTGCCGGAGGCAAGTCCAGACTAGGCGCGCGCATTGCGGCATCGCCGCGGCGCCTTCATGCTCCGGGGCCGGAGACAATGGTCTTGCGGTAGGCGACAGGGCAGCAGCATGTGGTGCTGGTGACTCTTGTGACGAGCGCGACGAACTTCGCGGGATCGTCGGCCTCGCAGTAGCGGCGAAAGTAGGCGCGGGCCTTGCCGGGCATGGCGTCCCACCACGGCTCCACGGCGGCACCCTCGATGATGCGCGTCTCGCCGGTGACATAGACGATGCTCTCGGAGTGGAAGCCGGGGTGGAAGAACATCCATTCGCTGCGCGGGTTTGAGCGGAGGTTGGCGACCTTCTGCGTGCCGGGGGCGGTGATGGTGAAGATTTCGTCGAGGTAGCCGCGGGTCTGGAAGTTCATCCACACGGCGTGCGGCTGGCCGTCGCGGTCGGCCGTGGTGAGAATGCCGACGCTGCAGTCCTCGATGAGGCGGAAGGCGGTGCGCGCTAGTTCGGTGTCCATTTTCATGAGGCAATATCGCGACGCGCGCCGGGTGCGCGCCGCGGAGCTTGGCGGATTCTGCGCGTATTTTGAGAGGAAAAGGCGGGGCTCCACTGCGCGCCGGGGGCGGTGGAGCGGCACGCGGTGGCCGCCGCGGACATTTCACAGTGTCTCCACGGAAGCGCCACGCCGGGGATGCAGAGTCACCGTCGAACTTCGAACGCCATGACAACCATCCTAGGCACCCTGCTGACTCTCGCCGGCCTCGTGGTCGGTGTGCCGCTCGCCGGAGCGGCGCTGCTCGCACTTCTCTCGATGGTGCTCTGGGTGGGGGCCGTGAGTGTGGACGAGCAGGTGCGGCGGCCGCGTCTTTCCGCGGAGCCGGATGCCGCGGGTGCCAAGGGGCGCGACCGCCTCCTCGATCGCTGAAGGCGGGTGCCGTGAAAACGTAACCGCGACTCCGCAGGATCGCCATTCGAGGGGAGCATCAGTTGCAGTGAAAACCGCCGCAACATGACTCTCGCAATCGGAATCCTTCTCACCCTTGCCGGCCTCGTGCTCGGAATCCTGCTCGGCGCGCTGATGATTTTCTGCGTCTTCGAAGTCCTGGTGCTGTAGGCGGCGACACCCAGCACACAGCGCAGTCGCTCGGAGATCAGGCCGGGCCGAGGAGGGTCGCGCTCATCCGGCGGCCAAGGGAACCGGTGATGAGATCGGCAAGCGAATACTGGTCGAGGGTCTTGTAAAACGCGCCGATGGCCTCGCCGAGGATTCCTTTCAGCCGGCAGGAGCCGTTGATGGGGCAGGTGTTCGTCGCAGGATCGAAGCACTCGACGAATGCGGGCTGCGCCTCGCACTCCCGCACAAGCCGGCCGATGCGGATTTTCTCCGCCGGCTGGCCAAGCCGGATGCCACCGCCGCGCCCGCGCCGCGTCTCAAGATACCCGAGCTTCGAGAGGTTCTGGACGACTTTCGCGAGGTGATGGTGCGAGATGCCGTAGGCGGAGGTGACCTCCTCGAGCTGGAATGCGCCGTCGTGCAGCGCCGCATACATGAGGGTGCGGAGTGAGTAGTCGCTGAAGAGGCTGAGTTTCATAGGCGTGGGCCCGCCGCGCGCCGGGCCGTGCGCAGATGGCACCATGAGCATAGTGGGATTTGCGCTTGCCATCAAATCGGTATTCGCAATACCTCTTTCGATGCCGCGGCTGATTTTCCGGCTGCCGGCACCCACAAGACACATCACTCCAAATATGAAACAAACACTCCGCATCACCTCCATCCTCGCACTCTCAGCAGCGGCGCTCCTTTTCACCGGCACGCTCCGCGCCGCCGAGTCCGCCGGGAAATTTTCCACGGAATACGAGGGCAAGACCTACTCCTTTGCCGACGAAGCCGCGCTGAAGAAGTGGAAGGGCGACCGCGAGGCGAGCATCTATCACCAGATCGGCGGCAAGGCTGCGATCGATGCGGCGGTGGAAGCCTTCTACGTGAAGGTCCTCAAGGATGACCGCATCAAGCACTTCTTCGACGACGTGGACATGGTGCGCCAGCGCACAAAGCAGAAGCAGTTCCTCTCCGCGGCCTTCGGCGGGCCGATCGCGTGGGAAGGCAAGGACATGCGCCGCGCACACGCCAAGCTGAAGCTCAACGAGTCGCACTTCAACGCCGTGGCGGAGAATCTGAAGAGCACGCTCGAGGATCTGAAGGTGAAGAAGGAGTTGATCGACAAAATCATGACGATCGCCGCGAGCACGAAGGACGACGTGCTGAACCGGCCGGCCGCCAAGTAGGACGCACCTTTCCCGCTCCAACCGCGCCGCCAGCGCAGTCCCGTTTACCGGGGCACCCGCTGGCGGCGCTCTTTTTTTCTTAAAACGACAGCGACTCAAAACCCTTGAAATCAGTAGTTTGAAACTAGGGCTCCTGACTTTGTGAAAAAAATCACAAACTCCCCTTGCCAAACTCAGGCGGGTGTGTTTTTCTACAAGCGTTCTGGGGGGAACAGTCGGCCTGTTGGTCATTCGACCGGCAGGCCGACACTTTTTTACCCTGATGTCGGCGGTGAGGTTCGAGTTGCACGACGACTCATTTCAAAACCCAGTCCGTTCCCGGCTTCATCATAGACTGGGGCGACATCGTCACTGCCAAGACACGGCACGGAAGCTGCGCTCCATGCAGAGCATGAAATCGCTCCTCTCGAATCTCACCGGATGGGTGGCCACCCTCCTCTTCATCACCGCCGTCACAGTCGTGTGGAGCGGCGCCTCGCTGCTCGTTTTCCTCAGCGGAAACCGGACGCTGACTGAGGCGCGGGGCTAGGCCCCACGAGCACTCGACACGGTGCTATTTCGCCGGCAACCGGTGAAGGTCTGCACCAGCGAGGCCGAGCGATTTCGACCTGAAGGTCGAACCACCTCCGCCGGCGGCCTTCGATCCTCTTGCGCTGGTTGTGGGCGAGGCCCCCGATTCTGGCTTTTGCTCAGCGACCCACGTCTCGTCGGCGTTCGTTTGCGCGGGCTTTGCCGCGGCGCTCTTCTGCTTCTTCGAAAATCGGAGGGTGCTGGCGGCGAACGCGGCGCAGTCAGCGCTCGTAAATCTTCGCCGCCGCGCTGAACGCCTTTGGGGCCGGACCGGTGTGGCCCGGAAGAATCTCGACGCGCAATTTTCGTCCCGGAAGCACCTGCGCCAGAAGAACGCCCCGGACGGTTGCGGTGTCCAAGCCCTCAAACTTGCGCCCGTCCGCACCGACGGAACCCCACCCAAGTTCGTAGGCGACGATCCCTGCCTCGGCGCTGACTTTCGCAGGGTCGGGCGCATTGCCTTTCACCCAAAACTGCTTCGGCTGGCCGGCGAAGTCGCCGATGGAGACGACGATTTTGTCCGCGGCGATGTGGTGGCGGACGAATGCGAGGTGGCCCATCCAGTAGCCGCGCGGGTCGCCGGCGCCGGAGTATCCGTTCGTGTTCTCGAGGAACCAATTGCCGGAAAGCGTGCCGTCCACATCGAAGTCGATTTTCCCTCCGAGAGGCTCGGCCTTGCGCGGGTTCAGGCGCAGCAGCTCGCTGCGGAACGGCTCCGCCATGTAATCGAACGGATCGACCGTGTGGAGCTTCCACGGCTCCAGCGTGTAGTGCCCGGGCACGATGAAGGTGCGGGTCACCATCTGATCCACGACGCCCATGTCGAGCGAGCGCTGCCCGACTTTCCCAATCACCTGCCCGGCCTTCACCGGGATGCGCCCGCGGAAACCGCCGCGCTCTGAGAGGCCGGAGCGCGCCGCATCCTCGATGTCCGGCGCGAGCTTCGTGACGAGGTCGTAGTAGGTGGTGAGCGCCGGGGTGTGCTCGATGAAGATGCGGTAGTCGTCGTAGGCACGCGCCTGCTCGGTGCTGCCCTGCATGGAAGTGCGGTGCTGGATGCGCGTGATGGCGCCGTCCGCCGTGGCGAAGACGTCGAAGGCATCGCGCGGCGCCTTCATGTCCTTTGGAAAAAGGTAGATGTGGTCGCTCGGCGTGACGTGCGCGCCGACCATGAGGCCCATCGGTGTGACCACACCGACATCGGCGATGCGCATGGGCGGATGCACCAGCGGTGCGGACGGGGTTTGCGCGGTGGCGGCGCTGGTCACAGCACAGAGAGCGAGGAGGGAGATTCCGTTCATGCGGGGTTCAAACACCGGATTCAGCCGCAGGTTGCCCGCGATGAGTGAAGGGGGCATGATCCACGGCGCATGACCGCATCGCCCGCCAACGGCTCCGCAAGCCTCTCGATCATCGAGGCGGACCTCGCGCGCCCCGAGCATGCGGCGGCCCTGCTCGCGATGCTGGATGCGTATTCAGCGGATCCGATGGGCGACGGCCATCCGCTCTCCGCGGAGGCGCGGGCGGGAGTCATCGCGGGGCTGCGCGCGCACCCGACGACGCTCGTGCTGCTGGCATTTCACGGCGATGCTCCCTCGGGTGTGGCGGGAATGGCGACGTGCTTCCGGGGATTCTCCACGTTTGCGGCGAAGCCGCTCGTCAACGTGCATGACTTCTACGTCGTGCCGGAACTGCGCGGGCGCGGCGTGGGCCGCGCGCTGCTCGCCGCCGTGGAGCGCAAGGCCCGCGATCTCGGCTGCTGCAAGCTGACGCTGGAGGTGCTGGAGAACAACAAACCCGCGCGGCAGCTTTACGAGTCCTGCGGTTTCGTCCGCGCGCAATACACGGAGGAGGCGGGCCCCGCGCTGTTCATGTGGAAGCTGCTGCCCGCCGGGACAGCGGAGGCCGCGGCGCACTGACAGCGCACCGGGATTCAACGCTCGATGGCCGACGTCTTTTCCAAGCGGAAGCGGAGCGAGGTGATGTCGCGCATCCGCTCCCGCGGAAACGAGCGGACCGAGCTGCGGATGATCGCGCTTTTCCGCGCGGCAAAGATCACCGGCTGGCGCAGGCATCTGCCGCTGCCCGGCCGCCCGGATTTTGCGTTTCGCGCGGAGAAAGTCGCCGTGTTCGTGGACGGCTGCTTCTGGCACGGCTGCCCGCGGCATTACCGCGCGCCTTGCAGCGCGAAGGCGTTTTGGAGGAACAAGGTCGAAACCAACCGCGCGCGCGACCGGCGCGTGTCCCGCGAGCTGCGGCGCGCAGGCTGGTCGGTGCTGCGAATCTGGGAATGCGCACTTTCCCGAAAACGGGTGGCCGCGACGCTGGCGCGAATCGTCCGAGCGTTGGAATGCGGACGAAGGTCAGAAACCCCTTCCCAGCCGCGACGCGGCGTCAGATCACCTCGCGATAAACATCCGGGTGCGGGCGCGGAATCACGACGGCATTCACGAGGACGCCGGCTTCGGCGATGACGTTGCGCGCGGCGGCGACGGCGGCTTGCACGCTGCTGACGTCGCCGGTCATCGTGCAGAACGCCTTTCCACCGAGCGCCATCGCGAGGCGGACTTCGAGGAGCTGCACGTCGCCGGCTTTCGCAGCGGCGTCGGCGGCCTTCACCAGCGTGGCTACGTTGAAGCTCTCGACGACGCCGAGCGCGCCGGTGGGCTCGGCGGGCGAGTTGCGGCCGATGGCGGTGAAGACGTCGGGGTGCAGGTTCGGGATGACGATGTGGTCAATGAGGCAGCCGTTGGCGATTTCGGTCGCGGTCTCGATGGCGGCCTCGACGCCCGCGGTCTCGCCGGCGACGACGACCATGTATTTGCCCGAGCAGATCGAGCGCGAGAGCAGCAGCTTCACGTTGCCCGCCTTGAGCGCGGCGTCGGCGACGCTGAAGCCGGACGCGACGCTCGAGAGTTCGATTAGGCCGATGGACTTGTCTTTCATTTGGTCAGGGTGATGGCGTCCTTCGTGACGGCGCTGACTTTGGCGGTGAAGGGCGCGTGGATGATCGCGCCGAGCGCATTGGGCGCGGGTTCGGAAACGGGCTGGCCGGCTTTCACGCTGTCACCGACCTTCACGAGCGGGACCGTCGGCGCGCCGGCGCTCTGCTTGAGCGGGAGGACGACTTGCCGCGTCTCCACGACACCCGCGCGCAGCGGCGCCTGGCTGTCGTATTGCTCGACGTGGAGCTTCTTCATCAGCGACTTGATGGGCACGCGGCGCCCGTCGTGCATCGGGTGCTCCTTCACTTCCTTCGAGCCGGTCCACTGCCATTTCTGCGCGCGCAGCACCGCCTTCGAGTCGTCGCACGCCTCCTTGGGATACAGTTCCTCGGGGCACGCGTAGAGTGTGCAGAGGCCGCACGAACAGCAGAGCGCGGCCCATTCGTTGAAGCGCTCCGCGCCGGTGCCGGTGAAGGCGAGCGTGCGCATGACCTGGTGCGGCTCGACCTTGTAGCCGAGCAGAAAGCGCGGGCACATCTCCGTGCAGTAGCGGCACTGGTCGCACGCGGACTTGCCGATGGCGGCCTGCTTGGTCGGCAGCTTGAGCTTGCGTTCAACGACGTGGTGATCGCGCGGCAAAATTATCGCGCCAGTGCTGGTCTTCGTGACGGGGCGGTCGAGGTCGGTGCTCGTCTCGCCCATCATGAGGCCGCCGATGGCGAGCACGGGATCGTCGCACGTCGCGCCACCCGCCGCTGCAATGCATTCGCGGTAGCTGATGCCGATGGGCACGGTGAGCGACACCGGCTCGGCGACTGCGCCGGCGATGGTGATCGTCTTGTGAGTGACCGGCTTTCCGTCCACGGCCTGCGCGATGTTTGCGAGCGTCTCGACGTTGTTCACGATCGCGCCGACGTGAATCGGCAGGCCGGTCGGCGGGATGAGTTTCCCGGTAACGGTGAAGACGAGGTCGTATTCGTCGCCCGCGGGGTAGAAGTCGCCGAGCAACTGCACGCGCACGCGCGAGCCCTTGCACGCCTGCTCGACCGCTTCGACGGCTTTTTTCTTCTTCGCCTTGATGCCGATGACGCCTTCCTTCGCGCCCGTCGCGGCCATGCTCAGCTCGACGCCGCGCACGATGTCGGCGGCGTAGTGCTCCATCACCGCCGCATCCTTGTGCAGCAGCGGCTCGCACTCGGCCCCGTTCGCGATGATGATCTCAGCTTTCGCGCCGAGCTTCACATGTGCCGGAAAACCGCCGCCGCCCGCGCCGACGACGCCTGCGAGTCTGACCTGGTCAACGAGCGACATGGCTGCGGATTACTTGCCGAGCTTCGCAACGATTTCGTCCGTGAGCTTCTGCACGATCGCCTCGATGTCGGAGTCGCTCGCGGGTGCGTCGTTCGTCATCGGGTTGAAAGGCGTGACGGGCGACGAACAGCCGTGCGAGCCGCACATCTGCGTCCACGGATCCACTTCGCAGAGGCCCGCAGGCTTGAGGTCGTAGCGGTCGTCGGGAAGGCCGAGGCTCTTCTTGATGTTCAGCAGCTCGGGCAATTTTTCACACGGGATGGAGGCCGCGCCGGGAATAGCCTGCGCGAGAATCACCGTGCGGCAATACGCGTCGGTGATCTCCATTTTGAAATACGCGTCCTCGACCGACTTGCCCCAGCAGATGACGCCGTGGTTGCCCATGAGGATGGACTGGTGCTTCGGCGCGAGCGGAAAAATCTCCGCGGCGATCTCCGGCGAGCCGGGCGTCTTGTAAGGCGTGTAGGCGACGGTGCCGACGAACACTTCCAGCTCGGGGATCAATCGCGGCGGCGGCTGCATGCCTTTGATCGCAAACGCGCCCGCGTGGCACGGATGCGCATGGCACACGCTCACGGCCTCGGGCGTGGAATTGAAAATCGCCATGTGCGTCGTGATTTCGCTGGATCGCTTCCAAGTGCCGCCAAGCTGCTTGCCCTTGCTGTCCACCATGCAGAGCATGTCGGGCGTCATGAAGCCCTTGCTCACGCCCGTCGGCGTGCAGATGAAGCGGTCGGGCGCAATGCGCGCGGAGATGTTGCCGCCGTTACCGTCGCAATACTCGCGCGCCCAGATGCGGCGGCCAATGTCGCAGATCTGCTCCTTGATCGTGTTCGCCTCCTTAGAGGCGAAAAGCGACACATCCGCAGCGCTGTAAGCCGCCGCGCCGATGGACGCAGGCGATGCCGCCGCCGGTGCGGCTGCGGTTGAGCCGGCGCGATACACGACCTTCACCCCGGCCTCGTTGAAGATGTCCTTCGCGCCTGGCGTGAGGCGGGTCTCGCCGTCCTGCGGGAATTCCTTCGCGCCGGTTTTGACAAAGTCAGCGGCTTCTTTCTGTGCGATGAGTTTCATAGATTATTCCTTGTAGAAAAATTCGTCCACCAGCGCGGCGCAGTAGGCGTCCACGGGCGTTGGCTTTTCAAACGGGCACGCGGCCTCGCGACCCTCGCTGATCGCGATCTGCTGGCCGACATTCGCGCCGAGCTGATCATAGACCACGATCGCCGGGTCGTGCTTCTCCACGCCGGAGAACGTGTCCGTTTTCCAAGGCAGGGTGAGGAGCAGGCGCTCGCCGCAATATCGTTTGTTGCGCACGGAGAGAGTCACGCGGCCGATGACGGTTCCGATTCTCAAAGCGCGAGGCTCCTTTCCGGATCAATGATGCCCATCACGCTCCAGCGCGCGGGGCTGAGCTGGCTGCCCACCATCTTGCGCGCCTCGCTCCCGTCGCTTGAAATCATCACGCGCTGGCCGATGCCCGCGCCGAGATTGTCGATCACCACCTGTGGCGCGAGATCAGGACTCTCCGGCACCGCGATGAGCAGCCGCCAGCCTTCGAGGCTGCGGTGCTTCACCGTGCTGGTGACGTGGCCCTTGATCGTGGCGATGCGCATTTAGAAAAGGTTGAGGTTCTCGACCATCACGCAGCGGCGCGAGCGGGTGAATGTCATCGGCGTCGTCACGCCTTCGCCGGTCGGCGTCGCGACGGAGAAGCTGAGGAATCCCTCGCCGCCGAGGCCGAGGCCGGTCATGCACGGGCCGTTCTTGATGAAGAGCGTCGTGTCCACGGCCTGCGCCATTTTCGTGAGCGCGCGGATGTTCGTGGAGTGCATGATCGCCGTGTGCTTGTAGCCGTGCTCGGCCTTGATCGCCTCCTCGATGCCCGCGTCCACATTCGGCACGCGCACGATCGGGATGAACGGCATCATCTGCTCTTCATCCACGAAAATGTGATCCGCCTTCGTCTCACCGAAGAGGAGTTGGGTGGCGGCGGGAACGCTGAGGCCGATGGCCTTCGCAAGCACCGCAGCGTCGCGGCCCACGAGGTCGCGGTTCACGACCGGATGCGGGCAGCCCGCGCCTTTGCCCTGCGGGAAAACGAACGCCTTCTCGGCGAGCGCCTCGATCTGCTTGGCGTCGAGTTGCACGGCGCCGGCCTTCTTCAGCGCGGCGTAAAGTTTGTCGGCGACGGAATCCACGACGAAGACTTCCTTCTCGCCGATGCAGAGCAGGTTGTTGTCGTAGCTCGCGCCCTGGATGATGCACTTCGCGGCGTGGTCGAAGTCCGCGGTCTCGTCCACGACGACGGGCGGGTTGCCCGGGCCGGCGCAAATCGCGCGCTTGCCCGCCTTCATCGCCGCAGCGACGACCGCCGGACCGCCGGTCACACAGAGCAGCTTCACCTTCGCGTGCTTGCACATGATGTCGAACGTCTCAAGCGTCGGCTTCACAACGGTCGTGAGCAGGTCGCTGATGCCGGTCTCCTGGAAAATCGCCTCATTGTAGGCGCGGATCGCGAGCGCCGCGACATTGCACGCGGCGGGATGCGTGTTGAAGACGACGGCGTTGCCCGCGGCGATCATGTTGATCGCGTTGCCGGTGATCGTCGGCACGCTGTGCGTCGAGGGCGTCACCGCGCCGATCACGCCCCACGGCGCGTAATCAATGACCGTCAGGCCGAAGTCGCCGCTGAACGCCATGCGCTCGAGGAACTCAACGCCTGGAACGAGGTCACCGCAGATTTTCAGCTTCTCTATCTTGTGATCGAGGCGGCCGATTTTCGTCTCGGCAAACTCGATCTCGCCCCACTCCTTCGCGTTCGCGACGCACATCTTGCGGATGACGTTGATCGCCTTGCGTCGCGCGGAAACGCCAGCGTCGTGCAGCTTCTTAAACGAGCGGTGCGCGGCCTCACACGCGTCCTCCATTTTCTCATACACGCCGAACGCGGTCTGTCCGCTGGCGGCGGCTTTCGTCTGGTTGCCGAGGCGCGCGAGCACTTCGCTCACAACGCGGGAGATGATTCTTTCGTCGAGGGTTGCCATGGGTCAAAAGTTCTACTGGGCTTTGAAAAGGATGTGTTTGCCGACATCCACGGTGTCCACGATGCCGATGACGACGGCATCCACGGGGGAGTCCTTGTCGTCCGCTGCAAGGCGCGCGGAGCTGCCCTGCACCACGAGGACGATCTCGCCCTCGCCGGCGCCGAGGCTGTCGGTCGCGACGAGCGTGCTCGTGCCGGGCTTCCACTCTTTCGCCGTCGGCGAATCAATCACGAGCGGACGCACGAGGAGGAATTTGTTCCCCGTCATTTTCGCGTTCTTCTTGGTCGCGACGATGGAGCCTTCTACGCGGGCGAGGATCATGGGTGGTGGCAGTGCGAAACGCGGGACGCGGATCGATTTCCGACCGCGCTCACCGGTTCCGGAGTCGGCCTACTTCGCTTTCGGGAGAACTGCGACGAGGTCGTTGTGCGGGCGTGCGATGACGTTGACGCTCACGATTTCGCCGAGGCCCTGCGCGGCCGTCTTGCCAGCTTCGGTCGCGGCCTTCACCGCGGCGACATCGCCGGTGACGACGACCGTTACCATCGCGTTGCCGACCTGCGTGATGGGGCCGACGAGTTCGACGTTGGCGGATTTGAGCATTGCGTCCGCCGCCTCGACGAGGGCGACGAGACCGCGGGTTTCGATGAGTCCGATTGCTTGTTGTGCCATAGGGTTAGTGGAGTGTGGATTGTTGAGAGTGATGGGCGCGGCGCGGGGCCGCGGATGAGTTTGTCAGTTGAGCGTTGAGAGTTTTGCCCACGCGTTGCGGGCGATGATGATTTCCTCGTTCGTGGGGATGACGCGCACTTCGACTTTCGAGCGCGGCGTGGAGATGACGGCTTCCTCGGCGCGCACGCGGCTGTTAGCCTCGCGGTCGAGTTCGAGCCCGCAGAAGTCGAGGTTCGCGCAGATTTTCTCACGGAGGATCGGGTTGTTCTCCGCGATGCCAGCGGTGAAGATGAGCGCGTCGGCGCCATTCAGCTCGACGAGGAACTGGCCGATGTATTTGCGAATAGCCGCGACGAAGACATCGAGCGCGACGGCTGCATCGGTGTTCCCTTTTGCCGAGGCCTCGAGCAGGTCGCGGATGTCGCCGGTGGCGAGGCCGGAGAGGCCTTTGAGACCCGCCTGCGACGTGAGCGCTTTTTCCACCGCATCAATGCCGAGGCCGAGATCCCGCGCGAGGTAGATGAGAGCGAACACATCGAAGTCGCCCACGCGGTTGTTCTGCGGCAGGCCGCTCTGCGGCGTCATGCCCCAGCTCGAATCGATCGCCTTGCCGTCGCGCACGCACGCAATCGAGCTGCTGCCGCCGAGGTGGCAGGAAATGAGGCGCAGCTTGTCCGTGCCGCGAAGCTCGGCGCAGCGCTGTGTGACGAAGCGGTGGCTCGCGCCGTGGAAGCCCTGGCGGCGGATGCCATATTTCGCCTCCCACTCACGCGGCACGGGGTAGCGGGTGTTCTCCACCGGCACGTCGTCGTAGAACGCTGTCTCGAATGTGCCGATGCACGGCAGCTTCGGGTGCGATTTGTGGAAGCTGCGGACGGCGGCAACGTAGGGCGGGTTGTGCGCGGGGAGGAGCGTGTTGATTTCCTCCATCGCTCGCAGCACACGCTCGTCGAGCACCTGCGTGCCCGAGATGCCGCGCGCCATCACTGGCTTGAAGCCGACCGCTGCGAGGCCGTCGAAACCGCCGAGCAATTTCTCGACGAGCGCGATGGCCGCGCCGTGATCGGGCAGCGCCGCGGTGCCCTTCTGCTCCGGCTCGCTGCCGATCTGTGCCTTCCATGGCGAATCCACGCTTCCGATGCGCTCCACGCCGCCCTTTGCGAGCACGCGCTCGCCCGGCATCTCGATCAAGCGGAACTTGAACGAGGTGCTGCCGATGTTGGCGACGAGGATTTTGTTCGGAGTCATGCGGTGCCGCGGAGACGCGGGGCCGTTCGGCTACTTCGCGGGGCCGTTCGGCTTTCCGCCGAGGAATTTGCCGAGCGTGCCGAGATCGTCGTGCGGGCGCGGGATCACATGCACGGCGACGACTTCGCCGATTGCGGTGGCGGCGGTGGCGCCGGCCTCGACGGCGGCTTTCACCGCTGCGACGTCACCGCGCACGAACGTGGTCACGTAGCCCGAGCCGACTTTTTCCCAGCCGATGAGCTCGACGTTCGCCGCCTTGCTCATTGCGTCCGTGGCCTCGAACTGTGCGACGAGGCCCTTGGTTTCGATCATTCCGATTGCTTGTCCAGCCATAGGTAAGTGGAGAGTTTGGGTTGAGTGTTGAGTGGGTTAGCTGGTGAAAAACTTCAGCAGATCCGGCGCGGGGCGCGCGATGACGTGCGACGCGACGAGGTTGCCCACGCGCTTCGCGGCTTCCTTGCCGGCCTCGACGGCGGCCTTCACGCTGCCAACGTCGCCCTTGACGACCGTCGTGATCAGCGCGCCGCCGATCGGGATGGATTTGACCAGTTGCACGTTCGCGGCCTTGACCATGGCGTCACTGGCTTCCACCAGGCCCACGTAGCCGCGAGTTTCGATTAGTCCGATTGCTTCGCTCATTTTGTTTTTGGTTTTGTTTTTTGGCGCCCGCGGAAATCACGGGCAGATTTTTCGGGTTTGGGTTTCGCTGTTTGCGGGAAATCAGGATTTGAGCAGCTCGACCTTTGTCGCGCGCTCGAGGTCGCAGGCATTCGCCTCGTCGGTGTCAATGTGGACCTCGAGCTTGAAGCTCGGATCCACGCGCACGATGAGTTCATCGAGCCGCGTCGTGCAGCCGGGCGAGGTGACTTTGAGCGTGATTTTGTCGAGGTGCTTCACGCCGTAGAACTTCGCGTCGCTCGGCGACATGTGGACGTGACGCGCCGCGCGGATGATGCCGTCCTTCATCTCAAGCATGCCCTTCGGCCCCATCACGTATCCGCCCGGCGTGCCCTTGATGTCGCCGGACATGCGCACGGGAATGTCCATGCCCAGTTGGATGGCGTCGGTGATCGAGAGCTCGATCTGCGTCAGGTTCCGGCACGGGCCGAGAATGCGCAGGTTCGGAATCACGCGGCGGCGCGGCCCGATGAGCGTGACCGTCTGCTCGGACGCAAACTGCCCCTCCTGATACAGCATCTTGTGGACGGTCAGCTTCGCGCCTTTGCCAAAGAGAACCTCCAGATTTTCCGGCGAAATGTGCATGTGCCGGGCGGAGCTGTTCACGCGGAGTTCCGGCGCCGAGCCGCCTTGGATTTCACGGCCAATCTGACGCGAGATCGCGGAACGCACGAGTGCCTCGACGGCGGAGCGGCTGGGGGCGACAGAAGAAGACATTCTCGGACTCAGGAGTTATATGATTGATTGTGAGCGTATAAAGAACCGAAGACCGGTCAACAAAAATCTCCGATTATTTTATGGAACAAGTCGTTCATAAAATATGGATGGGCATTTCTTCGTCCGTGGGTGGCTCCGCCGAGCGCGGAATCTCGCGCGACTCCGCTTCGGATGTCCGGTCAACCACTTCGACCCGCGCCCGCTCTGGCGCCTGAAGTGTTGGGATGCCCGCTTTGGCCAGCCGCTCGTCGGATGCGTCGGTCAGCAAGATGTTCACCTCCGGCCATGTCGCGAGGAGGTAAGGGGGCTGGCGTTCGAGCTTGGTGGCATCGATGCAGAAGACATGCTGTTTCGCCCGCGTCATCACAATTTTCTGCTGCTCCACGATGGTCGGCTGGGAATTCCAGATGCCCCGCGCGTCCATTCCCTCCGCGGACAGAAAAGCCACATCGAATTCCCAAAGCTCGATGCTTCGCTGGGCAGCCTCTCCGAGCAGGGTGGACTGGAGATGCAGCAGCTCACCCGCCGTCTGGAAAACGCGCACCCCTGGGATGGAAGCGAGCATCTCACCCACCGGCAGGTTTGAGGTGACGATCGTCACAGGCGTCACCGGCCGCGCACGAAACGCCTCAGCCAACGAGAAGATGGTCGTTCCAGAATCGAGGAAATAAGTCCCGCCCGCACGGATAAACTCAAGTGCGCGGGCTGCGATCTTCGCCTTGCCCTTCGATGCCTGCCCTTGGCGTTCCCGGAAGGATGGAAACCGATCATTAAACTCGTGGAGGGCGCCGCCGTAGGTCCGGGTGATCTTCTTCTCCTGAGCGAGCGCGCCCAAATCCCGGCGCAGGGTCGCCTCCGAAACCTCCAATTTCTTGCAAAGCTCCTTCACCGGCAGATAGCGGTGTTGCCCGACGAGCTGCGCGAGCCGTTCACGGCGGGCTTCTACGACATGGCGGGGAACTCTCACAGCGCGAGCTTCGCCGGCAAATGACTGCAGTCAATCACCAAGTTTCGCCGGCGTATTGAAACCGCATCTTCCCAGCGAAACCCGGGATGACGACGACCAAGGTTCCGCCCGCCCGCAGGCGATGGCGTTCCGGCACTGGCGCTATTTCGAGTAAAACCGCACGTAGTCCACCACAAACTTCACCTTGCTCGAGACGCGGTCGCCATAGCCTCCGGCGGGAATTTTCCACGACCACAGCATGCTCTCGACTTCCGTGCTTAGAACGATCATTTGCGGGCGTCGCGACACCGGACCCGGCGTTTTCCAGAGCAGCTTCCCGTCGATGTAAAAGCGGTAGCCGCTCTCGCTCCACTCACAGCCGTAGGTGTGGAATCCCTTGTCGAGCCCCAGGTCCGGCGTGAGGAAGCCCGAACCGTTCCGGTGCTCGGCGTATCCATCCCAGTGCAGCGTGAAATTCGCCTGCCCCGCCATGCGCCTGCCTTCATGGTCGGTCTCGCGGTGCTCGACGAAATCCACCTCGTTGCCTGACACGGGGACTTTGCCGATGTGCTCGCCCATGTCCGGCAGGAGCATGAGGTCGGAGATGGTCCAGAACACCGACCACGTGCCCGGCGCGTCACCCCACTGGATGCGCGCCTCGTAGTAGCCGAATGACGGCTCGAAGATTCCCTGCGTGGATACCATTCCCGTGTAGTGCTTCCCCGATTCGGTGAAAGTAGTGATCGTCAGCTTGCCGTCGGCGACACTCACTGCATCGGAGGTGTTGATGGCATCGCGGCGCTTGCCCGGGAGCCACAGCTTCCACTTCGCCGCGTCGAGGGCCGTGCCGTCGAATTCATCCGCCCATTTCAACATATAGCCCGGCGGCGGCTCGGCACACGCAGCGGCCGCGAGCAGGAATATCGCGAGGGGGAGTTTCATCGCCGCGAGTGGAGCGTGCCGGCACACCGCGAGTCAACCACGCTCGACAACGCGCTCTTCCTCGGAAAGATGACCCCACACGATGAACGTCCACGGCAAACATTTCCGCACCATCTGGCTCCGCCCCGGCAATGAGCGCATCGTCGAGATCATCGACCAGCGCGCGCTGCCTCACCGCTTTGTGATCGAGAAAATCGCGACCGTCCCGCAGATGGCCGCGGCGATTGCCGAGATGCACCTGCGCGGCGCCGGCCTCATCGGCGCAGCGGCGGGATACGGCATGTATCTTTCCGCACTCGCAAACTCCTCGAGCGCGCGCAGCCGGAGCTTCGACTCGCGACTCGCCGAGGACGGCGCGCTTTTGAAATCCACACGCCCGACCGCCGTGAATCTCGCGTGGGCCGTGGATCGCCAGCTCGCCGCAATCGCGAATGGCTCCGGAGTGAAGGAGAAGGTCGCCATCGCCCGCGACACCGCCGCTGCCATCGCCGACGAAGACGCCGCCGCCTGCCGCGCCATCGGCGAGCACGGCCTGCCGCTCATCCGCGCCATTGCCAAAAAGAAACGCGGCGCACCCGTGAATATCCTCACGCATTGCAACGCCGGCTGGCTCGCATTCGTGGACCACGGCTCCGCCACCGCGCCCATCTACACCGCGCACGACGCCGGCATCGCCGTTCATGTGTGGGTGGACGAAACCCGTCCGCGCAGCCAGGGCGCAAAGCTGACCGCGTGGGAGCTCGGCCAGCACGGCGTCCGCCACACCGTCATCGCCGACAACACCGGCGGCCACCTCATGCAGCACGGCATGGTGGACCTCTGCATCGTCGGCACCGACCGCACCACGCGCACCGGCGACGTCGCGAACAAAATCGGCACCTACCTCAAGGCGCTCGCCGCGCGCGACAACGGCGTGCCCTTCTACGTCGCGCTCCCGTCGTCGTCGTTCGATTGGAAAATGCGCGACGGCCTGCGCGAAATCCCCATCGAGGAGCGCGGCTCCGAGGAGGTGAAATTCGCCGACGGCCTCATCGTCGGCGCCAATGGAAAGACCGGCCGCCACGCCGAAGTCCTCGTCGCCCCGCCCGACAGCCCCGCGGCCAACTACGGCTTCGACGTCACCCCCGCCCGCCTCGTCACCGGCCTCATCACCGAGCGCGGGATCTGCCGCGCGAACGAGAAGGCGATCACCGCTCTCTTCCCGGAGCACGCCGGAAATCGCACTCGGAAATCGCGCTGATCGCCAGCTCCCGCCGCCGCAGCAGAAGTGCCGATGCAAAACAAAACGCCCCGGCGTTTCCACCGGGGCGTCTCGTGATTTTTGAAATCGTGCCTCCTGCGCAGCAGGACGCGGCTTCAGCCGAGTCTTTCAGCGCGGGAGCGACCGACTTTTCCTAGTAGCGGTTGTAGTCGCGGCGTCCGCCGCCACCACCGCCACCGCCGAAACGACGCTGGCCACCACCGCCACCGCCACCGCCGGGAGCGCGCTCCTCGCGGGGACGGGCTTCATTCACGGTGAGGGCGCGTCCGCCGAGTTCCTTGCCATGGAACATCTCGACGGCCTTCTGCGCCTCCTCGGGCGTGCCCATGGTGACGAAGGCGAAGCCGCGGGACTTGCCGGTGAAGCGATCCTGCATGAGCGCGGTCTCAGTGACCGTGCCGGCTTGCTGGAAGAGTTCTTCGAGTTCGATTTCGAGCGTCTGGAACGACAGGTTCCCGACGTAGAGTTTGCTGTTTGACATGTGTTTGTTTCTGCAACTTGCGGAGTCTTCTGCGGCTGTTTCCGGTTATCGGATTTCAAACTGCCA
>JBGAPU010000104.1:0-21700 GCA_044221035.1 Chthoniobacteraceae bacterium | reverse complement strand
GGCGCGCCTCCGCCGCCGCCACACCCGCGAAGCGCCCGAACCACCTCTGGCGCATCGCCGAGGACATGGGGCCGGACGCCGGCACCTGCTCGGGCAACGAGCAGGTCTGGACCCCGAACCTCGACCAGCTCGCCGCGGGCGGCGTCCGCTTCACGCGCGCCTACACCACCGCGCCCGTGTGCAGCGCCAGCCGCTCGGCCTTCATGACCGGCATGTATCAGACCACCATCGGCGCGCACAATCACCGCTCCCACCGCGACGACGGCCACGGCCTCCCCGCCGGCGTCCGCCCGCTCCCCGAGTGGATGCGCGACGCCGGTTACTTCACCGCGAACATCGTCCAGCTCCCCGCCGCGTGCGGCTTCAAGGGCAGCGGCAAGACGGACTGGAACTTCGCGAACGACGGCAAGCCGTTTGAATTCGCCAACTGGGAAGACCTCGAATCGCACCAGCCCTTTTATGCGCAGATCAATTTCCAGGAGACACACCGCACTTACCATGCGCCTGCGAAGGCCGATCCCGCGAAGGTGAAGATCCCTCCTTATTATCCCGATCATCCAGTCACACGGAAGGACTGGGCTCAGTATCTCGACGCCGCCACGGAGCTCGACCGCAAGATCGGTCTCGTCCTAGACAAACTCAAAGCCGACGGCCTCGCGGACAACACCGTGATCTTCTTTTTCGGCGACCACGGTGAGTCACACGTGCGCGGCAAACAGTTCTGCTACGAGGAAGGGCTGCACATTCCGCTCATTGTCCATTGGCCGAAAAACTTCCCCGCACCAAAAAACTACGCCGTCGGCAAGGTGGACGACCGCCTCATCGAGGCGATTGATTTCGCACCCACGGTGCTCGACATCGCCCTCTTTGGGGGAACGAAAAAATTCATGAAGCTGGGTCTGAAAATGCAGGGCCGCATCCTCTTCGGCGAGCATTCCGCTGCGCCCCGCGAATACGCCTTCGGCGCCCGCGACCGCTGCGACGAGACCGTCTTCCGCCTCCGCACCGTCCGCGATGCGCGCTGGCGCTACATCCGGAACTTCACCCCCGACCGCCCCTTCCTGCAGAAGAACGACTACAAGGAGCGCCAGTATCCCGTGTGGAACCTCCTCAAGGAACTCCATGCACAGGGCAAGCTCACCCCCGCACAGGAATTCCTCTGCCAGCCCACCATGCCCGCCGAGGAACTCTACGACCTCAACGCCGACCCCGACGAAATCCACAACCTCGCCGGCTCCGACAACGCCGAAGCCCAAGCCGCCCTCCAGCGCCTCCGCGGCGTCCTCGAGAAATGGCTCGCCGACAGCGATGACCAAGGGCGCTTCCCCGAGCCCCCCGAGGTCGTCGCCGCCAAAGGCGCCACCAAGCCCGGCGGCGAACCCAAGCCCAAGGGCAAAAGGAAACCCGACGCCTCCAACTAACCTCCGCTTGGTCCCCCATTTCGAATTTGGAAACCATGAAGCCATGAAAAGCAGGTGCTAGGTTTCCCATTCCCGACCTTCCATTCTCCTCCTGGCTTCCTGGCTTCCAAATTCAATCACCACCGACTCCCTCTCTTTCCCATGAAACTCCTCCGCCTCCTCCTCACCCTCGCCGTCGCCACTTCGGCATTCGTCATCCGTCATTCGTCATTCGCCGCCGAGGCGAAGGCCCCGGCGAAAAAGCCCAACATCCTCTTCATCATCGCCGATGACCTGAATGCCGGCATCGGCTGCTACGGCCATCCCTTGGTGAAGACCCCGAACATCGACCGCCTCGCCGCCCGCGGCGTCCGCTTCGACCGCGCCTACTGCCAGTTCCCCCTCTGCGGCCCGAGCCGGAACTCCTTCCTCACCGGCCTCTACCCGAACAGCACCGGCATCCAGGCCAACGCCCAAATCTTCCGCCAGACCATCCCCCGCCAGCAGAGCATGCCGCAGGCATTCCGGCTCGATGGCTATCTCGCCGTCCGCATCGGCAAGCTCTACCATTACAATGTCCCCAACTCCATCGGCACCAACGGCCACGACGACCCCGGCTCGTGGGAAATGGAGATGAACCCCGCAGGCTGCGACCGCCTTCAGGAGGAGCCGGATATCTTCAGCCTCACCCCCGGACAGTTTGGCGGCACCCTGAGCTGGCTTGCCTCCAAGAACCCCGACGCCAAACACACCGACGGCATGGAAGCCGAGACCGCCGAGTGGGTTCTCGAGCGCTGCGCGAAGCACCCCGAGAGACCCTTCTTCCTCGCCGTGGGTTTCTTCCGCCCACACACCCCGTATGTCTCCCCGGAGTCTTACTTCCAGAAGTATCCCACGGACAAAATGCCCGTAGTCCCCGGCACCGTCTATGATCAGAAAGGCGTCCCGCCCGCCTCGCTCATGAGTTACAAGAAAGAGCAGGACAAGCTCACCGACGATCTCCGCAGGCAGGCCCTCCAGGCTTACTTCGCCGCCATCAGCTTCATGGACGCGCAGGCCGGCAGGGTCCTCGACGCCCTCGACCGCCTCGGCCTGAGCGACAACACCATCGTCGTCTTCACCAGCGACCACGGCTACCACACCGGCGAGCATGGGCTGTGGCAGAAGCAGAGCCTCTTCGAGGAAAGCACCCGCGTCCCGCTCATCGTCGCCGCCCCCGGCATGAAACCCGGCGTCGCCCGCTCCCCCGTCGGCATGGTGGATATCTTCCCCACCCTCGCCGAACTCACCGGCACCAAGACCCCGGCTAATATCCAGGGCCAGAGCCTCGTCCCCATGCTGAAGGACCCCGCCGCCAAAGGCCGCGGCTGGGCGCTTAGCCAGGTCGTCCGCGGCGGCGGCATCAAGCGCGCCCCCGGTGCCAGCGCCGCCACCGGCGACAACGTGAAGCGCTTCATGGGCTACACCCTCCGCACCGACCGCTGGCGCTACACCGAGTGGGACGAGGGCAGGCAGGGCCGCCAGCTCTACGACCACGACAAGGATCCGAAGGAGCAGACCAACCTCGCCGAGGACCCCGCCTTCGCCGCCACCGTCGCCGAGCTCTCCGCCCAGCTCCGCGCCGCCGTGAAGGCCACCTATCCCGCCGACGGCAAAGTCCCCGAAATCCTGGACGCCACCTGGGGGCCGAACCTCACCAACCCCTGACCCTGGCCCCCTCTGGCCAGCCCCGGGAGTTCACATGATTGTGACATCCCACTGCTTGCCGTGCCGCGCACGCACGGCACAGTGGCGTCGCTTTCATGAGCAAAACCACCAGCAAGAAAATCCTGGTCGCAGAGGACGAGGAAGATGTGCGGCGACTCGTTTGCAACAGCCTGAAGAACGCCGGCTTCGCCCCCATCGAGGCCGCCGACGGACCCGCCGCCCTTGAGACTGCGCGCACTCAGCTCCCCGCCCTCCTCGTCCTCGACCTCATGCTCCCCGGCATGCAGGGCCTCGAAGTTTGCAAGGCCCTCAAGAATGCCGCCGAGACAAAAAGCATCCCCATCCTCATGCTCACCGCAAAGGCCGATGAGGTGGACCGCATCGTCGGCTTCGAACTCGGTGCGGATGACTACATGACAAAGCCGTTCAGCCCCCGAGAGCTCGTCCTCCGCGTGCAGAGCATCCTCCGCCGCGCCTCCGGCCAGCCCGCGGAAGAGTCCGTCCTCAAGCTGGGCGAAATCATGGTGGACCGCACGCAGCACAAGGTCACCGTGAAGGGCAGGCCCCTCGAACTCACCGCCACCGAATTCAAGCTCCTCTCCACCCTCATGGAGCGCCGCGGCCGCGTGCAGAGCCGCGACGTCCTCCTCAACGATGTCTGGAGCTACGACGCCGCCATCGACACCCGCACGGTGGATACCCACGTCCGCCGTCTCCGCGAAAAGCTCGGCAAAGCCGGCAGCCACCTCGAGACCGTCCGCGGCTTCGGCTACCGCATGGCGAACGTGCAGTAGCCGCCGTAGCGCTTCGCTGGCTACTTCTTGAATGCGCTGAGCACTTTGCCATCGGCGGCGCTCCACACACGCAGCACACCGTCCTGGCCGCCGGCGATGATGACTTTTCCGTCGGCGCTGGCGGCGGCGGACTGCATGAAGTCGGCGACTTCGGGGAGCGCGCGGACTTCCTTGCCGTCGAGGGCAACGATGCGGACGCGGTTATCGCCGGATGCGGTGACAACTTGGTCGGCGGCGCCGATGAACTGCACGGCGGTGACTTCCTTGTCGTAGCCTTCGAGATTCTTTTTGCGGTCGCCTGTGGCGGCGTCCCATACTTTGACGACGTTGTCCGCGCCAGCGGTGGCGAGGGTGCGTCCGTCGGCGCTCCATGAGAGGCCGAGAATGTGGTGGGTGTGGCCTTCGAGGTTGCGCACAACCTTCCCAGTGGAGAGGTCGAGGATGCGGGCGACTTTGTCGGCACCGCCGCTGGCGAGGAGTTTTCCGTCCGGCGAATAGGCGAGCGAGAGGACGGCGTCCGTGTGGAGGTTGGCGAATTCGCGGGCGAATTTCGGCGCGGGCTCGCTGACGGGATGCGGGGATGCGGCGGCAGGAATGGCGCTCTGGACGTCGAGGATTTTGATCTCGCCGCCACGTGAGGGCTCGCCGCCGCCGATGGCGAGGAATTTGCCGTCGGGCGAAAATGCGAGGGCGTTGACGCGGTCGGCAAAGGGCGAGCCGGGGCCGTCGGCGCCGAGGGTGCGGGTGAGCTTCCACGCGGGGGCGAGGCTCCATGCGAGGGAGGCACCGGCGGTGTCGGTGGAGGTGAGCGTGCCGTCCTTCGCGAATGCGAGCGCGGCGATGGGAGCGGCGTGGCCTTTGAGGATGTCGATGGGCACGCCGTTCGCTGCGCTCCACGTGTGGATGAGTTTGTCGTCGCCGGCAGTGGCGACGATGGCGCCGTCCGGCGAAAATGCGGCGGCGCGGATGGGCTGCTCGGCGGCGGTGGCGGCGGCCTTTGCCGCTGCGAGGGCTTCCTCGGCCTTCTTGCGTGCGGCTTCGGCAGCGTCCACGGCGGTTTTGGCGTCTGCGAGCGCGGCGGTGGTTTTCTCCTGCTCGGATTTGGAAAGCTTCACCTCGGTCTCGGCCGCTTCCTTTGCGGATGCAGCCTGCTTCGCAGCTTCCTCGGCGGCAGCGGAGGATTTCGCGCCGGGCTCCACCTTGTCGGCAGCCTGCTTGCGCGCGGCTTCGCGCTGATCGCGATCGGCGCGGGCCTTCGCCGCGGCCTGAAGCGCCGCGGCGGCGTCGGTGACGAGCTTGTTCGCGTCCACTGCGGCAGTGCCCTTGAGTGAATCAGTCGTGGTGATGGAGATCTGCGCGGCCTTCGCGACGGAGTCCTGCAGCGCGGCGTCGGCCTTCTTCAGTTCGGCCTCGGCATCGGCAAGGGTCTTGTCGAGCGCGGCCTTTGCGGCCTTCGCATCGGCGAGCGCCTTCTCTTTCGCGACGAGATCCTGCTGCTTCGGTGCGACGGCTTCGGCGGACTTCTTCGCACGGTCCTGCGCCGCGGTGAGTGCCTTCTCTGCAGCTGCGACTGCGGCCTTGCGAAACGCGACGGTGCCGGTGGCGACCTGCAAGGCACGTTCGCGCTCGGCGGCGGCATCGTTCATGAGGCGGTTGCCGCGAAGTTCCGCGATCACCTTTCCATCCGCGCCCGCGAGCTTCGCGACATTTCCCTCGATCGTGATAGTGCGCTGCCCGTCGGCGCCGGAAATCTTTCCCTCGGCCTTTGCCGCGGGCTGCTGTGCCGGCTTCCCCTCGATGGGCGTGCGCCGCCACAGCTTCACCTCGCGATAACCGCCGGACGCCATGAGCATGCCATCCGGCGAGAATGCGAGCGCGTTCACCACATCGCGGTGCGCGGATTCATTCGCGACGAGTTTTCCCGTCGGCACGTGATAAATGAAGACGCGGTTCGCGCGGGCGCACGCAGCGAACTGCGCGTCGGGCGTAATCGCCGTGGAGAAAATCGCGCCAAGCGCGTCCGGCACCGGCTGCCACGCAATGGTGCGCTCGCTCCTGCCTGTCGCCTTTGCACCCTGGTCGATCCACAGCTTGAACACCGCGAGCTGCTGCGGTGTCAGGTCTTTCGCCTTCGCCTTGTTGTCGCGCGGCGGCATCTTGAGGTCGTCGTCCTGATGCGCGGCGGCCTGGAGCAGCAGGCTCTCGGCGCCCTTGCCGGGCTTGATGCCGGGGCCGGTGTCGCCGCCTTTGATCATCAGCTCCGGCGTCTCCATGTTGAGGCCGCCCTTCGTGGTGGTCTTGCAGTGGCACGAAAGGCAGTTGTCGCGGAGGAAAGGCTCCACCTCCTTGGCAAAGTCCACCGGTGTCGCGCGGCTGAGCGGCGCAATCTCAATGGGCGCGGCGGTGAGGTTCTGCGCGGCGGCGACCGCGGTGGCGAGGAACAGGCGTTTCATTGGATCGAGATGCGGATGGGCGCGGAATAGACGGTGACGAGCGCGTCCTTGCCGCGGAACTTGCCCTTCGTCTGCGCCGTGAAATGGATCGTGTTCGCGCCGGCGGGGAGCTTCAGCGCCTTGAGGTCGAGCGTGGCCGTGACCGTCGCAGCCTTCGCGTCGGCGTCGAATTCCTTCGCCGCATCCAGCACCGCGAGACCCGCAGGTTTCAGCTTCAGCGCTTCCTTGAAGTCGGCGCTGCGCGTGATCTTCAGCGGAATCTCCAGCTTCGCGTCCTTCGCCGCCTGCCACACCTTGTCCTCCGCAGGCTCGATGCGCACGGGGGAGGTCTCAGTGGCGCTCACTGCGACGCGGAAATCCGCCGCGAGGCGCGACTGCACGCTGTCGGTGTTGTAGTCGGCGACATTCCAAATCACCGAGCCGCCTGTGGCCTCATGCTGAAGGTCGCGGTCGCCGGCTTTCGCCTTGCCGAGAATGCGCACGGCCTTGCAGCTCTTCGCAGATCTGTCGGCCGCGGTGAGCAGAAGAAGGCCTTCCGTTTTGCCCTCCTCGATTTTCGTCGGCACGCACTTCACGCCGTCGGGGAGGTTCTCCGCGCTGAGTTCAATGGCCCCGGTGAATCCATCGCGCCGAATCGCAATGACCTTCACGACCGCGGTGTCGCCCGCGCGCACGAGCAGGCCGCGCGGCACGGCGCTGCGGTCGTCCTTTTTCTGGGGCGGCTGGTCGTTCACGGCCACGAGTCGGAAATCCGGCGACTCCTTGCGAATCACGAGGCGATAGGTGCTCGCGGGATTGCTGCGCGTCGCACCGACGAGGTCGCGCACGGAAACCCGATACGCGCCGTCCTCCTTCGCCTCGAAGCGCATCGCCGGGTCATTGCTGAGCGTCGTGAATTTCTTCCCGCCGGGGTCGGCGTCGGTCGCATAGACTTCCTTGATGTCCGTGCCTTCGCGCTGCACGAGCAGGAATGGACTCGTTGCGCGGCCCACGCCATTTGAGATGACCTCGAGCCAAAGGACGTCGCCCTTCTTCGCGTCAAAGACATAGGTGTCCACGTCTGCAGCGGGGAAGAACTGCCCCGCGATTTCGCATGGCACGCTCACCCTCTGCGCCTCACCGGGCTTGTTGTTCGGCTCGCTCTCGCGAGTGAGCTGGGTCGAGGAAAAGCCGATGAAGACAGGATTCGCCGAGCCCTGCGGCGACTTCAGCGTGTGGAGAAATCCGTCGGCCACCGCGGAAATGGGCCGCGCATGCCGGTCGCGCGAGGCGTCGGCGAGCGACGGCAGCGCGATTTCCACGTCGAGCTTTTCGAGCGGCTTGCCGTCGGTGCCGCGTAGATTCGCGGGCTGGCCACCGGGTAGCCCACGACCGAAAAGAGTGAAGGAGGACTTCGTCCCCGCCACGCCTGCAGGCGGGAAGATGAAATCGACGCGCGGGCCATTTGAAATCGTGAGGCGGTAAAAGAAATCTGCGCCGCCACCGTAGGCGAGGTCGTGCAATGTGGCGACGAACGAACCATCCGACGGCGCGGTGAAGTCGAGCAGCCCGCCCTTTCGCGCCGACTCGATCTCGCGGCCATTCGCATCGAGCACGGCAAGCGAGGGAGTGAGGCGCGAATCAATCGCGCGCGCGACGCACTCGATGAGCACCCGCTCGCCCTTCTTCGCCACGAAGCGGAAATGATCCGACGCCGCAGCAGTGGCGTTGCCGTTGAAGACGCTGCCCATCGGCATCTCGACCGCAGCCTCCGGTTTATCGTGCGCCTTCGTGCGGACAATCTCCACGCGGTCCCCGGCGACGAACGCGCGCGGATTCGACACGCCGAGTTTTCCGACCACGCGCACATCGTAAATGCCCACGCCCACCTCGGGCGCAATCTTCACCGCGAAGCGGTTCGCCGCCTTCAGCGTCGCGGTGATGCCGGGATGCGAGAAGTGCAGTTCGTTCCCCTCATCCAAATCCGTGCCGGCAATCGTGACCTCAAACTCCGTCCCGATCTTTCCACCGGGCGGCGTGACGGAGTTGAGCAGCGGCGTCGGCAGCTCCGCCATGGAATGCAGCGTGAGCAGCGAAGTGCAAAGCAGCGAGAACAGGAGGCGGGCCAGCGTGCTGCGACGCGCGGGCCGGGCAGGAATGAGGCGTTCCACGGCTCAGTGATTGAAGAGGAATTCCTTCGTGTTGAGGATCGCCCAGATGACGTCCTCGTAGCCCTGGCGCTTGGCGGCGAGCACGTCGAGAGGCTTGCCTTCGGCGTCCTTGCGCGGCTTCTGCAGGTGAGCCTGCGCGAGCGTGAGTTCAGCGCTGTCGGCGGGGCGCGAATAGGCGAGCTGGTAGAGTTCGCGCAGTTTCTCGTCCTCGCCGCGCGGGTCGGCGGCGAGCTGCGCGGCGCGTCCGGTGTTCGACGCGAGCTTGTCCTGGATGTCCTTCGCGTTCAGCAGGTGCAGGCACTGCGCGAGACTCGCCTCCTGCGTGCGCTCGCACTCGCACGCGCTCGATGACTCGGGCCGGCCGAACACGACGAGGAAATACGAGCTGGCGTTGAAGCTGTTGTCCGGCAGCGATATCGCGCGCGTGCCCGAGGGCAGCCCGGGGAAGGTGCTCGGCGCGTTCGTGAGCGCGTTCACGGAATCGAACAGCACCTCGGCGGGCAGCCGGCGCGGATAGTAGCGGGAGAAATTCTGCCGGTCGTTCTTGTTGAACTCATTCGGCATCGCGCTGAACTGATACGCGTGCGAGCGCGTGATTTCACGGATGAGCGACTTCATGTCGTAGCCGCTCTTCACAAAATGGGCCGCGAGCGCGTCGAGCAGTTCGGGGTTTGACGGCGGGTTCGTCTCGCGCATGTCGTCCTCGGGCTCGACGATGCCGCGGTTGAAGAAGTGCTTCCAGTAGCGGTTCACGAGCGCCTTTGCGAAGAACGGGTTGTCCTTGTTGCTCATCCAGTCGGCGAGCACGAGACGCGGATCCTCATCGGGCAAAATCTCCCGGGGCGTGGAGCCAAGGCCCGCGGGCTTCACCGGCTGCTTCGTCTTTTTGTTCACCGCGGTCGCGACGCCGCGCTTGTGGAAAATCATCTCGTTCTCCTTCACGGACGCCACCGCCTTGCGCCCGACCTGCGAGAAGAACGCAGCAAAGCTGTAGTAGTCGTGCTGGCTCCACTTCTCGTAGGGGTGGTGATGGCACTGCGCGCATTGCAGCCGCATGCCGAGGAAAAGCTGCGCCGTGTCCTCGAGCTGCTGCTGCGGCTCCTTCACCTGGCGATACCACGCGACGGGCGGATTTTCCTCAATCTCGCCGCTCGCCGCGACAACCTCGCGCACGAACTGGTCATACGGCTTGTTCGCCATGATCGAATCGCGAATCCACGAGTGGAACGCGAACGTGCCGCGCGCTTCGGTCGGCTTCGTGCGCTTGTTGCGCAGCAGCGCGCTCCATTTGTTCGCGAAGAAGTCCGCGTGCTCCGCGCTCGCGAGCAGCGCATCAATCAGCTTGTCGCGCTTGTCCGGCGCGGCGTCGGCGACAAATCTTTTCGTCTCGTCGAGCGACGGCAGCCGGCCCGCGATGTCGAGGCTCACGCGGCGGATGAATGTCGCGTCGTCGCATTCGGGCGACGGCGGCATGCCGATGCTGCGCAGTTTCGCAAAGACCAGTTCGTCCACGAAGTTCGCCGGCTTCGGAAGGCCCTCGACTTTCTGGCCGAGCGGCACCGTTGCGCGGAAAACCACGGCCTTGCCCTGGTAGCGCACCATCACGCCCACATCGCCCGCCTGGTCGAACATCGTCACGCGCCCGTCCTCCTCCGTCTTCGCCATGCTCTTGTCGTTCGGCTCGTAGAGCGCGCTGCGCGTCACGTCCTGCACGGAGCCGTCCGTGTAGCGCGCGAGCACGACAAGCTGCTGCTCGCCCTTCAGCGCCATGGTGCGCTGCTTCGGCAGCACCTCGACGCTCGCGAGCTTCGGGTCCGTGTCCTTGCCGTAAGGCATGCCCTGCGCGATCCAGCGCACAAGCAGGCGGTAATCATCCGAGTCGGGCTCGAGCCGCTTGCCGCCGCCATGCGGAGTCGCGCCGATGCCCTTCATGAGCAGCAGGCTGTTCTCCGGCGATGCGGGGAAAATGCGGCGTCCGCGCGCCTCCTTCACGAGGTGCTCGTAGTCCTCCATCGGCTCAAAGCCGAGCAGCGAGAGCTTGAATCCTNCGCTTGTCCGGCGCGGCGTCGGCGACAAATCTTTTCGTCTCGTCGAGCGACGGCAGCCGGCCCGCGATGTCGAGGCTCACGCGGCGGATGAATGTCGCGTCGTCGCATTCGGGCGACGGCGGCATGCCGATGCTGCGCAGTTTCGCAAAGACCAGTTCGTCCACGAAGTTCGCCGGCTTCGGCAGGCCCTCGACTTTCTGGCCAAGCGGCACCGTTGCGCGGAAAACCACGGCCTTGCCCTGATAGCGCACCATCACGCCGACATCGCCCGCCTGGTCGAACATCGTCACGCGCCCGTCCTCGTCCGACTTCGCCATGCTCTTGTCGTTCGGCTCGTAGAGTGCGCTGCGCGTCACGTCCTGCACGGAGCCGTCCGTGTAGCGCGCGAGCACGACAAGCTGCTGCTCGCCCTTCAGCGCCATGGTGCGCTGCTTCGGCAGCACCTCGACGCTCGCGAGCTTCGGGTCCGTGTCCTTGCCGTAAGGCATGCCCTGCGCGATCCAGCGCACAAGCAGGCGGTAATCATCCGAGTCGGGCTCGAGCCGCTTGCCGCCGCCATGCGGAGTCGCGCCGATGCCCTTCATGAGCAGCAGGCTGTTCTCCGGCGATGCGGGGAAAATGCGGCGTCCGCGCGCCTCCTTCACGAGGTGCTCGTAGTCCTCCATCGGCTCAAAGCCGAGCAGCGAGAGCTTGAATCCATTCTGCCCGCTCGCCTTGCCGTGGCAGCCGCCGGAGTTGCAGCTCGCCTTGGTGAAAATGGGGACGATCTGGTTTGGAAAATTGATCGGCTCGACCACGCTGGCCTTTTCGACTTTCACCGGCAGCGAGGCCGCGACGCCCTCGACATTCGCCGTCACCGTCGCGGTGCCGTCCGCGAGCGGAGTCACCACGCCGTCCGAGTCCACCTTCACGATGCCCGCAGGCGAAGCCGCGTAGCTTGCCTTGTGCGTGAAGTCGCGAAGCGCGCCGTCGTCGAGCTTCGCGGTCACGAGCAATTGCTGGCGCGCGTCCTTTCCACGAAGCGTGAGCTGCGGCGCGCCGGTCGCCTCAATCTGCACGCTCGATGGCGCAGCGGACGAGAACGCTCCGAGTGAAAAAATGCAGGCGAGGAGGATGGAGGGTCGCTTCATAAATCAAATGAGTTCTTTCATCGGTTGCCAGCCATCCACGAGGTATTGTGGACGTCCGGAAAAGTCGGGGAGCGTGACTTCGTTCACATCAATGCCGAGCCACTGATAGAGCGTGGCGAAGACTTCGCCGAAATGCACGGGGCGCTCAGTGGGCTCGCCGCCGAGTCGGTCGGTCGCGCCGATGACTTGGCCGGTCTTGAATCCGCCACCAGCGACGACAGCGCAGCCGACGCGCGGCCAGTGGTCGCGGCCCGCGTCCTTGTTGATCTGCGGCGTGCGGCCAAACTCGCCCCACGCGACGACCGCCGTGTCCTTGTCCATCCCGAGCCGGTGCAAGTCCTCGACGAGCGCGCTGAAGCCCTGGTCGAACAGCGGCAGGTGTGTGAGCAGCTCAGAGTGGTTGCGCGAGTGAAAATCCCAGCGTCCGAAATTCATCGTGACGCAGCGCGCGCCCGCCTGCACGAGCCTGCGCGCGACGAGGAAGTGCTCGTTGTTGCGCGGCGCGCCGTCGCCGTAGTTTTTCGGGTCGCCCTTGCCGTAGCGCTCGCGGATTTTCGGGTCCTCCTTCGAGACATCGAGTGCATCGAGAAGGCTGCTCGACGTGAGCACGCTGAACGCCTGCTGGTCGAAGACGTCGAGCGCCTCGACGAGCCCGCTGCGGTCCGCGTCGCGGCGGAATTTGTCGAAACTCGTAAGCAGCGCGTGACGGTCGGCGAGGCGGTCGCTGGTGATGCCGTTCAGCGTGAGGTCGCCCATGCCTGCGCCGTTCGGACGGAACGCTGCGCACGACGGCCCGAGAAAACCGGGATGCCCCGGCGAGCCGTAGGGCGGATGTCCCGCATTCGGCGCGAGGCCGACAAAAGGCGGAACCGCTTTGCCGCGTTCCGCGGCGAGCCTCGTCATCACCGAGCCCATCGAGGGCCAGCCGCCGGGCGGCTTCACGCCTTCCTTCGCGCGGCCCGTGTAGCAGATGTGCGAATCGTGATCGCCCGTGAGCGAACCGACCATCGAGCGAATCGGCACAAGCTTGTCCATGATGCGCGCGCAGTGCGGCATGTGCTCGGAAATCTGGATGCCCGGCACCTTCGTGGAGATCGGCTTGTAGGGCCCGCGGATTTCCAGCGGCGCATCCATCTTCAGATCGAAGATGTCCTGATGCGGCGGCGCGCCCGCCATGTAGATCATGATGACCGACTTCGGCGACTTGCGAATGCCCGACTGCGACTCCGCGCGGAGCATCTGCGGTAGCGAAAGCCCGCCCATCGCGAGTCCGCCGATTTTCAAAAAATCGCGCCGCGTGACGCCGTCGCAAAACCTGCCGGTGGGAGCACCTGGGATCGTGAGCATCGTCAGACGAGCTCCTTCATCGGCGTCGCGCCGGGCTCGACGAGATATTGCGGGCGGCCCGTGAGGTCCTCGACGGTCGTCTTCGTCACATCGATGCCGAGGTTGTTATAGAGCGTCGCGAAGACTTCGCTGAAGCGCACGGGGCGCTCGACCGCTTCGCCGCCGAGGCGATCCGTCGCACCGATGACCTGCCCATGCCTCATGCCGCCGCCCGCGAGCAACGCGCACGACACGCGCGGCCAGTGGTCGCGGCCCGCGTCCTTGTTGATCGTCGGCGTGCGGCCAAACTCCCCCCACACGACGACCGACACATCTTTCTCCAACCCGCGCTGACGCAAATCGGTGAGCAGCGCCGTGAGCCCCTGGTCGAGCAGGGGCAAATCCTGGCGCAGCGCGTCGAAATTCCGCCCGTGATGGTCCCATCGGCTGAACGCGACCGTCACACAGCGCGCGCCCGCCTCGACGAGACGTCGCGCGGCGAGGAAATGTTCCATCAGCTTCGGCCCGCCGTCGTCGCGGTTCTTCGGGTCGCCCTTGCCGTAGCTCTCGCGGATACGCGTTTCCTCCTTCGACACGTCGAGCGCGTCGAGCAGCTTCGACGAGGTGAGCACGCCGAACGCCTGCTGGTTGAACGAGTCCATGCCGTCCATGATGCCGCTCGCGTCCACATCGCGGCGGAAGCGGTCGAAATTCGTGAGCAGCGCGCGGCGATCCGCGAGGCGGTCGATCGACAGGCCATTCAGCGTCATGTCCTCCACTCCCCCGCCCTTGTTCGGCATGAACGGCGCGTGCTTGATGCCGAGGAAGCCCGGCTCGCCCGCGCGCGCCCATTCCATGTGCCCCATCTTCGGCGCGAGCCCGACAAACGCCGGCACCGCCGGGTCCACCGCGCCCTGCACTTTGGAAATCGCCGAGCCCATCGCCGGCCAGCCGCCGGGAGGCTGCTGGTTGAATGGCCGCCCCGTGAGGCACTGGAACGCATCATGCCGCCCGTCGCAGTCGCTCATCGAGCGGATGATCGTGCAGCGGTCCATCATCTTTGCGAGACGCGGCAGATGCTCTGTGATTTGGATGCCCGGCACATTCGTCGCGATGGGCCGAAACTCCCCGCGCACCTCGCTCGGCGCGTCCATTTTCAAATCGAAGATGTCCTGATGCGACGGCCCGCCCGGCAGGAAGATCATGATCACCGCCTTGTGCGACTTCTTCACGCCGCTCGATGACTCCGCGCGCAAAATCTGCGGCAGCGAAAGCCCGCCTAGCGCGAGCCCGCCGATGCGCAGAAAATCACGGCGCGAAACGCCGTCGCAGAATCGTCCGTTCGAGTGGCCTTGGATGGTGAGCATGGGTGGTGTGCGTGGCCCCGGTTTGGGTTTCAGTAAAAGACCCACGCACCTCAAAAAGCTGAGGCGGCAAATTGAGGTCTTTGTCCAAAAGGCCAAACCGCGCGCTGTAGGCGGTGCGGCGCAGATCAGGCTCGCCCGACGAGGGCTTGAGCCCCGGCGAAGCGCGTCAGAGCCCCGCGACCTCGCGCCCCTTGCGGTAGGCGCGCTTCACGAAGGCATTCGCCTCGCTGACGTTCGAGAACTTCAGCGCGGCAGCATCCCAGTTGAGCGTCTGTTTCGGGAAGCGCGTCGCGACGCTGCCGAGCAGCACGGCCTCGGTGAGCGGGCCGGAGTAATCCCAGTTCGCGTCCGCCTTCGGGCGGTTGCCGATGACCGTCTCGATGAACTGCTGCCAGTGGCTCTCGCCATCGACCTTCTCGACCTTCACACCCTCGACATCCTTCCCGACAAGGCGCGGCTGCGCGATGTGCGGCAGGACCATCACGCCTTTTGTTCCGAGGAAGATGCTGCCTTGATCCGGCATGGACTTGCCCTTCTCACCCTTCACAAACTGCGCCGCGTCCTGAATCTCCTTCGGCGGGCGCTGGTCGCCGTCATACCACACCACGCGCACGGTCTTGCCCTCGGTGTAGGCGGTGCCGGGGAAAATGTAGTCGCAGATCGCGTCAGTCGCCCACGAGTGCTCGTTCGGCTTCGCTCCGTCGCTGCGGACGCTGAGCGGCGCGGTGAGCGCGAGCGCCTTGAAGACGGGATCGTAAATGTGGCAGCCCATGTCACCGAACGTGCCGGTTCCGAAGTCGAGCCGCTTGCGCCAGCTCCCCGGGTGATACCAGCCGCCGCCGATGAACGGGCGCTCCGCGGCGATGCCGAGCCAGAGGTCCCAGTTCAAGCCCTCGGGCACGGGGTCGGTCTTCGTCGGCATCACGCCGTTGTCGCCCCACTTCTTGCTGCTCCACGTGTGGACTTCCTTGATTTTGCCAATCACGCCGTCCTGCACAACCTTGCAAGCCGTGCGGTAGTCGGAGCTGCTGTGAATCTGGATGCCCATCTGCGTGTGCAGTTTTTTCGCGCGGGCGAGCTCCGTCATGCGGCGCACTTCGTAAATGTCGTGCGCAAGCGGCTTCTGGCCATACACGTGCAGGCCGCGGTTCAGCGCGCTCACGGCGATGGGCGCGTGCATGTGGTCGGGCGTGGAGACATTCACGGTCTGCAGGTCCTTCTCCTTCTCCAGCAGCTCGCGGAAGTCGGAATAGATGCGCGCGTCGGGCCACTTCTTGCGGAACTCCGCGGTGCGCTTCTCATCCACATCGCAGCCAGCGACGATCTTCACCGCGGCGTGGCGGGAGATGGACGTGACGTCCGACATCGCCATTCCCGCGCAGCCGAAGCTGGCGTGGTGGACGACGGAATTCGGCGACTGCGCGAGCAATCCACTCGTGACCCAGGGCGCGGCAGCGGTGCCGAGGGCGAGGTCACGGAGGAAGGAGCGGCGGGTGCGGAGGGATGGATGCATGTCAGGGTTTTGGAAGTGTCACGGAATGAGCGCGGAGGCTCGGAGAACTTGGGGGAATTATGGGCGGTGGCTCCATTTCGACTACACCACGAAGGGCACGAAGCCGCACCGAGCAGGAAATGGCCTCATGGAAAACACTGCATCGCGCCCTTTGCGCATGTCGCAAATTGAACCGCTGTCCGACTTCCAATCGGAAGCCGCCCTCCGACCGAAGCGTCGGCTCGTCTATGCGGGAGCACCGCTGAGACCGCCGGGGAAGTCGAGGCCGGGCTTCGGAGAATCGTCGGCGGGCGCGTCCATGGGGATTGGCGGCGCGGGCGTGACGGGCTTCGACGCGCTGCCACCGGGAGGCGGCGGCGGGTTCTTCATCCGGCCATTTTGCACGATGTCCTTCACCTGCTCGCCGTCGAGCGTCTCAAATTCGAGCAGCGCCTTCGCGATCATCTCCACCTTGTCGCGGTTGGTCATGATGAGGTCGCGCGCCCGGTTGTAGGCGTCGTCGCACAGCTTCTTCACCTCGCGGTCGATCTCCTGCGCAGTGGCCTCGCTGTATTGGCGGTCGCGGCCGAGGTCGCGGCCGAGGAACACATGCTCCTCGTGGTCGCCGTATTCGACCATGCCGAGCTTCTCGCTCATGCCCCATTCGCAGACCATCTTCCGCGCGAGGCGGGTCATCTGCTTGATGTCCATGGACGCGCCGGTGCTGAGGTCGTGGGTGAAAAGCTCCTCGGCGATGCGGCCCGCGGCGGTCATCGCCAAGGTGTCGAGCGCCTCCTTCCGCGAAAGCGAATACTGGTCGCCCTCCGGCAGCGACATCGTCGCGCCGAGCGAGCGCCCGCGCGGGATGATCGTGACCTTGTGCAAAGGATCCGTGTGCTCGAGCAGCACGCTGAGAATCGCGTGGCCGGCCTCGTGCCATGCGGTCGAGGTCTTCTCCTCGTCGCTCATGGCGAGGCTGCGGCGCTCGCGGCCCCAGCGAACCTTGTCGCGGGCCTCGTCGAGCTGAGCGTTGGTGATGGCCTTCAATCCGAGCCGGGCGGCGATGAGCGCGGCTTCGTTCATCACGTTCGCGAGTTCCGCGCCGGAAAAGCCCGGCGTGCCGCGTGCGACGACAGCGAGATTCACATCCTCGGCGAGCTTCACCTTCTTCGCGTGGACCTTCAGGATTTCCTCGCGGCCCTTCACATCGGGCAGCGACACGGTGATCTGGCGATCAAAACGGCCGGGGCGCAGCAGCGCTGGATCGAGCACGTCGGGGCGGTTCGTCGCCGCGATGATGATCACACCCTCCTGCGTGTCGAATCCGTCCATTTCGACGAGCAGCGCGTTCAGCGTCTGCTCGCGCTCGTCGTGTCCGCCGCCGAGGCCGTGGCCGCGGTGGCGTCCGACCGCGTCGATTTCATCGATGAAAATGAGGCACGGCGCCGCCTTCTTGCCCTGCTCGAACATGTCGCGCACACGGCTCGCGCCGACGCCGACAAACATCTCCACGAAGTCCGAACCACTGATGGAGAAGAACGGCACATCCGCCTCGCCCGCGATCGCGCGCGCGAGCAGCGTTTTGCCGGTGCCGGGAGGGCCGACCATGAGCACGCCCTTCGGGATGCGCCCACCGAGCTTCTGGAATTTCTTCGGGTCTTTCAGGAACTCCACGATCTCCGTGACCTCCTCCTTCGCCTCCTCGACGCCGGCCACGTCCTTGAACGTCACCTTGTTCTTGTCGCGCGCCATCATGCGCGCCTTGCTCTTGCCAAAGCTCATCGCTCCCTTGCCCGCCATGCGGAGCTGCTGGCGGAAGAAAAGATAGAGCAGCAGCAGGATGAGGACGACCGGCAGGAACTGCATGAGCGCCGAGACGAACAGGCTGTTGTTCGCCGACTCATACTCCGGGACGATCCCGTGCTCCTTCAGCTCCACTTCGAGATACTGGACGTATTGCGGATTGATCTGCGCGCGGAACGGCTCGCCCTTCGCCGCGTCCTTGCTCGGGAGCAGCGTGCCGCGCACGGTGTCCGTCGGATTGCCGACCTCCGAGATGACTGCAAACTTCTCCTTCTTCGAGATGCGGTCCTCATCCAGCGCCGCGCGGAACTGCGCGTAGGTGAGCTGCTTGGTATTCGCGTTCGGTCCGCGGAGGTAAAAGCCGCCGCCGATCAGGAGAATCGCCGCTGCGAAAAGGATGAGTCCGCGCCAGTTGAAGTTTGGCTCTTGGGTGCCGTTTCCGTTGGGGTCGCGGTCGCGGTTCGGACGAGGATTTTGCTGTGCCATGTGTGATTGCCTGGGGGGCGAATGTAGGTGGCAACCCCAGCCGGTCAACCGTGATGTCTTTCCGCGCGAAACGGCTGCCTCAGTGAATCTTGATGAACGCCTTCTTCCGCAGGCGCTGCAGCCACTCCTGCTGATCCTTCTGCCGCTCCACCTGGAGCAGCCGGCCCTCGATCTCGCGGCGCACATCCTTCAGCGGCTTGGAAATGCCGCCCTTCCTCTGCTCCACGAGCATCAGGTAGAAGTTCTGGTTGAGCTGGATGATCTCGCTCACCTTGCCCGCGGGCAGCTTGAAGACCGCCGCCTCCATGTCCGGATTCAGATCGCCGCGCTTCACCCAGCCCCAGTCGCCGCCCTTGTCCTGCGTGGAGTCCTCGGAATAGACCTTCGCCAGATCCCCGAAATCCGCGCCGCGGACGATCTTCTCCCGGATCTCCTGGATCATCTTGCGCTTCTTCTCGGGCTCGCTTCCCGGCGAAATCTTGATCATCCGCAGCTTCACCTCGTCATTCGTCGTCCACTCCTGGATGTGCTTGCGGTAGTAGCTCTCCACGGCGCCCGGCGGCAGGAGCGGCTCGCTCTTCATCTCCCGCGAGCGCATCGCCTGCACGATGATCTTCTCCTCCTCCATCCTGCGCACGCGTTCGAGCGTGAATCCCTGCGCCGCGATCGTGCGCATGAACGCCGATTTGTCCCCGCCGAACTCCTCGCGGATGATCGTGTTCAGCCGGTCGTCGATCGCATGCGGCGGAATCTGCCCCTTCATCTTTTTGAACTCCTGCAGGATGAGCTGCCGGTCGATGAGGTCGTTCACCGCGCGCAGGCGCACCTCCTTGATCCGGTCCATCAGCGCGCTGCCGGAGAAGTTCGCCCGCAGCGCGTTTTCGATCGCGCCCGTCAGCTCGCGGATTTGGGAGAACGTGATCACCTCGTCGTTCACCACCGCCGCGATGCCGTCGAGGACCTGCGTCTCCGCGGCTGGCGCGCTGGGTGTGAGGAACGCGGCAAGGACGGCGAGAATAAGCGGACGGAATTTGCTCACGGTTTTTCGGATCGGAATTTCGCGCAGGCTAGGAACGGGGCACCGCAAGTCAAGCGGCGCCTGTGTGTGCGCCTGCGGCCTCACCTGCGCGCCCGCCCCTTCCGGCGCCAAAACTTTCATTGCAGCGCCGTCGCACGGGAATAGCTTCGCGCCAGCAATGCTCAACGAGGACAGCATCCAATACGCCATCGAGAACACGCACGTCGCGCTGGCGCCGCAGAACCGGATCGAGACCTTCGGCACCACCGTGTTCCGCTTCTACCTCGTCTCCGAGCTCATGGACCGCGCCGGCGAAGTGCGCGTCCGCGACGGCCGCCTCCACGCCGAGCGCCCCTCCATCATCACGCCCGAGAATTTCCACCGCATGCTCGACGAGGGCTTCGGCGAGAAGGCCGCGAAATTCATCGACTGGATGCGCGAGAACGCCGCCGAGATGGCCGTGCTCCGCTACGGCTTCCAGTTCCGGAAAACCGACGTGCAGGAGTCCGTCGTCCACGATTCCGTGGAGGCCGTCATCGACCGCCTGCGCACCGAGGTGGACCGCTCCGAAAACCCCCTCAGCACCATCATCTACGGCGTGGACGAGGGCTGGGAAGTCTGCCTGCTCAAGTTCGCCGCCGACATGATCCAGCGCTCCGCTCCGGGCAACATGAACGAATGGAAGCGCCGCGGGCTCCTCTGAGCGCGCCGCACGGAAACCGACTCAACCGCCGCAGTGGTTCTCCGGATCTTCGTCATTCTCATCCTCGCCGCCGCGATCTTCGGCGCGTGCTGGTTTGCGGTGAATGAGCTCTACGTGAAGCCCGAGCGCCGCCTCCACGCGGACAAGGCGCAGCCTCCCCCCACCCCGCCGCCCGATCCCAGCCTCGCCGACTTTGAAAAGTGCGCGCAGGTCTTCCAAGCCGGCGACCGCGCCGCGAGCCGCACGGCGCTCGAACAGTTCCTCCGCGAGTATCCATCCTCCACAAAGCGCGACGGCATCTACGACATGCTCGGCGAAATCAACGCCGCCGAGTTCTTCGCCACCAGGCAGAACGACGACAACACCTACATCGTCGGCAGGGGCGACTCCCTCCAGCGCGTCGCCGGCCGCACAAAAGTCTCCGTCGAGCTGCTCACCCACTTGAACAAGCTCGACGGCCGCTACCTCCACCCGAACCAGCGCCTCCTCGCCCCCGCCACCGCCTTCCGCCTCGTCGTCCAGCAGAAGCAGCGGCGCGTCGTCCTCTGGAATGGCGACAAGTTCTTCCGCCAGTATCCCGCCGCAGAGTGGCCCGCTTCCAAGCAGGGCATCCGCCCGAAGCAGACCGGCAAGGTCACCGAAAAGCGCGCATTCGACAGCACCGGCAGCGTCCTCCCAACGAACCCCCGCTACTTCGCCGCCTACCACATCATCATCGTCAATGTCCCCGGCTGCTCCATGCACACCCAGCCCAACGACCCCAAGGCCGTCGTGGAGCGCCCGCCCGGCGGCGGCATCGGCCTCGTCCCCGACCACATGAATGAAATCGCCATCCTTCTCCCATCCGGCGCACCCGTGAGCCTGGAGTGAGCGGGGCAGCCGAAAGTTGGGAGTTGAGAGGGGGAAGCAATCGCCCAGTATGCGCCCCCATTCCCATCTCCCGCCCATCTCCCGCACCGCCGTCCGTTTGCGCGCTGACTTGATTTTTCCACCCAACTCTCAACCCTCACCTCTCAACTCCAAATGAAGATCCAGCCTCTCGACTTCGAGAAACCAATCGCCGAGCTCCAGCTCAAGCTCGACGAGCTCCGCGGCCACAGCCGCGAGCACAACGTCAACCTCGACCCCGAGGTCCGCCGCATGGAGTCCAAGCTCGATGAGATGAAGCGCAAGGTTTACTCGAACCTCACCGCCTGGCAGCGCGTCCAGATCGCCCGCCACATCGGCCGCCCCTACACCCTCGACTACCTCCAGCTCTCCTTCACCGGCTTCGTCCAGCTCCACGGCGACCGCCGCTTCGCCGACGACCCCGCCATGCCCGGCGGCCTCGCCACCATCGGCCGCCACAAGTGCGCCGTCATCGGCCACCAGAAAGGCCGCGACACCAAGGAAAACATCCGCCACAACTTCGGCTGCGCCAACCCCGAGGGCTACCGCAAGGCACTCCGCCTCATGCGCATGGCCGAGAAATTCTCCATGCCCTTCGTCTCCCTCATCGACACCCCCGGCGCCTACCCCGGCATCGGCGCCGAGGAGCGGCACATCGCCGAGAGCATCGCCGTCAACATCCGCGACATGATGACCCTCCGCACCCCCACCGTCGCCGTCGTCATCGGTGAAGGAGGCAGCGGCGGCGCCCTCGGCATCGGCGTCAGCGACCGCGTCCTCATCCTCGAAAACGCCTACTACTCCGTCATCAGCCCCGAAGGCTGCGCCGCCATCCTCTGGAAGCACCGCAAGCACGCCCCCGAAGCCGCCGAAGCCCTCAAGCTCACCGCCACCGACCTCAAGGAACTCAAGCTCGTGGACGACGTCGTCCCCGA
>JBGAPU010000103.1:0-21761 GCA_044221035.1 Chthoniobacteraceae bacterium | reverse complement strand
GATGGCCTTCGCACCCAGCGCCTCGATTTTGTCGAGCAGCGTCGTCATGCCGGCCTGGTAGGCGTCAAATGTCGGCTTGTCGAAGTCGCGGTAGCTGCCGTCGTTCATGCCGAGGAGGATGGTCACATACTTGGGCTTGAAGGCAACGACGTCGTCCTCGAAGCGATCGAGCGCGTTCTGCGCGCGGTCGCCGCCGACGCCTGCGTTGTGGAAGTGAATCCGCACTTTCGGCATCCGCGTGTAGAAGTAGTCCTCCACGTATTGCGTGTAGAGGCACTGGTGCGTGATCGAGTCGCCGAGGAAGACAAACGTGTCGCCGTCCTTGAGCTCCACCTTGTCGAGGATCTTCTTGAACTGGGACGGCGCCTTGGCCGGCGCGGGTGCGGGCTTTGGCTGCGCGAAGGCGACAGGAGCGAGCAGGGCGGCGATGGCGGTGGCGAGAACGAGGCGGCGTGAATGCATGGTGGATGATTGGAGGATTCGGAGGTTGGGATTGGCATTACCCCGCGGCCCAATTCGCCTTAGCCCACGCGAAAGCGAGGTGCCCATATTTTGCCAGCTGATGAATCTGAAGGCCGACCGTCTTTCCGGGCAAAAAAAAAGTGCGGCCCCCCGGCGCCGAATGGCAACCGGAGGGCCGCTGTTCCCCCCAGAACAGCGCAGAGGTTAATCGAGAGCAGAGTCACCGCAAGAGATTTTTTCGATCTTTTTTGCCGGACCGGTGGGTCGAGGCAGCGGGGTTGAAACTGACGAAAACGACACCCACCCGCTCTAGTTCCATATTCCTGTGTCGATTGCATTTGCGTCAAATCACCAAGGCCGAAACGAACACCGCATGCAGGAATGATCAGCACGGTGAACGGGGTGATGGACGTGTTGGAGGATTCCCAGAAAAAGGCGGCGTGATTCCTCACCACGCTCTATGCAAAGCGGGAACATGAACTCGCATTTCAACATCGTGGGCATCGGCGAGGTGCTCTGGGATCTGCTGCCCTCGGGGCCGCAACTGGGCGGGGCTCCCGCGAATTTCACCTGCCACGCGCGGGGACTCGGCGCAGAGGCGCGGCTCGTCAGCCGCGTGGGTGACGATGAACTCGGCAGCGAGATTTTCGCGCGGCTCGGGGCGCTCGGAGTGTGGACCGACTGCATCACAACCGACGCGCTGCACCCGACGGGCACCGTGAGCGTGGAACTGGACACGGGGCAGCCGCGCTATGTGATTCACGAAGGCGCCGCATGGGACTTCATCGAGGCTTCGCCGTGCGCGCTTGCGGCCGTCGGTGCGGCGGATGCGGTTTGCTTCGGCACTCTCGCTCAGCGGAGTGCAGCGTCGCGCGAGGCAATACGCGCGCTCATCGGGCATGTGCGCAGTTCGTCGCCGGGCGCGCTGCGGGTTTGCGATGTGAATCTGCGGCAGCAGTTCTTTTCCCGTGAAATCGTCGAGGGCTCGCTTGCTCTGGCGAACGTGGTGAAGCTCAACGACGCCGAGCTGCCGGTGCTCGCGGAGATGCTCTCGTTGGATGGCAGCCCTCGCGCGCAGCTTGCGTCACTGGCGGAGCGTTACGCGCTGCGTCTCGTCGCGCTCACCCGCGGAGCACATGGGAGCGCGCTTCTCGACGGGCAGTCCAGCGAATGGGATGAACACGCGGGAATCGCAGCGGAGGTCGCGGACACCATCGGTGCGGGCGACTCCTTCACCGCAGCGACCGTGCTCGGCGTGCTCAATGGCTGGCCGCTCGCGCGGATCAATGCGTTCGCAAACGAGGTGGCGGCTTTTGTGTGCTCGCAACACGGCGCAACGCCGGAACTGCCGGAGCGATTCCGCCAAGGCGGCGGACGGAAGCCGCTTTAGTAAACGCCCTCGACGATCGTCTTCTCCATCGCGCCGAACGGCCGCACTTCGGCGACGCCGTCCCACGCATACGGAGCGCGCGGCTTGCGGCGGAGTGCCTCGTCGCGCTCGAGAAAGCGCGGCATGAAGAATTCCTTCGTCAGCGTGGTCAGCTCGACGCGGCCCCAAGTGTCGTAGTCCACGGTCTTTTCCGTGTTCTTCGGGTCCACGACGCGCAGGACGGCGCGCGGCTGCGGGGCGTAGTAGGTGATGGAGTAGTTGTCCTCGGGCTTGAGCGGCACGCTGGCGGCGAGGCCCATGAGCGTGTTGCCGTAGGTCGGGTAGAAGCCGATTTTTCCCTCCAGCACTTCCTCGACGATGAAGCGCACGTATTGCGGGAGCATCGTGGTGCCGCCGCAGAAGACGCCGCGGATACCGGCCTCATAGATGTCCACCTTCTCCGCGAGCGCCTCGAGGAGCTTCGGCGTGGTGAAGAGGCCGCTGACTTTGCGGTGCTTCAAGATGATCGCGGCCTGATCCACGACGTGCGCCATGTATTGCTTCGCCACATCAAACTGCTTGTTCGAGATCAGCTTCTTCACGAAGCGTGGATCGAGATCGATGAAGTAGCATGACGAGCCACGCACGTGCGCGAGATGCTCGATGGCGAGACGCAGACGCCGCGGACCGGTCGGGCCCATCATCAGCCACGCGCCGCCGCGCGGGAAATGCTCGTCGGCAATCTTGTCGCTGAACTCCGAGTAGTCCGTCTTGTAGTCCTCCCAGCCGATGCGCTGTTTCGGCATGCCGGTGGTGCCGCCGGTTTCGAAAATGTTGAAGGGTTTGCCTTTGAATTTCGCGGGCACCCACACCTCGGGCTGGAGGTCACGCAGCCATTCATCCTGGAAGTGCGGGAATTTCACCATGTCGGCGAAGCTCTTGATCTCCTTGCGCGGGTCGAAGTTTTTCGACGCCCAGTCGAGCCAGAACGGGCAGCCGGTCTCCGGCGAAAAATGCCACGCGATGATTTCCTGGAGATGGGCTTCGAGGGTTGCCTGTGCTTGTTCGGGTGTTTGCTGGGTCATGGTGAGGTGTTTGGTTGAACCGCCAAGGAGCGAAGAAGCGAAGGTGAGTTGGTTCAGATGCTTCGCCGCTCTGCTGCTTCGCGGTGAAATTTATTCGTGCGCCTCCGCTTTCGGCTCCGGCAGGAGGAAGCCGACGAGGAAGGCAATGACGGCCATCGCGGTCGCGATGATGCCGGCGGCGAGGGCGACATGCTTCGGGAGCAGCGGGCCGGCGCCCGCGAGCATCGGCGCGAGCCACGCGGTGTTCAGCGTGGCCATGCTGGTGCCGATCATGCGTCCGCCGACATTCGTGGCGAAGCTGCCGCCGGTGCCGCGCAGGTGCAGCGGGAACACTTTCGGCAGGTATTCGCCGAAGTAGCTGAACTGCGCGACGGTGAGCAGGCCGCAGACAAAGTAGCTCCACAGGAAAAGCTCCCCGCCCTTCTCGAAGAACACAAAATACGTGAGCGGCATCACGGCGAGCGCGGGCACTTGGAAGACTTTCAGCAGCGCGACGCGACTCATGCCGACGATGAGGAGCACGGCGAGGAGGATTCGCCCGACGAGGCCGCCCATTTCCTGGCGGAACTGCACCTTGTCGCTCATGTCCTTCACGACGTCGTTGATCGGCTTCTGCTTCACGAAGTTCGCCTTGATGTCGGCGACAAGCGCCTTGCGGCCCGGATCATTTTCCGGGAGCGCGTTCAGTTTCGTGTTGAGCGCCTCGGCCTCCTTGCGCAGCGGTGCGAGCTGCTTCGCCTGCGCGCCCAGCTCCGGCAGGCCGGGCGTGACGCGCGCCACGGTGACCTGCAGCGCGCCGAAGGCGATGCCGTAGGCGCACGCGGAAAGGATGGCGGTGACGATGGTCACTCGTCGGAGTTCAGGCGCAAAGAGCGCGCCGAAGCTCGGGCGCTTCAGCGAGCCGGATGCGCGGCGCTCCTTCCACACCTGCGACTCGGGCACAAAGGGCAGCAGCAGCGCAATCGGGATCGCGGGCAGCAGGCCCGTCATCAGGAGGTAGCGCCACGAGCCGGGTTCCGTCGCACCGAGGCCGAGCGGCAGGCCCATGTGCGCGAGATCCTTGCCGTGCGAGGAAATCCAGATGCTCACCGCCGTCACCGCGACGCCGCCGAGCGACGCGAATGCCTGCGTGATGCCGAGCCAGCGCTCCTTCTGCTTCTTGTCCGGGAAGACCTCGGCGAGCCATGTGATGGCTGCGACAAACTCGACACAGACGCCGATGAACGTCGTGCTGCGGAAGAACACGAACACCGGCAGAGACGTGGCATACGCCGCGCAGAACGGCGACAGCGAGTAGAGGAAGATGCTCCCCGCCATCACGGTCTTGCGCCCGAACTTGTCCACCAGCCATCCGCCGAGCAGGCCGAACACGCCGCCCGCGAGCGCCGCTATCCACAGCAGCCGCCCGACCCATTCGGTCACAAGCGGGTTGTTCGGCGGCACTTTCAGGAGTTCAGAGATCGCCGGCGCTGCGACCAGCGGCGTCATCAGCAGCTCGTAGGTGTCGAAGAGAAACCCGATGCTGGCGATGATGATGATCAGCCACTGAGTCGTGCTGAAGCGCGGGGAAGTCTGGCTTTCCATGTCGGTGCGGCGCGGGGCGTGCGGTTACTTCTGCTTTTCCTCGGCCTTCGCGCCCTCGGCGATCGCGTAAAGGTGAGTCTGCGTGTTGATGAAGAGCGTGCCGTTTGCGACGACGGGCGTGGCGAGGATGGGCGCGCCCATGTTGATCTGCGCGAGGAGCTTCTTCTCCGCCTTCGCCTCGAAGACGTAGAGGTCGCCGTCCTCGTTGCCGATGAACACTTTCCCGTCCACGCACATCGGCGAACCCCAGATGTGCGCCTGCGTGTCGTGCATCCAGAGCTGCTTGCCGGTCTTTGAGTCGATGCAATACACGAAGCCGCTGTAATCGCCGATGTAGAGCAGATCGGTCGCAGGATCGATCGCAACGGTGCTGATGCTGCGCTTGATGTCCCGGAACTCCCAAACGAGCGCGCCCTTCGTCTTGGTCGCGTCGCCCTTCAGTCCCTTCGGGTCGATGCACACGAGCCGACCTACACCCTCGCCGTGCTCGGGATCCTGGCCGCACGCGACGTAGATCTTGTCCTTATACACGACGGGCGTGGCGATGATTTCGCTCGGACCCTCCGGGGCCGGATACTTGTAGGGCTTGCCGTTCTTGTCCTTCTTGTATTCCTCCGGCACGACGTCGAATTTCCACGCCGTCTTCATGAAGCTCGAGTCGCCCTCCTTCACCGGATTCGGGTCGAACGCGTAGAGGAAGCCGTCGCCGCCGCCGAAGTAGATCTGCCACTTGCCATCCACCTTGCCCGCGCTCGGCGAGGTCCACTGGCCGTGGAAAATGTGCGGGCCGATTTTCGCGTCGTCCTCACCGATGAGCTGGCCGGTTTTCTTGTCGAGGATGATGAAGCTCGGCGACTGCGGGGACGGGATGGTGACGTGCGACCAGTCCTGCCCGTTGCTGGTGCAGACGAAAATTTTGTCGTCGAGCACGAGCGGCGAGCTGTTCGAGGCGTTGTGCGGGAACACGCCGAGCTCGTCCATCATGTCGTATTTCCAGAGGATGTCGCCGTCCTTCGCAGTCACTTCCACCTTTGGCTTGCCGGGACCGACCATATACTGGCCCTCGTCCTTGAAAGTGCCGGTGTTTCCGTTCTTCTGCCCATCCGCGTTGAGCGCGATGACCTCGCAGCGGCTCGTCACCGAGTAGAGCGTGTTGCCGTCCACAAACGGCGCGCTGAGGTAGCCGAGGTATTCCCAATCGTTCACCTTGCCGCTCGCGAGCTTCGGCACCGTGAACTGCCAGATGAGGTCGCCCGCCTTTTCATCAAGCGCGAGCAGCACCGACTTGTCGTCCTTGAAGCGCGGGTCGCGCATGCCGGCGTTGTTCGTGCCGATGTAAACCTTGCCGTAGGCGACGACCGTGTTGCCGTAGGTCTGCGAGCCGAGCTTCGCGATCCAGCGCACGTTCTTCGTCGTGCTCATGTCGATCTCCTCGGAGTTCTTCTTGAACTTGCCCGGATCGAACGTCGAAGGGATGCCCTTCGCGGGCGAATACATGTTGCGCCCCGGATCGCTCCCGCCCCACCCGGGCCAGTCCTGTGCCGACAGAGCGGAGGTGAATGCAATGCCGGCGAACGCGGCGGCGGTGAAGGTGCGGATGTTCATGGTTGTTTGGAGTGACGTTGGATTCTGCGAGTTAAAATTTCGATTAAGCGGCTTGCAGGCCGACCATCTCGTTCCACCGAGCCTCGATCATCGCGGCGTAACGAGTCTGACCAAGACCATAGCAGCCGAGTGAATAGGAATCGTTCACCTCGACGAGGACGGTCTGCCCGTCGTCAAGAATTCCGAAATCAATCCCGTATGCGACAGGCGCGGAACGAAAGGCGGCGATGGCAGAGTCCACGATTTTGAAATCAATCATCCGGCGGAAATCACCTTTGTAGTGTTTGCAGCCAACGATATCGCCGCGCAGGACGAACACGCGGTATTCGGACACGAAGTTCACTACCTCAGAGCCGAACACCGGAGTTTCGGCAGGCAAATTTGCAGTCGGCAGCAAGTCGCGAAAGCCGCCGACAACCTGACCATTGAAAAGTTTACGATCACTCGGCTGCGGCTTCATGAAAAACGGAGCAAAATCTTTCTCAGTCGTGCGGTTCCGTGCGTCGGCAAGCGTGCCCCACCAAAATTTTCGACCCGCAAACGGGGTCAGTTCCTCGGGCATGTTGGAGAGCTGCGGCAGCGGAATGCCGAGCCGTTCGAGGCAGCGCATCACAGCCGGAATCCCTCCCGTGACGATGTGCTCCCGCGCAAGAGGGAGTCGATCAATTTCCTTCCACTCAAAAAACTGAACCTCATAGCCGAATTCTTTGAAACCCAGCCACGCCGTCAGGTAGTTGATGTTTGAAAACTCGCCGCCCTCGCGCTGAAGAAAAATTTTCATCGGAAGTCTCGGCGTTCATTTTCGAGGACAATATGGAGGGCGAGCGGCGGATCGGTTAGTTCGCCTTCACCTCGATGTTGTCGAGCCACGCGCGCTGCTCCTGCGGGGAGAGCGAGAAGAATCCGGGCGAGCCGTTCTGGTGCGCGTGCTTGTGCTTGAACTCGATCGTCCACGCCTCGGGCTCGGTGTCGGCCTTCTTCCACGCCTTCGCGCGCACGACTCCGCTGCCGTCCTTCGCCACGTCCACTTTCACCTTGAGGTGATACCACTCGTTCGGCGTGAGCGTGAATGGCACGGTGTGCTTGATGCGCTCGAGGTTCGAGCTGATTTCGATTTCACGCGCGTTGCCGCGGATGATGGTGAGGTAGCGCTGGTTGATGAGGCCGATGTCGGACATCTTGCGCTTGTTGCCCTCGCTCATCACGTCGGCCTCGATGGTGTAGTTGTGCATGTCCGGGTGGCCGATGAAGACCTGGCCGCGCTGGAAGAGCTTGTTGTCGATCGTCTTGCAGAGCGCGAGGTTGTTGCCGTCGCCGGGCGCCTTGCGCACCTCAAAGCGGAAGCGCGCGCCGGTCCACGGCAGCGGCGGATACGCAAACTCGGTGATGGGCTCGATCACGTTCCAGTTCGTCGGGCCGGGCTGGGGCGCAGGCAGGCCGGGGCCGGGCGAGACGAGCGGCTTCGGCTCGTTGCCGAGGCCGGGGCCGGTCTTCTCCTTCAGCTCGGTGCCATCGAAGGTGAGCTTGATCGGCAGGTCGAGCTGCACGCGGCCGCGGAAGGTGCCGTTGATTTCCTTGTCGCCCGCTTTCATCGAAGCCATGAACGCGCCGGCGCTCGGCACCGTCGCCTTTTCCGCGGTGAGCGCGCCGTCGGTGACGGCACCCTTCATCGTCGCCTTCACCAGCGCGGTCGGCGGGATGTAGGTCTCAAATTTCACCGACTTGAGGTCCACGTTCTCATTCAAAGTGAAGCCGTCCGCGTCGAGTGCGCGCACGCGGAGCTTCGCGGCCTCGCCGGGATGCAGCAGCGATTCATTCGGGATGATTTGCAGCTTCGCCGGCGCGGGGGAAGCGGTCGTGGTGCGAACCCATCGCTCGTCCTGCTTCCACTGGACCTCCTTCGCGCCCGCGTTGTCGCCCTTCTTGCCAAACGCGTAGAATTTCTTGTCCGTCTGAACGTAGAGCTTGCCGTTGTAGGCGATGGGCGAGCCGAAGCAGCGACCCTCGAGCTTCGTGCGGCTCAGCACCTCGGCGTCTTTTTCGCCGGGCTTGAAGATGTAGAGCTCGCCGTTGCCGACCTCGTTGTCGCCGCCCGCAGCATTCGCGTCGGTGCCAGCGATGTAAAATGCCACGTAAAGTTTCCCGTCTGCGTAAAACGGCGAAGACTGGCGCTGCTCGGGACCGAGCTTCTTCCTCCACTTCACCTCGCCCGTCGCGGCGTTCACCGCGGCAAGTTCGCCGACGCCGGTGACCTCATAAAGCGTGTCGCCCACGAGGCACGGCGACGATGCGAGGTTGCCGAGCGGGTTGCGCCACTTCTCCAGCTCCTTCGGCGTGAAAAGCTTCATGCCCGGCGGCAGCGTGACGCCCGGAGGCACGACGCCCGCGCCCGCTTCGCTCGCCTGCGGGATGCGATACGCGGCGGTGCGGCCGACTTCCGTCGTGTCCACGTTCTCAGACTCGTGCGCGAGGATGAGCGTGTCCTTGTAGATGATTGGCGAGGCATTGATGCCGCCTTTCGCGCCTGCCTTCGCCGCGGGGAAGCGGAACAGCGGGTCGCCCGTGCGTGCATTCACGCACGCGATGGAGGAATCGCCGCACGCGGTGTAAAAGACGCGCTTGCCGTCGAGGAACGAAAACGTCGGCTGCGAGAATGTGTTGTCCTGCGGCCGGTCCGCCGGCGACGACATCCACACGAGTTCGCCCGTCTTTTTATCGAATGCGAACATGCGGTCGCCCGCCGGGCCCGCCGCGCCCCAGCCGCTCGTGACGCCGCGGGTGATGACCAACTCGCGATCGATTGCCGGCGTCTGCGTGCGCGAGTTTGGGAAAGTCAGCCGACCGAACTCCTCCATCATCGAGTGCTGCCACAGGATTTTGCCCTCCGGCGTGAAGCAAGTCAGCACGCCCTGCGTCGCCTGCACGTAGATGTTGCCTGTCTCCGGATCCACCGTCGGCGCCGAAGTCGAGTAGCGCAGGTAGATCGTGTCGCTCAGAAAGTCGTTTTGGAAATGCTGCCAGATCACCTTGCCCGTCTCCGCGTCGAAGCAAGTCGTGCCCTCGCGCAAATCCGGCCCGTCGCCCGTGTAGCCATTGATGTAGAGCCGCCCGTTCGCGATCACCGGCGTGCTCTGTCCGGGGAAATCCGCGACCCACAGCGGCTTCTTCGCGTCCACCTTGTCCGGAAGACCCGTCTCCGCCGAAGTCCCGTTCTGCGCCGGTCCGCGCCACGCGAGCCAGCCGGTGACGCCGCTGGATTTTGCCGGAGCAGCCTCGGCGGCCGGCTGGCCTTTGAGCGGTTTCTTCGCCGCATGGGAGATGCAGAGCGAAGTGACGACTGCGAGGGCGATGGAAGGAGCGAGGCGGATTTTCATGGGAGACGAGGACGCGGGGTTTGAGCGCGGGACGGGTTGGTATGGATCGGCGGGCGCGAAGTCAATTGTTACTTACACGTATTATTTGAAAAATTTTGTTCATCTGTTCATGAAGCCGTGGCCTGCGAGGAACGCAGCTTCCAAAAAGTTGGCCGCATTCCTCGGACAATCAGCCGCTTCCTCGGAACGGAAGTCCGCCACAACGCCATCCGCGAATCCTCCCGCCCGCACCGTCCGGCTCCCACCGTGACCAGCTACGCGCGGCTGCGATACGCCTCCGCAAGCGCTCGGCGGTTCAGCTTGCCGCGCTCATTGAATGGAAGCGCGCGAACGATCCAGAAATCGCGCGGCACCTGCCACGGCGCGAATTTCACCCCGCAAAACTCCCGGAGCGCCTCCGCGCTCGCATCACCGACCACGCAGGCCACCGGCTCCTCGCCCCGCAGCGCACTCGGCACGCCAAACACCACCGCCTCGCGGACTCCCGCAACCTCGCGCAGCCGCGCCTCAACCTCCGCGGGATTCAGCTTCCTCCCGGCGATGTTGATGAAATCGCTCACGCGCCCCGCGAGCAAATAGCCCTGCCCGCAGTGCTCCACGAGGTCGCCGGGGACAAATCGACCCCCACCGAGCACTGCAGCATCCGGTTCGGGAAAATAGCCTTCACCGACCGCAGGGCCGTGAACCTCCACGCGGCCGCTCTCCGCATCATGCGCGATCCGCACACCGCGCACCGGCTCGCCCACGCAGCCTTCGGGCACCGTGTCGTCGCCGGCATCATAGGCGATTCCACCGCACTCGCTGCTGCCGTAGAAGCTGTGGATTTTCACGCCGAACCTCGCGCGGAACGCCGCCGCCGTCGCAGCGGAGAGCGGCGCTCCGGCGCTGATGCACAGGCGCAGTCTCGGCAGCGGCCCGCAGTCTAGCTCGGCGAGCTTTTGGAAAAGGACGGGCAGTCCCGGGAAAACCGTCGCTCCTGTGCGAGCGAGCCCTTCGAGCAGTGCGCGCGGGATGCGCTCATCGCTCGCGACGACCGGCACTCCACGGCAGAGCAGCGGGGTGAGCAGGTTGCTGAAGCCATAGCTGTGCGACCACGGGATGACGCCGAAATTCAAATCTCCCGCGCCGAAGCCCATCGTGTCGCAGACCGCCTCGCAATCCGCCAGCAACTGGCACGCACGAAACCGAACCGCCCGCGGCGCCTCGCTCGTGCCGGAGGTGAGCTTCAGAAAATCTGCATCTACCTCGCGGCCTCCGCTCCGGCGCTCGACTGCGATCCCGTAGCCATAGTCCGGCCGGATGAACGCCCCGGCACCGCAGACCGCCAAAGCAGTCGCGACCGCTTCCCTGCCCAGCGAACGGTCCAGCGGCATCGGCACGAGCCCGCGCCGCCACAGGGCGAGGAGCAGCGCCGGAAACCGGGCGTCATTGCCAAACTGCAGCCCGACTGCGGCGCCCCGCTGAAGGCGATGCACGGCGACGTCATTGTCGCGGGATTCCGTCTCAATGTCCGCAAACGTGCGCAGCACGCTACCGTCGACGCCGAGAACCGCCGGTTCGCCCGCGCGCCTCGCGAGCACACCACCCCACGCGGCGAGGATGGCGTTGTCGTTTTCGCGGGCGGGCATCGTGGTTGCGGACTTTTTGTTTGCACAAAGCGGAACCCCAATTACTTTGCACGCCCTTTTCCGCCAAAAAGCCATGAAAGCCGAAATCCATCCCGACTACAACGAGACCACGATTGCCTGCGCGTGCGGCGCGGTCATCCACACCCGCTCGACCCGCAAGAATCTCCAAATCGGCATCTGCGCCTCCTGCCACCCGTTCTTCACCGGTGAGCAGAAGTTCGTGGACACCGCGGGACGCATCGAGAAATTCACCAAGCGCTTCGGCGGCACACAGCTCCGCCGCGCCAAGGTGGCCAAGGCCTAGCGCCACAGCATCGACTTTCAGCAACGGTGGAGACGCCACGCGCGGCTCCACCGTTTCGTTTTTCCAGAGCCACACGCCGACCCGCCGACCATGGATTTTGCACCGCTGATTGCCCGCAAGCGCGAGCGCTTCACCGAGGTGGAGGCCGCCGTGGCCGCGCCGGATCTCTACGACAACCCTAAGCGCGCCCAGGACCTCCTCCGCGAGCACAACCGGCTGAAGCAGACGCTCGCGACGTGGGATGATTTCCAGCGGACCGAACGCGAGCTGAACGAAAGCCGCGAACTCGCAAAGGGCGACGACGAACTCGCCGAGATGGCTCGCGCCGAGATGCCGGAGGTCGAGAAGCGCGCGGCAAAGCTGGAACGCGACGTGCAGTTTGCCCTGCTCCCACCCGACCCGAACGAGGACCGCGACGCAATCATGGAAATCCGCGCGGGCGCCGGCGGCGACGAGGCCGCGCTCTTCGCCGCGGATTTGCAACGGATGTATTCGCGCTACGCGGAGACCGTCGGGCTAAAGATGGAGCCTCTCGAGTCCTCGCCCAGCGACCTCGGCGGCTACAAGGAAGTCATCTTCAAAGTCAGCGGTGAGGGCGTGTTCCGGAAGCTGCGCTTCGAGAGCGGCGTCCACCGCGTGCAGCGCGTGCCCGCGACCGAGGCGCAGGGGCGCATCCACACGAGCACCGCGACGGTTGCCGTGCTGCCCGAGGCGGAGGAAGTGGACCTCGAATTGAAACCCGACGAAATCCGCATCGAGGTCTGCCGCGCGGGCGGCCCCGGCGGGCAGGGCGTGAACACGACCGACTCCGCCGTGCAGGTGCTGCACATTCCCACGGGCACGATCGTGCGCTGCCAGGACGGCCGCTCGCAGCAGAAGAACAAGGAGAAGGCGCTCACCATTCTGCGCTCGCGCCTGCTGGAGAAAAAGCAGCGCGACGAGGCGGAGAAATACGCCGCGCAGCGCAAGAGCCAGGTCGGCACCGGCGACCGGTCGGAGAAGATCCGCACCTACAACTTTGCCGAGAACCGCGTGACCGACCACCGCATTAAGCTCACGCTCTACAGCCTCGACCGCTTCCTCGACGGCGACATCACCGAGATGATCGAGGCGCTCGCGCAGGCCGACCTCGCGGAGCGTCTCGAAGCTGCGAACGCGGCGAGCTGAAACCGCGGTTAGGTCGAGGCTCCGCAGCCGGCATCGCCGTCGCCGGGTGAAAATTTCTCCGCGAGCGCAGTGTCCCGCCCATCGAGCTGGCGCAGCAGGAGGTCCAGCGCAGTCTGCGCGACGAGGTGTTTGAAGGTCTCTCGGTCAGTCGGGAATTTGTGCCTCTGCACGACGCTCGCGCCGCCGCGCATCGCAAGCGCAACAAACACGGTGCCCACGGGCTTTTCCGCAGTGCCGCCATCCGGGCCGGCGATGCCGGTGGTGGCGAGCGCGAAATCGGCGCCGGATTTTTCCAGCGCGCCCTCCGCCATCGCGCGCGCGACGGGCTCGCTCACGGCGCCGTTCTGCGCGATGAGCGCGGCATCCACGCCGAGCGCCTCAGTCTTCGCCTCGTTTGCGTAAGTCACATAGCCCGCGAGGAAAATCTTCGAGGCTCCCGGCACATTGGTGATGCGGTGCGCGACAAAGCCGCCGGTGCAGCTCTCCGCGACGGCGAGCTTCTTGCCGAGCGCGGACATTCTCCCGACGACCACCTCGTGCAGCTCGCGCTCGTCGCTGGTGAATATCCACTTCCCCAGCCGCTCGTTCACCAGTGCCGCCGCGCGATCGAGCACATCCGGCGAACCGATGAGCCGCAAGTCCACCTCGCCCGGGCGCGCGCAGTAGCCGAGCTCGAGCCCCATCGAGAGGAGCGGCTCGCCAACCTTTTCCTCGACGACCGATTCGCCGATGCCGACGACGCGGAAAGTGCGCATTTCACTGCGCGCCCCCGCGGGGAGCAGCGACGCGAGAATCGGCACGAGCTTCTCCCGCACCATCGGCATCAGCTCGCGCGGCGGACCGGGCAGCAGAAAAATGTGCGGCGTCCCCTTCCCCGGCATCGCGGGAAAATGCAGCCCCGGCGCGGTGCCGTGCGGATTCCAAAGCACTGTCGCATCCGGCGGGCGGAGCGCCTGGAGCTTCACGCGGTCGTTCGTCTTCAGACCGCGCCGCGCGAAGCGCTCCTCGATCGCGCGCCATACCTCCGCGTCGTGCTCCATCTTCAGCCCGAGCAGCTCGCAGGTGATGTCGCGCGTGATGTCGTCCGTCGTCGGGCCGAGGCCGCCCGTGACGAGCACCACGTCCGCGCGCGGAAAACTCTCGACCAGCGCCTCGCGGATCGGCTCGCCGTCCGGCACCGTCACCTGCCGCTGGATGCGCAGGCCGAGCGGAAAGAGCTCGCGCGCAATGAACGCGAGGTGCGTGTTCACTGTCCCGCCGAGCATCAGCTCGGTGCCGGTGTTGATGACCTCGACCCTCATGAAGCGCTACACCGCCGCGCGCTGCAGCGCCTGCAGCCAGCCGTGCAGCTTTTCCGCCAGCTCCAAGTCCTCCGCCTCCGCCGCATGGAGCAGGTTGTTCAGGATTCGGGCGAGCATCACGCGCGGCTTGCACGGCAGGAGATGATGCGGCTGCAGCTCCAGGTTCTGGCTCTCGAGAAGCTTCTGGCAGTCCTCGAGCTGGAGGCGCCGCCCGCCGTGGAATGGATCGAGAAACACACCGCCGATGCGCGCCACGAAATGCCCCGGCAGGCCGACGCCCTGCACCGGCAGGCCCGCGCGGCGACCGACGGCGATGTAGATGAGGCAGAGCGTGATTGGGTTCCCGCGGCGGTTGTCGATCACGCGCGGCAAAAGCGAATTTTCCTCCGCGTAATAGTCCTCCTCGTTTCCACGGAAACCCAGCTCGCTCCCGAGCAGCGAGGACAGCGCGGCGCACTGCTGAATCACGGTCTCCTTGCCGGCGAGCCGCTGCGCAAGCCTCGCGCCCCACTGGTCGAGGTGCCGGCGCTGTGCGGTAAAATCTTCACCCGGCGCGACGACCGCGGCGAGCGCCCACGCGGCCGCCTCGACATCACCGTCATCCCCGAAGCTCGAGCACAGTGCGCCGAACTTCTTCTCCGCTGCCGCACCGGCAATCTGCACGATGATTTCCTTCAGCCGCCGCTCCGCGCGGCCCGTCGCGGAGGGCAGCAGACCGCACAGGTCTTCCAACACTTCCTCGCCACGCGCCACGAGCTGACCCTGCACCAGCGCGGCGGTGTCGGAATCCTCGTCGGCGAGGAGCGCCAGGATCGAATCGCGCTGTGGGAGCATCCGCGCACGCTAGTAATGGCCCGCGCCCAGTCAAGCAGCCGCAGTAAAATGCACCGCTGCTTGACTCGCCGCCCGCCCGCGCCTACCCGCGCAACATGCACAAGCGCACTCCCCTTCCCCGCCACATCTTCACCGTCCTCGCCGCGCTCACCCTCGCGGCCGGCGCGCAGGAATGGACCCGCTTCCGCGGGCCGAACGGCTCCGGCATCGGCAAGGCGAACCTCCCCGAGCAGCTAGCCGATAAGGACATCAACTGGCGATGCACCCTCCCCGGCACCGGACACTCCTCGCCGGTCATCTGGGGCGACCGCGTCTTTGTCACCGCCACGCCGACAGGCTCCGCGGACGCAGAGGCCAAGCGCGTCATCGTCTGCGTGGGCGCAAAGGACGGAAAGATCCAGTGGCAGCGCGAATACGCCACCGGAATTTACCGCAAGCACGCGGACAACAGCTTCGCGAGCCCCTCGTGCGCGGTGGACGCTGAGCGCGTCTTCGTGTGGATCGCCGGGCCGGACAAGAGCCAGCTCGTCGCGCTCGCGCAGGCCGACGGCAAGCAGCTCTGGTCGGCGGAACTCGGCCCCTTCCGCGCACAGCATGGTCAGGGCGCGTCGCCCATTGTGGAAAAGGGCGAGGTCATTCTTCAGAGCAGCCAGGACGATCCCGGCTCGTTCATCGGCGCATGGGACGCGAAGACCGGCAAGCAGCTCTGGAAAAACGAACTCAAGGGCGGCCAGCACGCCATCTCCACCCCATGCCTCCTGAACGGCCAGCTCGTGAGCCTCAGCACGGACAACGGCCTTCTCGGCCTCGACCCCGCCACCGGCAAGAGCCTCTGGAGCATCCCGGACATCTTCAAACTCCGCTGCGTCGCCTCCCCTGTCATCACCGCCGAGAACATGATCGTCGCCCAGTGCGGCCAGGGCCAGGCGGCGAGCGAAATCCAAGTCATCAACGGCGCCGCCGAGAAGAAGCCCGCCAAGGCCTACGACATCGTCCGCATCGGCGGCTACGTCTGCACGCCCATCGCAGCGGGCGACCTCCTCTTCCTCTGGAAGGAGAACGGCACCGTGACCTGCGTGCGTTCCAAGGACGGCGAGCAGCTCTGGAGCGAGCGCGTCGAGGGTCCGTATTATTCCAGCCCCATCTGCGTCGGCGGAAAGGGCGGGCGCCTCTACAACGTCACCCGCGCTGGTGATCTCGTCTCCATCGCGGCGGACGACAAGTTCCGCCTCATCCAGCGCTTCCCGCTCGGCGAGAAGAACAGCTACGCCACCCCCGCCGTGAGCGGCGGCCGTCTCTACGTCCGCACCTACTCCCAGCTCATTTCGATCGGGAAATAGCCGCCGCCCGCGCCTCCGCGCGGCTACCTCGTCCCCTTCGGCAGCAGCAGCGGATTTGGCACCGGGCTGGTCCCCTGCGGACGCACACCGCCACCGGCGGAGGGAAGGAGGACCGCCGTCGGAGCCATCGGCAGCACCTTCAGGTTGCGGAACGAAACCTCGTAACCTTGATCCAGGATCGAGATGCGCGTCTTGCTCTTCATCCCGTAAGTCACCGGCAGCGTCTCATGCGCCAGATCCCTCGGCCTTTCCTTCGTCCGATACGCGAGGGCGTTCCTCCGAATCTGCGGGCCAAGCTCAAACTCCAGCACCTTGTCGCCGTTCAGCCAGTGCTCGACATGGTTGCCCTGCACGAGGATGCGCCCGGAGTTCCACGGGTCGCCGGTCTTGTTCAGCGGGTCCGCCGAGCGCAGCCGCGCGTTGTCGCCCACCGGGAAGACGCAGTCCAGCGCGCCCGTGCGGCGGATTTTTCCGCCCTTGAGGCCGATGCTGTTGTGGACATCGTCGATGATCTGGTATTCGAGGCCCATCGGCACCTGCCCCATCGCCTCTGACAGCATGTAGCGCACTCCGCTGTTGGCCGACGCCGTCATCTTGAAGTCGAAGCGGAAGTCGAAGTCCCAGAAGAAATCCATCGTGATCAGGTCGCCACCCGTCATGCGCTCCATGTCCTTCACGTCCTTCGGCAGCCAAAGCGCGCCGTCCTCGATTTTCCAGCCGGCGGAAAGCGGGTCCGTCTTCTGGAGGCCGCGCATTCCGAGCAGCCGCCGGCCGTCAAAGAGCAGTTTCCACCCCTGCGCGACCTCGTCCGACGCCAGCGTATTCGGCGCGCCGGCCGACGCGATCTCCGCCGGCACTTCCGGAACCGCGGGCGCCGCGCCGCGCTGCGGGGCGAGGGGCGCGAGCGGGTTCACCGGCGCCGGCGACACGGGGCGGCCGGGCTGGAGGGCAGAAGGCGGGAGCTGGGCCATGCACACGGGGGCGGCGAGCACGGCGGCTAGGGAAGCGAGACGGTGAAGATTCATCGGGATTCGGAGCGATGCAAAACCCCGGCAGTTTTCACGGCCGGGGTCGGTGCAGCGCGGGAAACTGATACAAGCTCCCCCATTAGTCCAGAGACAGCTTCCGATTTTTCCTGCCGCGGTGATTCAGGGCACGATGAAGAGGACTGCCACCAGCGCCAGGGCGAAAAACGCCCGCAGCGAAACGCGCAGGTCGGGCTCGAATAGGAAAAGAGGCACGTGCTTCCCATAGGCAGGCAGAAGACCCGATGGCGAGCACTGAATTCGCCGGGCGGGACCGCGGCGTGTTTCCACTTCAGCTTTGTGCTGAGTTTGCGCGCCCCGCGTGGTTGACTGCGCCATCCACGCCGCCATGAAGCCCCTCTTCGTCCTGCTGCTCGCCGTCATCGCCCTCCCCTGCCTTGCGGCGGAAAAGAGGGATCCCTTCAAGGAACTCGTCCGCCCCACCGAGCCGCTGACTCCCGAGCAGGAGCGCGCGGCGTTTCATCTGCCTCCGGGTTTTGAAATTCAGCTCGTCGCCAGCGAGCCGGACCTGCGCAAGCCGATGAACATGCAGTGGGACGCGCTCGGCCGACTGTGGATCACGGAGTCGCGCGAGTATCCATTCGCGATAAAAGACGGCTCGCTGGGCCGCGACACGGTGAGGATTTTCTCCGACTTCGCGCCGGATGGCCGCGCGCGGAAGGTCGAGGTCTTCGCCGACGGGCTGAACATCCCGACCGGCCTTTATCCGTTCCGCTCGAAGAATGCCGACGACAAGCTCACGTGGAAGTGCGTCGTGTGGAGCATCCCGAACATCTGGCTCATGGAAGACACCGACGGCGACGGCAAGGCGGACAAGCGCTCCGTGCTCTACGGCCCGCTCGGCTGGGAGCGCGACACGCACGGCAACCTCTCGTCTTTCCGCCGCGGCCCCGACGGCTGGCTCTACGGCACGCACGGCTTCAACAACGAAAGCACCATCCGCGGCAGCGACGGCAGCGAGCTGAAAATCCAAAGCGGCAACACGTATCGCATCCGGCTCGATGGCTCGCGCGTCGAGGGCTGGACGTTCGGCCAGGTGAATCCCTTCGGCCTGTGCTGGGACAACCGCGGCAACCTCTTCAGCGCCGACTGCCACAGCTCGCCGATCTACCAGCTCCTGCGCGGCGCATTTTACCCGAGCTTCGGCAAGCCGCACGACGGCCTCGGCTTTGCGCCGCAGACTATCACACACTCGCACGGCAGCACCGCCATCTGCGCGCCGATGTATGTGTGCGACCCCGCGTGGCCCGCCGAGTGGCAGGACCACATGTTCGTCGGCAACGTGCAGACGAGCCGAATCAACCGCGACGCGATCACGTGGCACGGCTCATCGTCGAAGGGAAAGGAAATGCCCGATTTTCTCTCGACGGACGACCCGTGGTTCCGCCCCGTGGATCTGAGCTGGGGTCCCGACGGCGCGCTCTACATCGCCGATTTCTACAACCGCATCATCGGCCACTACGAAGTCCCCCTCACCCACCCCGGCCGCGACCGCGAGCGCGGGCGGCTGTGGCGGATCATTTTCAAACGTGGCACGAACAGCGGTCGTCACGCAGAGAATCCGGTCCCCACGCTGCCCAATGACCTAGCGGGATGGATCGCCGAACTCGGTTCCACAAATCCCACGCGCCGCACACTCGCGCTGAACGAGCTCTGTGACACGTATCGCGCGGAGGCATTGCCCGCGATCAAAACCGCGCTCGCGTCGCCGACGAATGCATTGCAAAAACTGAACGCCATCTGGGCGCTGTCCCGCCTCGGCTTGCTCGACGAAGCGACGCTGCTCGCCGCGCTCGGCGACAAGGAGCCGTTCGTGCGCATTCACGCTGCACGGGTCGCCGCAGGCTTTGGTTTGCGGCAGTCCTCTGCCGCTCTGAGCGACGATGGGACGGGCAAGGTTCAAAAGTTGGAGCGGACCGCCGCACTCCAAGGCGCACTCCACTCCGCCCTCCAAGACGCTGACCCATTCGTCCGTCGCAATGCCACCGAAGCACTCGGCGTGAACCCATCTGCGGACAACATCGCCCCGCTCCTGGCGCTGCTGCGTTCCACTTCCCCCGACGACGACCACCTCATCCACGCCACGCGAATCGCACTGCGCAACCAACTCCGTGAGCCCGCCGTGCTCTCGGGCCTTTCCCTCGACAAGCAAACTGCCGACGAACGCGCACTCGTGCTGGAGATGCTGCTCGCCGCGACCGGTGAAGGCGCCGCCGAATTCCGGGTGAAGTTCTTCGAGAACCACGACGACATTTCCAGCACGCTCTTCACCGCGCACCTTCCGTCGCTCGCGCGCAATATCTCCGCGGAGAAGCTCGAATCCCTCGTCGCGCTCGCGCAGCGCAAACTCGGCAAAAGCCCCGACGAACTTGCCGCCGGCCTCGACGCCCTGCTCACCGCGCACGAGCAGCGCGGAGTGATGCCCGGCGCAACGCTGCGCGCGTGGGGTCCGCAAGTGGTCACCTCACTGCTCTCGTCCGAGGAGCCCGCAGCCGTGTGGAGCAATTCACCCGTGGACGGCGCGCCGTCCTCCGCAAACCCGTGGGCCTTCGAGCAGCGCAAGTGCGCCGATGGGACAGCGGTCACGTTCATGTCGAGCTTCCCGCGCGGCGAGAAGCTCACCGGCACGCTGCGCTCACCTGCATTCACGCTGCCCGCATCGCTCAGCTTTTTCCTCTGTGGCCACGACGGCTTCCCCGGCAAGCCGGCCTCGAAGACAAGCTTCGTTCGTCTGCGCGACGCACAGACCAACGCCGTGCTCCGCGAGGCCACGCCACCGCGCAACGACACCGCGCAGAAGATCACCTGGAGCCTCGCCGACTGCGCCGGCAAGCGCGGCGTGATTGAAGTCACTGACGGCAACACTGAGCGCGCCTACGCCTGGCTCGCCGTCGCGCGCTTCGAGCCCGGGCTTCCCGAGCTGAAACTCACCGAACCCGCCGCCGCGCCGCGCCGCCTGCAAACCGCCGCCGACATCATTCGCACACTGAAGCTCACCGGATTCGAGCCGGTGCTCACCAAGGCGGCGTTCACCAGCTCGAGTGATGCCGCGACTCGCGCCGCAGCCGCCCGCGCGCTCATCGCATTCCAGAAGGACGGCGCGGCAGACCGGAATTGGGTTGCGCCTTTCGCTGCAGCCATCGCGAACACCCGCGAGCCCGACGCTGTGCGCGAGAAGTTCGCGACGTATCTCGGCGAAATTTCGAGTCCGTCGATCTGCCAGCACATTGCCAACGCCATGCCGAGTGCGCCGCTCAAGCTCCAGCGCGCCTTCTCCATCGCACTTTCGGCGAACCGCTGCGGAACCGCCGTGCTCATCGCGGCCATCGAGAGCGGCAAGGCCTCGCCCGCCGTCCTGCGCGACAAGGCAGTCGTGGATCGCATGCGCGCCACGGCCAAATGGGAAGAGCTCACGCACCTCGATTCACTGCTGCGCACTCTCCCGCCCGCGAACGTGGAGACAGACAAACTCATCGCCGCGCGGAGCAAGGCATTCGATGCGACGAAGGCGAGCGCCTCGCGTGGCGCGGAAGTCTTCGCGCGCAACTGCGCCGTGTGCCACGCCATTGACGGCAAGGGCGGCGCGCTCGGACCGCAGCTCGACGGCATCGGCGGCCGCGGCCCCGACCGCCTGCTCGAGGACATCCTCGACCCGAGCCGCAATGTGGACCGCGCCTTCCGCATGAACGTGATTACTTTGAAGAATGGCACCGTCGCCGCCGGCCTGCCACGCCGCGAGGAAGGCGCACAGCTCATCCTCGCCGACGCCGACGCGCAGGAGACGCGCGTGGCGAAGGCCGACATCGCCGAACGCAAGGAAACCGAGACGTCGCTGATGCCACCCGCTTTCGGCGAAGTCATCCCGCCCGCGGAGCTGAACGACCTCCTCGCATTTCTCCTCGGAAAACTGCCGCCGAAATAGCGCTACCGCGGCAACAGCGAGTGGATGCGCGTGAAGTGCTCCGGGCCGAACCCCATCGCGAGCTTCAACTGGTAGTCGCGCTCGATCACGTTGCGGATGCGCGCGCAGCGGCGCCAGTCGGCGAATGAAATCCTGCCGCCAAGCCACGCCCACAGGCCCGAGACAGGCACCGGAAAATCGCTGCCGTGCAGCAGCCGCTCGCCGAGCAGGCCCGCGTCCTTGCCGACGCAGCGCTTCGCGAATTTTCCGCGCTGCACGACGTTCCACGCGCTCGTGTCGCCGTGGAGGTTCGGCCATTTCTCCAGCATGGACGCGAAGATGTGAAAATATTGCGGATCGGAGAGGCCGCTCCTCGTCGCGCAGTGTGCGGCGATCACGGTCACACCGCATTCGAGCGGGAGCGTGAGCACGCGCGGGTCGGAGTAGGCGGCGTTCACGACCTGCACGGTGTGCTCGCCGCCGGTGTGCGCGAGGAGCGGCAGGCGCGCAGCGGCCATGCGCTCCCAGAATTTACGGTAGCGCACGTCGCCGCAGTCCACGTTGTGGCAGTTCGGCAGCAGTTTCAGCATCACCGTCCCATCTGCGATGCAGCGGTCGAGTTCATCGAGCGCATCGCGCCTCGCCGGGTGGATACTGACGACGGGGAGAAATTCCCGATGCTCGCGGGCGAGACGGAGCACGTAGTCATTCGGCACATGGAAGGAGCCCGTGTTTTCCATCTTCGTGCCGTCGGGATGAAA
>JBGAPU010000003.1:0-108261 GCA_044221035.1 Chthoniobacteraceae bacterium | reverse complement strand
CATGGCGGGGCGGCGCGACGACTTCGTGCAGGGCCTCTCGCGCGGCATGCAGCAGCGCGTCTCCCTCGCGCGCGTGCTCGTGCACGACCCGGACCTCCTCCTTCTCGACGAACCCGCGAGCGGCCTCGACCCCCGCGCGCGAATCGAGCTCATGGAAATCCTCCAGGAGCTGAAGCGCCTCGGAAAAACCGTCTTCATCAGCTCGCACATCCTCAGTGAACTCGCCGAGTTGTGCGACTCCGTGACCATCCTCGACCGCGGCTCGGTGAAATACACGGGCACCATGCGCGGCCTCATCGTCGGCGAGAAGGCGGGCGACGCATTTGCCATCACACTCGCCGCGGAGCACCCGCCGCTCGTCACCGCGCTCTCCGCACTGCCCGGCGTTACCCGCGTCGGCCAGCCGGACAATGCAGGCTCCGCACCGCGCTACACCGTGGAGTTCGATCCCTCCGCACTCACCCCGAACGCCATCCTCCATGCCGCGCTCGCATCCGGCGCAAGCATCACGGCATTCCACGAGGACGTGAAGCACCTCAACCAGGCCTTCATGGACCTCACCGAGCCCGGCGTCCGCACCTGATCTGTGACCGCGAGACTCCGTCCGCTTTTCGCACTTTTCACCCGCTCACTGCGCGAGCAGTCGCGGGCGAAGTTCACCTCGCTCGCTCGCGGCGGGATCGCGCTGGTCGTCCTCCTCTTCATCGCGATGAACGAGCAGAATTTCGCCAACCGATCCGCGCCGGGTCAGTCGGTGCTGATCATGCTCGTGATCGTGAATTTCTTCGTCATCGCCATCTTCGGCCTCAGCACGTTCGCCTCCGCGATCACCGAGGAGAAGGAGGAGGACACGCTCGGCCTGCTGCAAATGACGCGCCTGAACCCGCTCGCAATCCTCCTCGGAAAGAGCACCGCGCGCCTCTTCGAGGGGCTGCTGCTGCTCGCCGTCCAGGTGCCGTTCACGATGCTCTGCATCACCCTCGGCGGCGTGTCGCTCGACCAAGTCCTCCGCTGCTACGGCATCCTCGCCGCGTTCCTCTTCTTTCTCTGCAACCTCGCCCTCCTTTGGTCCGTCGTCTGCCGACGCACCACCCGCGCAACGTCAATGACCGTCCTCAGCGGCATCGTGCTCTACTTCATGCCGTTCTTCTTCCTCTGGCTGACGTTCGGCTACCGGATCAGGGGAATGGGATCGGGCTGGGGCGAGCGCTTCGTTCAGTGGTGGTTTTCGATCAACCCGATCTATGACCTCACCCGCACCGTGCAACCGCGCTCGATCATGCCGTTCGGCGGCGGCTCCGTCCCGTTCAATCTCGTGGGCGGAGCAATCTGCTTCGCGCTGGCGTGGGTTCTCTTCAAGCGGTTCTGCGGCTCCGGCGCCGAAGTCGTGCCGGGCCGGACGGAAAAGGCGTCCGCAGGCATCCCTCGCCGCGCCGCTCATCCACGTGCCGGCAGGCGCGCCATTGCGTGGAAGGATTTCCATTTCCTTGCCGGAGGGTGGACAGGACTCCTCATCCGCACGTTCGTTTACATCGCGATCGGCCTCCTCCTCGTCTGGTGGATGGCGGCCGTCAACCGCTCGCGGATGCGCACCGCCGAACTCGGCGTCATGTTCTGGGTGTTCGGCATCATGTCCTTCACCATCGAGGTCGGCCTCGTCAGTTCGCGGATGTTTGGCTCAGAGCGAAAGCGCAAGACGCTGGGCGCGCTCTACACCCTGCCGCTCGGCACAGGCCGGCTCATCCGCGAGAAGATCCGCGGCGCCCTTCCGCAGCTCTTCCCCTCCCTGCTGTGCACCTTCCTCGGCATCGCGGTCGTTCTCTCCGAGGAGCGCGACCGCAATTGGCTGAGCGACGATGCGGTCGCCGGGTGGATCCTCTACGTCAGCGGCTGCGTGTTCTTCGCGGTGCTCGTGATGTATCTCTCGCTGCGGATGCGCCGCTCGCCGTTCGCAGCCGGCGTCTGCGTGATGATCCTCCTCGCCATCATCATCCCGTTTGTCCTGACGGGCCTCCATTCCGTCGGAAACGACGTCGCCGAGATGCTGACCGTCTCCGTGCTCGGATGGATTGCCTCCGGGGTGATCGCGTCACGAATTCCCGGCCGCATCGCAGCCTGCGCCGCGGAGGAGTAGCGGAAAATGCGCGCGCTGCTCGCCCTCTTCGTCCGTTCCCTGCGCGAGGACGCGAGGGCGCGCCTTCCGGTGATCCTGCGCACGCTCCTCGTCGTCGTCATCCTGCTCATCCTGTGGGCCAACGAACGCAGCTTCACAAGCCGCACCGCGCCCGGCCGCGAATTCCTCGGCATGGTGCTCTTTGCCAACCTCGGCCTGCTCGCAATCGCCACGCCCGGCATCTTCGCCACCGCCATCACCGAGGAGAAGGAGGACCAGACGCTCACGCTCCTCCGCATGACGCGCCTGAATCCCCTCGCGATTCTCCTCGGCAAGAGCACCACGCGCCTCGTCGGCGCGCTCCTGCTGCTCGCCGTGCAGATTCCCTTCACCGTCCTCGCGGTCACGCTCGGCGGGGTGAGCATGGACCAGGTGTTCGGTGCCTACGCCGTCCTCGGCGCGACGACCTTCCTCCTCTGCAATCTCGCGCTCCTCTGCTCCGTGCTCTCCCGCAACGGCATCCGTGCCGGCATCTGGACGGGCGTCGTCTGCGCGGTCGTGTTCATCGTGCTGCCGTTCATCTGCATCGTCACGGCGCTCGAGCGGCTGCCATTCGGAGCGCTGACACCGAGCACCGCGTGGGAGCACTTTGGCACGTGGCTCGTCGAATCGAACCCAGCCTACACGCTGGCCGTGATGCTTTTCGAGCCGATGAAAACTGCGCCTGTCGCCCGGCACATCGCGGTGAACCTCGCAGCGGCCGCGTTGTGCTTCGCATTCGCGTGGCTCGCGTTCGACCGCTTCTGCGTCGGCGACGGACAGCCATCCGCAGCGCGGAAAGCGACAGGGCGCTTCCGCATTTTCTCCGGCCGCCGTCCGCGACCTTCGGCACGCCGCCCGATCGCGTGGAAGGATTTTCATTTCATCGTCGGCGGATGGCGCGGGTTGCTCATCCGCGTCGGTGTGTGCGGTCTGATCCTCTTCGCCGCCTACTCGTTCGAGCGCTGGGTGGAGAAGCGGGATCCGGACGACGGCTATTTTTGGCGAAATGTCGGTGAAATCGCGATGGTCCTCTCCGTCGGCGCATTTGCCATCGATGGCGGGCTCACCGCCTCGCGCATCTTCGGCGAGGAGCGCCGCAACCTCACGCTCGGCGGCCTCGTCACGCTCCCGCAACACCTCGGCAAACTGATGCGGCAAAAGGTCGCCGGCTGCGTCGCCTCGCTGTTGCCCACAGCCGGGCTTTTCGCGCTCGCCTACGGTCTGAGATTTTTCAGGCCGTGGTATGAGCGCCCCTCCTGGGGCGTCCTGTTCACCTACCATCGCGAGGCGATATTCTACGGTCTGTCGCAGGCGCTGCTTCTGGTCGTTCTCACTGCATTTCTTTCACTCCGCATCCGGCGCGGAGCCATGCCCGCGGGCATCGCATCGATGATCGCGCTGAACATCCTCACAGCCGTCGCGGCCCGGCTGAACCCATCGTGGAGCGGGCAGGAGATGGTAATGCTGGCAGGCGCGTGCAGTGTCGTCGCGGCCATCTTCCTCGGCTTTGGAATTCGCCGCCGCATTCCGATTGCCGCCGCGGAGGAATGACGCGTCGCGCGACTCTCAGAGCACCGCGGGATTTCCGTAGAGGCTGAAGCCGGTCGTCCGCTCGATGAGCACGTCGAAAACCTCGCCGATGTGCCGCTCGCTGCCCTCGAAGATCACGATCTTGTTGCCCGGCGAACGGCCCGAGAGCCGCTCCGGGTTCGTCTTGCTCCGGCCTTCGCACAGCACCTCCACGCGCCGCCCCACGAGCGCCTCGTTCTTCTTCACCGCGATGCCGTTCACGAGTTCCAGCAGCGCGTGGTTGCGCTCCTCGCGGACTTCCTCCGGAACCTGTCCGGCCATCTCCGCGGCCGGCGTGTCACGGCGGGTGCTGTATTTGAAGACGAACGCGTTGTCATAGCCCACGCGGTGGATGAGTTCACACGTCGCTTGGAAATCCTCGTCCGTCTCGCCGGGGAAGCCGACGATGATGTCGGTCGTGACTGCGATATCCGGCCGGGCCGAACGGAGCGACTCGACGAGCGCGAGGTATTTCTCGGCCGTGTATGCACGGTGCATCGCCTTCAGGATGCGGTCGCTGCCGCTCTGCACGGGCAGATGCACGTGCGGCATGAGCTTCGGCAGCCGCGCGTAGCACTCGACGAGATCCGCACGGAAGCCGATCGGATGCGGCGACGTGAAGCGCAGCCTGCGCAGACCTTCGACCGCATGCACCGCCTCCAGAAGCTGCACAAAGGGCGACTTGTCGCCGACGCGGGAAAACTCGTGGCGTCCGTAGAGGTTCACAATCTGGCCGAGCAGCGTCACCTCGCGCACACCGCGCGCGACCAACCCCTCGACCTCCTGCACGATGTCCGCGATGGCGCGGGAACGCTCGCTGCCGCGTGTGCTCGGCACGATGCAGAATGTGCAGTGCATGTTGCAGCCCTGCATGATGCTCACGAACGCGCTCGCCTGCCGCTCCGCCAGCACGTGCTCGCGGATCGTTCCCTGCGAGCCGGGCTCCTCGGCCACGTCCACGATGCTGAACCGCTCGTCGTCCATGAGCCGGTCGCGGAGCGCGGCCTTCCGCTGCACGAGTTGATCCACGTAGTCCGCCACGCGGTGGAATTTCTGCGTCCCGACAACGAGGTCCACGTGCGCGACGTCGCGCACCAGCTCCGCGCCGCGGCTCTGCGCCATGCACCCGAGAAAGCCGAAAATCATCTCCGGCTTCCCCTCGCGCAGCCGGCCGAGCATGCCCATTTTTCCGAGCGCCTTCTGCTCCGCGAGGTCGCGCACGCTGCAGGTGTTGATGAGCACCACGTCCGCCGCCTTTTCCTGCGCCGTGATCTCGTAACCACGCGCGGCGAGATCGCGCGCGACCTGCTCGGAATCGCGCTCGTTCATCTGGCACCCGTAGGTTTTCAGGAAAACTTTTGGCATGGCGAAAGGGGCGGGACGCTAGCCGAGCATCCCGCGCCCGTAAATGGGCAGTGTGGGCCTCTCAGCCGATGCGGAATGGACGCAGTTCATCGCGCAGCCGCTCCATCGGCAGACCGATCACATTTGAATACGAGCCGTTCACCGCCGCGATCATCTCGCCGCGGTCGTCCTGCGCGGCATACGCGCCGGCCTTGTCGAGTGGATGAATGCGCGCGAGGTAGCGCTTCAATCCAGCATCCGTGCGCCGGTGAAAGCGCACCTGCGTCACCTCGATGAATCCGCGCTCGCAGCCGGGCGCCGCAATCCAGACTCCGGAATACACCTCGTGCGTGCGGCCATTCAGCCGGCTCAGCATCGCGAACGCAGCATCCATGTCCGCCGGTTTGCCGAGCACGCGGCCACCGAAAAAAACCTCCGTGTCCACGCCGAGCACGACAGCGCCGCCCGCCGGCGTCAGTTCCGCGAGCGCCGCGCGGGCCTTCGCGCGGGCATTCGCCAGCACCGTCTCACCCGGGGAAAGATGCGCGGGTGCGATTTCCTCGACACCGGGCGGGACATGCACCGAGAAAGCGAATCCGTGCTGCCGCAGAAGCTCGCGCCGACGGGGCGAGGCGGAGGCCAGAATAAGCGAAGGCCGGGCTTTCGGCCCGGCCTTGCTGGAATCGGTCTTGGCTCGTTTCCGAGCGGCCATTATTTCGGCGCGCCGGGCGTGGGCAGCTTCGGCATTTCCATCTCCTTGTAGCCCTCGGGCTTCACAAACTCCTTGTCGTCCACAGCCTCCTCCTTGGCCTTCACGAGCGTGATGGTCATCTTGCCCGCGGGCGTGTTCACCTCGCTCTTCACGACCATGCCGGGCACGTCCACCTTGCTCGGGTCAAAGCCTGCGCCGCCCATGCTGCTGCTGATCTTCATCATCTGATCCTTGATGGCCTGCGCGTTCGGGAAATCCTTAGCGATCCAGAGCTTCGACTGGAGCGTGCCGAGGCTCATTTCAAAAATCTCGGTGTCGTATTCGCCGATCTTTTCCTTCTGCCCCGTGGATTTCGGCTTCTCGAGCTTCGAGGGATCCACGCCGAGCATCTTCTGCCCGGCCTCCTGCTGCTTCTTCAGATCATCGAGGTTCATCTTCATCGCGATTTTCTGCCCCTGGATGGCGGTGAAGGTGGTCATCTCCCCGGTTTTGAAATTCATCAGCACGAGCGCGCTGCCGCCGAGCGGCGTGGGCGTCTCCATCCGCGCGTTGTCGCCCTTCACCTTCATGGTCACGTTGCCCGTGAGCATGGAGGACTCCATTTTCTGCTCGATGACGATGTCAGCACGCGCGATCGCGGCTGCGAAAAGGATGGGGACGATGCGAAGGAAGCGTTTCATAAGGAGCGGCAGGCTGACTGGTTTGGAGGTGGTGTGAAAGGGAAAAGTAGCGGGGAAGGCCATTCCACTTGAATCCCATTCGCCACTGGGCTAAGCGGCGCCCGCATGAAAAGAAAATCCCTCATTCCTCTTGCAGTGACGACCATCGCCACACTGTCGGCATTCGCCGGCCACAAGGTCTCGGCACCGGCCGAGGATCCGCTCCCCGCAGGCACCATCACCGCCGGCGGGAAATTCAGCGAGAGCCTGCAGAGCGCATGGCTGGACGCCCTGATTCCCTTTGCCCGCGTCGGAAACGTCACGCTCTTCGGCGATCTGCGCGGGACGTGGGACGACAATTCGCAGACCATCTTCAGCACCGGACTCGGCGCGCGCTACCTTGTTCCCGGCCGCGACATCATCATCGGCGGAAACATCTACTACGACTACCTCGACAGCCAGTTCGGCAACCAATACGACCAGCTCGGCCTCGGCGCGGAACTGCTCACCAAGTGGGTCGATGCCCGCTTCAACTACTACCTCCCGGACGACGGCGTCCATCGCGTCCGCACGCTCCCCGGATTCATCCAACTCGAGAGCGGCCTCGAGGGCTGGCACACCGAGGTCGGCTTCCTCATCCCCGGCTTGGACAATTACGTCGAGGCGCGCCTCTTCGGCGGCTACTACGACTTCCGCAGCAACATCGGCATCAAATTCTCCGGCTGGAAGGCACGTGCGGAGATCCGCTGGACGCCGGCCATCACCACCGACGTCGAATGGTGGGAGGACAAGGCGCTGAACGGAGGCAACTGGATCGCCGGCGTCCGCGTCTCGCTGCCGTTTGAAATCGGCAATCTCTTCCAGGGGAAAAACCCGTTTGTGGGAGCGGGCGATGCCTTCAAGTTTGGCAAGAAGCGCGAGTTCAAGGAGCGCCTCGGCGAGACAGTGTGGCGTTCGCACCGCATCCAGACAGCGACGACGAATCCCATGCCCCTGCCCGGCCGGACAACGCCCACCGCCACGCCCACGCCAGCCCCGGCATCCACCTCACCGGCGACGCCCACGCCGTCCCCGACGCCCGAGCCTCAGCGGTAACTCACGTCTCCACAGAGCGGCCACCCTCGCTAAACAAGCCGCGCGAGTTCATCGAGCAGCGCGTATAAGGCGCCTGCCCCTGCGCTGCTCTCCGCAGGCGCTTGCATCAATTGCCCGCGCGACTGGATGAACGGCGCAATCCCGGCCTCGTCGAGCGACGCGTGGACCAAGTCCTCGACGCCCACCTTGTCCAGTTCGATGTGAAACTGGAGCCCGACCACGCGGTCGCCGAACACAAACGCCTGATTCGGGCACGCATCGCTCTCCGCCGTCCGTCTGGCGCCCTCGGGAATCGTGAATGTGTCGCCGTGCCAGTGCATCACCGTGAGGCGTTCCGGGAACTCCGCGAACGGCGCACTTCGGTCGAGCATCCGCACGGGAAACCAGCCGATCTCCTTCACCGGATTCTGGAACACCTTGCCTCCCAGGACATCGGCGAGAAGCTGGGCGCCGAGGCAGATGCCGAGGATCGGCTTCCGCGCCCGAATTGCCTCCGCGAGAAACGTCTTCTCAACCGGCAGCCACGGGTGACTGCGGTGTTCGTGAATGCTCATCGGCCCGCCCATCACGACCAGCAAATCGAACGCATCAAGCGCCGGCGGCGCCTCCCCGTCGTGCAGCGCCGTGCGCGCCAGCGTGTGACCGCGCTCCCGTGCCCAGTCCGCGATGCGGCCCGGCCCCTCGAAAGGCGCGTGTTCAAGCGAGTGTATTCTCATCCCCGCGACCATACGCAGCGCACGGGGCGTGCGAGCGATTATTTCCCCGCCTTCGACGACGCGGAGTCCGCCCCGATCGCACGGCGCAGGAGAAACTGCGCGCGGTTGTGGCCGGTGAGCACGTCGAGGTAGTCCAGTTCCGCGCGCGTCAGCTCCTGCTCCGCCTGGATGTTCTCGAGCACCTCGCCGACTCCGAAGGCCTTCCTCTCGCGCGCAAGTTCGTGCGTCCTCCGGGCAGCCGCGAGCGCCGCACGAGCGTGCGTGAGCTGCTCCTGAAATGACCGCACGAGCGTGTGCGCCTCCACCACCTGCCGGGCGATCTCCTCCTGCAGCTTCTCCCGCTCGACAGCCGTGCCGCGCTGCCGCGCATCGGCGAGATGCGTGCGCGACGGATCGAACAGCCCGCCGGGCCCGATGCGCCACGTGAGGCCGATGCCGTATTCCATCGTGCCTCCGAAAGACCGCAGACCCTGCGAGTAGGTGCCGCCACCGAGACCGCCGCCGAAATACTCCGCGCTGAGCTTTGGCACGAGCGGCGCAAAACGCGCAGCCTCGCTGTCCTTGATCGCCGCCCCGAGCTGCTCCGCGCTCATCGCCATCTCGGGCCGCGCGGAAATTGCCGACGCTATCAACGCCCCGAGAGTTCGCCGCGAATCCCCGAAACTCAGCATCACAGCCCCCTCGCCCGGCAGCAGCTCGACCTGCGGCGGAAGGTGCAGAATCTGCGCGAGCCGCGCCGCGGCGATGCGCTGCTCGCCCCGCAATCGGCTGCGCTCGCGCTCATTCCGCTCGGCCTGCGCGGTCGCGCGAAACGCGTCGCCCTTGAAGGCGATGCCCGCATCCACCGCCTGCCTGACCTGCCGCGCGTAGTCCTCCGCGATGCGCACTGATTCCGACGCGACACCTACCGCGGCCTTTGCGCGCACCAGCTCAAAATACGCGGACACCGCCTGCCAGATGCTCTCCTGCCGCTGCACCTCGACCGCATGCGTCGCAGCACCCGCGAGTTTCCTCGTCGCGAGCGCCTTGTAGCAGGCTTCGCCAATCTCCACCTGCAGCGTGATGCCCACGCCGTAGCCGAGGCTCTCCTTGTCGGCGTCGATGATGAGCCCGTCCACTGTCTGGATGTTCCCCTCGTGCCGCTTGAACGCAAAACCTGTCGTGAGATACGGCAGGAACTGCAGCCTCGCCGCCTCGTGCTGCGCCCACGCCTCCGCGAGGCGTGCGTCCGCCGCCCGGATGTCGAGGTTGCGCGCACCCGCGAGGCGCATCACCGCGGCGAGGTTCACTGGATGGGGCTTCGTCGAACGCGGCTCGGGCGCGGGCTGCTTCCCGAGCGCGGCGCCCGCGAGTGCGATGAGGAAAAGTGGGGCGGATTTTTTCATGGGGAAAGTGCGCGGCTATTTTGCGGCCTCGGCCTTCACAGGCTGGCCGTCAGCAGGAGGGACTTTGCCTGGGACGATCACACCCTCGCCGTCAGCGAGTCCCTCGGCGATCTCTGCATTTGCGCCGTCGTTGAATCCCACCTTCACCGCCACCTTCTTCGCCTTGCCGTCGGCAGCCTTGAAGACAAACGCGTTGGTCTTCTCCATCACGAGTGCCTCGACGGGAATCGTGATCACGCCGCTGTGCTTCTCCACGGCGATACGCACACTTGCATACATCCCGGGCCGCAGCGCGCCGTCCGCATTCGGCACGTCGGCCTCGATGAGCATCGTGCGCGTCGCCTCGTCCAGCGCACCGAACGAGCGCGACACCGCCGTCTCGAACGCCTTTCCCGGCACTGCCTCCAGCGAGAGCTTCACCGGCAGTCCCGTGCGGATGAAAGACACCTCCGTCTCCGGCACCGCGGCCTGCGCGCGGACTACCGTGTAGTCCATCACGGTGAAAATCGCCGCGTTCTGCGCCGCGCTGCCGCTGGTTGCGGACGGGACAAACGCGCCGTTATCCACGAAGCGCGCCGTGATGATGCCCGGAAACGGCGCGGTGATTCTTGCAAAGTGCAGCAGCGTGTTCGTGCGCTCGAGGTTTGCGCGCGCCACGTCGGCCGCACCGCGCGCCCTGTCGAGCGCCTGCGGCAGCACAAGGTCGGGCGCCTTCTTCTGCGCCCCGGTGAGTCGCCCCAGCTCGATTTCAGCGACCTTCACGTCCGCCTCGAATTTTTTCTGATCCGCGAGCAGCTCCGGCACCTCGAGTTCGGCGAGCAACTGGTCCGCCTTCACCGCGTCGCCCTTGTCCACAGACATCTTCGCGACGTAGCCGGCGACCTTTGCATAGAGCGTCGCCTGCTGGTTCGCCTTCAGCGTGCCGGGAATCGTGATCCACCGGTGGATGTCGGCGCGCCTGGCGTTCGTGAATTTCACAGGCATCGGCTCCGCCGCTCCGACCGCGGACAGCAGCGCAATCACGGGCAACGAGAGGAAGAGGAGAGGTTTCATTCGGGCTTCGCGGGTGAGGAGTTTTCGATGGCAGTGGGCTCGGCAAATTCCCTGCTCTGCGGATCATCCGGATCCAGCGAGGCCGACCGGCGGCCCGACCGATGGCGCAGGAGGGCAAAGACGGCAGGGAGGACGAAGAGCGTCGCCATCGTCGCGGCAGCGAGGCCGCCGACCACGGCGCGACCGAGCGGCGCAGTCTGCTCGCCGCCGTCTCCAAGACCGAGCGCCATGGGCACCATTCCCGCGATCATTGCGAAGCTCGTCATGAGGATCGGCCGCAGCCGGCTCGCCGCGCCCTCCACCGCGGCGTCTGCTTCGTGCGCCCCGGCGAGGTGCGCGCGCTCGGCGAAAGTGACGAGCAGGATGGCGTTCGCGACCGCCACCCCGACAGCCATGATCGCTCCGATGGCTGACTGGATGTTGAGCGTCGTTCCGGTGAGCCAGAGCGTGAGCACCACCCCCACAAGCGCCGCTGGCACGGTGGAGACGACCGCGAGCGACAGGCGGAAGGACTGGAAGTTTGCGCTCAGCAGCAGGAACACCACGACCACGGCGACGATCAGTCCACCGCGGAAGCCGCCAAGCAGTTCATTCAGGGGAACGACCTGTCCGCGAATCGCCACGCTCGTCTTCGCCGGCGGCGCACCGACCGCGGCGAGGGCATCCTCGATCCTCCGCGCGACGGTGCCGAGGTCGGCCCTGTGAAGATTTGCGGAAATGCTGACCACGCGCGCCATGTTGTAGCGCTCATACTGGCCGACTGCGGTTCCGCGCGAGACGCCGGCGACATTGCGGAGCAGCACGGCCTTTCCGCCCGAGCCGACGGGGACATTCTGCAAGTCCTCGACGGACTTCGTGAGCGGCTGCGGAATCTGCACCTGCAGGCTGTAGCTGACGCCGGTCTTCGCGTCGTTCCAATAGACCGGCTGGGTGAAGCGGCTCGACGTCGTCGCCGCGACGAGCGCACGGGTGACATCGCTGACCTTCACGCCGAGCAGGCCGGCGCGCTCGCGGTTCACGTCCACGTTCACGCTCGGATAGTCGAGCGTCTGGCCGAACTGCACGTCGCGCAGCTCCGGCATCGCCTTGAGCTTCTCGAACACCTTGTCCGCGTATCCGCGGCTCGCAGCGAGATCCGGTCCGTTGACGGTGACTTCGACCGGCATGTTCGAGCCGAAGCTCATCACGCGCGCGACGATGTCGCTCGGCTCGAACGCCACGCTCGCGCCGCTGAACTCCCTCGCGAAGACACCGCGGAGCTTCTCCTGCAGCGCCTCGACCCGCACCGGCGCGCCGTGCTTGAACTGCACCGCGAGCCACGCCTCCTCGGGACCGCCGTTCCAGAGATGGATGAAATTGACCGGGTAGTTCGAGGCATGAACGCCGACGAGGCCCATCGTGAGGGCGATGTTCTCCGCTCCGGCTTCCCGCTTGATGATGTCGAGCGCACGCAAGGCGAGTTGCTCAGTGACGTCGAGCCTCGTTCCGGTCGGTGCCTTCACGCGCAGCGCCATCTGCCCGGCGTCGGCCTTTGGAAAAATCTCGATTCCGAGCCGCGAGCCGATGGTCCAGATCACAAAGCCTGCCCCGGCGAGATACGCGGGGACCAGCAGCCACCGAAGCGCGGTGATCGGACGCAGCAACGCCGCATACAGGCGCCGAAGCCGCTCCGGCCGCGCATGCGCGCCGTGCTTCCGGCTGAGCAGCCACACGCTGAGAACGGGGACGAGCGTCGAACTGAGGAAATACGACGCGATCATCGAGAAGCCGACCGCGAGCGCAAGCGGCGTGAAAAGCGCCTTGGCCGCGCCCGTCATGAAGAGCGCCGGCGTGAACACCGCCAGGATGCAGAGCATCGCGAGCATGCGCGGCACCGCCGTCTCGCGAGTTGCGTCGAGCGAGGCCCGGGCCAGAGGCACTCCCCGGGCGAGGTGCGCGTGGATGTTTTCGATCGCGACTGTCGCCTCGTCCACAAGCACGCCGACCGCGAGCGCAAGCCCGCCGAGCGTCATCAGGTGGATGCTCTGCCCCGTGACCCACAGCGCAAAGAGTGCGGCGAGGAGCGAGATCGGAATGTTCAGCACAACGACGAGGGCACTTCGCCAGTCCCGCAGAAAGACGAGCACCATCAGGCCCGTGAGGAGCGCACCGATCGCGCCTTCCTTCACGAGGCCGTCGATGGCGCGGTGAACGACCGGCGTCTGGTCGAATTCGAACGTGACGTTCACGTCGTCCGGCACGGCTGCCTTGAACTTCGGCAGATTCTTCTTCACCAAATCGACAACGGCGAGCGTGGAGGCGTCGGAGCGCTTCGTCACCGGCATGTAAACGGTGCGGCGCCCGTTCACGAGGGCGTAGCTGGTGACAATGTCGCTCTGGTCGTCCACGGTCGCCACGTCGCGCACGAAGACGGAGCCGTCCTTTGTCACCCGCAGCGGCACGCCCTCGAGGTCCTTGATGTTCTTCACCAGGGCGTTGACCGGCACGATCGGATACTGGTCGCCGAGGTTCATGTTGCCGCTCGGGCTGATGACCTGCGACTGGGCAACCGCCTGCACGATCTCGTCCGGCGAGAGATTCAGCGCGCGCATCCTGTCCGGCTTCACATTCACCACGATCGTCCGCGCGCCGCCGCCAAACGGCGGGGGCGCGGAAACGCCCGGCAGCGTGGCAAAAAGCGGACGCACCATGTTCAGCGCGGCATCCTGCATCTGCCCCACCGTGCGCGCCGGGTTTTCTGTCGAGAAGACGAGGTGCCCCACTGCGACGCTGCCCGCATCAAACCGCGTGATGAACGGTCCCGGAGTCCCCGGTGGCATGAATGCGCGGGCGCGGTTCACGTAAGCCACGGTCTCCGCCATCGCCGCCGACATGTCCGTGCCGGGGTGGAATTGCAGCTTCATAATCGAGGCGCCCTGGATGTTCTTCGACTCCACGTGCTCGATGCCCGCGATGTAGAGGAAGTGATACTCGTAGTAGTAAGTGAGGTAGCCCTCCACCTGCGCCGGATCCATTCCGCCAAACGGCTGCGCCACGTAGATCGTCGGGATGCCGAGCGATGGAAAAACGTCCCGGCTCATCCGCTGAATCGCGAGAAAACCGCCGAGGCACAAGGCAAGCACCACGACAAGCACGGTGACAGGACGGCGGAGGGAAGCGCTGACGATGCCCACCTAGCGCTTCCTCCCCGCAAGCAGCTCGCGATTCATCTCACCGAGACGGCGGCGGGCGTTTTCCGCAGCCTCACGCACGCCCGCAGAGTGGAAACATTCCTCACACGCTCTCCCTCCGGATGACTGCCCTCCGTTCGGGATTCGCCAGCCGTTCGCCTCCCAGCCCCGCTGGACCGGCTCGACCGACCTATGCGGCATCTGCTGCCCCACGCGCAGCCGCACTGCGGCGCGGCGCACGGTGTGCACCCTCGGCAATCCGGGGGGGATTTCGCGAGGGATATTTTTTGGGGCGATCTTCATTGCGGGCCGCGTAGTCGGGTTTCGTAATCGCCTCCGATAACATGTTCAACCTCCACTTCGTCAAGCCACCTTCGCCTTACAAATCGCTCACACCCCTCCCATCATGGAACGCTGCGGTTGCTTACCGCCGGTCGCTCGTCCTTCTTTCCGTGGATACATCCCGCGCTCGGAAAGAAGCTGACGGTGCGAAAAAAACTGCCGCCGTGTATGGCCATGCCCCGATCGACCAATACGCGGGACTCGGCAGGGAATCAATCTGCGGGCGGACCAACCGAAGAGCGACAAGGATAGATTCAGAACAGCGATGTCATTTTCACCGCTACACACTTGGAATGAAGCAGACGACTTCACGGAAGAATGACGAGATAGTTTTCGTATTTTGTAATAACCTTATAATCAACTTTTTATGAGTCACACACCGCCGCGAGATGTAATTATTATCACAAGTTCATTTGCGACCCGTGGGCCGAGATGTCACTACACCGCAAAGCCACACAATTGTAATGGAAAGCGCTACCTTCCCCTCTTCGCCGCCAAAGTCGGCCCCGTCGATATCGACGCGGCCGTCCAAAAGCGGCCCCCGCATTTCGGGAGGGCACCGGATTCCGACCAAACGCGCTCTCCGGCGGGTTCTCCTCGTTCTGCTCGGGATTCTCATCGGAGGAACTGCGGTGTTCTTTCTCCAAAAGAAGGCGCGCGGAAATGTGGCGATCGCGGAAGAACTTGGAACCCGTGCGAAGCCGGGGCCATGGGGCGAACTCTACACGGTTCCCTTCACCATCGCTGCTCCGGATGAACTGATACCGGTGCGCTCGCTCGAGTCGGGTGGCACCCACTGGGTATTCAGGAACTCCGCGCGCTCCGAAGTCTCCCAGCTGCTCGAATCCGCGGGCGTCTCCTCGGAACTCCGTGACCGGCTGCTCTCGCCGTCAGTCGCGCAGATGAAGGGCGTTGATTTGGAGATGTCGCCGACGCCCGGGATGATCATGGAACTGCCGGACAAGGCGCGGTTCACCGTTTACCGGGCGCTCGCGCAGTTTCCCGCCAACCGTTCCGCATTTTCCTTCATTCACAAGGACACCGTCCACGACCGCTTCGACAATAGCGGTGTCTCGGAGGACACGCTCTCATTGTTTCATAAGTTCTGCTGCGAACACGGCGACTATCTGGTGCTCGGAGGACTCCCCGCGCTGCTCTCCCAGATTCCCGACTACGACGAAAAGATCCGCTTCATGAAGGCGCTCACCCGGCAGAAGACGATGCTGGTCCGGCTGCGCATCACACCCGGTTCCGACGTGAAGGAACTCGTCAAATACTGGGGAAAGGGCCGCTGGGCGCCAAAAGTCCGGACATTGCTCGATTCCATTGACCGAGTGCCCGGCAGCACCTTCGTCGGCCTCACGGCGATGATGCCGCCGCTCCCGGCCTCGCAGCTGTATTTTTACCCCCTCGCGCAGAACGTCGCCGCACCCCGGAGCACTCAAGCCCACGACTGCCATTGGACGTCGCTGAATTTTTTCCAAGATCCCTCCGAGACGATGCCGGTCGATCCGGAATCATTCGTCGCCGAAGTGTCGGGCAGCTACTTCCCGATCAGCGGCGACCCTGCCTTCGGCGATCTTCTGACCCTCTCGAAACCGGATGGCGAGATCGTGCATTCCGCCATCTTCATCGCAGACGAAATCGTTTACACGAAGAACGGCGCGACCCCGATCTTCCCTTGGACATTCTCCACCGTTCCGGACCTGCTCAGGCAGTATTCCTTCCACGCTCCAGACGGGCAGCAGCTCACGCTGCGCTTTTTCCGCAACAAGAACTTCTGAACCGCCACGCGCTATTTCACGCGCGCACCAAACAGTTCCGCAAACCGTGCGGCCGCCTTTGGAAAATCGGTCTTGTCCGGCTGCCCGCGCTCGCCGGCGCCGGATGAGAGTTGGTGGCGGTGGCCGGGAGCATTCACATCGAAGTAGCAGTGCCACGCGACATTGTTCGCAGGATCGCTGATGAAGGCATGCATCCGCTCGATGAAAAGCACGTTGTCCATGCCGCCGTGGCCGTGCTCTGCGGAAACCAGCCCCCACTCGGGAATCGCAAGCGGCTTCCCGTGCCCGCGCGCGAACTTCGCCCAAAATGCGAGGCCCCATCGGCTGCCGAGAATCCACTCGTCCCACACCTTCGCGTGCCGCGCCGCGATCGCCGCGTCACTCGTGCCCGCAGGCCACGGATACGTGTCCGCATTCCAAGTCTCGTCGTAAACATCCACTCCGACGAAATCGACGAATGCATCTCCCGGCCAAGCCTGCTCCGCCGGGAACTGCTGGTCGCCCAGCGTCGGGTTCCAGCAGAACTGCAGCTTCGCCGCGCCCGGCACTGCGCGCATCGTCGCGACCATCTGCCGCCAGAACTCCGCAAACTCTGCGGCCTTCCCCTTCGCGCGCCACGCATACCAGTCGCCGTTGAACTCCCACCCCGGACGCAGGATCACCGCCTCCACGAGACCGAACTTCACCAGATTCTCCGCGAGGTTCTTGAAATGGTGGTTGTATCCGCCCTTCGCGCCCTTCTCCAGCGAGACGGGCACGCCCTTCTCCGTGTCGCCCTGCGTCGGCCCGCTGCCATCCACCGGGCCCGCGAGCATCGGCACTGCGAAGACCAACCGGCGGCCCGGCTTCGCCTTCACCCATTTCGACCATGCCTCCAGCCACCACACGGGCCACGCCACATTGCTCCACGATTCCGGGCCGATGAAATCCTCGCCCCATACCAAGTCGCGCCCGAGCCACGCGGCAAACGCATCCACATTCGCGGTGCCATTTGCCCAGCGATACACCCCCATCGCCGGCTCCGCGGAGAATGCCTTCGGCGAAAGCGGCGATCCCGCAAGAAGCAGCATGCACAGCCAAAGACCGACGAATGAAAATCTCGAAGCCATGCGGACGACGTATCTCCTGCGGCAGCCCCGCGGCAAGCTCCCGGCAGCGAATCGACGGATTGTCACAACTCCGCTCTCGCCTTTTCCGGACGCAGCCCGAAAATTTTCCGCATGAGCACACCCGACAACTCCCAGAAATGCGCACCCATCCACTCCATCTCGTGGAATGAACTCGTCACCTCCGACGCCGCTGCGGCGGAGAAATTCTACAGCAGCCTCTTCGGCTGGAAAACCGTGCCATTCCCCGGCGGCGAAAAGCCCTACACGATGTGGCAAAATGGCGACCGCTGCTTCGGAGGCATGCTTCCGACGCCGATGCCCGGCGTCCCCACGCACTGGCTGCACTACGTCGCCGTCGCCAGCGTGGATGAGTCACTCGCCAAAGCCGTGAGCCTCGGCGCGAGTGTCTGCCTGCCCGCGACCGACATCGGTGAGGCCGGACGCATCGCAGTGCTGAAGGACCCGCAGGGCGCCGTCTTTGGCCTGCACCAGCCGCCCGCACGATAGCCCCCACGTCTCAAGTTGCCCGCCGCACGCTATTCCCACCTCGCATGAAATCCTCCATCGCCATTCTCCTCGCCGCAGCCTCCTCCACCGCGTTCGCCGCAGAGCCGGCGCAACCCGCGACAAAGATCGCGCAGATTGAAAAGCTCGCCCTCTCCGACACGTTCACCGGCTCCGCGCTGAATCCGCAGTGGAAACCCGCCAAGGGCAAATGGGAGGTGAGCGAAGGCGTCCTGCGCGGCGCAGAGCTGAAGGCGGACAACCACGGCGCCGTCCTCCGCACGCCGCAGAAGTTCCAGAACATCGTCATCGCCTATGACGTGAAGCTCGACGGCGCGAAGACAACCTCGCTCTCCATCAACGGCCCGAAGGACCACCTCGCCCGCATCATCGTCGCCCCGAACCGCTTCGCCGTTCAGCGCGACGATCAGGATCACGACGGCCCGGACAAGGCGGTCGTCTTCCTCAACAAGGCGATGGAAATCGCCCCGGGCACCTGGCACAGCGTCGTCCTCGAAATGGTCGGCGACCGCCTCGTCGGCACGCTCGACGGCAGCATCGTCGGCCAGGGCAGCGATCCGACTTTCGCCGCGAAGGAGAAAACCTCGCCCGGCTTCACCGTCGCTGGCGAGAGCGCAAGCTTCCGCAACGTCCGCATCTACACGGCGAAACCGGAGCCGAAAAAATAGCCGCGCGGGCGCACCTCTGGCGGGTCCGGTCGGAATACTGCGAAGCGGTCCTCATTCCGCATGAATCTCCTCGCCTGCGCGGGAGGCGTCGCGCATTCTTTGCCCATGGCCAAAACCAAGACCGTCTCCCGCAAAAAGGCGAAAGCCGACGCCAAGCCCGCGACGAAGGAAAACCCGAAGGGCGAACGCATCACGAAGAAAACCGTTCGCGCGAAGCGGCACAAAGCGCCCGAGCGTCGGAACGAGAACAAAGTCCGCGGACGCTAGGGCGCGCAACCCACGCCTGCGATCGGCGCACGGCGGCAGCGGTGCACTTCATCCAGCCGCGCCACGCAGCTGCGGCATGCCCGGCCTTCGATCAGCGAAAGTCGTGCGACTCCGCGAGTTCGAGACGCGGCACGGCGAACGGGAGGATGCGTTCCGCCTTGATGTGGATGACGCTCTCGAAATTCTGCAGCGGCCCCTCGATGACGAGGAAGGGCTCCGTCGTAATGAGCAGGCGGCACTCTTCAAAAAAGTGCGGCAGCACGATGGCGTTTGCGATGCCCGTCTCGTCCTCCAGGCTGATGAAGACGAATCCCTTCGCGGTGCCCGGTCGCTGCCGACAGATCACCTGGCCGGCGATTTGGACGCGCGTGCCGTTGGCCGCATGCGGCAGGTCCGCCGCACGCCACGCGAGCGGCAATTGGGCGCGCAGCATCTGCATCGGATGCGGTCCAATGGTCAGGTTCATGCCGTTCAGGTCCGCGGCGAGGCGCTCCGCGGGATTCATCCGGGCGAGCGGCGTCGCGGGTGGCTTCGTGCATTCCGCGGCGAAGAGACCATCGAGGTCGTGCGGCGTCTCGATCTGCCACAGTGCGTCACGACGATGCTCGCTCAGGCCGTAAAGCGCGCCGATGCGGCCGAGCGTGCGCTGCTCGACCTTCGTGAGTTTTGTCCGCGCGATGAAATCGGTGACTGACGTGAACGGCCCGCGCGCTCGCTCTCGAAGCAGTTGCTCCGCGTGTTCGCGCCGCAGCCCGTTCACGACGCACAGGCCGAGACGAACAGTCGCATCGTCGATCACCGTGCAGTTCCACTCCGACTCAATCACCGACACGGGCAGAAAGCGCAGCCCGCGCCGCTGTGCATCCTTCATGAGCGTGGCCGACGAGTAGAAGCCCATCGGCTGGTTGTTCAGCAGTGCCGCAAAAAACTCCGCCGCGCGGTGCGCCTTATACCACGCCGATGCGTAGGCGAGCAGCGCGAAGCTGATCGCGTGCGACTCGGGAAATCCGTAAACCGCGAACGACTCGATCGACCTCACGATCTTCTCGATGACTTCCGGCGAGTGCCCCTTTTCCCGCATTCGCTCGCGCAGCTTCGCGCACGCCTCGTCCATGTATTCGTGCGAGCGGTGAAAGGAGAGCGCGCGGCGCAATTGCTCGGCTTCCGAGCCCGTGAAGCCTGCGAGGTCCATCGACATCTTCAGCATCTGCTCCTGGAAGAGCGGCACGCCCAGCGTGCGCTGGAGCGTCGGCTTCAGCACGTCCTCCAGCTTCGGATCGAAATACGTCACCGGCTCCAGCTTGCTGCGGCGCCGGAGATACGGGTGCATGAGCCCGCCCTGAATCGGACCCGGTCGCACGATCGCGACTTCGACGACGAGATCGTAGAAGCACTCCGGCTTTAGCCGCGGCAGCGTCGCCATCTGCGCGCGGCTCTCGATTTGAAACGTGCCGATCGTCTCCGCCGCGCGGATCATTTCGTAAGTCTGCGGATCATTCTCCGGCACCTCGTAAAGCTCCACCTTGCGCCCGCGCTGCGCACTGATCTCGATCGTCTCCTGCAGCACGGCCATCATGCCGAGACCGAGCAGGTCCACCTTGATGATGCCGAGGTCCTCGCAGTCGTCCTTGTCCCACTGCGCGACGACGCGGCCGGGCATCGAGGCATTTTCGAGCGGGATGAAGGAGCTGAGTTTGTTCTGGCAGATGATCATGCCGCCGGAGTGCTGGCCGAGATGCCGCGGCAGCCCCTTGATGGCCTGATAAAGCCGGCACGCCGCCGCCGCGCGCGGATGGCTCACCGGCACGCCGGCCTGCGTGAGCTGCGCCTGCAGGTCGAGCGTGTGCGGGAAGTCGCCGTTCGCGAAGAGCGCCGAGAAGCGGCCGAGCACGTCGGGGGAAAAGTTGAGCGCCTTGCCGATTTCGCGCATCGCGCTGCGGCCGCGGAAAGTGATCACATTCGCCGTCATCGCCGCACCGTGCTGCCCGTAGCGGCGATAAACTTCCTGAATCACCCGCTCGCGCCGGTCGCCGCTCGGCAGGTCGAGGTCGATGTCCGGCCACGTGTGCCGCCCGTGGGCGAGGAAGCGCTCGAAGAGGAGCTGGTATTTCAGCGGGTCGCACGCGGTGATGCCGAGGCAGAAGCACACCGCCGAGTTCGCCGCACTGCCGCGGCCTTGGATCATGATGTTCTCCCGCCTCGCGAACTGCACGATGTCCCAGATGCAGAGGAAGTATCCGCAGAATCCGAGTTCCTCGATGAGCGCGAGTTCCTTCTCAAGCTGCGCACGCAGGTCGCTGCGAATCTCACCGCGGTAGCGTTCGCGGGCTCCGTCGAAAACCTGCCGGCGCAGGAATGCACTCTCCGCGCCGCCATCCGGCACGGGGAAATGCGGAAACTCGTAGCCGAGGTCACCGAGCTGGAACTGCAGGCGCTCCGCCAGCGCCACGGTGTTGTCGAGTGCCTCCGGCAGGTCGCGGAAAAGCCGTGTCATCTGCGCGGGTGATTTCAGGTGCCGCTCGTCGTTGGCACTGAGCACGCGGCCCGCTGAATCGAGGTGCGTGTGGTGCCGCGCGCAGGTGAAGACGTCGAGCACCTCACGCTGTCCGCGCTGCGCATGAAGCACGCCGTTCGTCGCAAGCAGCGGCAGGTGCTCCGCGCGCGCGAGGTCCACGAGATGCCGGATGCGCGCCTCTTCGCCGCGCCGGAGATGCCGCTGCACTTCCACGAAGACATTCTGAGCGCCAAACGCCCGCTGCAGCCGCGCGACCCGCTCGCGCGCCGCGGTTGGATCCTCCTTTTCCAGGCAGCGCTGCACAGGGCCTTCCTCATCGCCGGTCAGCGCGACAAGGCCCGCGGAAAACTCCTCCAGCTCATCCCACCGCACCGGCGCTTTCGTCTTCGTTCCGCGCAGCTTCGCGCGCGTGATGAGCTGGCAGAGATTCCGGTAGCCTGTGCGCGACTCGACGAGCACGGGCAGCACCGCGCCGTCGTCGAGCGTGAGCTCCGCGCCCGCGATGAGCCGCACGCCAAACTTCGCACCCCGCTTGTAAAACCGCGGCGCCCCATAGACGCCGTCGCGGTCGGATAGCGCCACCGCGGGCAGCTTCAGCTTTGCCGCCTGCTCGGCAATTTCCTCCGGCATGCTCGCGCCGCGCAGGAAGCTGAACGCGCTGCGTGCATGCAGCTCGACGTATTCACGCTGCATAGCAGCCCTCCACCATCCACGCGTCGCCGTGCTTCGAGAGCCGGTAAAGCGCGCCATTGCCCATCTCGATGTCCCATTCCTCAGCCGTCCACGCGCCGCGATCCCACCAATTCCCGGAGCCGCGATAGGGCCCCGAGGCATCGATGATTTCACCATGCACGCGCTCGGAAAAAATGAACATCGGCACGTAGCGCTCCAGCCGCACCTGCGCGGAAAGCGGCGGGCGAAATCGGCACAGCGGCAGCCCGAGTGCACGGCTCTCAGTGGCTGCCTTCCCCGCGCGTTCCTCATGCGGGCCGAGCTGCGGCGGCACGAGCCGGAAGCGATCGGGCCGGTGCGTGTCCTCCATTTCGACGACACCCACGTTTTCCTCCCCGACGAGCGCCGCGAGCCTGCCGAGCGTGTCGGCGAAATGATTCGGGTCGCGCAGCGCGCTCTCGAAGAGGTGATGCTGCGCCGTCCCGCCAATCACCGGCTCGATCAGCAGCCGCACACCGTTCGGCTGCTCGTCGAGGCGCAGGCCGTCGAGGTGCGTGTGCAGGATGCGGAAGAGCACGTCGGTGTCCGCAGTCGGCGCGGGAACCGTGAAGACGCGCTCGTGCATCGCGGCGCTGTTTTCCAGCGGGATGGTGAGCGTCATCCGCGCGGCGACGCGATACGCGCCGCGCAGCCGGAGCGTGAGCTGGTCCAGTTGGCGGCGGAGGATGAAAAGCAGCGGCTCCGTCGTTTCGATCGGATGCTCAAAGTCGAACGCCTCCGCGAAAACCTCCGCCGGGCGCTCGATCTGGAGTTCACGGTGAAGGCGCCCGGCCGCGCGCAGCCACAGTTGGTCCGCAGCCGGGCCCAGCCGCTGCGCGACTTCCTGGCGCGAGAGATGCGCGAGCTGGCCGAGGTGGCTGATGCCCCAGTCGTGCAGCACCGAGAGCAAATCCGGCGGCGCGTCGATTTCCGCGACAGCGATGCCCGCGAGGAATACACCGGGATTCTGCACGACGAGCGCTGGCTCCGCCCGGCACGCGGCGAGCACGGCGAGGTCGGGATTTTCCGCGATGCCCACCTGCGCGCGCAGCTCCAGCGAAGCGCACCGCTCCACGACACCGCGCGCCCATTGCTCCCAGTCGTCCGCACGCACCTGCCGCAGGTCCAGCACGCAGAGCCCCGGGCCCGTCGCCTCGACGAATGGCGAGAAGGCAAACGCCGCTTCGAGCAGCAGCGCCGCCAGCGCCTGCTCCTGCGCCGGCGAGCGCGAAAGGAGACGCAGCGCCGGGCAGCGCGCCATCGCCTGAGTCGCCACCATGCCGCGCTCCACGCATTCGCGCTGCGCGGCGGCATTCAGCTCCAGCACACGGCCCTTTTCATCCACTCCATCGAGGACGGCCACCGGCTCATGCGCAGCCTCCACGCGCAGGCGCAGCGCCGCCTGCAGCGGGAATTGCGGGAGCGAAATCGCAGCGAACCAGGACATCGCTCATGCACTTTGCGACTGCGGCGCGGCGGCGCGCCCGTGGCGGAAAACCTGCACGCCCAGTCCTGCAATCAGCTCGCTCCGACGACGACGCATCGCCTCCAGGCTCCATTCGCCGCGCAGCGTGATGCGCACCCGCGCCGCCTCCACAACCGGCCGCGGCGTGAGCACGACGAGCGCCGAGCCGCTGCGCTCCACCAGTTGCCGGAAGCGGTGCCACGTGCTCGCCGGGACGCGCCCCAGCGCCTGCAGCGGCATCGCCTGCAAATCGAGCAGCACCAGCCGCAGATTTCCGTCGCGCAGCAGCACATCCGCCGCCTTCACCGCCTGCTCGATGTTCTTTGGGAAAACGATGAGCACCCGCTCCCATCCCCCGCTGCCCGCGCTGTCCGGGTCGAACGTCCTCCCCGGGTCCACCAGCCCCGCCCATTCCCCGCGGCGCCGCACCGTCTCCAGCACGCGGCCGCAGAAGAGCCGCCCCGCCGCAATCCCCCCGCACACCTCCGCAACGGCCCCGAGCAAAATGGCGCCTCCATCCGCATCGAGCGGCGCCCACTCCGCTTTCCACGCCTGCGCGTGCTGCACCGCCGGCTCCGGAAAGCGCTCCGCCAGCATCCGGCGGATCTCGGCGATTGACGTGACGTTGGGCGCGACCATGCGCCCATTTTCGTGGCGGCATTCCGCCCGGTCAAACGGCGCGAATGGAATCTTGTTTTCCCGCCCTCAAACCGGGCTTGACTCCCGCCCGCGCCTACGCCCGCCGCTCGCGAACGAGCTGAAATCTTACAGACGAATTCAACCGATTAGCGACTTTAGGTATTTGATTCGCTCGCTGCCGGCTTGGGCAAGTGCGTCCAGAAGCTCCTCGAACTTCTGCAGCTTCGAGTTGATCTCGCGATGCAGTTCATTACCACGTTCACTGAAACCGAAATCGGACATCTTCAGCCCGCTCGCCTGTGCAGATTTGATGATCCACTCCTCCAGCCTCGGACGGACGATCACCACGCGGTGACGACGCCCGGTATCCTGCATCACCAGCAGATCGTGAGCGCTCGCAGACTGCGTGAGCGTCGCGAGATACGGCGGCTGTGCGGAGCCCGGGTCTTCATCAATCATTCCGATTTGGCCTTCGGTGCGCTTGAGCGCGTTGCAGACACGGCCCTTGTCATTGTGGTGGACTATCTCCCGGCGCACCAGTCCCAGCCGCCGCGCGAGAACCTCATCCGGCTTGCACTCCAGCAGCAGCATCAGTCGGCGAAGTAGCGGTCGAGGTTCAGGAACAAGTCCATGCTCAGTTCGAGCGCCTCGGAGAGCTCCGCATCGCTGAGCATCCGCACCTCCGTGCGGTAGTTTTTCATCCGCGTGACATACACCGCAAGATCCGCGCGAGGCGTCTTCTCGATGATGGACATGAGCACGTAGGGATTGTGCGTGGTGAGGAAAAACTGGTTCGTCTCATCCAGTGCGATCCGCTCCGCAAGATACTTCGTGTAAAATGGAAATGTGTTCGCCTCCGGCTCGTCCAGCACGAGCACCTTGTCGCGGTTCGTTTCAAGCACCGCCTTGTAAAAGACGATGCGGCGCAGCGTCTCGGAGATGCCGTCGAAGGGGTAGCTGTAGAGGATGTCGTCCACTTCCTTCGAGATGAGGATTTCGGATGACTGCGGGCGCAACTCCAACCGATGGCCATGTGCTTTGAAAAGCGCCGATACTGACTCTCGGAGCGTCTTGTCCGAGTAAAGCAATGAGGGAAGGTTTTCACCAAAAGGCGCAGCAAGGGCGTCGTAACCATTTTTCTGGCCGTTGGCGAAACTCTCACGCCGGTAGGAAAAGAAGCGGACGGGAGAACGTGTTTCATCGTGCCAAGAACTGCCGACATCCTGCGGTGCAAAGGCAGCCAAAGCTGACTGAGGGACACCGGGAAACTGGAATGCAACGGCAAAACGATTGTGCTGGCGCTCAAAGCGGAGTTGCCACGCGATTTCATTGTCAATTGTGAGATTGACCAGCCCATCTATCGAATTGTCCCTGAAAAGTTCAGCAGCTTGCCTGACACGGAACGTCTCTTTGAACGCTCCGCCAATGCCCGGACTCAAGAACGCGAGAGCTTCGAGGATGTTCGACTTCCCTGCATTCGGCCCGCCGATGAAAACCGTCACGCGACGCGCCTCAAAATCCATCTTCTCGATGGATTTGTAATTCTCGATCTGGACTCGCGAGATCTTCGGCACGGCCCGAAACCCTACGGACGGCGCTCTTTGATTGCGAGCAGCAAGTCCGCAATGACTTCACCGCGCGGCTTCGCGCCGACGTTGCCTTTGCCGTGGACGCGCACGCTCACGTTGCCGGCTTCGAGGTCGCGCTGGCCGATGACGAGCATGGTGTGGACCTTGCGCTCCTCGGCGTTGGCGATCTTCGCCTTCATCGGGTCGCTGCCGAAGTCGCCGGTCGCGCGCACTTCCGCGGCGCGGAGTTCGGCGACGATGGCCTTCGCGTAGTCGAGCAGCGGCGGCTCGTCGCCGATGGTGATCACGCGCACCTGCTCGGGCGCGAGCCAGAGCGGGAAATTGCCGGCGTAGTGTTCTATCAGGAAACCGATGAAGCGCTCGTGCGTGCCGAGCGGCGCGCGGTGGATGCAGAGCGGCGTGGCGTCGGTGTTGTCGCGCGTGCGGTAGTGGAGCTTGAAGCGCGCGGGCACGGCGAAGTCCACCTGGTTGGTCGCGATGGTGAACTCGCGCCCGATGGCGCTCCACACCTGCACGTCGATCTTCGGGCCGTAGAACGCGGCCTCATTCGGCACCTCGACGTAGTTGATGCCGCTGCGCTGGAGGACGCCGCGCACCATGTCCTCGGTCTTCTTCCAAAGCTCGGGCTCGTCCACGAACTTCTGCCCGAGCTTCGCCGGGTCGTGCGTGGAGAAGCGCATGACGTATTTTTCGATGCCGAAAATCTTGAAATACTTGAGATACATCTCGTTCACGGCGCGGAACTCCTCCTCGAACTGATCCTCGGTGAGGTAGATGTGCGCGTCGTTCATCTGCATCGAGCGCACCCGCATGAGGCCGAAAAGTTCACCGCTCTGCTCGTAGCGGTAGCACGTCCCGTATTCCGCGAGGCGCAGCGGCAGGTCGCGGTAGCTGCGCGGCACCGCTCCGAAGAGCTTGTGGTGGTGCGGGCAGTTCATCGCCTTGAGGTAAAAGCGAGACCGCCCGAGCACCTGCTGCTTTCTCTTTTGAAGTTCGACTACTTTCTCCTTCAACTCGTCAATGCGGCTTCGATCAGCAACTAGCGATTCCACCCATTGACGCAACTGTGCGCCACGCGCGTTCAATACTTCGAGAATCGCGTCTTTGAGATCCTTCGATGCTGGTGTGTCCTCGGCTTCGGTCCGATGCAACGCGTCTGCGAACTCGACGAGTGAGCTTTGAAGGCGCGACTCCAATCCAGCCCGATTTGCCAATTGTTTGCCGGCTTCGTGCAAGACTCGGATTTCCGCCATCACCTCGGCCAGATCCTTTTCGTCCTCAGGTTCCGGCTTCAGCTGCATCGCCGGAAACATCGACTCCGCGTAATACGGCAGGTGGCCGCTCGTGAGATACATGTTCTCGCGCGCGAGGTGCGGCGTGCGGACTCGCACGTAGCCGGCGGCGAACTCCGTCTCCTTCGCGAGCTTCTCCAACTCCTCGATGAGCACGGTGCCGTTCGGCAGCCAGAGCGGTAGTCCTTTTCCGACATCGTGTGGGTCGAAGCAGAACAGCTCCATCTCCTTCCCGAGCTTGCGGTGGTCGCGCTTCTTCGCCTCCTCGAGCATTTTGAAATACTCGTCCATCTGCGTCTTGTTCTTGAACGCCGTGCCGTAGATGCGCTGGAGCTGCGGGTTTTTCTCGTCGCCCTTGTAATAGGCGCTGGCCACGTGCGTGAGCTTGAACGCGCCGATGTTGCCCGTGCGCATCACGTGCGGCCCGGCGCACAGGTCGAGGAAGTCGCCGTTGCGGAAGAGCGAGATTTCCTCGCCCTCCGGGATGTCCGCGAGGTTGCCGATTTTGAATTTGCTCGGATTCCCCGGCCGCTCGCCCAGCCCGCCGAGGCGCCCGCTCTCCGCGAGCTTCACCGCCTCGTCGCGCGACACCACCGTGCGCTCGAAGACGTTGTTCGCCTTGATCTCCTTTTTCATCTCCTCCTCGATGCGCGCGAAATCCTCCGGCGAGATGCGGTGCTTCAAATCCACGTCGTAGTAAAAGCCGTTCTCCACCGGCGGCCCCGCCGCAAACTGCGCCTCCGGCCAGATGCGCAGGATCGCCGTCGCGAGCACATGCGCCGCGCTGTGGCGCAGGCGTTCGATGTCGGACATCTGGTTGCGTTGATCGAGGGTCTTGCGTTCCGTCTGCGCATTCGCGGCACGGAGATCACTCAAACCGGCACCGCTCGAAGCGGGCTGCTGTGGCTGATTGTCGTCGGACATGGTGAAAGGGCGGCGAAGCTAGGGGCGGGCGCGCATCTCCGCAAGAACGCGGATACAGGAATGAACCGCGAAGCAGCGAAGGAGCGAAGAGAACGATGCAGGCAGTTTCCGCGATGCCCGCGGAAACTCATCCCCGCTCCGTCGTTCACTTCGCGCCTTCGTGGTTCCCACCTGCCTCCCTGCCCGTCGAGCGCAAGGCCCGGCGATGCGGCACGTGCAAACCGGCAGCCCGAGGATTGGATCCGCAGGAGCAAGATGCGGTTCGTTTCATGCCTATCCGGTTGGTTGATAAAGCGCGAGGCGGGAAGGTGGAGCGTGACCTCCGGGCACGCTTCTGCCGGGCGAAGCGCCGGGAAACGCGCCCGGAGGTCGCGTTCCACCCCGGCTTGGCAGGCAGCCGGATAGGCATGGTTCGTTTCACCCCTGCGTGCGGGACGATGCGGGAGGGAAGGGAGAAGTGAGACGGGGGAAGCGGTGATCCGTCGCGGAAGTGCGATGGTGTGCCGCGGAGTTTCGGAGGTTTGCCCCTGCCAAGGCCTTGGCCGGGGCATTCTCGAGAATGACCAGCGCGCCTTGCCTAGAGTCCGTGGTCTTCGTGGTCTTGAAGGCCGGATTCATGAGTTGGTTTGCCGCATTCATGGGCATGACTGCGGCGTTCATGGGCACGATTGCGGCGTTCATGGGCATGATTGCGGCGTTCATGGGCACGATTGCGGCATTCATGGGCATGATTGCGGCATTCATGGGCATGATCGCAGCATTCATGGGCATGATTGCGGGAGTCGTGGGCATGAAGGCCCGGCGTCGGCGGCTATCTTCATCATTTCCGCGATGCCCGGAGTCATCCGCCCTGCCCTGCTTCCCGTGGGGCTGCTGGTGCTGAGCATCCCATCCACGCTCCATTGAGGGAGAACGAATGGCCGTGGCGGCTCACTCCCCGTCGATGCCGCGGATGGAGAAGAGGGCGGACTTCGTGTGCTGCGCCTTCATCAGCGCGGTGAGTTTTTCCACCACGTCGGCGTGCTGCGCGGCGACGTTCGTCGCCTCGGCGGGGTCCTTGGCGAGGTTGTAGAGTTCCAGCGTCGCGGGGGCGCCCTTGTCCTTTGGCCGCGGGTTCAGCCTCTGGCGGACGAGCTTCCAGTCGCCCGCGCGGATGCTCTGCTGGCCGCCGTAGCCGCCAAACTCGCGATACAGAAACTCGCGCTCTGGCTGCGTGCCGCCGAGCAGCGTGGGTGCAAAGCTGATGCCGTCCGAGTCCGCGGGCGCCCTGTCCTTTGCGCCGGCCAGTTCGGCGAGGGTGCGCATCCAGTCCTCAAAGCCCGTCACGCGCGCGCTCGTGGTGCCAGGTTTGATTTTGCCCTTCCACCGCACGACGAGCGGCGAGCGGATGCCGCCCTCGTAGAGCGTGCCCTTTCCATCGCGGAGGCCCTGGTTCGAGTTGAAGAACGCGCAGTCCGTCCCGGCGAGCCCCTGGTGCGTGCCGTTGAGCGGGCCGTTGTCGCTCACGAATACGAAGATGGTGTCGTCGTCGAGGCCGAGTTCCTTGATGAGCGCCATCATCCTCCCCACCTCGCGGTCCATGCGCGAGATCATCGCGGCATACGCGGCGCGCGGGCGGAAGTGCGGGAGGTAACCCTTGCCGCCGGTGTAGGGCGGATCGTCGAACTTGCCGATGTAGTCCGCGAGCGATTCGTCCGGCACCTGCAGCGCGAGGTGCGGCACCGTGGTGGGCCAGTAGAGGAAGAAGGGGCGGTCCCTGTTGTCGCGGGCGAATTTCATCGCCTGCTCCGCGATGAGGTCGGCGGAGTAGTCGGAGCCCTGGAATTTTTTGTAGCTCTCCGGCTTCGTCGGATCCTCGCCGGGGCCGAAGCCCTTGTGCGCGCTGAAGGGCGGGTTCTTCAGCTCGATGGTGCGGTCGTTGTCCCAGAGGTAGGTGGGGTAGAAGTTGTGCGCGACGCCCTGGCAGTTGTAGCCGAACCAGCGGTCGAAGCCCTGCTTCATCGGCGCGCCGTCCGACTTCGGCCCGCCGAGGCCCCACTTGCCGAAGCCGCCCGTGGTGTAGCCCATCGCCTTGAACATCTCCGCGAGCGTGACCGTGTCCGCCGGAATCGGCTCCTGCCCCTCGTTCTCCGGCTTGCCGACGACCTCGATGCCCTTCGCGTCGGCCGCCTGGCGGTTGTCGCGGATGTAGGCGTGGCCGGGGTGCCTGCCGGTCATGAGCACGCAGCGCGAAGGCGCGCAGACGGCGTTGCCGCAGTAGTGGTTCGTGAAGCGCATGCCCTCCGCCGCGATGCGGTCGATGTTCGGGGTGCGGATGATTTTCTGCCCGTAGCAGCCGAGGTCGCCCGGCCCGAGATCGTCGGCGAGGATGAAGATGACATTCGGCTGGCGCGCATGCGCGTGCGTGAGCGCGAGGGAGAAAAGGAACGCGGCGAGGAGGCGGAGGGTTTTCATGGCGGGACGCAGATGAGAGGGCGGCGCGCCGGAAATGTCGAGCGGCGCGAGCAGGGTCCGTTGCTGCTTGCCGCCATGGGCGCGCAGGCTAGAACCCGCGCGATGCTGCAACACTTGATCGAAGTCTGGTTTCACTGGGTCCACGACTGGGGCTACCTCGGAGTGATCATCCTCATGGCGATGGAGAGCTCCATTTTCCCCGTGCCGAGCGAGCTCGTCGTGCCGCCCGCGGCGATCCTCGCGGCGCACAACGCCGGCAACATGACGCTCTTCGGCGTGGTGCTCGCGGGCACCTTCGGCTCGTGGCTCGGCTCGGCGATCACCTACTGGGTCTCGCAGGTCGTGGGGCGGCCGTTCCTCGCGCGCTACGGCAGGTATATCCTGATGCCGCCGGACAAGGTCGCGCGCGCCGAGCGCTTCATGCACCGCTACGAGTCGGGCGGCATTTTCTTCGCGCGGCTGCTCCCCGTCATCCGGCACCTCATTTCGATCCCCGCGGGAATCATCCGGATGAATTTCTGGAAGTTCAGCGCGCTGACGATCGTCGGCTCGGCAATCTGGTGCTCCGTGCTCGCGTGGCTCGGCGGCCGCGTCGGGGAAAAGATGTCCGCCGAGCAGATGGCGGCGCTCAAGGCCGGCACCGGCGTGAAGCTGATGGGCGAAGGCGGGCTCATCGGCGCGGTGAAGCACGAGGCCCTCTGGATCATCGTCGGCATCGTGCTCGTCTGCGTGCTGTATTTCGTCGCGATGAAGATCACCGCGCACCGCCACAGCCACGACGGCGAGGAAGCGAAAAAGTAGGCGCTTCGCCGGTTCGACGCGGCGCCGTGGCCGGCACGCCCGCACCTCCCGCTCACACCTGCGGATACTTCCACGGGCCGCGATAGGGCCGCGAGAGCAGCGCGTTCGCATCCGCATCGCCGATGATCTGCTCCTTCTCCGCGTCCCACGCGATGCTGCGGCCGGTGCGCCACGAGATCATGCCGAGCAGCGGGAGCACCGACGAGCGGTGCGCGTGCTCGATGCCGGCGACGGGCGCGCGGCGGTTGTCGATGGCGTCGAGGAAGTCGGCCCACAGCAGCTTGATGTTGTGCCCGTCCGGCTCCTGGAGCTGCGAATCCTCGTGCTCGATCTTCGCGCCTTTCGCCGCCGGGTAAAACGTCCACCCGTCCTTCCAGCCGATGTGGAGCACGCCCTTCGTGCCGTAATAGTAGGAGCCGATCTTGTGCTTCTCGCTGTCGTTGCCCGCAAACTTCCGGTGCTCCCAGACACATGTGAAGTTCTCGAACTCATACGTGGCGACCTGGTGATCCGGCGCGTCGCTGGTCTGCTCCTTTTCGTTGAGCACGGGCGGGCCGGCGACGGGCCTGCCGCCGGTGCAGAAAACCTTCCGCGGATATTTCTCGCCGCTCCACCACAGCACCTGGTCGAGCCAGTGGACGCCCCAGTCGCCGAGCGTGCCGTTGGCGAAGTCGAGCGTGTTGCGCCAGCCGCCGGGGTGAAGCTTCTTGCTGAACGGCCGCAGCGGCGCGGGGCCGCACCAGAAATCCCAGTCCATGCCGTCGGGCGCCGGCTCGTTCGGCGTCGGCTTCTCGGGGCCGCCCGCATTGTGCGCGAAGAGCCGCACCATGCCGACATCGCCGACGGCGCCGCTCTTGAGGAATTTCATCCCGCTCACGTGGTGCGGCCCGATCCGGCGGTGCAGGCCGACCTGCACCATGCGCCCGCTGTCCTTCGCCGCGCGCAGCATCGCCCGGCTCTCGTTCACCGTGTGGCCCGTCGGTTTTTCGACAAAGACATGGGCGCCCGCCTTGAGCGCCTCGATGGTGTTCAGCGCGTGCCAGTGATCCGGCGTGGCGATGATCGCGACGTCCGGCTTCTCCTTTGCGAGCAGCTCACGGTAGTCGCGGTAAAGCTTCGGCTTGTCGCCGCTGAGGTCGTCCACCTGGTCGCCCGCGACCTCGAGCGTGGTCGCATCCACGTCCGCGAGGCCGACGACCTTGCAACGGCCCGACGCCATCGCCTCCTTGAGGATGTTCTTGCCCCACCACCCCGAGCCGATGAGCACGGTGCGGAGCTTCGCGGGCTGCGCGGCGCGGATGAATGGCGCGGATGCGAAGGCGCCCGCTGCGATGGTGGCGCGCTGGAGGAATGTGCGGCGTTTCATGCCATACCACTGCCCATTCCCCGCGGGGCGTTCAAGCGCACCATTCATCGCCACCGGCACTTTCGCTTGGAGGCCCGCGGCGCATCCGGCAGCATCCGCACAGCCACACACCCCATGCACACGAGAATCCTCCTCACCGCGCTCCTGCTGTCAATCGCTTCGATTTCCGCCGCACTCGGGGACGCAGTCACGCCGGCCATCGGCTCGCCTGAGCGCAGGGAAATTTGCGACGCCGTCCGCGCCCATGTCCTCGCAACGATGGCGATGAAGAAGCCGCCGATGAAGGTCGTCTTCAAAATCAGCCACCTGCGAGTGGATGGTGCGTGGGCGTGGTTCGACGGCATCCCGGTTCAGGAAAACGGCGGGTTCCTTCCCGATGGCTACCTGCCTGACATCGACTACATCATGGTGCTGCAGCGCGTGAAGACGGGCTGGAAAGTCGTCGAGAACCAGAGCCGCGGCGACGTGCCCTCGCGGGAGGAAGTGCGGCAAATCATGAAGAAGCTCCCGGGCCTGCCGCTGAGCATCATGCCCAAGATTTACCGCGACGTCCTCGGGCGCTGACGGCCTACCTGCCGCGCAGATCGATCACTGCGATCTCGCCGCGCGAGTTGCGGCAATACACGAGGCCGTTGGCGAGCACGGGCGCGGTCCAGCATTTCGACCCCAGCACCTTCGCGCTCGCGACGGGCTTGAATCCATCGGGTGATGCGGGCGCGATGCTCAGTTCGCCGCCCGCGCTGAGTGCGATCAGCTTCCCGTCCGCGATGATCACCCCGCCGCTGCCGAAGCCCGCGTGGCTCCACTTCTCCGCCCCCGTCGCAAACTCCACGCATTTCAGCGATCCGCTGTCCACGGTGTCGCCATCCACGCCGTAAAGGTGGCCATCGTGAAGCACGGCGGCATTGAGCTGCGTGCGCAGAACCTTCGTCTTCCAGAGCTGCTTCGGCTCCTCGGCGTTGAGTTCGAGCAGCGTGCCGCCCTTGCTATAACCCGTGGAGATGAACGCGCGATCTCCGCTCACGACGGGATCGGCCGCGTTCACGCCGTATTGCGTCACCCAGCGGAAGCGCCACGCTTCCCTTCCCGTCGCGGGGTCCACTGCGAGGTAGTTTGTGGCGTTGCCCATGAGCACGAATTTCGCGCCACGAATCTCAACGGGCAGCGGCGTCGAGTAGCCCGCGTCCTTCGGCCCGGACTTCCACGCGACATTGCCTGTCGCTTTGTCCACCGCCACGCCCGCCTCGCCGACATTGAGCACGAGGAGTTTTCCCGACACAAGCGGCGCGCCGGTGAAGCCCCACGTCGGAATCGGCGCCTCGGTCTCCTTCGCGATGTTCTTCTCCCACACGGCCTTTCCGCTCGAAGCATCGAGGCACATCAGGTCGCCCCAGCGGCTGAGCCAGAAGACGCGCTCACCGTCGAACGTCGGCGTGCCTGTCGTCCCGCCCTCGTAAAATTTGTCGCCCAGTTCGGCCGGGTAGCTGTGCGTCCACAGCACCTTGCCCGTCGCCGCGTCGAAGCAGAACACCGTGTCCTTCCCGTCCGCATGCCCCGCCGTCACCGCGCGTCCACCCGCGACGACAATCGAGGAAAAGCCGAGCCCGACCTGTGCCTTCCACGCGGTCTTTGGCGACGCGAGAGCCTCCGGGCTCCAGCCCTTCTCGGCGGAAACGCCGGTCCGCATCGGCCCTCGGAAATGCGGCCAGTCGTCGGCAACGACGGACACGGTGAACGATGCTGAGACGAGGATCGCGGCGCGGAGCATGGCATCGAGAGATGCCGGAGGCTTCGCACGCTGGCAATCACAGGAGTCGCCCGTCGCGGCACGCGGCCCGGCAATCACCGCCACTCGTGCTTCGGATACTTGCGCGAGAGCTCCTGCTTCAGCTTCGGGTAGCTCTCCTTCCAGAAGTTCGAGAGGCTCGTGGTGACCTGCACGGGGCGCTGGTTCGGCGCGAGGACTTGGATGACGAGAGAGACCTTTCCGCCCGCGACGCGGATGTCGCCATCCACGCCGTAGAGGTCCTGGATGCGCGCGGCGAGCGTCGGCGGTCCGCTCTCGGCGTAGGTGATCTTCGCGCGGCGTCCTCCGGGCAGCTCGAAACGCTCGGGCGCCATGCGGTCGAGCAGGTCGAGCTGCGCGGGTGAAAGCCACGACTTCACGACAGGCCACACGTCCCGGTCGCGAATCTCGCGGTAGCTCATCGCGCCGAGGCAGATCTGCTCGACGAGCGTGCCGCGGTCCGCCTGCGTAAGCGGCGGCAGCTCGTATTCCGGGCACCACTCGGCGAGGCACTTCAGGCGGACGATCCACTGCTCGATGTCGAAGTTCCACTTGTCGAGCTGGCAGCGCCCGGCGACGACCTCGGCGGCAAGCAGCGCGGCGGCCTGCTCCTTCGGCACGTCATCGCTGCGCTCGGCGCGGATTTCGAGATCGCGGAAGCGCGTGACACGGCGCGACATCACGCGCTTTTGCGTCGTGTCGTAGAAGCACTCCGTCTGCTCGGTGAATGCGTCCGGGAAAATCTCCTTCAGCCATTCCTCCCTCACCGCCGTGGCCAGCGTGAGCAGCGTCTGCACATCGTCGCGGCTGTCCACCTCGCGCACCTCGCTCACGACGAGCAGCGGCGAATCCTGCACCACGCTCTCCCGCGCGAGCACGCCGCGGCGCCCGTGGACGAGCTGCACGCGCAGCGTCCCTCGGTCGAGCCGCACGCCGACGAGATCGGGAAAGCCCGCGAGGATGCTGCGCGCGATGGCATCAGAGCCCGTGTCGCGCGGATCGGTGTCGAGCCCCTCGTCGCGCGCGATGCCGAGGAACTGCTTTGACAGCGCGAGCGCCTCGCGCGACGCGACGCCGTTCACGCCGAGCGGACGCAGCCGCTGCGGATTGAAATTGGAAGTCTCCGCGAGGCGCAGCGCGCGCAGCAGGACGAAGAAATCGCTGCTCCCGTCGCCGCCGAGCAAGTCCTCGCGGTCCTCCTGCTGCTGCTTGCCCTGCGCGCGGTGGAGGATCGGCTTCCCCTGCGTGAGCGCCGCGACCTGGCAAATCGCCGGCACGCAGCCGCGTTCATGCGCTGCGAGCAGCATGCGCGCGTAACGCGGGTGCGCCGGGAACGCGAGCATGCGCCGGCCCATCTCCGTGATTCCCCCCGACGCATCCACGGCTCCGAGGTCGAGCAGGAGCGTCTCCGCGCGTTCGAGTGACTTCGCATCCGGCGCTTCGAGCCAGCGAAAGTGCGCGACATCGGTGATGCCGCCCGCCTTCAGCGTGAGCACGACCTCGGCGAGATCGAGCCGCTTCACCTCGGGCAGCTCCTGCGCGGGGCGGTCCGCGTGCTCGCGCTCCGTCCACAGCCGCAGGCACACGCCCGGCGCGGTGCGGCCAGCACGTCCCGCGCGCTGCTCGGCACTCGCGCGGCTGATGCGCTCGACGAGCAGCGTGTTGATGCCGCGGTGCGGATCAAAGCGGGCGATGCGGGCGAGTCCCGCATCAATCACCACGCGCACGCCGTCAATCGTGAGCGAAGTTTCCGCGACATTCGTGCTCACGATCACCTTGCGCTTCTCGTAGCGGGCGACGGCGGCGTCCTGCTCGTTCGCCGGGAGCTCGCCGTGCAGAGGCAGCACGATGAAGTCGTTCCCGACCGATGCGCGCACCGCCGAGATCGTGCGTGAGATTTCATATGCGCCCGGCATGAAGATGAGCACGTCGCCGCTCGTGCGCGGCGCGAGGTCGGCGAGCACGTTTGCCGCCGCATCCCACACGGGAAACTCATCCGCGCGCAGGGAGCGGTCGACATACTCGACCTCGACGGGGAACGTCCGCCCCGCGCTCGTGAGCGTGCGGCACGGCGCGAGGTATTTTTCCAGCACGCCGGTCTCCAGCGTCGCGGACATCACGACGAGCTTCAGGTCGGGCCGCCGCTTCTCCTGCAGGTCGAGCGCACGGGCGAGCGTGATGTCGCCATACAGATGCCGCTCGTGGAATTCATCGAAGATGATCGCCGATACGCCGCGCAGCGCCGGGTCATTCAGCATCCGCCGCAGCAGCACGCCCTCGGTGACGAAGAGAATCCGCGTGCGCTGGGACGCAACGCGGTCGAGCCGGATTTGGTAGCCAACTTCGTCGCCGACACGCTGGCCGCGCTCGCTCGCCACGCGCGCCGCGAGCATCCGTGTCGCGAGCCGGCGGGGCTGGAGCACGATGATCTGCCCGTCGCCAGCCAGCCCACGGTCGAGGAGAATCTGCGGGATCTGCGTGGACTTTCCCGAGCCCGTCGGCGCCTGCAGGATGAGCCGGTTGTCCGCGCCAAGCGCGTCCACGACGGCATCCTCGAGTTCGTAAATGGGCAGGTCAGCTTTCGGCACCGGCGCGCTCTACACGGTTGCAGCGGCCGCGCAAAGTAAAGTCCGGCGCCGCCGGCTAAAACAGGCTGGCCTGAGTTTGCGTCGCCTTTGGTGGAACGCCGCCAAGCATCGCGAGAAACTCATCCTCGCTGAGCACAGCGACCCCGAGAGCCTTCGCATCATCGAGCTTCGAACCCGCACCGGGACCCGCGATGACGAAATCGGTCTTCTTGCTGACACTGCCGCTCACATTGCCGCCGAGCGTGCGGATTTTTTCCTGCGCCTCGCCGCGCGTCATCTTCTCAAGCGTGCCGGTGAGCACGCACGTCTTGCCGCTGAATGGTGACTCAGCGGCGGATGCGTCACCGCCCTTCGGATGAATGCCAAGCTCGTTCAGGCGTTTCAGCGTCGAGCGGCCGTGTTCCCCGGAAAACCAATCCTGCGCCGAGCGCGCGGCGACCGGGCCGACGACCACAACGGCATCCATTTCTGTCGCGCCCTTCTTCTTCGCTGGAGATGCAAATCCCGACGCAATGAGCCGCTGGCCGACGGCCTGCGCTTCCGCAAGCAGCGCCGCCTGCTCCGCGGCAAGCTTCTGCTTTTCCAGCTCGCTCTTGTCCTTGTTGATCCGTGCGCGTGGGCTGCTGGCCTCGATGCGGTCGCGCAGGTCGCTCAACGCGAGCACGTCGCGAAGCAACGTCGAAGACGCCACCTCCTCCAGGGTCTCGTGAAACTTCGCGAGGTCGTGCGCGGTCTCCTCGCCAATTTCGGGAATCGCAAGCGCGTGCAGCCAGCGCGCGAGCGGCTGCGTCTTGGCGCGTGCGATGCCTTCGACCACTTTCGCCGCGTTCTTCTCGCCGAAGGTGCGCGGATCTTCGTCGGTGCCGAGGTTGAGTTTTGCGAGTTGTTCGAACTGCAGGTCGAAAAGGTCGAGCGGTGACTTCACCAGGCCGCGCTCGACGAGTTTCTCTGCGACCACTCCGCCGACGCCCTCGATGTCGAGCGCACTGCGCTGTCCGAAGAACTCCACACGCCGCACGAGCTGCGCGGGGCAGCCGGAGATGTTTTCACAGCGCCACGCGACCTCGGCCTTCTTGCCTGTCGAAACTTGAGACCGTGAAATCGGCCCACCACACGCGGGGCATTTTCCGCCAACGAACTCGAAGAGGTCGAACGGCTTGGCATCCGCGTGGCGCTTCGATTTCACGACCTCGATCACCTCGGGGATGACCATGCCGGCCTTGCGAATCACGAGCGTGTCGCCGATGCGGATGTCCTTGCGCTTGATTTCCTCGTCGTTGTGCAGCGTCGCACGCGAGACGGTGGAGCCCTGCACGAAGACGGGCTTCAGCTCGGCGACGGGCGTGAGCACGCCGGTGCGTCCGACCTGAATCGTGATGCCGAGCAGTTCCGTGACCGCGCCGGAAATCCACGGCACGGGCTTGTGAACGACCGCGTAGCCCGGTGCTTTCGCCTTCGCAGGAATGCGCTCCCACGCCGCACGGTCGTTCACTTTGATGACGATGCCGTCGATCTCGTAATGCAGGCGGGCGCGCAGGTCGTGACGCTCGTCGTAATCACTCACAACCTCGCGCTGATACTTCGCGATGACGTCCTCCATGTCGCTGCATTCCCACCAAATCTCCTGTGTCGGCAGGCCGAACTGCTTCAGTGCGCGCAGCGTGTCGCCATGCGTGGCAAACTCGATGCCGTCGAGCGCGCCAACGGCGTAGAAGACGGCGCGCACGGGGCGCTTCGCAACGGCGGCGGAATCGAGCTGCTTCAGAGTGCCGGCGGTGGCGTTGCGTGCATTCGGCAGTGTCTTCTCGCCCGCCGCTTCCAGCGCGGCGTTCATCGCCTCGAACTCCTTCACCGGCATGTAGGCCTCGCCGCGCACCTCGATGAGCGGCGGCGGATTCGTCGTGTCGAGCCGCAGCGGGATCGCCTTCACGGCGCGGAGGTTTGCGGTGATGTCGTCACCCGTCGTGCCATCGCCTCGGGTGACGCCGAGCACGAGCAGGCCGTCGCGGTAGTGGACGGAAATCGAGACGCCGTCCACCTTCGGCTCCATCACATAGCCGACCTTCTCCTCCCCGAGCTGCCTGCGGATCGTCTGATCAAACCAGCGCAGCTCCTCCACCGTCCGCTCGTCCTGCAAGCGCACGCGCTTCGCAAACTCCAGCTCCGCATCCGCGCCCGTGAGCGTCGGCGGCTCGATTTTCTCCAGCGAGAGCATCGGCACCTCGTGGCGCACCTGCTTGAAGCCCTTCGACGGTGCGCCGCCCACGCGCTGCGTCGGGGAATCGGTCGTGACGAGATCCGGATGAACCGCCTCCAATTCGCGCAACTCCCGATAAAGCTCGTCGTAGGCCGCGTCGCTGATGGTCGGCTTCGCCTCGACGTAGTAGCGCCGGTCGTGCTCCGCGATTTCCCTGCGCAGCTCGGCGATTCGTTTCTTCGCATGTGGGGCGTCCATCTTTCCGCGATGTTTCACGGCGCACGGAGGGAGGAAAGGAGAAACCTCGGACTGCACGCCGCCTTCCCCGCCGTTCTCGAACGCAGGGCTCCGCCCGCTGCGATCAAAGCTTCTCGACGATGCGCGCGACATCCACGTGCTGCTCCACGAGGCTCTGGATGCGCTGGATCTTCTCGTTGTCGCCGGGAAGCGTCTTCACTGTCATCGAGTTCAGAGTCCGCGCGATGCTGTAGCTGTCGAGACCGGATGTGATGACCGGCACGTCGCTCTCCCTCAGCAGCGCCATCACGCTTTCGTGGGGCTGATGCCCGGAACTCATCACAAGGCCGCAGATGCCTCGCGGGTGCTTGCTGATGTGAGAAAGCGCGGCGAGGATCACGTCGTCACGGTCGCCCGGGGTGATGAGCAGCGTGCCAGGGCGGAAGAGCGTGAGGAGGTGGCCCGCCGCCATGTCGCCGATGAGCGTGTGGCGCACGAGGCGGCGCGAACTGGTGCGTGCATTGATGAACTCGCCCTTCACCGCCTTGCAAACCTGGCCGAGCGTGGGCTGCGTAAGCAGCGGGTCGGCGGGAATCGCGCCGAGGAGTTCGATGTCGAGCCGCTCGAATCCACGGCGCGCGAAGTCCACGACTTGGTCGAACTTGTCAGGGAGGACCTTGTTCAGGATGACGCCGAGAAGCTCGACGCCCTCCTTTTCAAACACCGCGCGGTTCAGCGCGATTTCATCGATCGGACGACCGATGCCGCCTTGCGTGACGAGAATCGCCTTGCTGTCGAGCAGCTTTGCGACGCGCGCGTTCGAGAGATCGAAGACCGAGCCGACACCGGCATGGCCTGTGCCCTCGATGATCACGAAGTCCTTCTCCCATGCAGCCCGATCGAATGAATTCTGGATACGGCGCACGAGAAGGTCGGAGTTCGCCTGCTGGATGAATTTGCGCGTGAAGTCGGGCTCGACGGCGATGGGGCTGATCGCCTCCAGCGGGGAGCCGACTCCGTAGGTCTGGTCGATCAGCACGAGGTCCTCGTCGATCTTGTGTCCGTCGATTTCGACGAAGCGCTGGCCGACAGGCTTGATGAAGCCGATGCGGCCATGGGTCTTGCGCAGCGCGCCAAAGATGCCGAGCGAGACAGTCGTCTTGCCGTCGTTCTGCTGCGTGGCGGCGACGAAGAGCCGCTTCGTGACGTTGTTCATCGGCGCGGATCCTCAGCTCGCACGCTCGGGGTAGAGCTCGCGGTATTGGATCGCGAGCAGGCCGGCGATGGCGGCGACTCCGAGAATCTCGTCATCACTCGCGCCGCGCGACACGTCCACGCAGGGACGCGAAAGGCCGAGCAGCAGCTGGCCGTAAACCTCGGCACCGGCGAGATGCTTCACGAGCTTCGATGCGATGTTCGCGCTGTTGAGGTCGGGGAAGATGAGGATGTTGGCCTTGCCTGCGACGAGGCTCTCGTGGGCCTTGATCGCCGCGAGGTCTGGCACGATCGCGGCGTCGGCCTGCATCTCGCCATCGATCTCCATCTCCAGCCCCGCATCGTGCGCGCGCTGCCGCGCGAGCGCGCAGGCCGCCGCCATTTTCTGCACCGCGGGGAGCTGCGAGCCTCCCTTGTTGGAAAAGCTGAGGAAGGCGATGCGCGGCTTGTTGCCCGTGAGTTGGCGGCAGATTTTTCCCGTCTCAATCGCGATGACGGCAAGCTGCTCGACAGTCGGATCGGGAATGACCGCGCAGTCCGCGAAAAAGATCACGCCACGCTCGCCGTAGCGCTTGTTGCTGAGGTCGAGCATCTGGCAGCTCGAAATCGTCGAGATGCCCGGCAGCGGCTGGATGAGCTGGATGAGCGGGCGCAGCGTGCTCACCGGAGTGAGGCCGGCACCGACGACGAGGCCGTCAACCAGATGATACTGCGCCATCATCGCGGCGAAGTAGTTCGGCTGAGAAAGAATCTCGCGCGCCTGCTTCGAACCCATGTCGCGATAGCGCTTCAGCTTTTCGAGACGCGGGATGAATGTCTCCATCTCCGAGGATGACTTCGGGTCGACAATGCCGATGTGATGCAGGTCGATCTTCTCGTCGGCTGCGGTCTTTTCCACCGCGTCGCGCCCACCGAGGAGCACGGGGGTGCCGAGGCCGAGCTTCGCATAGCGGCCGGCAGCGCGCACGACGGCAGGCTCGGTGCCTTCGGGAAAAACGATCCGCTTCGGGTGCCGCTTGAGATGTTCGTAGATGGTCTCGATGAACCGCAACATGGCGCGGACTGTCATGCCCTCCGTCCGGTGTGACGAGTGAATTTTGTGTGGCTTTTGCCAGGCCGCGCGGTGTGAAGATGCCAGCGTGCCGAACATCCTCGCATCGCTCGCCGACTACCACACGCATACGCCGCTCTGCCGCCATGCGGAGGGCTGGCCGGTGGAATACGCGCACGTCGCCGCCGAGCGCGGGCTCTGGGAGCTCGGCTTCGCGGACCACAACCCGATGCCGGAATTTTTCGATGACTGGCGAATGCTGCGCGACGAGCTGCCGCGCTATTTCTCCGAGGTGGAAAAGGCGCGCGCGCAGTTCCCGCAGCTCCACATCAGGCTCGGCCTCGAGTGCGACTTCATCCCGGGCTACGAGTGGTGGATCGAGGAGCTCGCGGGTATGGCGGACTGGGATTACTTCATCGGCAGCGTGCATTACCTCACCGGAGGCTGGGAGGTGGATCACCCGAAATACATCGCGCGGCACAAGGGCAACGCGGAGGACATCTGGCGCGACTACTGGGCGCTCTACGAGCGGTGCATCCGCAGCGGGCTGTTCGACTTCGTCGCGCACCCGGATTTGCCAAAGAAGTTCGGCATCACTCCGCCCGGCGACCTGCGGCGCTACTACGAGCCGAGCATCGCCGCGCTGGCCGAGAAGGGCGTGCCATTTGAAATCAACACCGCGGGGATGAGGAAGGACTGCCACGAGGAATATCCGTCGCGCCAGTTCATCGAGCTCGCGCACGGAGCGGGCGTGCCGCTGCTGATCAGTTCCGACGCGCACGCCCCGCATGATGTCGCCGCAGGGTTCGAGGATGCCGCCGCGCTCGCACAGAGCTGCGGCTACACTCACACGCTGCGCTTTTCGAGGCGCGTGCGCTCCTCAGCCGCGATCGCCGGCGCATGAAGCTTCTCGCGCGCCGGTTCGCGTTCGAGTTCCCCCGCCCCGCGCTCGTGATGGGCATCGTGAACCTCGTCGCAGATTCGTTTTCCGGAGACGGCATCACGGAGATTGATGCGGCGCTCGCGCATGCCCGTGACCTGGTCGCGCAGGGCGCGGACATCGTGGACATCGGCGCGGAAAGCGCGCGCACGAATCGCGGGGTCATTTCAACCGAGGAGGAAGCGGCGCAGCTCGTGCGGTTCATCGAGCGATGGGACTGCGGCGTGCCGCTCTCGATCAACACTTGGCGCCTCGAAGTCGCACGCGCAGCACTGGCCGTGGGCGGCGACATCCTCAATGACATCGGCGGACTGCCGACGGATGAAAACGCGCGCATCTGCGCCGGGACAGGTGCGGCGCTGCTCATCATGCACACGGTCGGCACGCCGAAGGTGCCACACACGCATGTCGGCTACGCGGATGTGATGGAGAGTCTCGAGGGTTTCTTCGACGAGAAGATCGCCCTCGCCGAGCGCGCGGGCGTCGCGCGTGATGCCATGCTCCTCGACCCCGGCATCGATTTCGCGAAACAGCGCGAGGACAACCTGCGCATCTACCGTGAATCCGGGCGCCTGCACCATTTCGGGAGACCTGTGCTTCTTCCGGTCTCACGCAAGACGGTGATCGGCGATGTGCTCGGCCTGCCTCCCGCGGAACGTGATGCCGGAACCGTGGCGTGCATCACCGCGGGATTCCTCCGCGGCGCGCAGATTTTCCGCGTCCACAATGTCCGCGCCGCAGTGCAGACGCTGCGGGTGCTGGAGGCGGTGGAAAAGCAAAGCGCCGCTGATCCGAAGACCAGCGGCGCTTGAAAGTGCGGAGGCTTTTGCCCGCAGCCCGGTCAGAGCTGGCGGCAGAACTCCTCGATGCGATCGAGGCCCTTCTTGATGATGTCGAGGCTCGTCGCGTAGCTGAGGCGGATCGTGCGGTCATCGCCGAACGCGACGCCCGGCACCACGGCGACGTGATGCTTGCTGAGCAGGCGGTCCGCGAAGTTTGTCGAACTGAGGCCGAGGCCGCTGATGTTCGCGAGGACGTAGAACGCGCCCTTCGGCACGACGACGCTCACGCGCGCGATCTTCGAGAGACGGTCCACCATGTATTGCCGGCGCATGTCGAATTCCTCGCGCATGTCCGTGACTGCCTGCTGGTCGCCCTTGAGGGCCGCGAGCGCGCCCTTCTGCGCGAAGCTCGTGCAGCCGCTGGTCGAGTGGCTTTGAATGGCGTCGATCGCCTTCGCGATCGGCTCGGGAGCACCGAGATAGCCGAGGCGCCAGCCGGTCATCGCGTAGCTCTTGCTGAAGCCGTTCACCGTGACGGTGAGGTTGTAGAGCTCCTTGCTGAGCGAGGCGATGGAGACGTGCTTCACGTCGTCGTAGGTGAGCTTCTCGTAAATTTCATCGCTGAGGATGAGGATGTCCTCGCCGAGCGCGACTTCGCCGATGGCGCGCAGTTCCTCCTCGGAATAGACGGCGCCGGTCGGGTTGCCGGGCGAATTGACGATGACCATCTTCGTGCGCGGGGACATGGCGTCCTCGAACTCCTCCGCAGTCATCTTCCAGCCGTTCTCCTCCTTCGTCTGCACAATGACGGGCTCGCCGCCGGCGAGGCGCACCATTTCCGGATAGCTCAGCCAATACGGCGCAGGGATGATCACTTCATCCCCAGGCCCGACGCATGCGAGGATGGCGTTGAGGCAGGAATGCTTCGCACCGTTGCTGACGATGATCTGGTTCGCCGAGTAATCGAGGTTGTTGTCGGCCTTGAACTTCTCGCTGATCGCCTGGCGCAGTTCGGGGATGCCGCTCGACGGCGAGTATTTCGTGAAGCCCGCGGCGAGGGCGGCGGCGCACGCCTGCTTGATGTGCTCGGGCGTGTCAAAGTCGGGCTCGCCCGCGCCGAAGCTGCAAACGTCGATGCCCTCGGCTTTCATCGCCTTGGCCTTGCTGTCGATCGACAGGGTGAGTGACGGAGTGAGAATGGTTGCGCGTTCAGCGAGTTCCATGGTCGGTGTTTTCAGGTTGTCGGTTTTCGGTTGCGATCGGGCGGCTCACTTTTGGGCGAGCCAGTTCTCGATCAGGGTTTTGAAATTGTTCTCCTGGATGCGGATGATGCCCATCTCGCGCTGCGCGTTTTCCGGCGCGTCCGAGGCGTGCGCGGCGTTGACCATGATGGTCTGGCCAAACTCCTTGCGGATCGTGCCGACGGGCGCCTTCGACGGGTCGGTCGGCCCGAGCACCTCGCGGATTTTGCGCACCGCGTCGTCGCCCTGATAGACGAGGGCGAGGCACTTCTCCGTGCCGGGCTGGCTGCGGAGATCCGCAGGGCACTCGCTAGGACGGCGTCCGCTCATGAAGGCGACGATGTCCTCCCAGTTTTCGCGGCCCATCTGCGGCCCGAGCAGGTCGCCCAGCGCGGTCTTCGTCTCTGCGGAGAAAGTCACCTCGAACTGCGGCTCGAGCGCCTTCGTCGCGATGTCCGCCGCACGGCCGCGCAACTTGTCCTGCAGCACGGCGAGCACGGGGCCGTAGAACTCCTCGGCCTGCGCGACGCTCATGTGGAGCACGTTGCACGCGACGATGTAGAGGCCCGTGCGGCTGAACGTGTCGATGACGCCGCCGGGGCGCGCATTCGGGAAGCGGAAGTTGTCCGGCTTGATGAGCACAAGCGTCTTCTGGACGTTCGTGCCGGGCGGATACTCGATGGCCTTGTCGAGCACACCACCGTCGGTGTCGGAATATTCCGCCCACAGCTTGAGGTCCGCGCGCGCGCTCGCCGCATCCGGCGCAGTGAGCACCGCGGGCTCGAAGTAAATCACGCGGCCATCGGCATCCGTGATGTAGTCGCCGAACGTGTCGCGGATCGTCTCGCCGGACGTGCGCTCATTCAAAATGTGCCCGACCACCTCGCGCAGCTTCTTCACCGCGTCCTCGCCGCGGAACACAAGCATCAGCACGCGGCGCTTCGTGCCGGAATCCTTCGCGGAAAAATGGCGGCGCACATACTTCTGGATCGTCTCCTGCGCGGCGCGGTGCGACGGCTCGGTGTCCGTCACCAACCCCGCCGCATATTTTTCCACCAGTTCGGCACCCGGCGAGAACATCCGCGCGGGGCGTGAGGAGGACGTAGGAAAGTTCGACTGGCATGGTGACTAAAAAGCCCACGTTGCCCGCTGAAATCGCTCAGCATTCAACGTAGGCTGCGGTTGTTCGGTAAATTGGTTCAGCTAGCGGGCGGCGAAGCTAGTAGCCAGCCTCACAGCGTCAACGGAAATCTTCGCGCGACGAACGGGATGGAGTTCGTCGCGATCCCGAGCCGCCGGACAGGCTGGCCCTCGCCGCGAGCCGCACGATCACACCTTTTCCTCGCCACCAGCAAGGGGTGGACAACGGCGGCCCGGCTCCCGCTTACAGATCCTCCGACGGCTTCTTCGGCGCCGCGGGCGTGCCGGGCGCCGGAGCCGTGCCGGCGGGGGCAGAAGGCGGCTCGTTCAAGTTCAAATCCGTCGCGACCCCGGGAACGAAGAAGACATTATTGTTCCAGGAGACACGGACATTCGGCCCCTCGGCACCGAGGAAGCGGAGCACCGTGCCGGCGGGCAGGGACACTTGGCCGTTTGGAAGCATGACGCCAATGCCCTGGGTGAGCCTGACGGTGGTGCGCTGCGGAGGCGGAGGCGCCGCGGGAGGCGTCATCGCAGCCGGCTCCGCAGGCGCGGGCGCGGGCGCCGGCACCGCAGGCTTTTCCTCGGGAGCGGCTGGAGCGGCGGGCGCCGCAGGCTTCTCGGGATTCATCGCGGTAGTCTCCGGGGCCGGCTCCTTCGGTGCTGCGGGGGCAGGCGCAGCCGGGGCTTCGGGCGACGGGGTTGGAGGCTTCGCCTCCGCGGTCATTTTTTCCGGCGCAGGAGCGACCGGCTCGGGAACTGAAGGCTCCTTCTTCTCAGGCTCCTTGGGCGTGCTTTCATTCGCCGCGGATGCGCTCGGCTGCGGCTCGGTCTTCTCCGACACTGCGGGTGCGGGCGTCGTCGGCGAATTCACCTGCGGGCCTCCCTGCCCCTGCGACTGCTGCCAGAAATGATATCCGGCGAGAATCGCGCCGAGGGCAATCACACCGAGAACGACGCCGCGCAGCATCGCACCAAAGGTCCCGGTGGACTGCGGCGGCATCGGAACTCTCGGCGTGGCCATCCCGCGCGTTGCAGCCGCGGACTTTCCACCACCGGTCTTCAGCCGTGCCTTGCCAGCGGGCAGCACGAGCTGGGGAAAATGCTCGCTGATCGCCGGCAGCAGATGTTCCCACAACGCCGACTCCGATTCGGATTCCCAGCTCGGTGTCTTCTTGTCCAATGCCTCGACGATCACCTGCACATGGGCCTTGGTCACGTCCTTCACCGAATCCGCCGCCTCCGTCTCGATGCGCTCCAAGTAGCGGGTCGAGCGGTTCGCGCGGCGGTAGTCCACCTCGTCCTGAAAAAGCTCCGCATGCAGACGCAGCTTCTCGTCCTGCCATTTGCGGATGCGGAGCTGCAGGCGGGGCGTCTCCAGCGCATCGCTGACCGCCAGTGCGGCGCGCTGCTTGGTGAGGTGCTCGCCAAATTCCGCACCGAGATATTTGAGAAACGCCTTCTGCTTTGCCGTGGCGGGAACGTGCGGCTCCGCGGAGCCGTTCGTGCCGTTCGCGCCGTTCGACGCAGCCTCCGCGGGCGGCGGCGGAGTCGCGGGATCTCCCGCTCGCTCGGTCCTCGGCTTCAGCACTTCGCTGAGCGCCTGCCAGTCAGCCATCCCCTTGCGCCACCCCAAGTCCGAGGGGCGTGCGCTCCCTTCCGTGAGGAACGCCTTCACAGCGTCCTCGCTGAATGGCCCGGTCTGGCGTCCTTCGCGAATGATGAAAATGTCCATGATGTTGTGTTACCCAGCGGGGGAATGCTTGTTAGTGGGTCTCGGGGAGCCGCCGGCTGGCAGCAACGATGGACGGATTCCGCCGCATTTTCCAGCCGCTAATTCTTCGGTTTCCCGCGTGGCGCGGTATCCCAGTAGTTCCTGATGTGCCCGTCTCCGTAGAGGTAGTTTTTCTTGCTCTTGAAATTCCCGCGCAGCCCGTGGACGCGCTCGGTGTCGAAACAGATGACGATCTTCGAAGCCGACACCGTCATCTGGCCGCGGCGGCCAATGATCTGCGGCGCCGCTTCCAGTTCATCATCGGCATACGGCGCCCACTCGAAGCTCGTTCCCCGCTTGGCGAAGTAGTTGAATGTCTTCAAATCCGCGGGGCACTTCACGAGTTCCTCCGTGAGGCCGCAGTCCCTCAGCGTCTCAAGCAGCCCCTTCGCGTTTGATTCAGGCGGATAGACGGGGTTGCTCGGGTCAGTCTCGATTTCAGGAAACTGTCCGTCGTTCTTCCCCACATAGATCTGCACCGCCGCACCGATCTGCCGCAGGTTCGACACACATTTCATGCCGTCGTTCTTCTCCGCGACGCTGGAAAACGTCGGCATGATGAGCCCCGCAAGGATCGCGATGATCACGATCACACACAGCAGCTCGATGAGTGTGAAGCCGCCCCGCTTGGAAAAAGCACGCCTGACCATTATTGCGATTTCGCGTTCTGCATCTGCTGCTTCTTCGCCACATACTTCTGGTATCTGGCCACACGCTGATCAGGAGTCTTGCGCTCGTCGGACTTCATCCTCCGGTCCGCCATTCGATCCTGCACTTCCGGGCGGTTGAAATACTCCTCGGCCTTCGCACGCTGCTCCTCTTTGGGCAAATCGCGCAGCGAGGTGAACAGCTTCTCCCGCTCCTCAAACTCCGCCTTCGCACTGGCCTGCTCGCTCGCGGGCAGCTTTGCGATTTCCGCAAGCATCCGCTCGCGCATCATCGCACCATCGATGCGCGGCCCGCGCTCGCCACCGTCCGAGCTGCCCCGGATGCGCGGCGGACCACCTCCAAAACCGCCCGGCCCACCATCATCCTCGCGGTCACGCCCGCGATCTCTCTCCTCTTCCGCGAGACCCGCCGGACGGCCCATGAGCAGGAAAACCTCCTCCACCTTCGCTCCCGCGATCTTCGCGAGCTGCGGCGCTGCCTTGCGGATTTCGCCGCTTGATGGCGCCTTGGCGAGCGTCGGATTGAACTGCTCGGGGCACGAGAACGACGCCGACACGCCAGACGACGCAGCCTTCAAGAACGCCTGAAGCGTCTTCTCCGAGGGCGCGTTCACAGCCCATGTGTCACGGCGGGGGTCGGGCGGCGCCGCCACATCGTCGAGGCTCCCCGGTCTTCCGAAGAGCGGCACTTCAAAGCGCTTCCAGCCCTCCGGACGTTTGCCAGTCGAGATCGCGTCGAGCACGCCTTTCAGCGTGCCCGCATCCGCCGCGAAGAAATACCCCAGCCGCCAGCGCGAATCCGTCACTTCCGCGAGCGTCTCCAGGGCTTCCGTGAGCGGCACCTTGTGAACGTGCATCGTCACCGGCTTTGTCACATCCATGTTCGTCTTCAACACAATGCCGCCCTGCTTCTCGATGCTGCGGATCACCTCGCTCAGCGGCTTGCCACTCACCTCCACGGTGATGAGCCCCCAACCCGAAAAAATCCAATATGCGATGGCGGAGACGACGAGGAGTATCGTCGCACCGAGGAGTGCTTTCTGGCGATTCATCGGCATGGAAACCCGCGGAGGCGCAAAAAGTTGTCCCCTATTTTCCCCGCACAATCCACTGGGCGAGAAACACACACAGCGCCGGCTTGTCCGCCAGCATCACCACCTCGCGGCTCGGTGCGATGAAGCCAAATCCCGGCCCCCATGCGGCGCCGTTCACCACGCAGGCGTCCGTGCCGTTCGTGACAATCTGCTCACGGGCCTTCGTTTCGGCGGCGGCGTGGTTCCCGTTCAGCTCATATTTCCAGCCGACGACGCGCGCGGCGGGAAAAAGGCCGCGCAGGGCGGGGAGGAGCTTCCTCGCGGGCCGGAGCGTCACGACCAGTTCGCCGAAGAGCGTGGGGATTTTCCGCGCCGTCACCGGCGAGCCGTCAGCCGCGTGGATGCTCTTCACTTCATAGTCACACAGCGCCGCTGCATGGAAAACCGCACCGACATCCTGCGCGCTCAGTGCGTGCAGCCGCTCCAGCAGGTTCGTATTCGTCGTGAACGGCACCACCTTCGCACCACCCGAATCCGTGCGCGACGTGGCACTCTCGCCTTTGAGGCACACGACCTCGTGGCCCGCGCGCGCGAGTTCCGCCGAGAGCAGCAGGCCAAGTTCGCCGGTGGAAAAATTCGTCAGCCGGCGGACTTCATCCACCGGCTCGAACGCAGGCCCGCATGTCACGATGACTTTCATCGCCGTCAAGCTACGGCCGGCAATGCCCGCGCTCAAGGCTTGCCGCCGCACGCGCGGCGCGCACCATGGGCACCATGGATCGAGCCACCGCCAGCAAGGAACTCCGCGAACACTGCAACGCCGTCTCCGTCGCCGTGATGAAGATGCACCCGCTGCTCAACGCCCTCGGCGACGACGCGACCAAGGGCGAAATCGTAAAGGCGCTCTTCGAGATCACGAAAAACACCGAGGTCGTGAAGAAACAGGTGATGCGCCTCGAAAAGCGCGACGATTCCAGCCTGCTTTAGCTCACTTCGGCCAAGCTCCACCCACGATCGGCTGCGTCTTCAACTGCGCTGGGTCGATCACACAGTGCCGCACGCGCTGGCGCTTCCACGTGTAGGTGATGTGCACGAGACCGTCCTTTGTCTGGATAATGGCGGGGTAGCTGTATTCGCCCGGCTCGACTTCGAGCGTGAGCGCGGCTTCCCACGCAGCGCCATCGCGCGACACGGCGAGGTTCAGCGGCGTGCGGCCTTTTGCGGTGTGATTGTAAACAAGCAGGTGCCGCCCGTCCTTCAGTGTCACCGCGTCCGTGCCGGAATTCGGATTCGGCAGCTCCGTCAGCGACATCTCACCCCACGTCTTGCCGCCGTCATTTGAGGCGATGCGGAAAATGTGCGCCTGCCTCGTGCGTCCGAGTGCGAGCAGTTTTTCGCCGCCGAGGAAAAGGACGCTCGGCTGAATCGCGCCGATGGCCTTGCCGTCGTTCACCGCGTCCGTCGCCGTCCAAGTCGCGCCGCCGTCGCTGCTGCGCTCGAAATGCACGCGCCATCCCGCGTGCTCGCTGCTCGTCGGCGAGAGGATGTCGCCGTTCGCAAGCTGCACCGGCTTGTTTTTGATCGGACCGAGGATGCCATCGGGGAGACGCCGTGCATCGCTCCACGTCTTGCCGCCATCGGCAGAGGTGCGCAGCATGCCCCACCATTTGCTCGGGCTCGGGCCGACCTTGTAGAAGAGCATCAGCGCGCCGCCCTTCGGCTGGAAGAGCACGGGATTCCAGCAGGGGAAACGCGTGCCGTCCGGCTGCATGCCATTCGCGACTTCGACCGGCACAGTCCACTTCCCGCCGTCGAGTCGCGAGGACCAGATGCCCACATCCTGATGCCCCTCGCGCGTGCCGCCGAACCACGCCGCAACAAGACCGCCACCTGCCGGCTCGACGACTGTCGTCGCATGGCAGCTCGGAAATGGCGCGCTCTCGTAGATGAATTCCGACTTTGCGAATCCCGCCTGCGGCTCGAGCGCACAAACGATTTGCAGCAGCGCGAAGACCGCGAGCGAAGTGATGAGGAGGTGTGTTTTCATGGGAAAATCAGGGTGCAGCCTGGGCATCGCGCGGACGGATGCGCAGGACGATGAACACCGAAAACAGCGCCACGCCGGCGAACGCGCCGAAGGTGACATTCAGCGGCACATGGCGGTCGTTGAGCATGCCGAACACCCAGTCCGCCACGCCGCCAAACATCATGCTCACGAGATTCATGATGCCGTAGCCCGTGGCACGCAGTTCGGGGCGTGTGATTTGGCAGAGGATCGGCATGTTGTTGCAGTCGAAGAATCCCCATCCGATGCCGAAGAGCACGAGTCCGAATACGGCGAGCGGGAACGAATTTGCCGACGGCGAATTGCCCACGCTGAAAAGCGCCGGAATGATCAGCCCCATGCCGATGGCGCTGACATAAATGCGACCGCGCGGACTGCGCCGCATCCAGTTGTCCGCGAGCCAGCCACCGAATATTGCGGCGATGAGCGCCGCGGCCTGCCAGTAAAGCGACGCCGACACACCGGCCTTGCCCTGGCTGATGTTGAACGATTTTTGGAGAATCGCGGGCATCCAGTCGCGCACGACCCACGCCGCGACCGCCGGCAGGGTGAAGTAGGCAACGAGCAGGAGGAACGAGCGGTTTGAAAGCAGCTCGCGCGCGGCGAGACCGACGGAGAGTTTCGCCCCCGCCGTCTCACCCGCCGAGTTCCGCACCGGATTCTTCAGCAGGAAAATCAGCGGCAGCGCGTAGAGCACGCCCGCGAGGCCCGTGTAGTTGAAAGCCGTCCGCCATCCCAAATCCGGCGAGTCGGCGACATAGCCCGCAAACCCGCCGATCATCACGCCGCAGTAGATTCCCATCTGGTGCAGCCCGATGGCGCGCGAACGCGTGTGCCCGAGGTGAAAATCCGCGATGAGCGCGAGCGCCGCGGGAATGTAAAACGCCTCGCTGATGCCCATGAGGGTGCGCGCCCAGAGCAGGCCGGCATAGGATTCCACATGGCCCGTCCACCAAGTGATGGCAGACCACACGAAAAGGCTCGCGCAGATCGTCAGCTTCCGGCTGAACCGGTCGGCGATGTAGCCGCCAATCGGACTGCAAATCGCATAGACGAACTTGAACTTGCCCAGCATCAGCCCCCAGTTCGCCTCCGTGCCGATGTCCGCGATGTCCTTCATCACCGAGACCTTCATCGCGGCAATCATCTGCCGGTCGAGGTAGTTCAGCAGCGCGACGGGAAAAAGCAGCGCGACTGCGAGCCACGCGCCGCGCGCGAGAGTCGGTTGGGGATTCGAGTTCATCGGGGAGATTCGGCGCGCAGTTTCAGCGGCTCACTTCGTCTGCGGATTGCGGAGGTAGTAAAAGCGCCCGTCCTCCGCGCCGCCGAGGAAATCCGGCACACCGTCCCCGTTGAAGTCCACGACCGTCGGGCTCACGTCGTGGCCCTCGATGTTCTGCTTCACGAGCGGGCCGAGGTCCTTAAAGAACCACTTGCCGTCGTGCGCATCCACTTGGCGGAGAAAATTCGCGCTCGATGAATTGAGGAGGATGTCGAGCTTGCCGTCGCCGTCCCAGTCGGTGACGCAGATTTTCCGGCGTCCGCTCTTGCCGGCGGTGCCTTTGTTCAGCCGGAGCGGCTCGCCCTTTTCATCGCACAGCACGCGCTTAGGCGGCAGCAGCAGGAGTTTGCCGTCGCGTTTCGCGCGCTCGAAAAATGCGAGGTAGCCCTCCTGGTCGAGCATCACGAGGTCGGTGAGTCCGTCGTGATTCCAGTCCACTGCAAACGGCGTCGTGCGCCACTGCGTGAGCAGCGCCTTGCCCTCGGGCTTCATCCAGCCCCATGCGAGCGACGGCTGTGCGCCATCCCACTCGACTTCGATGGGCTGCGCTGCGGAGAGCTTCGGCTGCGTGCGCGCGCCGACGTTTCTGAACCACACGACTTTTCCCAAAATAGAATTCACGATGAGATCCGGCAGTCCATCGCCGTCCCAATCCGCCACGCTCAGCGTCGTGTAGCCCCACTTCGACTCGCACGGGCCCTGAATCGATCCGTTCGGCCCGGCCATGAAGCGGATCACTGTTCCATCGGCCTCGAGGAGTTTCGGCGCTGCCCACTTCGGCTTCTCCACGCCGGGGCCGCCGATGTTTTTGTAATACACGATGTAGCCCGCTGTGTTGCCGCTCACGATGTCCATTGCGCCATCACCATCCCAATCCACACCCACGGGTGTAGCGAGCGCGCCGCACTTCACGTCGTCGGCCTCCTGCTGAAAATAGCGCGGTGGCGCGAAGACCGGCACGCCGTTCGCGTCCACCTTTCCCGCGTTCTCAATGAACGCCACGCGGCCATCCTCGTCGCCGCAGATGATGTCCGGCCTGCCGTCCTTGTTCCAATCAATCACCGTCGGCGTGATCATTTCCAAATCCATCGTGAGCAGCTTGCCCTCGGTGGTCTTCACCTTGCGCGGCGGCGCATACTTCGGCTCGGTGCGTGTGCCGATGTTTTCAAAATACGTGAATGTGTCGCGGAACTCGCCGCAGATGAGGTCGAGCTTTCCAGTGCCGCGGAAGTCCGCGAAGCACGGCGACGGCCAGCCGAACGTTTCCACCGGCTTCTCGCCCGCCATGAGCTGCACGGGCTTCTCCCACTTCGGCGCGTCGTCCGTGCCCGTGTTGCGAATCACATACACAAAGCCGCGCAGCGGGCCGTGCGTCCAGTGACCGCTCGCGTCATACGCGTTGTCCCAGCCGTATTCCGTCCAATCGTCCGAGCCGACGACGAGGTCCGTCTTACCATCGCCGTCGAAGTCCACGTAGCGCCAGAAATTCCCGCGCACCCTGTTTGGATGCACGTTCGCCGGCAGCGGCAGCTTCACGCCGTTCTCAAGTCCCGTGCGGAGAAAATCCGGGAACTCCGTTGCCGGCGTGAGCACGCGCGGCTTGCCGCCCACATACGACACTCCGGCAAACTGCGCGCCCTTGCTGATGCGCTGCCCTGCTCGGAAAACCGGAAGCGCATTCTTCGCCGTGTCCGTGCCGGGATTCTCAAAAGCGTAGGTGCCGTTGTAAGGCTTGTCCGGGCACGACACGACCATGTCGAATTTCCCGTCGCCGTTGAAATCCATCGGCAGCGGAAACGCCCACAGCCCCACACCGAGGTCCACGGTGAGCCCTGGGTTGTTGTATTTCAGCCGCTCGAGCCCGTCGGCGCGCGCATTATGCGGGACGATGGAAAGGAGCAGGCCGAGTGCGGAGAGGGAGCGGAGTGCGGGGTTCATGGCGTGTCAGGGCGGACGCAGGCTGGCAGAGTTGTGCACATGCGTCTTTCACAATCGTCGAACGGATGATTCTGCACATCGCGCGGCAGGCAGCCCGCGGGCCCGTCATCCGCGCCGCAGCGTGCCACAGACATTCACCCGCATGCCGAGCGCGCGGGCGAACGCGGCTTTGGCAAACATGCACTCATCCGCGGCTATCGCGTCTTTCGCGTAGGCGACTTGAATGTGATTTGCCCGGTGCTTCGCCATGAGCTGGTCGCGTGAGACACCGTAAGTCACCGCGTGCATGATGGGCCATTGCGGCGTAGTGCCCTGCCACCGCCGCTCCGTCTCCTCGCGCGGGAGCGTGACGACTCCGCCGCGGCCGATGTCCATGTGCAGCGCTTCGTCCTGCACGTAGATGCGTGACCAGACGATTTCGCCGGGCTTGCTGATACCACGTAGCGTCGAGCCGCCATTCGGGAAATACATCGCGGGCTGCCGGAAACCTTCCGCGCCCTTCCATCCGCCGATGAAATGCGCCGCCGGCGCCGCGCCGCTGATGAGAAACACCCACACGTATTCGCCGCCGAACTCCGCGCCCCAGCGCACGTCGTGCAGCGTGTTCTCCTCCGGTTGGCCAAGCGCGGCGTGGACCCGCTGGGTGAGCAGGCCATCGAGGCCGGCACACTCGTCCACTTCGTTGAAATGCGTGACCGGCTGACCGGCGTAGAGCACGCGCTTTCCGTCGCGCGAACGCACCGGCGGACGGTCGGCATTGTTCAGCGTGCCCTCGACAAGGTCGCTCGCTGGCAGCAGGTCTTTCAGCCCCTGCTGATACTGGATGCCGATGGCGTCGCAGCCGAAGTCATCCGCGATGCGCACGACAGCGACATACATTTTGCACTGCAACCGAATCTGCGCGTCGGTGAGGTCGCGCTCGTGCTTCGGGCCGGTGTGAAATTTCATCCCCTTCTTCTCCAGCCACGCGCGCACCGCGTCGGCCTCGGCGTTCGGCACGCGCATCGTCTCGGCGTAAAGCGCGGACTGGCTGAGGCGCTCCTTGAACACGCCGCACGCATGCAGCGCATGGTCGGGAATGATGGCGTTGAACATGCCCATGCAGCCCTCGTCGAACACTCCGAGGATGGCCTTCTCGCTGCGCAACTGCGTGGCGAGCTTCTCGCCGAGCTTCGCCGCGCCCGCGGGCACTTTCACTTTCTCCAGCGGCCGTGCGTGCGACGTGTCGTGCGTAATGCGCCCGTTCTTCAACCATTGGCGCAGCTTCGAGCGAAAAAAGGTGTCGGTGAAATCCTCGCTCCAAAGCGTCGAGTAACGCACGCCTGCCTTCGTGAGCGAGCCGTTGAGATTCAACATGCCGACAAGCCCCGGCCATTGCCCGCTCCAGTTCGCAACCGTTAGAATCGGCCCGCGATGCGTCGTGAGCCCAGCTAGCACGTGATGCGAATACTGCCACACCGCCTCCGCGACGATGAGCGGCGCGTCCGGGTCAACTTTGCGGAACACCTCGAGCCCCATCTTTTGCGAATCGATGAAGCCATGCTTCGCCTTCGCATCGAACGGATGTGCGCGCACCACCTTGAAGCCCTCGGCGGAAAGCGCCACGCCGAGCGCCTTCTCCATCGCGGCCTGCGCAGGCCAGCAGACTTGGTTGGCGGAGAGACGCAGGTCGCCGCTGGCGACGAGTTGAACGGTGTTTTTGCTGAGCGTTTTGGAAGGCATCGGTGGGACTCTTGTTTCTGTTTGCGAGGGTGTCCGTCAATGGGTGTTTCGCGCGATTCACCCTCGCGACGAGCATAAATCCGTGTCTGCTTCGCCCTATCCCGATGCGCTTCCGACTTCACCCGCCGCTTGTCGTTCTCATCCTCGCAGTGTTTGGCGGCGCGCTCTCCGCATTCGCGCAGAACAAACCCGGCGACACGCTCACGGGAAAGGTCATGTGCGGCTACCAAGGTTGGTTCGCTGCGCCGGGCGACGGCATGGGCATCGGCTGGGGGCATTACACTTTCACGCCGGGAGGCACCTGCACGATCGACCTCTGGCCCGATGTGCGTGAACTGGACAAAGACGAACTCTTCGAGTCACCGCTGCGCCTCGCCGATGGGAAGCCCGCAGCGGTGTTCAGCTCGGCGGTGCCGAAGACCGTGCAGCGGCACTTCGAGTGGATGCGCACCTACGGCATCGACGGCGTGTTTCTCCAGCGGTTCGGCACGGTGCTGAAGGGCGAGAAGTCGCGCGCATTCAACGATCGCGTGCTGGAGAATGTGCGCTCCGCTTCCGCGAAAACCGGGCGCACGTGGGCGGTGATGTATGACCTCACTGGCTTGCGTCGCGGCGAAATCGAGAGCGTGGTGATGCAGGACTGGAAGCGGCTGCGCAACCAGCTCCACGTGATGGACGACCCGCATTACCTACGCCACGGTGGACGGCCCGTCGTGGCGGTGTGGGGCATCGGTTTCAACGACCGGCGCGACTACCCGATCGAGGAATGCGCGGCGCTGTTCCGTTTCCTGCGCGACAATCCGGAATTCGGCGGCACGACGGTCATGGCCGGTGTGCCCTATGGCTGGCGCACACTCGACCGCGATGCGGTGAAAGACCCGAGCCTGCACACGACGCTCGACCTCGCTGGCATCATCAGCCCGTGGGCTGTCGGTCGCTACGGCACACCCGCCGACGCCGAGCGCCAGATCGCGCAGGTCCACACCGATGACGCCGCGTGGTGCAAGGCGCGCGGCAAAGGCTACCTGCCCGTCGTCTTCCCAGGCTTCAGTTGGAAAAACATGATGTCCTTCCGCAAGCAGGAGGCGACCTTCAACGCCATCCCGCGCCTCGGCGGGCGCTTCCTCTGGTCGCAGGCGATGCAGCGCATTCGGCTCGGCGCGGACATGCTCTACGTCGCGATGTTCGACGAGATGGACGAAGGCACCGCCATCTTCAAATGCGCAGACGACGTCCCCGTCGGCACGAATGTCTTCGTCACAAACGAAGGCCTGCCCAGCGACCACTACCTCTGGCTCACCGGTGAAATCGGCCGCGTGCTGCGCGGGGAAAAAGCGGTGTCCGCAGACTTGCCGAAGCGCTGACGAGAAGCCCGCGCGCGCGACAACGCCGCATCAAAATCGCGCGACGCAGACCCGCGGACGGCGTGTGCCTTCACTTCTTCAGCAAACCCGGCTCCGCCCAGATGGCGTAGTTGCTCTTCGATTCTGTCGTGCGGCTGGCGAGGGCGAGTTGCAGTTCCTTCACGCCGGTGATGTCGCACTCGATCGTCTGCGCGGCGTCGGTGCCGGCGAGCGTCACAGATTTCAGCGGCTTGCCATCGCCGTTGATCGTGAATTCCACGCGGCCTTTCGCACCCAACTCGGGATGCAAGCCGGCGATGACGCTGAAGCGCGTGAAGACACCTTTCGGCAGCAGGAAAGTGAGCGTCCGGCCCATGCCGGCGCTGAGTCCGTCGGCGAATACCTTCTCGCCATCGGCGAGCCGCAGCTTCAGCGGCACCGCCTTCGTGCCTTGCTCGAGGATCACGCCGGCGCGCGGATAGCCCCAGTAGGGCGCGCCGAAAAACTGCGTCTGCGGATAGTGAAGATTGACCGCTTCCGTCGGCCAGAAAGTGCTGAGCGACACACGCTGCAGCGACTGTTCGGCCTTCGCGTCGAACTTCTGCGCGCCGAGGCAGAGCATCGTGTGCAGCGCATCGGCCACGATCTGCGCATCCACCGTCGCGGCGCGAAGCTGGTGCTTCACCACCGCATCGAGGTCGCCCGCGTAGTGCGCCTGCATGATCGGGATCGTCGTGGAGCGCGCGTTGATGATGCCCTCATTCATGCGATGCATGAGGCGCCACGCGGCCTCATCCACCGACGTGCCGAGCAGTCGCGGCACGTAGCCTTCGATGCTCACGGAGAAAGTTCCGTTCTCATTCGCAGGATGCATGAGCTGGTCCTTCATGCGCTCGGTGGGCGGGAGAAATTGCTGGAGTAGCGTGAACTGGTTGTCGCCCGGCATCGTGTGCGACGGGCTGCCGTAGTCCTCGATTTGATGGCAGATCGTGCCCATGAATTTCGCCGCATCGGTGAGCCGCCCTTCCCGCAATGCGGTCACGGCCTTCTCCATGAAATAGCGCGTCACCTCGCCATACTCGGCCTGCGTCGTCGGCAGATGCAGGAACTGGAGATACGTCACGCCCGGGTGCGACTCCATCGCAGCATACTTCGCGTTCGCCTTGTCCGAATACACGTTGTCCGGAATCAGACAGTAGGAGTCGGCCAGCGCCTTCGCCTCATCGCCGAGCTGCTGCTTCTCCGCGTCCGACAGCACATTCACCGCGGCCCGCGTGATCGCGTGGTGCGGCTCACCCCACGCGAAGAGATGATGCGGGAGCAGCAAAAGGGCGGCGAGGGCGAGGTGCAACAGTTTCATGGGGTGGACAAATTTCCGCGGCACGAAACGGCGATTCTCCGAGCATGGCAAAGAGAATTCCCTTCGCGGGAATGGCGTGAGACGACTCGTCGCCGCCGATATCAAATTTCCGCTCCGAATTTCCATCCAATGTTCCTCCGCGCCCTCTTTCCCAGCCTGCTGCTCGCCACTTCGCTGCACGCCGCCACGCAGCTCGTCGAGGGCTGGCAGCATCGCGTGTTTGCCTCCTACCCGGTTGAGAAGATCAAGGACGACGACGACTTGCCGAAGGGGCCTCTGGCCGATGCCTTGTCCATCTCGGCCGCGCGCGGTGAGAGCGAGACATTCGCAATCGCCCTGCGCTCGAATGTGCCGCTGCGCGAGATCGAGGTGAAGGCATCCGACTTCCGGCAGGCGGGGGGCGCGGTCATTCCATCGAGCACGCTCTCCGCGATGCTCATCGGCTACGTTCACGTGGATGAGCCGAGCGGCACGCGCATGAAGCAGGCGATGCCCTACCCCGTCGGCACCGGTCGCTATCCCGATCCGCTCATGCCGGGCAAAGGCGACGCTCGCCCGGGGCGCAACGTGCAGTTTCTGCTGACGCTGAAAGTGCCGCGCGACGCCGCACCCGGACGCTACGACGGCACGCTGAAGGTCATCTTCCGCCGCGAACCCTGGATGCCCGCGAATGTGGTCAACGAGGACACGATCAAACTCGCGGTCACCGTGCGCTCGTTCGCACTGCCCGGGCGCTCGTCATTGCTCAACACGAGCTTCGCCAATTTGCGTGTGCTTCCCGATTCGCAGCGCACGCCCGCGGCGGTCGAGGCGCTTCAGACCAGCTTCATCGAACATCGCCAGATGCCCGAGCCGCTGATCCCATCGCCCAAGCTGAAGCTCGACACTCAGGGCTCTCTCAACGTGGACAGCAGCGCGTGGGAGGCGGCGGTCACGAAATGCTTCGCGAGCGGCGGCTCGCATGTGTTCGTGCCGGTGTGGGGCTTCTCGCCGGAGCCCGCACTCGCGCAGGGGATCTATTTTCTTTACCACTACCCGGCGGTCACGAACCAGCGCTGGCTCGGCGCGAAAATCTGCCAGGCCGACCGAAAGCTGACTCCCGAATTTACGGCGCTCTTCGGCGCATACCTGCGGCACATGCACGGCGTGCTGAAACGCAACGGCTGGCTCGACCGGGCGTTCATCGCGACGATGGACGAGCCCTACACCTACCACACTGACGACCGCCAAAACGACACACCGGCGAACAACTACGAGGTCATTCGCAACTATGTCGGCTTCGTGCGCGAGGTCGCGCCCGGCCTGCGCACCTTCTGCACCGCCGACCCGGCGGAGGGGCTGAACGGCTTCATCGACCACTGGTGCCTGCGCAATCTCCGCCACGCCAGCACCGCCCGCGAGCGCGCCGATAAGCACGGCGAGGTCTTCACCTTCTGCGACAACTACCGCACCTTCATCGACTTCCCCGCCGTGAGCGCGCGCAGCTTCGGCTGGCTCGCCTGGAAAATTGGCGCGCGTGGCTGGCTGACGTTCGAGACGCTCGGCAGCTACCAGCGCGCTTGGGAGGGGCCAGTCTTCGTCTATCCCGCGTTCAATGGCGCGACCGTCTGGGGAATGGGCCACATGTTCTATCCGCGGCCCTTCACCGGTGCGCCACTGCCAAGCCTGCGCTGGGAACTCATGCGCGAAAGCTGCGACGACTACGAATACCTGCTGCTGCTGCGCGACTTGCTGAAACAGCACCCGAACACCGAAGCGGAGAAATTCCTCGCGGAAATCGCGCGCGACGCCGTGAAACTCGGCGGCGACGGCGAGACCGCGGCCGCCATCGAAACGGATGAAAAAGCCAGCGCCACCGATCTGCACCGTCGTCGCGAAAAAATCGCGGAGTGGATCGAGAAGCTGTCGCACTGACGCGACACAGACAGATCATCGGCAGGCTCGGCTCGGAGCAGACGTTCACCGGCGGTGGTCTCAGCCACCAAGACTTCCGTCTCGCTCGAACGCTCGAGCATCACGCTACCATCCACGACCGCCTACTTGCCCGAAGGCGGCGTCCAGAAAGTTCCTTCGATGGCGCGGTCTTCGCCACGCGGGCCGCTGTAATAGTAAGCGGTGAAAATTTTGCCATCCGGTCGCACGAGGCCGCGCGGGTAGCCAAGGTCGCCGTCAAAACCATCGTCGCGAATCACGACTTCGGGCAGCCACGTCTTGCCTTCGTCGGCGCTGATGCGCGCGCGGATGCCGTAAGGCTTGCGACGGTAGCCATAGGTCACGCACAGGCGACCATCGGGCAGCAGCACGGTCGCGGGCGGATTGCCGCCGATGTTGCCGCTCACGTCGCTCACACGCGTCCACGTCTTGCCGAGGTCGTCGCTGCGAAACAGCTCGATGTTGTAGCCCGGCTTGCCGCGGCGAATCGTCGTGAGCAGCGCGCCGCTCTTCGTGCGCACCGTGCTCGGCATGATGGCGAAATCCCCCGCAGCCGGCTCATCGCCGATGAACGACACGAGCTTCCACGAAAAACCGCCATCGGTCGTGCGCGCACAGAAGACGCGGCCTTCTTTGCCATCGTTCATTTTCCTGCAACTGCCAAACATCATGCAGTCGCGCGGCCCGAGCACGATGAGGTCCGTGCGCGTGCAGATGCCGTCCACGCCTTCGACCGCGAACACATACGGCCCGCGCCACGTCTTGCAGCGGTCCGTGCTCGTGTAAAACCACGACGGCCCCGCATGCAGTCCGCCGAAGCGGAACATGAGCGCGAAGTTCGGCGCGGTGAAATCGAGCGGCTCCCGCAGCGCGGCCGGCCTCGCTTCCGTCTTCTTGTCAGCGAAAGGCAGCACGCTCTCCGTCTTCCACGTCCTGCCGCCGTCTACGCTGCGCGCCTGGATTTCGTAGCTTGGCTTCGTGCGGTCGATGCGATGGTCCGTCGTCGTCTCGCGATACCAAGTCGACGTGAAGCCGACAACGAGTTCATCGCCCCACTGCCACAGCCCGTGATTCGCCGGCCAGCCGCCGTAACGCCCAGCTTCCATGTAGATGACCACATTCTTGCGACTCGCAGGCTTCAGCGTCGTCGCGTCAGCCGAATCGGAACGTGGGTTGGCGCTGTCGAGCCGCGGCGCTTCCTGCGCCGAAAGCAGATGCGGCAGAACAATCAATAGGACACGCAGGCTACGAGTGATCATGGGAAAGGAACTCACGGCGTCTCCGCCAGCGTCTTCAGCCACGCGAGATTGAAGACGTAGTGATTACGGCTGGTGATGAGTTGAATGCGGCCGTCGCGCGTCTGCGTCGCGGCGAGATAGCCATTGTGCTCGGCGCGAGTATCGCTGAGCGGAAACATGTTCCGATCGATCCCGTTCACGGTGCGCACCGGGCCACCGGGCGTGATGAGGCGCCGGTGTGGCCAGGTTTTCCCGTCGTCGAACGAAACCGCTGCGAACAGGCCCGCGCCGTTGAACTCGCCGTTCCGGCTTTTGAACTTCATGCCTTGGGGGTTGCGTGCGTTGGCGGAGTGATCGGTGAAGGAGCAGAACAACAGTGCACCTTCCTGCAGGCGCATAAGCACCTGACGCTGCACGCTGCTGATGACGGGAAACTCGGTCGGCGCGTGCATCCACGCCAGGCCACCGTCGCGGGAGAAGCTCGCGGGCGTCCTGAAGTTGAACTTCGCCTGCTCCTCCGGAGTGTTGAGGCGTCCGAAGGTCATCAAGCGACCGTCTGTAAGCTCGACGATGGGCGCGTGAATTCCTGCGTGTCGCGCGGGACTGCCGTTGCGATTCGCGAGTTTCTTGTCCTCGATGAAATGCGAGGTCCAGGTTTTGCCGCCGTCCGTGCTCTTCGTGAGACTCGTGATCGTGGTGTCTTGCGTCATCAGAATCACTCCGTCTCGCGTGCGGAGGATGGCGTTGCCGATTTCGCTCACGGGCTGGATCACTTGAGCCTTGCTCCACGTCGCGCCGTTGTCGGTGGAAGTGCGGACGATGTTTTCCAACTGACCGCGCGCGAAGTGATAGAGCGTCTGCTTGCCATCCCACCAAAGCTTCGGCGCGTGGTCGTTGATGTCCGCGCCGTCCCAGAAGAGTGAAGCGGGCTCCCATTCGCTCGCGCCGAAGCGCAAACGGCTGGCGAGGTTATTCAGTTCCGTGCCAGCCTCATCGACGCACGAATACCAAACCGCGAGCAGATCGCCGTTCGGGCACTCCGCGATGCCGGGGCTGTGATTGTGCGTGGAAAACAAAGGGCCGAACGAGTTCGTGGGAATCTTCACGAACGGCTTCGGTCCGGAGAAGAACGGGGTTTCCGGCGAAGCCATCTGAACTTTGGGGACGGTTTGCGAAACGCTCTGCGCGTTGAGCGGCGGCGCGGGGAGCGGTAGGAACTTTCCCTTCGGCCACTCGCCGAGCACGACGCGGAAGCCCGTTTTATCGCTGCTCGTTTGGGGCAGCCACGCGGTGCGATTGGCCGAGCGCAGCAGGCGAGTCTGCACGGAATGACTGCCTCCGCGAATCACGCGGAAATCACCATCCACGCGTCCGAGCGGGTCGATCTGCTCGCCGACTTCGTAAGGCCCATACCAATCCGCGCACCACTCGGCGACGTTGCCGTGCATGTCGAAGAGTCCCCACGCGTTCGCCGGCGCGTGCCCGACCTTCAGCGAAAGCTTCGCGTTCTTGGGCAGATACTCCGGCGGTAGTTGGTTGTCGGGGAAAAACCGGTCGCGTAATCCCCTGTCCGTTGGCCACGAATGGAACTCCTTCGGCAACTGGTCTCCGGTGTGAAACAGCGTCTTCGTGCCTGCGCGGCAGGCGAACTCCCACTCCGCCTCCGTCGGCAGGCGATAGGTGCGCCCTTCCTTTTTCGAGAGCCATTCGCAGAACGCCACCGCGTCGTTCCAGCTGACTTCGGTAACTGCATCATCGTCGTTCTGCCCGCGATGCTTAGGATCGAATTGCCGATACTGCCCGACCGTGACTTCCATGGCGCCGAGGTGAAACGGCTGGGTGATCGTCACGCGGTGCGTTGGTTTCTCGTCCCAGTCTGCATCGTCGAACTTCTCCGCGTGCTTCTTCACGTTGTAATCCGCCGCCGGTCCATCCTGCCCCATCATGAAGCTGCCCGGCGCAACCGGCACCAGTTTCATGCCGATGGAGTTCGTGATGGGCTCGGCTTGAAGAGACACGGCAACAAGGAGCCCAAGAATCAAGCTTTTCATAGGTGAGTGGAGGGAGTGGAGCATCCGGTTGGTTTGCAGCAAACTGCTGATGCATTATGAATTGTGACGTTCGGGACCATCTCAAGGCTTCGTGGAGAGTTGTTTCCCAGGCAGCAGGAACATGCGCCCTGCTTCATTGCAGATGAGCAGATTCGGTCCGTCTTTGCCGAGCATGGTGCCGACGGCACCCGTCTCATGCGCACCGCCGGGTTGGATGATGATGCCTTCGCGATCGCGGAAAGGCACGGGGCGGGCGAACTTCATGCGCTCGTTGGTGCCGGTGTTGAGCATGAGCAAAGGCGTGCCGAGGGTTTTCTTGCCGATGGTCGGCATGGGGAGGCCGGTCTCGCGGTCGGGGATGGAGACGACGCGTCCAGTGCCGATGACGAAGTCGAGAGCGCCGTCGCCATTCCAATCGAAGAGTCGAGTTTGCATCGGCCGCTCATGCCGCCGGGACCGCCGCTGGTGCCTATGGGCTTGCCGTCGTCGAGCATGAGCTTGCCGCCGTCAGCGAGGTTGTAGTCGTCGATGCGCCAGTAGAGGTGAAAGTGGTCGTCGCCATCGACGATGACGAGCGCGATGCGGTCGCCGATTTTCGCGAGCGCAGGACGACAGCGCCACATGCCGTGGAGGTCGATGCCGTCACAGTTGAGCGGACGCGCGGCGTCGAGTTTCGGCTGCGTCTTCGTGACGCGATTGAGATAGATGAGGTAGTTGCCCGTGATGTCGCCGGTGACGAGGTCGAGCGTGCCGTCGCCGTTCCAATCAATCGCGTTCGGTAAGAGAAAAGCCCAGCGCGCTTCCTGCAATGAGAGTGATGATTTCATTGCAGTGTGTCGAGCCACGTGAAGAAGTGTTCCTTCCACACGGATGCCGCCGACCTCGAGCTTCACCATCTGCTTTGGTGCGCCATTGCACACGGGCAGGTTGAGCAAGTTGGCGTTCAGCGTGAGCAAACGCGTGGTGATGTCCTGGGCGTGCAGTTGAGCAACGCAGATCAGCGTGATGAAGAGAGGGCGAAGGTTCATGAGAAAGGGGCGAAAATGGAGTGCGCGGCAAATGACGCAGGCTTGACCTTCACGGTTTCGTGGGAGGTGGCATGTCGCGCACACCATTCGCCTCCGGGCTGCCGCCGCCGAGGTAGCCGAAGCTCGCGCCATTCGGATCGGGCGTGACCCAAAACGCGTAGAGCTGGCCGTTCGTGAGATGGAATCGGAAGCGCACGGGCTTGCCGCTGAGTTTGGCGAGTGAAGTTGAGTCTTTCCATCGGATGAGCTGCTTCGTGCTGTCGCCGCGTGAGGCTTCAGAGGCTGCGATCACTTTTCCGTCTTCATTGAGAGCTTCGATGCGCAATTCGCCATCGGGCGCGTGCATGTTCACGAAGAGATGCTCGCCTTTGAATAGGACGGGACGTGTCGTGAGCGTGCCGGTCTTTGCACCTGCATCCATGGAGGCGAAGCCATCGCGTCGCAGCATCGCGAGGCCGATGCTTTGCCCGGCATACATGCCCTTTCATCCATCTGGCGCAGTGCCGGAACAGCCGGAGTAGGGGAAGATAAGCTTGTCCCCCATGACAAAGAGAATGCCAGCGGGGCTGTGGACGTAGCCTTTGTCCCACGCGCCTTCGGTGCGTGTGGAGGCGATGAAGGGCTCGCGGAACGGGCGATCCCAGTGGAAGCCATCGCGGCTGAATCCGGTCTTCAGATCGATGTGCTTCGGGCTTTTCAACTTCTGGCACACGGTGTTGTGCGGTCCGACGTGGATGTAAAACATGCCGAGCATGAGGCTCTCATAGCCCACCGCGCCAAGGCTGTAGAGTTGAGGTGTGTCGCCGACCTTTGGATCGGGTTTATCGAGCTTGTCCGCGCCCACCCAGAACACGGAGGTATTGAAAATGTCCGGTGTGGCGAACTCCGCCGACTCCGCATAACGGCGCAAGCGATGACGTGGCGGCACGCTTGCCTTGATGCTGTAAACCCAGCGCTTGCGGAAGGGATTGTAGAAGAACGAGCTGTAGTCGCTGGAGTTGCCTGAGGGAACGGCGTCGGACCACTTGGCTCCATTCGCCGACGTGAAAAACGCATGGTAGAGCGGACTGAGTTCGACCTTGTGCAGATGCTGCTCGCTAGGCTTGGCTCGTGCGACGGCTTGCAGCTTCAGCCGCTGCGCGGGATCGCGGGCCTCCAGATCGAGCCAGAAGCAGTCGTTGACCGGCACGACGGTTGCCGGGTTGCCAATTTTATCCGGGCCCCTCTCCCAGTGAATGCCATCGCGGCTGCGAGCCATGTCAAAGTGCAGGCTGGTGCCGCCGGAGAACCACAGCTTCAAATAGTGATCCGCCGGATCGTAGAACGCGCCTCCGTGCAGCAGCGCCACAGTGCCTCCGCTGGCGTTTTTCAATGGGCCGGAATCTTCGCGGACCAGAAGTTCCTCCTTGGTCGAGGCCTTGAGCACGGGATTGCCCGTGTATTTCTCCGCCGCATGATAGGTGCGTGCCAGATCCGTCTGCTCGATGAGGAAGTTATCCACGAACAACTGCCGTCCCACGTCGATGGGAATCACCTTCGGCGGATTCGCCAGATACCGCACCTTCATCGGCTCCACCGACATCACATCGCCATCGCGAGGCGGCCAGACCTCGGGAAGCACGATGCCGTTGTAGAGTGTGCGCTCGCCATCGGCTGGCGACGATGTTTGAGCAAAGAGCTGGCTGACGAGCAATCCATACGTGACGAGGAGAGGGAGAAGGTGCCGGTGCGACATAAGGTGATGAACGGTTTTGCCGTGACTGACGAAACGGAGCTTTGGCGTGCCCTGTGGGATCAAAGGCGCTCGGAGATGATGTTATGGTAACAGCACAGGCTGGCATGATGAGGCTCACTTCGTCCGCGCCAGATCGACGACCGTGAGACCGGTGGCTTCCTTCGTGGCAGAATAGACGATGAAGAGCTTTCCATCGTGCTCGATGGCGCTGGGGTAGCCCCATTGGGAGCGTTTAGCGCCAGCCGGCGGCATGCGCACGGGTGGCGAGGGCTTGTCGAGCAGGCGATACAGGCGGTCGAATGCGAAGGTGCCGGGCTTGGTCAGTGCGAGAATGAGCGTGTTTCGGCTGCGCATGTTGGCGACCAGGAAATGTCGGCCGTCCTTCAAGCGGCCGAGCACAGGACGACCGCCGCCATGCGGGATGTTGCTCTCCGTCAGAACGGGCCACGTTTCACCATGGTCAGTGCTAATGGACGACCAGAAGCCGATGCCGCCCTTTTTGCGATTGCGCACGATGGCGAGCACGCGCGAGCCCTCCACGCTAACGGTGGTCTCGCCCCAGATCTGATCAGGTGCGAGGTCGGCGGCGTGTGGAATCGTGACCAATCTCCACGGCGTCATGCGGTCGTCATCGCAGATCGCCACGGCGGGAACGACGGTCTTCGCGGCATTCCGCGCTCCAGCCATGATCCACTTGCCATTAGCGAGTTTCACTGGCTGGCAAAGAGGCCAGAAGGCATCGAGTCCGCTGATCTCCTGCGGCTCCCACTTCTTCGTGTCGGGTTTCCAGAGGAAGGCATCCGTGCGCAAACCTTGGAAATAACCGTTGTTCACCTTCTGCTGGCGATGTTGCGCATTGAAGCTCCAGAGCTGACCCGCGTGCGAATGAAACACGCCATGCGAGTGGTAGCCGGGGCCTTCAAAGCCCGGCGCGATGATTTCACGATCGCTCCACGTCACCGCGTCCTTGGAGCGGCGCGCACGCACGAGCGACTCGGCATCGTTTTCCTCCAGACGGCTGTTCGCCCATTGCGCGATGAACTCGCCGCCGTGAAACATAATGTCCGCGCCGAGGGTGAACTGATACTCACCTAGCTCACACGCGTCGATGACGCGGTGCTCGGCCTGGATGAAGGGAATGTTTTCATTCTTCGACAAGTCGATGCCGCCAATCCACAGCGGCTCATCGGCGAGGGCGTGGAAGGCGAGGAGCGAACTAAGCGCGAGAAGGCGGCTCATTTAGCGGTGTGGCTCCCCGGAAAGAAAACCACCGAGTCGGCGATACTCGCGGTAGAGGACATCGTAGGCGGAGCGGTGTGAGCGGTTTGGTTTGAAAACGGCGGCCCCTTTTCGCACGGCCATCGCGCGGATGGCGTCGCCGGGAGATTTGAAAGCACCGGCGGCGAGCGCGCCGAGAATCGCCGCGCCGAGGGCGGGGCCCTGCTTGCTCGGATGCACGGTGATGCTCTCACCGAGCACGTCGGCATAGACCTGCACGACGAGCGGGTTGTGATGCGGCAGGCCGCCGGTCGCGACGAACTTCTTCACGGGCACTCCGCCGTCGCGGAGCACTTCGACAATCCAGCGCACGCCAAACGCCGACGCTTCGAGCAACGCTCGGTAGAGGTGCGCAGGGCGATGGTGCAGCGCGAGGCCTGCGAACGCGCCGTGGAGCGTGCCGTCCATCAGCGGCGTGCGGCAGCCGTTGAACCAGTCCACGCACCTCACGCCTGCCGCGCCGGGCGGCAGCGCGGCGGCCTCGCGGCCGAGCGTGGAGAAATCGCGCTGGCCTGTGAGCTTGCGCAGCCAGTCGAACGCATCGCCGACGGCGGCCTGGCCAGTTTCGTAGCCGAAGAAGCCGGGGATAATGCCGTCCTTCACGACGCCTGCGACACCGGGGACGCTGCGCTCCACCTCACTGTTCAGCATGTGGCACGAGCTGGTGCCCATCACGAGCACGAGCGTGCCGGGCTCCGCCGCGCCCGCGCCGGGGACGCCCGCGTGCGCATCGATGATGGCCGCGCTGACCGGCATGCCTGCGCGCAGGCCGAGCTTTTTTGCCATCGCCGCGGTGAGTCCGCCCGCGGAAACACCGGGCGCGAGCAGGCGACCGGGCATTTTGTCCTTCACCACGCGCGCAAACTTCGGATTCACCGCGCGCAGAAAATCGTCCGACGGATAGCCGTCCGTCGCGCTCCACATGCCCTTGTAGCCCGCCTGGCACGTCGAGCGCGGGAGCGAATCCGCCGCGCCGCCGACGAGCTGCCACACGAACCAATCCCCCGCTTCAAGCCACACCTCCGCCGCATCGTAGGCGCGCGGCGCGAGTTCGAGCGTCTCGAGCATCTTCGGGAAAAACCATTCAAGGCCGATGATGCCGCCGTAGCGTTCGAGAAACTTTTCACCACGCTCGCGGGCGACGGCGTTGATGCGGTCCGTCTGCGCCTGCGCGCCGTGGTGCTTCCACAGCTTCGGCCACGCGAGCGGTTCGGCGGCGAACGGCTTCAGCAGGCAGAGCGGCGTGCCGTCGCGCTTCGTCGGGAGCATCGTGCAGCTCGTGAAATCCACGCCGATGCCGAGCACATCGCTCGCGGTGATTTTCGCCCGACGCAATGCGCCGCGCGTCGCCTTCGCGGCTGACTCAATCCAGTCCAACGGATGCTGGAGCGCGTAGAGTGGCGGGAGTTGTTTCTTCGAGCCGGGCAGCGACTCGACGATCTGCCCGTGCGGATATTTTGCGACCGCAGTGGCGAGTTCGCGCCCGCGCAAATCCACAAGCACCGCTCGCACGCTTTCCGTGCCGAAATCGAGACCGAGGGAGACTTTCATAGAGGGAGATTCATTTGCAGTCGGGGAGAAACGCGCACCTTCAAAACGCGATGCGCAAGGCCGCGGTGAGATTCATGGCACCTCGTCCTTAAGTTCGTCGAGCAACGCGGCGACGCGATCGCGCTCGGAGCCGGACAGGCGATCGAATGGCTCTGCGACGGAATCGTCGCAGATGCCCAGCGAGGAGAGAGCGCATTTGATTCCACAAATCCCCGCGGACGCGTGCGCGCCGATTCGGTAAAGGGCGCCCATGCGAATCACCAGCGACTGCGCTTTCCACAACCGCTCCGTATCCCCGGCGGCTGCGGCGGAGAAGCACTCGGCATAGAGCTTCGGAAAAACATTCGCCCCGCCGGTGACGCCGCCATTCGCGCCGGCCTGCACACCGTAGGCCATCACCTCCTCATCGCCGACAAACACGGGCCAGTCGCTGCGATTGCCGCGCGTCCGGAGCACCTGATGCAGGTAGCCGACGCTGCCGGAGCTGTCCTTCATGCCGATGATTTTGGGGTTATTCATCGAACGACGGACGGTCTCCAACGGGATGCTCACTTTCGTCAGCGCGGGCATGTTGTAGAGGAGGAGCGGCAGCGGCAGTTCCGCGGCGAGCTGCTCAAAATAGCGGTCCATCTCCGAGGCGCCGAGCGGCCAGTAAAATGGTGGCGCCGCGACCGCTGCATCCGCGCCTGCTTCGGCGATGGCACGCGCGAGATTCAGGGATTCGGTGAATGAAGTGTCGCTCACGCAGGCGAGCACCGGCACGCGCCGCCGCACCTGCCGGCAGGTCTGCTCCACGAGTTCCCTGCGCAAACGGTAGCTTAGCGCCGGCGCCTCGCCCGTCGTGCCGAGCACGAACAGCCCGCCGACACCGCCAGCGATGAGGTGCTCGATCAGGCGTTCCAGCCCCGCGCAGTCGAGCTCATCGCGCGACCGAAGCGGAGTGATCATGGGCGGGATAATTCCCGAGAGAGGACGAGTCATGCGGCGGTGAATTTGGAGGACGATGGAAAATCCGTCTTGTGACTTCGGATGTCGGACAATAATGCACATCCATGCCCGTCCAAGAATCGCGCGTGCCCGCGGAGGAGCCGCTTTCCGGCAGTGAGATCGGCCTGCCGCTCGTGAAGGCCGTCGGCAGCATCCGCAGCCGGAGCGCCCAGCGCATCGCGTGGCATGAGCACGACGGCTTCGAGCTCATCTTCCTGCTCGAGGGTGCGACGTCCTATGAGTTTCAGGACGCGGATGCGCTCGATCTCTGCGGCGGCCAGTTTCTGTTCGTTCCGAACCACGCCCGGCACCGTGGGAGGCACGACATCCGCTCCCCTTCCGTCCTCTGCGGAATCCTCTTCCAGCCGGAGCGCAGACGCGCGCACGAGAACAGTCCATTCGCGCCGCCGGAACTTGCGCGCCTCTGCGCACAGCTGCGCCCACAGCCGCCCGGCGTGCGGACGATGAACCGCGAGCTGCGCGGAATCATCGCGCGCCTCGCGGAACTGGTGCTCATTTTCCGGCAGGGGCGCGCGCGCAGCGACGTGAAGCCGCAGCTCCGCGCCGTGATCTGCCTCGCCATCATGGAGGCGGCGCGGCTGCTCGGCACGCGTGAGCGTGCCGGCGCCACTCAGATGGTCGCGGCGGCGCAGGCATTCCTGCGCTCGCGCCACGGCGATGCCGTGCAGATGAACGAACTCGCGGCGCACCTCGGCCTCGGACGCGCGCGGATGTTCGAGATTTTCAAAAGCGAAACCGGACTTTCGCCGAACGACTTCCTGCAGCGCCACCGCATCGAGCAGGCGAAGGCGCTGCTCACCGATTCGCGCCGGAGCATCACGGACATCGCGATGGAGACGGGCTTTGGCTCCAGCCAGTATTTCAGCCGCGTGTTCCGGAAATACTGCGGTTTGACTCCGGGTGATTTCCGGCGGCGAAAGTGAGCGGTGCTTGCCCTGCCGCGCGTGGCCGCTAGCGTGCGCGCCTTTTCCACGAATCCGCCAATGAACCAGCAAGTCCGTCACGTCCACTTCCTCGGCATCTGCGGCACGGCGATGGGCGCGGTGGCGGCGGCGATGCAGGAGCAGGGCTTCATCGTCACGGGTTCGGACAAGGGCGTGTATCCGCCGATGTCGGATTTTTTACGCGAGCGCGGCATCGTGCTGAAGGAGGGCTTCGCGCCGGCGAACATCCCGGACGACGCGGACCTCGTGGTCGTCGGAAACGCCATCGGCCGCGGAAACGTGGAGCTGGAGGAAGTGCTGAACCGCCGGCTCGCATACCAGTCGCTGCCGGAAACGCTGCGGCATTTTTTCCTGCGCGGACGGCGAAATCTCGTCGTGGCGGGCACGCATGGAAAGACGACGACGGCCGCGATGCTCACGCACATCCTGCGCACGGCGGGGCTCGACCCGGCCTTCATGATTGGGGGCATCGCGGAGGATCTCGGCAAAGGCGCGAGCCTGCACAGCTCGGAGCTGACCGTGCTCGAGGGCGACGAATACGACACGGCGTTCTTCGACAAGGGACCGAAATTTGCGCACTACCTGCCGAGCCTCGCGATTTTGAACGCGGTGGAACTCGACCAGATGGACATCTACGAGAACCTCGCTGCGGTGAAGAAGGCGTTCGGCATCCTCATCCGCGTGCTGCCCGAAAATGGCGCGCTCATTTTCAACGCCGACGATCCGAACGTGCGGGATGTCGCGGAGCCCTCGCGGACGAAGACGAAGATCGCCGCGGGCCTCGGTCCGGATGCGGATGAAAAATTCCGCGCGACGGGTTTGCGGCACGAGCCGGAGGCTTCGCACTTCACGCTCCTCGGCGAGCGGTTTGCGGTGCCGATGGTCGGCGAGATCAATGTGCGCAACGCCTCGATGGCGATCCTCGCGGCGCATCACTGCGGCGTGCCGCTCGACACGGCGAGGCGCGCGCTGGCGGCATTTCAGGGAGTGAAGCGGCGGCAGGTCGTGCGCGGCGAGACGAACGGCGTGAAGATCGTCGAGGACTTCGGCAAGCATCCGACAAACATCCGCGAGACGCTCAAGGCGCTGCGGCACCGCTTCCCCGGCGCACGGGTGTGGGCGGTGGTGGATCCGCGCTCGAACACGATGTGCCGCGCTGCGATTCAGCGCGACCTCACGGATGCACTCGCCCATGCCGACGGCGCAATCATCGGCCCGGTCGATCGTCCGGAGCGATTCGGGCCGGGCGAGGCGCTCGAGCCCGCCGCGATTGCCAGCGAGCTGAGTTCGGGCGGCAAACCATCGTTCGCTGAGGCCGGGGTGGATGCAATTGTCGCACGCCTCGGCGACATCACCCGCCCGGGCGATGTCGCGGTGCTTTTCAGCAGCGGCGGCTTTGGCGGAATCTTCGACAAGCTCGTGCCGAATGGCTGAGGCCCGGCACTCCGCCCCTTGAAAATGGTGACCGCAATTCAAGCCGCCGTTTCAGTCGCCGCCAAAATCCGCCTTTGCGCACCCGCGCTCGAGGCTTAAGAAAGTCGCCCCACACTATGAATGTCACACGCACAGCCTACGGCACTTGGAACGGCGGCCGATACATGAACTTCGGCGAGGCGATTGACGAGGCGCGCTTCGACGCCTGCATCCGCCGCGCCTACGACAAGGGCATCCGCACCTTCATGACCGCAGACGTTTACGGCAGCGGCGCCGCCGACGAAGCCATCGGGCGCGCACTCGCCGGCCTGCCGCGCGACAGCTACTGCCTCGTGGGCATCATCGGCCACGACTTCTACGGCGGCGCGCGCGACGGGCAGAAGGGCTTCCCGCGCTTCACCGACCCGCGCCTGCGCCAGCCGCGTGATTTCCCCGACTACGTGCGCATGGCCACCGAGCGCTCGCTCCAGCGCTGCCGCACGGACCATTTCGACTGCCTGATGCTGCACAACCCAGACAGCATCGGCTATTCGCAGGACTCCGTGTGGAAGGCGATGGCGCGCGTGCAGGAGGAAAAGATGACCGCCCTGCTCGGCGTCGCGCCAGGGCCCGCGAACGGCTTCACGCTCGACCTCATCATGTGCTTCGAGCGCTTCGGCCCGCTGCTCGACTGGGCGATGATCATCTTGAATCCTTTCGAACCGTGGCCTGGCAACATGGCGCTGCCTGCCGCGGCGAAGAGCAACGTCAGCCTCATCACGCGCGTCGTGGACTACGGCGGCATCTTCCACGATGACGTTCGCCCAGGCCACACCTTCGGCCCGCGGGACCACCGCACATTCCGCCCGGCAGGCTGGGTCGAGGCTGGCAAGGCGAAGCTGGATGCCATCCGTCCCATCGCCGAAAAGCACGGCCTCACGATGCTCCAGCTCGCCTGCGCATGGAACCTATCGCACGCACCAGTGAAGAGCGTCATCCCCACGCTGATCCAAGAAGGCTTGCAGACTAACGGTGTCATTCCAAAGACCATCGAGGCGAAAATCGACGAGCTTGCCGGCCTGCCGGAGGTCGTCTTGAGCGCCGAGGAAATCGCCCACATCGCCGAGATCGGCAACAACAAGGGCTGCATGGAGCTCAAGGGCGGCAACCCCGGGCATGCGGGCGAGCCACAACCCGACCGATGGGCCGTCAGCAGCGAACTTCTCGACATCGCGACCCGCTGGGCAATCGACCCCCATCGGGATCTCACATGCACCCACAAGGCAGCCTAACGCACCGTTTTCCAGTTGGTTACGATTCAAATGTGGCGGTCGTTTTCCATCGGGACCATCGCTCAAAATCCCGCATCAGCAGCCGCCCAACCCCCTCGTAACCATTTAGTAATGGGATTGTTGCAATTTTGACAGGAAATCTCCTTTACACCCATCGCGACACGAATACTCATACCGGCGACTTTGAAAAAGGCTGCCCCCATATTTTCGCTCCGCTCCCTAGGTGCCCTGCTTGGCGTCTTGCTGCTCGCGCCTCTCGCCGAAGGCGCCATCGTGAATGGTGGATTTGAGAACACCCTCGACACCTCCGAACCGGTCTGGAAGTCGTCTCTCGACAACTGGTCGGTTTCCCAAGTCGTAGGCACCAACGAGGTTATTGGGCGGGACACGACGACTCTTTACGCACTCGCGCCGCATAGCGGCAGCATAGCGGCAGCATATTTTTCCAGCACCCCCGCCACAGGTGCGGGCGCCAGCCTCTCGCAGGCCAGCACCACGGACACGACAAAGACCTACGACATCAGCCTTTGGCTCGCGAATCCGATCTTGGATGCGCTCAACCAGAACAACGTGTTTTCGGTGAGCTGGGACGGGAATTTGATCTCGCTGTCGGGATCCAATATCACGGAAACCGGCGTCGGGACAAAGACCTACATCGTGACGGGCAACACTGGCTGGACGCAAATCACCGCAACCAACCTCCCGGCCACCACCACCTCCACGAACCTCGTCATCACCGCGCGGAACAACGACTGGGCGACGCTGGTGGACGACGTGATCGTGCAGGAGACGCCCGAGCCTTCCACACTGGTGATGCTCGGAGTGGGCGCAGCAGCGATGAGCCTGCGCCGTCGGCGTCAGCGCGGACTGTAGCAATTTGAAGTTTTCGTGAAAGGCGCGCCTCGCGCGCGCAACGAGGGATGGCGCGGGCGATGCGGCATTGATGCGGATGACATGCTTGCCAGCGGCGCATGTCTTCCCCACATTTCGCCCGCACGGCCGCGAAAAGCGCGCCATCATCAAGCATGCATCCGAAAGGCAGAATTCCGGCGGTTCTCGCGCCCCTGCTGGCATGGGCGCTTTTCCTCTGCGCGGCAGACATGCGCGCGGATTCGCTGGACTCGGCGAACAAGCTGGGCGAGCGGCTGCTGAACCAAGGGCTGTATGCGAAGGCGATCGCGGCTTTCCAGAAGGCGGTTGAGACTGGGATGAAGTCCGAGGGGCCGAAAGGTGCGAACGTTCTCCGCGTCCGGCAGAACCTCGCGCGCGCCTACGGGATGGACGGGCAGTTCGCGCTCGCGGAGCAGAATTTCAAGGAGAGCTTCGAGGGGATGATGGAGGCGTTCAAGGTGGGGCGCGGGCGCGTGACGGCGGACGAACTCGGCTGGGTGCTCGTGAACTGGGCGCGCGTCTCCTACAGCCTAGCGCAGTTTGCCGACGCCGAGCTGCGCACGCGCGAGGCGATGAAGATTTTTGAGGAGCACCGGCTCGCGGACTCCGCGGATCAGGCGCGGCACAACCTCGCGTCCATCTACTGCGAGACAAAGCAATACCAGAAGGCGATCGACACCTACAGCGAGGTGATCGAATACCGGCAGCGGCGCTACGGCGCGCGCGACTGGCGCACCGCGAGTGCGTTCGCGGGGCCCGCAGTCGTGCTGCTGAAGACGAAGGACTACGAAAAGGCGGAGAGCTATTTCCGCCGGTGCCTCGACGGCCAGAAGCGCGACGCCGACCCGGAGACCGCGGAGCACCTCGCCTACACGCTCACCGCCGTGGGAAAGCTCGACGAGGCGCGCGGCATCTACGAGCATCTGCTGGATCTCGCCGAGCACCGCTTCGGGCTCCCGTATCGCGTGGCGGACTTCAAGGGCAGCCTCGCGCGCATCGCCGCGTATGAGGGCCAGTGGGACAAGGCGCTCAAGCTCGCCGACGAAGCGCAGCGCTTCATCATCCCGTATCGGCGAAACGTCGCGCTCGGCCTCTCGGACTCGGAGATGCTCTCCTACTTCAACCTCATCGGCGGCGCGGACGATCCAATCTCGATCGGCTGGGCACGGCACGCGGAGCGCGGCGCGGCGGAGATGGCCGCAGCGTGGTCCATCAACGAGCGCGGGCTGCTCTACGAATCCATGGCGGAGCGCGTGCTGCTGTCGCGCGACCAGCGGCTGAGCGGCCAGGCGCCGCTATTCGAGGAGCTCACGGAGGTGCGCAAGCAATACGCGTCGCAGCTCCGCGCCGGGGCAGGCACGCGCTCGAAGCAGGAATATGCAGGCGAGATGGCGAGGCTGATGGAACGCGAGGCGGATCTCACGCGGCGCATGGGCCTCGCGTCGCTGCGCGTCCCGCCGATCCGCAGGTTCGTCGAGGTTTCGTCCCTGCGCGGCAGCATCCCTGCCGACACGGTGCTCGTGCATTTTGCGAAATCGGAACTGCGCAGCTTCGCGGCGAAGGCCGGCCCGCAGGGACCGGTGGTTGATTCGCACTACCTCGCGTGGATCATCCCGCCCGCGGGCAAGGGCGAGGTGACGATGCTCGACATCGGCCCTGCTGAGGTGGTGGAGAAGGCGCTGCATGAATGGGACGCGGCGCGCGGGGAAGTCGAGGCCGGGCGCACGGAGCACAACCGCCGCATCGCCGATCTGAACAAGGAGAACATCCCCGACGACGAGCGGCTGGCGCGCGGGAAAAAGAGAGTGGAGGATCTCCGCGGGCGCGAGAAGGCGCTCGGCGAGGCCTACCGCACGGGCGCCGGGCTGGACATCTCCAAGCTCCTGCTGCACCCGCTCCTGCCCGCAGCCGGCGGCTTTAAAAAATGGATCCTCTGTCCCGACGCGGAGATCTGGATGTTCCCCTGGAATGCGCTCGTGCTGCCCGACGGGAAATACTTCATCGAGCGCCACACCCTCACGCACATCGTCTCCCCGCGCGACATCCTCGCCCCCGCGAGGGCGCAGGCCGACCCAGGCCCCGCGCTCGTGATTGCCTCGCCGAACTACGACCTGGGCATCACCAGCCCGGAAAACCGCGCGCAAGACATCAAACCCCTCGCCGCGTTCGGAAAGCCGTGGATCGATTCGATGCTGCCCGACATGGAGTTCTTCTCCCGCTCGCAGCCGCAGATTTTCATCGGCGACGCGGCCACCGAGGATCTGATGAAGAAGGCACGCAGCCCACGCCTGCTCTTTCTCGCCACGCACGGGCTCTTCGGCAGGATAGACCCGCAGAAAATGCCCGCCGGCTACGGCTTCTTCAAGGAGAGCCCGCTTGTGCGCAGCATGCTCACGTTCGCCGGCTGCAACCGCAAGCGCGCCCCCGACGAAAGGGGCGAGGACGGCTTCCTCTACGGCTCGGAAGTCCTCGGCTGCGACTTCCGCGGAACCGAACTGGTGATCCTCACCGCCTGCCAGACCGCGCAGGGCGACACGCACGCCGGGCAGTCGGCCGCGGGAATGCGGCAGGCGTTCCAACTCGCCGGCGCGCGCGATGTCGTCGCCACGCTCTGGAGCGTGGACGTCGCCGCGAGCCGCAAGCTCATCGCGGACTTCGTGAACCAAATCGGCACGCTGATCCCGCCGGCCGAGGGCCTGCGGCAGGCGCAGCTCGACATGCTCCACGCAGGCACCTACCCGCACCCATTCTACTGGTCGCCGTTCACGATCACCGGCAGCGGGCGCTGAGCCGCGCCGCGCAGTGAGCAGGGGCACCCCTGTTCCTCGTTGCCGCACCGTCTACGCGAGACCGGGGATCGGCTCCGCGTCATAGACCGTGTGCGGACGCTCCAGCGGGTCATGCCATTCGAGCGTCCGCGGCAGGCCGAGCGCCTCGTAGATCGTCGCGGCGAGATTTTCCGGGCGCTGCGGTGACTCCGAGGGGTATGCGCCGATTTTGTCCGTCGCACCCACGACCGTCCCACCGCGCACGCCGCCTCCCGCGAGAAGGACCGTCTGGCTCGCGCCCCAGTGATCGCGCCCCGGCAGCCGGGCGCCGGAGATTTTTGAGAGCCGCGGCGTGCGGCCAAACTCACCGCCCATCACGATCAGCGTCTCCGAGAGCAGGCCGCGCGAATCGAGATCATCCATGAGCGCGCTCACCGCGCGGTCCATCGGCGGCAGCAGGAAATTCTTCAGGTTCGGAAACGCCGCCTGGTGCGTGTCCCACGTCTCGTTGTTGCCGAGGTTCACCTGCACGAGCCGCACGCCCACCTCCACGAGCTGCCGCGCCATCAGCAGCGACCAGCCGAAGCTGTTGCGCCCGTAGCGGTCCAGCCACTTCGGCTCCGCGCGGCTGAGGTCAAATGCGTCGCGCACTTTTCCGTTCGCGATCAGCGAGACGGCCGCCTCGCGGTATTGGTCGAGCCCCGCGTCGTCCGCCGCACCCTCGAGGAACGCCGACTGCCGCTCCAGCTCGCCGCGCAGCGCCACGCGGTCCATCACGCGCGGCATGCTCAGCCCCTGCGGCAGCGACAGGTGCGGCGCCTCATAGACGAGCGACGCATCGGTCGCGCGCCCCTTCTCATGATGGAAAAGATACTCGGGATACGCCCCGTAGTCCGCCGGATGATACGGCGACATCTCGAGGAACCACGGCTCCCGCGTCCTCCCCATCTGCCCGGCGAACTGCCCTGGAATCACCCGCCCCGAGCGGTGCCGCAGCTTCTCCGGCAGCACGATCGCCGGCGGCAGGTTGTTGCGCCCCGGCAGCACCGCGCCCGCGACTGCGGCGATGCTGGGATGATCGGTCTCCTTTGGCTTGCCCGGATCGAAGCCGAGCGGCAGATCGCTCTTCCCCGTGAGCATGATGTGGTGCGCCGCCGAATGGTCGTTCGACGGATGCGTGAGCGAGCGCACCAGCGCGAACTTGTGCGCGCGCTTCGCCAGCTCCGGCAGATGCTCGCAGATCTGGATGCCCGGCGCGCTCGTCCGGATCGGGTTGAACTCCCCGCGCACCTCCAGCGGCGCATCCGGCTTCATGTCAAAGCTCTCGTGCTGCGCGAGCCCGCCCGAGAGGAAAATGTAGATCACCGACTTCGCCCTCCCCTGCCGCGCCCGCGCGTTCGCCGCGGCGCCGAGCGCACGCAGCCCCGTGAGGTGGTTCATTCCGAGTCCAAGCAATCCGATCGCACCCGCCTGGATCGCGGCGCGGCGGGACACTCCGCTGTGGATGAGCGCTTGGGGCGGGAGTGCGTCCGGCTTCATGGGTGGCACGGAATCAAGCCGCGCCGCGCGCCTCCGTTAGCGGATTTCCTTGCCGCGCAGCCGGCGGAAAAAGACGCGCAGTTTGCGCAGCGGCAGCGAGAGATATTTCTTCCGCAGGAAACGAAGCCGCTCGCCCGCCGTCGCCCTGTGAGGCGAATCTGCCGGCACATACCAGTCATTGTCGCCGATTCGGCGGAGGAAACGATACCCGTGGGAGCGCACAAACCGGGTGAGCGCGAGCGTCTTCGAGTGATCCTCGATCGATAGCAGCCGCGGGCGCCAGCGGCTCCATGTGAACCCGCGCAGTGCCGGGATTTCGCAGCCCTCGATGTCGATGGAGAAAAAATCAACCGTCTCCAATCCGGCAGACGAAAGGACCTCGTCCAGCGTCTGCGTCCGGCAGGTGATGAACTCACCACCCCGCCGCCGCGCATCCTCCGGCACCACGTGCGCAAGCTCCGCGCTACACCCCTCCGGCGTGTGCAGCCGCACCTCCGCAGGACCGCCCGGCTCCACGAGCGCACACTCAAAGACGCGCGACTTCGGACGCTCCCTCCGGCAAAGTTCCGCGAGCCACGGCGTCGGCTCGATCAGCACCCCGCTCCAGCCCCGCTGCTCGAGCAGCCACGTCTGGCTGCCGATCACCGGATGATTCGCCCCCGCCTCCACAAACACCCCCGGCCTGCTGCCGAAAAACTCCAGCACAGCGAGGTCTTCGCCGTGGTGTGCGTGGCTGGCCGGTGCAGTTTCGTTCATCAAATGCGGAGCGCGCCCCGGGGCGGGCTGCCTGTTCTTTCTGTGATCATACCTCTGGAAACTTCCAGCACTTTCGCATCCATTCGCCCTCCACCAACGGGCCTGTAGCTCAACGGTTAGAGCAGGGGACTCATAATCCCTTGGTTCCGGGTTCGAATCCCGGCGGGCCCATTCGATTGCGGATTGCGGATTGCAGATCGCGGATTGCGGAATTGAATGGCCGCGATGAATCCCGGCTCCCTCGGAAAAATCGCCGTCGTCGGCTCCGGCGCCGTCGGCTGCTACTACGGCGGGATGCTCGCCAGCGCGGGGTGCGACGTGCGCTTCCTCATGCGCGCAGACCTCGACACCGTCCGGCGCGGCGGGCTCGTCATTTTCACCAAGGGCCGCGAGGTGCGCCTGCCACGCGTGCAGTGCGCGGCGACCACGGAGGAAATCGGCCCCGCGGACCTCGTGCTCATCGCGGTGAAGACGACGGCGAACGCGGAGCTGGAGCGGCTGCTCACGCCGCTCATCGGCGCGAACACAGCGCTGCTCACGCTCCAGAATGGCCTCGGCAACGAGCGCATCCTCGCGGAGCGCTGGGGCGCCGGGCGCGTGCTAGGCGGGCTGTGCTTTGTCTGCATCCACCGCACCGCGCCGGGCGTCATCCGGCACCTCGATGAAGGCAGCATCTCCCTCGGCGAATACCAGCGGCCCGTCTCCCCGCGCATCCGCGCCATCGCCGACGCCTTCCGCTCAGTGGGCGTGGAGGCAGACCCCGTGGACACCCTCGAGTGCGAGCGCTGGCGCAAGCTGCTCTGGAACGCCCCCTTCAACGGCCTCTCCGTCGCCGCCGGCGCGGACGTCGCGCAAATCCTCGCCGACCCCGCGCTCCGCGGCGAGGCTCGTGCGCTCATGGACGAACTGCTCGACGCCGCGCGCCGCCTCGGCCACGACATCCCCTCCTCCTTCGCCGACTGGCAAATCGAGCGCAGCCACGCCTTCGGCGCCTACAAGCCCTCCTCCATGCTCGACCACGAGCAGGGCCGCCCCGTGGAGGTGGACGCCATCTGGGGCGAACCCCTCCGCCAGGGCCTCGCCGCCGGCGCACCGATGCCGCGGCTGGCGCTAATGCACGCGATCATCCGGCACGTCACGCAGCCGCGGGAGCAGCGCACTCCCGGCGCACCGCTCCCCTAGCCTGCCGCCGCAGCGAGGCGGCCGGCGCCCTCAGCGCTTCAAATTCGCCGCGGGCATCGTCCGGAAAAACACACCCGAGCCGCCGGGCTGCTTTTCATCGGTGTCGTAGTAAATCGTTCCGAGCGTCTGGTCGCTGAGTTCCACTGTGCGCGGGCAGGCTCTGCCGCCGATGGCGCGGCCGGGATTGTAAAACTCCACCGGATGCTCCAAGTCCCACGACGCCCCGTCATCGCGCGACACGATGAAGTGGATCTTCTCACCACCGACTCCCGGACCGGGAATCTGCGACGCCAGCAGCCACCCGTTCTTCAGCGCGATCATCTCGTGCCGCCAGCCCTGCGTGAACACATCCGGGAAGGGCTTGATCGGCTGCCACGTCCTGCCGCCGTCCGTGGACCGCGAGCCTTTCCCGCTGACCCACGTCCCGGCAGTCGTGCGGACGATCGGCACCAGGCCGTGGCTGGCGCCGTCGCCGAACGCGCTTTCGACGCCCGTCTTCGGATTGTAGAGCACCGTGCGGTCCGCGAGCGGGAACAGCCACGCATCCGGCGACAGCTCCACGACGGGATGGCGGATGACGCTGTGGATTTTCGGGTCCGCGTTCTTGGCGAGGCTCACCGGCTCGCTCCATGTCACGCCATCGTCGCTGCTGATGGAAAACGCCACGTGGCGCGACGCCACCTTCTCCTCCACGGCAAACCAGACATTCCACGCGTGGACGATGCGGCCGTCGGACAGCGTCGTCAGCGAGCCGGGATACACGCCCGTCTTCATCGTGGGCGGAAACAGCGCCGGGGTGGACCACGTCTTCCCACCGTCGGTCGAGCGGGTGATGAGATGCGGCGCGCGCTCCTTTTTGCAGAACGTCGCGACGAGCGTCCCCTTGCCCGTGACACACAGCGCCGGATGAATGTGCCCGCTCACACCGGACTCGATGCGCACGGGCGGCGGGAGCTGCGCCTCCTGCGCGCGGGCCGCGGGCACTGCGGGCAGCGATGCGGCGGCGAGGCCGAGAATCCCGCGCAGGCACGCCGCGCGGAGCCGGGGGAAGAGAAGAGTCATCGGTTTCATGTGGTGGAATTACAGCCCCGCTGTTCCGGGAACGAGCTTCGCAGGATCATCCGGGACGATCATGGGGCACCGGAATTTCCCGATGTGCCCGACGACCAGCTCCGAGCCGCAGGTGTGGCTCGCCAAGGGCGGCTGCGCGGCGGCCCGCTCGACGCTCTCACTTTTCATCATGCGGGTAATGACCCGGCCGCGCTGCTTCCAATAGTGATGGAAACTTCCCCGCGCGAGCCACCCCCCGGCAGTCATCCGCGCGGGATCGCCGAGCCCGCCACCTCCGGGGGGCCGCGCGGCGATGAGCGGGGCGGGCGTGTCCAGAATCCTCTGCGCCCGGCATCTGTCCCTGCGGGTCACCCACGCCGAAAGGGGAAAGGTCCAGGCCGTTCCAGCTCGCGCTGCTGCCGGCGGTGGCCAGCGGCGGCTTCGCCCGCTTGGGAGCTGGGGAGTCGGTCGGCTCTTCCGGGAGACTTGGGGGCGGTGCGGGGGCGTCGAATTGGAGAACTGGATGACTCAGTGCTCCCCCCGGCATTTCCGGGGGGTTCCGTCTGTCATTCTGGCTACCCCCCAGTGTTTCCGGGGGCTTCAGTCGGTCATTCGGGGGAGCCCCCGGAGTTTCCGGGGGGTTCACTCACTCATCGAGTCAATCCCCCACTTTCTCCGGGGGCCTCACTCTGTCAGCCATCCGAGCCCCCGCTTTCTCCGGGGGGTTCACTCGCTCATTCGGTATTGATACCGAACGAGCCGGGAGAGCCCCCGGACCTCACGGGGAATCCCCCGGATTTTCCGGGGGCTCTACTTCTGGACGCAGCAACGCTGCTTTGCTGCCCATTTGCCCTGTTTCGCCGCCCAGTGACCCATCCGCCGAATCGGACAACGTCCACCAACCCGCCAACACCCTCCCCATCCACCGCACCCCCCGCCCCCTGCTCACCACCGGCCATCCCGAACTCCGCGAAGACCGCACCCGCTTCTACGACAACAACACCCCGACCGGCGGCTGGAGCCCCGTGGCAACGGTGACCATCTCGCCGTCACGCGCCCGCGCCCTTCTTGGACTGCGCTCCGCCCGCCACCGCAATGGGCGCGCCGGCTCCGGGGCCGTGCGTGATGATCGTGGGCGTGGAGTGGATGTCGGTGGAGTCCGTGGCCGTCGGCACACGACGCGGGCGAGCCGAGCCTCAAGCCCTTGTGAAAAGGCAAGCGCGTTGCGCGGCGGGGGATCGTCGCTTACAGGTCGCGCGTGCAGCAGGAGCCCATCGTCGCCATCCGAAATCTCTCGAAGATCTACCGCCAGGGCGAGATGGAGATCGCGGCGCTGGACGATGTGAGCCTGGACATCGCGCGCGGCGAATTCCTTTCGCTGATGGGGCCGTCGGGCTCGGGGAAAAGCACGCTGCTGCACATCATCGCGGGCGTGGACCGGCCGACGTCGGGGCACTGCTTCGTGGGCGGCGTGGAGGTGACTTCGCTGAATGAGTCCGAGCTGGCCGACTGGCGGAACCAGAACGTGGGGTTCATCTTCCAGAGCTTCAACCTCATCCCGGTGCTGACGGCGTTTGAAAACGTGGAGCTGCCGCTGCTGCTCATGAACCTGTCGTCGTCGCGCCGCCGCGAACTGGTGAACACTGCGCTGGAACTCGTGGGCCTCGCGGAGCGGCGCAAGCACCTGCCAAAGCAGATGTCCGGCGGACAGGAGCAGCGCGTGGCGATTGCACGCGCGATCGCGACGGACCCGCGGCTGATCGTGGCGGACGAGCCGACGGGCAACCTCGACGCTGCGAGCGCGGACACGGTGCTGGAGATTCTCCAGACGCTGAGCGGGACGGCGGGCAAGACGGTGATCATGGTGACGCATGACCCGCGCGCGGCATCGCACGGGTCGCGGACGATTCACCTCGAGAAGGGGAAGCTGATGCCGTGAGGAGCCAGTTCTCAGTTTTCAGTTCTCAGTGGTCAGTCAAACGCACGACGCATTTTCAACCGGGCACCGGGCACTGAGCACTGAGCACTGAGCACTCCATCCCACCCGCATGACCATCCCCGGCTTCGTCATCAAGAACGCGCTGCGCAACAAGCGCCGGCTGCTGCTGAGCGTGCTGAGCGCGGCGGTGAGCCTCTTCCTCCTCGTGACGCTGATGGTGCTGCTGCGCGAGCTGACGCAGCCGCCGACGGACGCGGACTCCGCGCTGCGCGTGGCGGTGCGAAACAAGGTCTCGCTGATGAGCACGCTCCCCCAGCGGCAGCGGCATGTGATCGAGCAGATGTCCGGCGTCGAGGTGCTGACGCCGTTCGCATGGTTCGGCGGGAAGACGGATCCGGACGGGCCGGTGCGCTTCGGCACGTTCGCGATCGAGCCCGCGAAGCTGCGGAAGCTGCTGCCGGAAATCCGCTGCGACGCGGCGGAGTTTGAGTCGTGGGTGAAGGACCGCACGGGCTGCATCGTGGGGCGAGAGACCGCGCAGCAATACGGCTACAAAACCGGCGACCGCCTCACGCTGGTGAGCGGCATTTTCCCCTGCAAGCTCGAGCTGAAGGTCTGCGGCATCTACTGGGGCACGGTGGACGACAGGAATCTCTTCTTCCACCACCGCTACCTCGACGAGTCGCTGAGCGACTGGGGCGAAACGGGGATGTGGTGGCTGCGGGCCTCGTCCGCCGAGATCATGCCGGAGCTGATCGAGCGGATTAACCGGAAGTTCGCGAACTCGTCGCACGAGGTGCGGGCGGAGAGCGAGCGGGCGTTCCAGGCGGAGTTCGTCTCGATGTGGGGCGGCATCAAGTTCCTCATCGGGAGCATCAGCAGCGTGGTGCTGCTGACGCTGGTGATGGTGACGGCGAGCACGATGAGCATGGCCGTGCGCGAGCGGTTCCGGGAACTCGCGATCCTGAAGGCGATCGGCTTCCGCAGGCGCGATCTGTTTGCGCTGATCCTCGCGGAGAGCTTCGGGCTGGCGGCGCTCGGCGCGCTGCTAGGCGCAGGCGGGGCGTGGATGCTTTATTCGGGGATGGACGTGCCGAAGGTGACGCACGGGATTTTCATCTCATTCGAGGTCACGCCACAGATGCTCGGAACCGCCGCGCTCGTGGCCTCGCTGCTCGGCGTGGTCTCCTGCATCGCCCCGGCAATTTCCGTCGCGCGGATGAGCGTGACGCAGGGACTGAAGACGCTGGACTGAGCGCGGGCAGGGCCGCGCCTTCCTCAAAAGGTGTGGACGAAGAGCCCGGAGCGCAGCTTCGGCTCGAACCACGTGCTCTTGGGCGGCATGATCTGCCCCGCATCGGCGATGTCCATGAGCTGCTGCACAGTCGTGGGGAACATCGAGAATGCGACTGCCGCCTTGCCGCTGTCCACGAGCCTCACGAGCTCGGCAGTGCCGCGGATGCCGCCGATGAAATCGATGCGCTTGCTCGTGCGCGGATCGTCGATGCCGAGCACGGGCGCGAGCAGGCGCCGCTGGAGGCCCTCGACGTCGAGGCGCGAGATGGGGTCGGCATCAGGTGCATGCTGCCACGAAAGCGCGTGCCATTTTCCGCCGAAATACATGCGGATGTCGCCGGGCTTCGTGGGCGATGCAGTGCTGTCGTGGGCGAGCGTGAATGCTCCGCCCACTGCGGTGAGGAACTGCTCCGGCGTGAGTCCGTTGAGATCCTTCACGACGCGGTTGTAGGGGAGAATCTGGAGCTGGCTCGCGGGGAAAAGCACACAGAGAAACCAGTCGGAGTCCGCGGTGGCGGCGCCCTTTGCACGCAGCTCGAGCCCGACGCGCGCGGCGCTCGCAGTGCGGTGATGACCATCGGCGACATAGGCCGCGGGCAGTGCGCCAAACTCGGCGACGAGCGCGGAAACGACCTCGGGTGCGGTGATTCTCCACACCGTGTGCCGGATGCCGTCGGGCGCGGTGAAGTCGTTCGTCGGAGGCGCCGCAGTCTCGCGCACGACGATGGTGTCGATCTGACTGCGGTCACGGTAGGTCAGGAAGACGGGGCCTGTGTCGGCACGCAGAGTGCCGATGAGGCGTGTGCGGTCGTCCTCCTTGTCCTGGCGCGTGCGCTCGTGCTTCTTGATGATGTCGCGGGCGCCCGGGTTCGCGACCCGCTCATGCACGTAGTCGTCCACATGGCACACAGCGGCGAGGCCGGTTTGCACATGGGAACCCATCTGCTGCCGGTAGAGATAAATCGCGGGCGCCGATTCGCGGCGAAGGGCTCCGACCCCTTGCAGCCGCGCAAAGTTCGTCTTTGCACGCTCATAAACCGCATCGGAATACGGGTTGGTGTCGGCGGGAAGTTCGAGTTCCGCCCGATCCACGCGCAGAAGGCTGTTTGGTTTCCCTTCTGCCAGAACACGGGCCTCATCGGTATTGAGAACATCGTAGGGGACGCAGGCGATGTCGGCGACTTGGGACGGATCGGGCACGAGACCCTGAAATGCGCGGATTCGAAGCATGGGGCGCGCGTGGTAGCGGGCTGTCTGCGCGGGCGCAAGCTTCACCCGCAAAGAAAAAGGACGCGCCCGTGAGGGCGCGTCCTTTTCCTGAATTTGGCCGGAGTCGCGTCAGTTCACGTAGATCGCCTCGTTCGCGAAGAGCAGCGCGTGGGCATATGCTTCCCATGGCTGGAGCGGTTTGCGCTCGACGATTTCCCCCTCGTTCTGCACGGCGCGCTTTGCATCGTTGTCGCGCTTCTTGATGTCGTCGACCCGCTTCTGAATCTCGGCATTCTTCTTCGCAAGTTCCGGTGCGATCGCGTCCACCTCCGCCTGCTTGGCCTTCTCCTTTTGGATGAAGCTCGTGCCAAGGTTGATCTCATCCGGTCCGGGCTGACGCTGGAACATGATCCGGTAGAGCGCGAAGATGCGGCGGAGATCCGTGTCCGCGCGCTTGAACTCGCTGCGAGCGACGACCCGGCGGGCGACGTCAGCGGCCAGCGGGCCGTTCATGAGGAAGAGCGCCTGCTGCGGCACGACGGTGGTCGTGCGCTTGGAGTTCGGCATGTCCGGGTCGCTGAAGTCGAAGAGCGCCATGATTTCGGGCACGTTGCCGCGGTCGATGTAGCCGTAGATGCTCCGGCGATAGCTGTAAGGTTCGTCGGTGATGTTCACCGGCTGGCCTCCCATCTTCGGATCCAGACGACCAGACATCGCCAGCAATGAATCGCGGAACGACTCAAAGTCGAGGCGTCGGACATTCGCACGCCAGAGCAGGCGGTTGTCGGGGTCGATCTGGGGATACGTCTCGCCGCCTTTCGGGATGTAGCTGCTCTCCTGATAGACACGCGAGAGCATGATGAACTTGTGGAGCCGCTTGACGCTCCAGTTGCCACCATTTTCATCGATGAACCAGCGGGCGAGGTAATCGAGCAGTTCAGGATGCGTCGGCTTCTCGCTCATCACACCCAAGTCATCGGGTGTGCGGACGAATCCCTCGCCGAAGTGCTGCAGCCAGACACGGTTGATGAGCACGCGCGGCGTGAGCGGGTTGTCGTTGCTCGCGATGGCCTTGGCGAGTTCGAGGCGACCACTGCCGGCACTGAACTGCTGGCGATGACCATCCTGTCCGAGGATGGAAAGGAAGCCGCGAGGAACAACCTCTGATGGAGTCGTCGTCTGACCACGAAGAAGCAGCCTGGAATTCTGAGGCGAGGGCTTGTCGACCATGACCATCGCGCGGGCAGGAGCACCGGGGTGGGTGAGTTCCAAGTCGTTGACCTTCGCAAAGACGAACCGCGCGCGGCCGGTCATCTGGTTGTTCCACGAGCCGATGGCACCACGGATCCAATCCATCGTCGCCTGCGGAGCTGGGACCATGTCAAACGGCCCGGAAAGAAGCTCAACCTCAGCGGGCGTGTAACCGGACACCTTGTCGGTCGTCGCGCTCTTGAATGCGGCAACAAAGCTTCTTTGCTTTGCGGTGTAACGCTTGATCAATCCATCATAGACCGCGAGCACTTGGGATTCCGAACTGGGGTTCGCCTTCACAAGCTCCTCCATGACGATGGAGTTGTATTGGCCGCTCTTGCTCATCTCCTTCAGCAGAGCGGGACCGCGGGCGGCGAAGTTTTCGCCCAAATCTTCGAGCCTCTTCAACGGGCCGAAAACGGGATGCCTTGGGTTCAGAACCCGCTGGAAGTAGTTCGCAAACGGCGTGTCCAACTGGGCCTGCTTGATAAGCTCCTGACGCGCCTGAAGGTTTTTTTCGTTGCGTCTTCCATTGAGCAGGCCCGCACGGAGGTAATCCGCTGGTTTTCCTTGGAAAAGCGAGAGCCAATGTTCGACCTCGCGGAAGTAGATGTCGCTGTTCTCCTTCATCACCTCGGCGAGCTTCTTTTCATAGTCCTGGCGCATGCCCGGGCTGGGATCCGAAATGAGCGGTTTGTCAGTCGGCTCCTCGCTGCTCGCGAAGATGCCGTGGATCGCATAGTAGTCCGACTGCGGAATCGGATCGAACATGTGGTCGTGGCAGCGGGCGCAGGCGACAGTGATTCCGAGGAACGCCTTCGAAAACACGTTGATCCGGTCGTCGATGATGTCGTTTGCGTTGTTGAAGCGCATCCCGACGGTGAGGAAGCCAAGGGCCGCGAGGTTTGGGCTGCCCTGCATTTCGACGCCGTTCGAACGCTTGCCGCCCCCCACCATGATCATCCCGTCGGCAGTCATCATTGTGTCCGAGCTTGCGGTTGTCGCCTTGGGAAGAAGTTGGGCGACCGGAATTTGGCCCGCAGAGGAAGTGGAACTAGCAGCAACCGCAACCGGCTCCGCCTTTTTCATGCCGGACGATTTCGGCGCAGCCGCTATTTTCGACCCCGCTTGCGTCGAGGACTCCACGGGCTTGACGGGATAAAGCTGGTCGGCAGCGAGTTGTTCGATAATGAACTGGTTATAGGGCTTGTCCTCGTTCAACGCGCGAATTACGTAATCTCGATAGGTCCACGCGTTCGGATAGCGGTAGTCAATCCGGCCATTGTTGACGTTCGCATCGCCGCCGATGGTGTCCGCGTAGCGGGCCGAATTGAGCCAATAACGCGCCCAACGCTCGCCATAGTGGGGACTGGCCAAGAGACGATCGATGACCTTTTCCCACGCATTCGGGGCTCGATCAGACAGAAACGCTTCGATTTCTGCGGGACTCGGCGGAAGACCGACGATGTCATAGTAGGCCCGGCGCAGCAGAGTCTCGCGATTCGCATCGGGCGATGGAAGCATTCCTTTGGCCTCCAGCTTCTGGAGAATGAATGCGTCTATGGGCGTGCGGCACCACTGCTGGTTTTTGTTAATCGGAACCTTGATGCGCGATTTGATCGGCTGGAAGGCCCAGTGGTTGCGCGCGGTGTCATTGAGACCGCTGAGCTTCTTTGCCTTCGCTGCATCGGTCCGAGGATCGGGCGCCCCCATCTTGATCCACGCGGCGAAGTCAGCAATCTGCTGGTCGCTCAGCTTTCCGCCGCTGCTCGACGGCGGCATCTCCATGTCTTTGTCGGTGTAGGTAATCGCCTTGTAAATGAGCGATTTTTCGAGATCGCCGGGAACCACGCCGGGGCCTGTATCACCGCCCTTGCGGGTCGATGCGGCCAAATCGAGCGTCAGTCCGCCCTTGCTCTTGCCGGATTCAAGACTGTGACATTTGTAGCACTTCTCACTCAGGATCGGCCGGATTTTTCCTTCGAAGAAGTCCAACTGCTCCTTGGTCGGGTCTTCTGCGAATGCGGGAAGAGCCAACGTGAGTGCTCCTGTAAAGATGAAAAGGGGTTTTGGGTTGCTCATGGATAAAGGAACGAGGGTTTGGGTGCGTGGGTAAAGTTGCGTATCCCGATGCGGGAATCAATGCTGGTTTTTCGTCTGCAAGAAAAGTGCCCGCCGGAGGCCACGGCTTCCGGCGGGCACTGAACAGAATGCGGTATCGTGTCAGCGTCCCGCGCGGATTAGCCGATGAGTGCCTTGACCACTTTGCCGTAGTTGTCGGTAAAGCGGAAGTCGCGGCCGTTGTAGCGGTAGGTGAGCTTCTCGTGGTCGAAACCGAGGAGCGCGAGCTGCGTCGCATGCAGGTCGTGAATGTGAACCTTGTTCTCCACAGCCTTCGCGCCGAACTCATCGGTCGAACCGTAAGCCTGACCGCCTTTGACGCCGCCGCCCGCCATCCATGCGACCATCGCACGACCGTTGTGATCACGCCCGGGGTTGTCGTTGCCGTTGCGATCCTTGGTGACAGTGCGTCCGAATTCGCCGCCCCAGATGATGAGCGTCGAATCAAGCAGACCGCGCTGCTTGAGATCTTTGATGAGCGCCGCGGCAGGCGTGTCGATGGCGCCGGCGGTGCGGGGGAGGCCGGTCTCGATGTTCGCGTGCATGTCCCAGCCACCGGCTTCGACCTGCACAAAGCGCACGCCACGCTCAACGAGGCGGCGGGCGACAAGCAGCTTGGCGCCGAGGTCGTTCTTGCCATACATCTCCTGCACGTCATCCGGCTCCTTCGTCACGTCGAAGGCCTCAGTGGCTTCCGTCTGCATCTTGAAAGCCATTTCAAACGCCTCAATGCGGGCCTCAAGCTGAGCGTCCTTCTGCAGCGCCTGAGCGTGCATCGAGTTCAACTGCTTCACGAGGTCGAGCTGGCGGCGCTGGCGCTCCATCGGGCTGAACTGGTTGCGGATGTTCAGGATGACGTTGTCGAGGTTCATCCCGCGCGAGTAGTTCACATTCACGCCCTGATACGTGCCGGGCAGGAACGACGACTGGCGCCATTCAGGACGACCGCCGATGGTCACAAAGCCGGGCATGTTCTGGTTGTCCGTGCCGAGGCCATAGACTACCCAGGAACCGAACGAAGGCTTCGGAAGCTGGAGCGAACCCGTGTTCATGAACCGCGATGCCACTTCGTGCGCCGGGATGTCCGTCCAAAGCGAACGGATGACCGCAATGTCGTCGATCAATTCACCGAGTTTCGGGAACACCTCGGAAACCTCCACTCCGCTCTTGCCCATTTTCGGGAACTTGAACGGCGAACCAAACGCCAGACCATCATGCCCCGGGATGGTCTTGCCATCATACTTCTTCAGTTCCGGCTTCGGATCCCACGTGTCCACCTGCGTGGGGCCGCCCGAAGCGAAAATATGAATGATGTGCTTGGCCTTCGCCGGGAAATGCGGCGACTTCGGCGCGAGCGGACCCGTCACTTTCAAACCACCGGGGTTCAGTGCAGATGCGCCCTCGGCCCAAGGGTTGATTCCAAACACGGCGGCGAGGCTCATCGCGCCAAAGCCCATGCCCGAGCGGAGCAGGAATTGGCGGCGTGTGAAGATCACATCGTCAGCGGACGCCGTGTGTTCGCGGATGTATTTTTCAGTGGGACGAACGGGGATGTTCATGGTGGATTTCTGGATTTCGTTTTGGATTGAGTGAAGGCAGCCGAGGGGCGGTTTCCCTCGGTTGCCGTATATTGCTACATTCTGTGCATCCGTTGGCCAGCAAAAACTCAGCCTTTTTTTTTACAAATAAATCGGCTGTTACCAATGGCTTAAAGCCCCTGAAAGCACTTTTCGGTCCACCACGCCGTCCGTCCATCAACGGTTCAAATCCGCGAGCACGTCCGGATCGCGCACATCCGCCCATTCACCGCTGAGTTCCACGACGCGCACAAGTTTGCCGCTCTGCGCCAAATCGCGGATCGCGTCGGTGAGTTCGTATTCACCGCGCGGCGAGAGCCTCAGCTTTGCGGTGAACTCGAATATGCTGGGGCGAAACGTGTAAACGCCGGCGTTATACCACGGCGAGGGCGCGCGGCCCGCGGGCTTCTCGATCAGATCGGTGAGTTCAAAGCGCTCGTTCACGACGACGCATCCGCCCTTGGCAATTTCACCCTCATTGTGCTTCACGGTCACGATGCCCTCGGCGTCACCGAGTTCCGTGAGGCGCACGTAGTTCGCCGGATTGATGAGAATATCACCATAGCTCAGCACGAACGGATCGCTGCCGGCGAATTCCTTCGCGAGTTCGACGACCCTGCCTGTGCCATCCTGCACGACCTGTGTTGCGTAGTTGACACGCACGCCGAATTTCGAGCCGTCGCCAAAAAACTCCTCCACCACCTCCGCCCGCCAGCCGACGACGATGCAGAAATCCGTCACACCCGCCGCGCGCAGCCCCTCGACGATGTGCAGCAGGATCGGTTTGCCGCGAACCTCCAGCATCGGCTTCGGCAGCTCGTTCGTGAGCTCCTTCATCCGCGTGCCCTTGCCTGCGGCGAGCAACACGGCTTTCGTCACTCTTGCGATGGATGGCTGCGTGGCCAGGCTCATTTCCGCACCTCCGCGACGAACTCCGCCATCCGCTGCATCGCGATCTTGATCTTCTCAAGCGACGTCGCGTAGCTGCACCGCACATGGCCCTCGCCGCTCACTCCGAACGCCGGCCCTGGCACGCACGCGACTTTTTTCTCCTGCAGCAGCCGCAGCGAGAACTCCCTGCTCGTCAGCCCCGTGCTCCGGATGTCCGGGAACACATAAAATGCCCCGAGCGGCTTGAAGCACGGCAGTCCCATGTCGTTCAGGCTGCGCACGATGAAATTGCGCCGCGCCTCGTATTCGCGGCGCATCACCGACACGTCGCCCTCGCCGCTCTCGAGCGCCTCGATGGCCGCGTCCTGCGCCATCGTGTTCGCGCACAAAATCGCATACTGGTGCACCTTCATCATTGCCTCCGTGAGCGCCGGCGGCGAGCACGCGTAGCCCACGCGGAATCCCGTCATCGCAAACGCCTTCGAGAACCCGTGCAGGAAAACCGTGCGCTCCCGCATGTGCGGCAGCGATGCGATGCTCACGTGCGTCGCACCATCGTAGGTCAGCTCGCTGTAGATCTCGTCCGTCAGCACCACGAGGTCGTGCTTCACGCAGAGCGCCGCGATTTTCTCCAGCTCCTCGCGCGTCTGCGTGGCGCCGGTCGGGTTGCAGGGGAAATTCATCATCAGCACCTTCGAGCGCGGCGTGATGAGCTTCGCGAGTTCCTCGGCGGTCAGGCGGAAGTTGTCCTTCGCAAACGTCGGCACGGCCACCGGCACGCCGTGCGCGAGAATCACGCTCGGGCTGTAGCTCACGTAGCACGGCTCGTGGTAAAGCACCTCGTCGCCGGGATTCAGCAGCGCGCGCAGAGCGAGATCGATCGCCTCGCTCACGCCGACCGTCACGATGATCTCCGAGGCCGGGTCGTAGCCCACGTGGAAATGCTTCTGCACATACTGCGCGATGCGCTCGCGCAGACGCGGAAGGCCGAGGTTGCTCGTGTAGCCCGTGTGCCCGCGCTCGAGGCCGTAGATGGCCGCCTCGCGGATTCGCCACGGCGTGTGGAAGTCCGGCTCGCCGATGCCGAGCGAGATCACGTCCTGCATGGTCTGGACGATCTCGAAGAAGTCGCGGATTCCCGAGCGGGGAATGTCGCGGACGTGGTTTGCGATGTAGTTGGATGAAGTCATGAAATTTTGGAATTGAGGTTTGGGATTTTGGATTCTCCGCGGACCGCGTCATGCGGACCGTGGACACCGCGGGGGAGATGCCGCGGCGGTTTGGCGAGCGGAGTTGCCGTGCGTCTCGTTTTCGCCTGTGGCGAAAGACCGCGCCTCGCGCGGACGCACGGCTACCGAGCTCGCGCAGCGAGAATCTGAAATCCGAAATCTGAAATCCTCCGCGTCCTCATGGCGCCACTGCGAGCCGCTCCGGGCCGCTGTCCTTCCGCAGCTCCACGCCGTTCTCCTTGTAGGCGCGCAGGCGGAAATGCGTCGCCGTCGAAATCACGCCCTTCTGCGTGCTCAGCTTCTCGCTCACAAAGCCCGCCACCTCGTGCAGCGTGCGGCCCTCCACCACGACCATCAGGTCGTAGCCACCGCTCATCAGGTAGCAGCTCTGCACCTCGGGAAATTTCGAGATCCGCTCCGCCAGCTTGTTGAAGCCCCCGTCGCGCTCCGGCGTCAGCTTCACCTCGATCACCGCCGTCACGCTCTCGCGCGCGGTCTTCTCCGGGTCCACGATCGCGTGGTAGCCGAGCACCACGCCGTCGCCCTCGAGCTTCGCGATGCGCGCAGCCACGTCGCCCTCGCTGAGGCCGGAGGCCTTCGCGAGGTCAGCGTTGGAAGCGCGCGCATTCTTGCGCAGGAGCGGCAGGATCGTGTCCATGTGCGGAAAAGAGGCGCTGTGTCTCGCGTGCCTCCCTCCGCTCCGCAAGCGAAAATGCGCGGCGGTGCGCCAGGCCTTCCGCTGCCCGACGCCGCTTCATGGCAAAACTGCAACGCGATTTCCGTGCGACTAAATCCCCGCGGGCAGGTTCACTGCATGCGAACCCCAAAAAGGAAACCCCGATCATGAAAACACCCGCCAAGTCCATCCTCGCCGCCCTCAGCGCCATCGCACTTTGCAGCAGCGCCATCGCCCGGCCCCCTGCCCCGCCGCGTCCGCCGGCTCCGGCGGCACAGCCCGAGATGAACCAGGCCATCGTGCAACTCGAGGAGGCCAAACGTTCGCGCCATCCCATCGAACACCTCGAACGCGCGAAGAACGACCTCCAGGACGCCCGCCACAACAAGCACGGCGAACGCGTCCAGGCGCTCCGCCATGTGAATGAGGCCATCGAGGCTGCGCGCCACCGCAACCCGAAGGTGATGCACGCCGAGATCGACGCCGCCATTCACGACATCCGCCAAGGCAAGCGCGAAGCCCGGCGATAACCGGCCACTGCGGCCTCAGCGCTCCGGCAGCGGCGCGATCTTCTCACGCGGGACCTCGCTCGGCTGGCTGCCGTCGTCCCACTTCACCGTGTAGCGGTCCTGAGTCCGCATCGTGACGACGCCGGCATACATCCGCGCGCCGGTCCAGCACGCCAGCACACGCGCACCCACTGCGATGCCGCGGTCTGCATTCACGCGCACCATGTCGCGCGCCTCCACATCCCCCTTGTCTCCATCGCCGTATTCCACGCGGTATTTTCCGCCGTCCGTGAAGCCCGTCACCTTCGCGATGTAATACGCGTCCCCGCCCCACTTCGCCGCGACCGCGGTCCCTGCGGCAAACTCGGCATTCGCCGGCGCCTTGCCTCCGAGCAGCGCCACACGGTCGCGCGCGACGTCCAGCGGCGCATCACCGTCGTCCCACTTCACCGTCACGCTGAACTCCGCCTTCGCCGAAATCGTCCCCGGGTGCATCTGCCCGCTGCGCCACGGCGCAAGCACGTGGTCGCCGACATTCAGTTCCGCGCCGCGCCCGAGCCGCAGCACATTGGCCGAGGCGATCCGGCCCTTGTCGCCATCGTCGAACAGCACATCCAGCATCTGCCCCGCCGCGGCGGTCACGGTGCCCGTGTAAAAAAGACCGTCCTCCCATTTCGCGGCGACCTTGTCGCCCGGTTTCGCGTCATCGGCGCGCGCGGTGGAGAATGCGGCGAGGAAAATCACCGCGGTGAATGCTGCGTGGAGCCATGCTTTCATATTTGGAGTTGGGGTTGGGGTTGTCGTTGGAAAGCTCCGCTCATTGTGGACCCGGCAAGCCCATTGGCAAGCTGCGGAATGGCGCCCCGGGCCCGCGATTCCTCATCGACCGCCCACCGCCGAAGGGTCCGTCCCCCTCGCGGCACGCGGCAGGCGTCCTAACACGGCGATGCCCAGAGCCAGCGTGATGAGCCACGCGGGCGTGAGCGGAACGCAAGCGAGCTTTGCGGCGGTGCGCGCGAGGCCGGGCGAGGTTGCGGCGCTCAGTCCTGCGATCAGCATCATCACCCCGCACGGCAGCGCGAGCGCCTGCATCACGAGCAGCGTGATGGTCACGGAGTCCTGGCGGAAGAACGCGTCGAAGCGCTGGCGCTCCACGAACACGCCCGTCACCAGCAGCGCGGTGAATACGGCGGAGAGGAACGTGATGACGCCAGCGAAAATCATCATGGACGGCAGTATCCCGGTAGGTTTTGCGCGGCTGTCGGCCTGCGCGGCGAAAGCCGCGGGCATTGCAGGGATGAAGCGCAGGACTAGAAAGCAGACGAGCGAAAGCCCGCCGAAGAAAATCTCGACCCTCACCGGATGGAAGCCCCAGCGCGATTGCACCAGCGCTCTGGCCACGGACACCCCGACGAAGCCGAGTGCGGCCATCCACGCCCGCTGGTGCGAGCATTGTCGCCAGGCGCTCGTGAGCAGGGCCGACGGGACGCAGTTGGTGATCAGCAACGAGGCGAGCGCGAGCATGCCGTCAAACGGCGAACCGGGACCAAACTGGCCGAAATGCCGCACCGACAAGTAGAATGGGAGAGCAGTGGTGACAAAGACAACGAACGACCAGAGGCCGAGGAGAATTATCGCAGTCGTAGCCAACGCGGTGGCCTCCTTGAGATGTTTCGCTTGAACGGGAACAGTCGTGACTGCAGCCGGTGATGCCGAAGCCGGTGGCGTCGCGAGCGCGACCTGTGGCTTGCTGGTCACCTTTTCCACGTCCATCTTGATCTCGCTTGCGTGCTGGTAGCGGCGCTGGACGTCGCGTTCGAGCGAGCGCAGCACGATCTCGTCGAGCTTCACGTCCACCTGCACTTTCTCACTCGGCGGGACGAAGCGGCCCATGGGCACCTCGCCGGTGAGCATTTCGTAGAAGACCACGCCGAGCGAATGGTATGTCCGCGCGGTGGTCCACGGTCTCCGGCTTGTCGAGCTGCTCGGGGCCATGTAGCGCGGGGTGCCGAGCGTCATGCCGGTCATCGTCAGCGTGTGGTCGGTCTGGTCGCGGCGCAGCAGCTTCGCGAGCGAGCGCGCCTCGCGCCGGAAGCGCTCGATGAAATCCGCCGACTGCGAATCCGCCGGCGGCAGGATTTTCAGCGCGACGATGCGATCGAGATTGAGCTGCCGCGCCTTGTAAACGACGCCCATCCCGCCGCGCCCGAGCAGCTCGAGGATTTCAAACTGCGGAAGCCGCTTCGCCACTTCGGCGGCATTGCCGATGTCCACGATGCCGGGGCCGCTGGCGGTCACGGGCTGCGGCTCGCTCGGCGCCGAGGTCGGGAAAGCGGCGGCCTTCATGAGGCATTGCGGGCAAAGCCCCTCCGGAGCATTCGCGGAGAGCGGTTGCTGGCACTGCGGGCAGAAGCGGAGTGTGTCCATGTTCAATTGGGTTTCACCTCCTACTGGGGAATTGGTGCGCGTTTGTTACCGGGTATTTTGAAAAAAGCGAGCGGCGGCGTTTGCGGTCGTCGGTGGAGCGGGCGCTCCGCGCGCGCTTCTGTGGCGTGGTGCGCAGGACGAGAAGCGCTCGAAGCGCGCGTTCCATCGGCCCGTTCGGCTCCGCAACTAGCTCGTTCGTTTCCTTATCCGGGTCATTCAGTTCCTCGTCTGGCTCAGACAGTTCCGCATCCGGCTCATCCAGTTCCCCATCCGGCTCGTCCGTTCAGACAAACGGGTCGTTTTATTTCACCACTGAGTCATTCGGAAAACACACTACATCACCGAAAATCCGCGCAAAACGCTGCTTTTATCCACCAGCTACAAGGATTCAGCCTCCTTCCATCCAAGGTAGCCACACAGAACGCCGCAGGCTCGAGTGCCGGGTTGTCATGGGTGCGCTTGGCTGGGTTGTTGGATCGAGCGCCGGTTCGGAGACGGGAAACGGGAGTGTCGCCGATCACGGCTCCAGCGTGAGCGTTGCCTCGTGGAAATCCGTCTGTGTGACCCAGGGGATGAGCGAGATGTAGCCGCGGCGGGGAGCCCAGAAGCTTGCGTCGAGATCAGTCACGGCACCGCTCCACGAGAGGAGCGGCTTGCCGTCATGCTCGATGGCGATGCTCGTTTTCTCACCGTCAAGGCGGACGCTGAAAAGGAACTCGTTCACCGTGTCGGGCACGAGCTTGAAGTCTGGGATGCGCGCGGGGCTTGCGGGATTGTCCGAGCGGATGCCGCCGATGCTGTCGAGCCCGCGCCACTGGCCGTGATGCACGACGAACGCGTAATGCCGGTCCGCGACGGGCAGATAGACGTTGATCTTCTGGTCGCCCTTGCGCGGCGTGAAGCGGACCTTGAATCGGTAGTTGCCGGTGACGTTTGCAGGCAGATGCACGCGCGACCAGACACGGCGCGGGCTGCGCAGCGCGCCGTCTTCGAGCCGCGACCACGAACCGCCGTCCTTGGGTTCGTTGCCGTCCTCCACGCTGCCGGGCAGCGCGACGAGCGAGAGCAGGTCGAGCGGCGCGGCGCCCAGGTCCGGCTGTGCAAACGTGGTGGGCGCGGGCAGTCCGCCGGCGCTCACCGTCGCAAAGGTCACCGACCAGGCAGGCGCGGGGAGCGGCTCGATGCCGCCGTCCGGCGCAAGCCGCAGCCCCGTGATTGCCTCGACCCATCGCTCGACTTGATCCGGCGCGCCGCCAACCGGGCCCGGCGTGGCCCAGACGCGCGCGGTCTTGTCCCAGCCCGCGGTCGCCACGTGGCTGGCGTCGGGGCTGAACCGCGCGCTCTCGATGTCCACGCCCGCGTCATGCACCATCGGCGGACCGACCGGCTTTCGCGAGGCGAAGTCCCACGCCTGCGCGCGGTCGCCCGACGCGGTGATGATGCGCCGGCCGTCCCTGCTGAAGTCGGCGAACGTGACGCGACCGCGGACATTGATCGGATCGCCGACACGCTGCCTTGTGGACAGTTCCCAGATGAAAATCTGGTCGCCTGCGCCGGTGAGGAAATGCCGGCCGTCGGGATGGAAGCGCGCGGCGGTGATCACATCCGGGTGCTCGATCGGCTGCCCGCTTTGCGTTCCAGTGTCTGCGTCCCACAGCCGCGCGGTGGCGTCGTCAGCGCCGGTGAGGACGATTCTTCCGTCGGGATGCAGGCTGATGCGGCCAATCTGCTTTTTCGCGTGCGTCAAAGTCTTCCCGATCTGCGCACCGGTCTTCACGTCGTAGATCTTCGCCATGCTGCCGTTGCCGCTGTGCGCGGCGCGCGTGCCGTCACGGCTGATCGAGGTGTCGAAGACCGCGGAGCCGAAGTGGAACGCCGGAACGTGAATGCCGAGGGCGTCGAGCGGTTTCTGATGCGCGGCTGACGGCTGCCCGCCCACACCACTGGTCCATTGGCCGCAACTGCCGAGGATGAGCGTCTTTGCATCCGGCGAAAGCGCGAGCGCGTGGCCGTGGCCGAGATAGGGAACCTTCACCGCATCGGTCTGCACCGCACTCTCGAGATTCCAGAAGCGGATGGAGTCATCCTCGCCGGTCGTCAGGAGCGTCTTGCCATCGGCGAGGAAGTCGGCGTGCCAGACGGGAAGCGGTGCGCGGAGGATCTGGTGCGGCGGTTCGGGCGAGGTCAGTCGCCAGCGATGGATCGCCGTTGCTGGGATGGTCGTATCCGGCCCGGACGTGGCCACGATGGTCTTTCCGTCTTCGGCGAAGGCGACGCCCGTCGCGTGGTTCGGCAGTTCCAGCGCCGGGCCGAGCTGCCGGCGCGCGGCCACATCCCAGACGAGGACTTTCCGATCCTCGCTCGACGCCACGAGCCGTGTGCTGTCCTCGCTAAAGCGCACGAAACGCGTGTAGGCGCCGTGGCGCATCGGCGTGCCCGTCTCCTGCATCGTCGCGGCGTCGAAAGTGCGGATGCTGCCGTCGCTCCCTGCGAGCGCGACCAGCTTGCCGTCGGGGCTGAAGGCGATGTCGAGGAACCATCGCGAGAGCGAGAGGTTCGCCGTGCGGATGGGCGCGAAGGCCGCCTCACCGCTCTCAGTGTCCCAGAATTCCGCCCGAAAATCAGCGGGCGTCGTGATCGCATGCCGACCGTCCGGGCTCAGCGCGGCGAGGCGCGGGAATGCGATCCAGCTCGTGCCCGTGTGCTTGAGCGGCTTGCCGATGGCATGCCCCGTTTTCACATCGAAGACCGTCGCTACCTGATGCCCGGCGACGAGCAGCCGCGAGCCGTCGCGGTTCAGCGAAAGCTTCAGGATTTCCCCGCTGGAAAGGATCGGCTGCCCGACCGCCTCGCCGGTGGCGCAGTCGAAGACGAGCGCCTTCTTGTTCTTTCCACCGATGGCCGCGCGCGTGCCGTCGCTGCTGATCGCGATCGAGGATGCGTCGCTCCCGTGAGTCAGCGGCGGGCCATCCACCTTGCCTGTGGTGAGCTCGAGAAATCGCGCCGTGCCCGACGACAGGCCGAGCAGCGCGCGGCTGCCGTCGTGGGTGATGACGACGCTGCGGGCCTGAAGCTGCGGTGCCCAGCTCGCGATCATCTCATGGCTGCGCGAGCGCCAGCCGGAAATGGACTGGCGGATCGTGTTTTCGAGATCCACGTCGCCCGCTTCGCTCGCGACGAAGAGGCTGCGCGCCATCCACAGCAGCCCACGCCCGGCGTCGCCGCGCTCGGCGAGATTCACGCCCTGCTGGAGCGTGAGCTGCGCGGTCTGGCGCTTCTGCTCGTTCAGCGCGGCGAGCGTGCGGCCCTGCTCGGCGACGAGCTTGCGCCCGCGATCTTCCGACTCCGCGAGCGCGCCCTGCGCGATGTTCTTCTGCGTCACGGCTTCGTTGCGCGCCGTCGCGATCCGCAGCGCCGCAATCGTCGAACCGATGGCGAGCGCGGTTACGAGCAGCGTGATGAGCGCGGCGAGCGCGGCGATGGCCGGCTTGCGCCGCGCCCACTTCGCGGTGCGCCCGATGAAGCCGATGGGCCGCGCGAGAATCGGCTCGCCCCGGAGAAAGCGACCGAGTTCATCCGCAAATTCCTGCGCGCTCGCGTAACGGCGCGCGGGATCTTTTTCTAGGCACTTGAGGCAGATCGTTTCGAGATCCGCAGGCACGCTCGCGTTCACGCTGCGCGGCGGTGCCGGCTCGGCATCCACAACCTGCCGCACCGTGTCGAGCGCAGTCGCCGCCTGGAACGGCGGGCGGCCCGTGAGCGTCTGGTAAAGAATCGCGCCAAGCGAATACACATCCGTGCGCGGACCGACGGCGTCGTTGCGACCCTGCGCCTGCTCGGGCGCCATGTAGCTCGGGCTGCCCATAATCGCGCCCGTCTGCGTCATGCCGCTGTCCATGTCCATGCGCTTGGCGAGGCCGAAGTCCGTGAGATGCGGCGCCCCGTCCGCGTCGAGCATCACGTTGTGCGGCTTCAGGTCGCGGTGGAGAATCTGCGCGCGGTGGGCGAACTCGACCGCGCCCGCGACGGTCGCGAGCAGCCGCGCCGCATCCTTCGGCTCCATCGGCCGCCCGTCGCAGGCCGCATGCAGGCTCCGGCCCTGGATGAACTCCATCGAGTAATACTGCTGGCCGTCCTGCTCGCCGATTTCGTGGATGCCCACGATGTTCGGATGCTGGAGATTCGCCGCCGCCTGCGCCTCCGCGCGGAAGCGTTTCACTTCCTCCGAATCCGCCAGCATCCCGCCGCGAATCAGCTTCAGCGCGACCGTCCGGTTCAGGCTCGCCTGCCGCGCGCGCCACACCACGCCCATTCCGCCGACACCGACCTCCTCGACCAGCTCGTAGTTTCCGAAGTAGCGCAGCACATCGCCGCCGCTTCGCGTCCGCGGCTCCGCGCCCGTGACGACGAGCGTCGGCGCGGACGACGGGGCAGCCTCCGCCACCTCGCGCAGCAGGCACTGCGGGCAGAGCCCCTCCGGCGCATTCGCCGGGAGCGACTGCTGGCACTGCGGGCAGAAGCGGAGTGTGTCCATGTTCAATTGGGTTTCACCTCCTACTGGGGATTTCGCTGCAGGATGTTACCGACTTTCTGCGGAAACAAGCCCCGCGAGCAGATGGATGACTGCCACTTTCGAACGCATCTTCACAGCCGCGCAGGGAACGCCGCGCGCTTGCAACGGGCGAAGGAGGGCGCATAGGTTTTCCGCCATGTTCTTCCGCATGTGCCTCCTCGTCCCACTCGCGCTTGCCTCCGCCCGGCTCACGGCTGCGGATGCGGTTTTCACTCCCGCCGGCAAGCGCGTCATCTTCCTCGCGCCCGGCGAAGGGCAGCTCGCCTATCTCGATCTCGACGACCGGGAGAAAAATGCCCCGTCCAGCAACGTCATGGATGTCGCCCACGCCGGAGGGCCGAAGCGGATCCAGGGCATCGCCTATCCAAAAAAGGGCAACCTGCTCATCGCCGCGCCCGACGCCGTGTGGAGCTACGATCCGGCGGTGCCCAAGGCGGCGCGGATCGCCTCCCTGCCGGCGAAGTTCAACGCGAGCGACCTCGCGTTCCAGGAGACAACCGGCGCGATCCTCGTGTGGGGCACATTCCTCAGGGACGACAACACGGTGGATCGCTTCGCGGTCTTCCGCATCGGCAAGGGTGAATCGAAGGCGGTGCCCGTGTATGCCGGCGGCATCGACTCGTTTGAGCGCGGGGCGTTCGACGCGGCGGGCCAGTTTTATTTCGCCGCCAAGGCGGACCTGTGGGGCGCCGACATCATCGCAACCGAGCACCAGCAGGCCGGAGAATTCGACTGGCAGGTTCGCGGATTCCGCCTCGCTGCCCTCGGCACTCCGGTGAGCGGAGAAGCACCGAACGCGGGCCACTTCATCAATGCGCTCGCTGCCGGCGGCGGGAAGATTTTCGCCGTGCTCGGGGGCGATGAGGGCGGTGCCGTTCTTCGCCTCACCGCGCCGACGTTCGCGCGCCACAAGGAGGGACCGTTGAACCGCCTCGTCAATCCCGGCGAGCGCTGGGCCTTCCAGCAAAAGCTCATCGCCTCGGCACAGACTCTCACCGCGGCAAATGCCCTGCCGCGAAACCCAATCGTCGCCGTCAGCGGAGATGGCGCGCGCGTCGTCTATCAGACCGCCGCCACGGGCGTGCGCCGTTGGTGGCTGCTGGAAAAGGGACCGAAACCGCGGCTCCTCGTCGAGGAGTCGGATTGATCGTTCGTTCCCGGGCGGGTCCGCGCAATCCTGTTGCCGAGCCCGAAAGCGCCGCTACCGTCCGCGCGCTTGAGTTCGCACCACGCGTCACAAAAACACATCAACATCGTAGGGGCCGGGCCGGGCGGGCTCACCGCCGCGATGATCCTCGCGAACCGCGGCTTCAAGGTGACGGTCCTTGAAAAGGAGCCGCGTGTCGGCGGGCGCAACGCGGCCATCGAGCGCGGCGGCTACAAGTTCGACACGGGGCCGACGTTCCTGATGATGAAGTTCATCCTCGACGAGGTCTTTGAGGAGGCGGGGCGGCACATCGACGACTATCTGAAGTGCATGAAGCTGGAGCCGATGTATCGGCTGCAGTTCGACGACGTGCGGCTGGAGCCGACCACCGAGCGCGAGGCGATGCTGCAGCAGATCGACGCGGTCTTTCCCGGCAACCGCGACGGCTACGACAAGTTCATGACGGTGGAGAAGGAGCGCTTCCACCGGATGTATCCGTGCCTGCAGAAGGACTACGGATCGTTCGCACAATATTTCTCAAAGGGAATGCTGCGCGCGCTGCCGAAGCTCTCCATCGGCCGCTCGCTCTTCGGCGTGCTCGGCGACTACTTCCGCGACGAGAAGCTGAAGCTGTCGTTCACCTTCCAGTCAAAATACCTCGGCATGTCCGCGTGGGACTGCCCCGGCGCGTTCGCGATCCTGCCGTATGTGGAGCATGCGTTCGGCGTGTATCACGTGATGGGCGGGCTCAGCGAAATCTCCGAGGCGATGGCGAAGGTCTGCCGCGAGCAGGGCGTGAACCTTCGGCTCGGCACGCCCGTGAAGCAGCTCGTGCTCGATGGGAAGAAGGTGCGCGGCGTGGAGCTGGCGGACGGCGAGAAGGTGATGGCCGACGAGACGGTGCTGAACGCGGACTTCGGCTACGCGATGAAGCACCTCGTGCCGCCGGGCGTGCTGCGGAAATACAGCCCGCCGAAGGTGGATGCGCGCGAGTATTCGTGCTCGACCTTCATGCTGCACCTCGGCCTGGACAAAGTTTACGACCTGCCGCACCACACGATTTTCTTCGCGGGCGACTACCGGCGGAACATCAGCGACATCTTCCAGGCGAAGCAGCTCTCGGACGACCTCTCCTTTTACGTGCGCAATGCGAGCGCGACGGATCCGTCGCTAGCGCCGGCGGGGCATTCGTCCATCTATGTGCTCGCGCCGGTGCCGAACCGCACGGCGAAGATCGACTGGGAGAAGGAGCGCGGCGCATTCCGCGAGCGCGTGCTCTCCGCGATGGAGAAGCGCGCGGGCATGGCAGACCTGCGCGCGCACATCCGCGAGGAGATCGTCTTCACACCGCGGACGTGGGAAGACATGAACATCCAGTTCGGCGCCACGTTCAACCTCGCGCACACGCTCGGGCAGATGCTGTATTTCCGCCCGCGGAACAAATTCGAGGAGCTGGACCACTGCTACCTCGTGGGCGGCGGCACGCATCCCGGCAGCGGCTTGCCGACCATCTACGAGTCGGGCCGCATCGCCGCGAACCTCATAGCACGGAAATACGGCGTGGAATTCGTCTCGAAGAACACGGAGGTCTGAGCCGTGGCGAAGAAGGCGGCTCCCGCAGAGACGACCCCGCCGCACCCGACGCTCCGCCTCGGACTCTGCTGCCAATCGAACGCATATTCGCCCACCGCACCGCGGCGCTGCGGCGGCGCTTCAGCGACGGCGCCCACGCGTGAAGCACAGGCGCGCGTCTCAGCCCGCGAGCGCCGCGAAGAGATGCTGCATCTCGGCGTCCACCTCGGCTGGCGTGGCGACGGTCTCCGCGACTTCCGCGCGGATGAGTTCACGGTAACGGGCGCGGAGTCGGTGGATGGCGGTGCGGACGGCGCCTTCCTTCATGCGCGAGGCGCACCGCGATTTCTTCATGCGCGAGCTTTGCGCCGGTGAGCGCGGGCTTCAGCTCGTCGAAGACAGCTTCCCTGCCGTCGTTGGCAAACTCCGCGCGAAGCCGCTTCAGCACCTGTTCGAGAAGCGCGAGCGTCCAGCGCTGCTCGTAGATTTTCTCGGCGGAGGATTCGTCCGCGGGCTCGAGCCCGTATCGCGTCTCCGCGTCATGCGCGTCGAGCGGGACAAATTGCACGCCGCCGCCGCGCTTCTGCGCAAGGGCGCGGTCGCGCTCGCCGGAGAGGAAATGCTTCATCGCGCCGAGCAGGAAGGAGCGGAAGCGGCCCTTCGCGGGATCCGCATCGCCGAGGAAATTGCGCGAGAGGAGCCGGGCGAAAAACTCCTGAGTGAGATCCTGCGCGTCGTGCGGCGCGTGGCCCTGCCTGCGGACGAACGCGTAGAGCGGATACCAGTAGGCCGCGCACAGATGCTCCAAGGCGCGGTGCGCACCCTCCGAGTCTCCCGCGCCCGCCGCGACTACGATGCTCCAGCGCGTGACCTCAAAGCGCGCGGCTTCGGGCGGCTGCGAGTGGGAGGAGGGCGCGGGCACGGCGCAGAATTGCGACGGCTGTGGGAGAATGTCGAGCAAGCGCGCGACCCGCGCAAATCCCCGGCGACCTTCACCACATTCGCAACCGGCACGTTCGCGTTCACCTTCCCGGGCGCTGGCAGCGCCTTTGGCGCGCGGCGAGTGCCGCCACAGGCAGTCCGTTGGTCGATATCGTTATCGCCGCACTACTTGTCGGTCGAGCGCGCCACCACGGCCACCGGACACATTAAAAATGACACTTCCCTCCTCTCCCGCATCAGGCATCATCCCGCCGCCTCCCTCACTGGGCGGCATCTTCGAAAAACCTCAACTCCAACCCCGCAAAACACCATGCGCTCCTCCAAACTTGGCATCCTCCTCGCAGCCGCATTCATCGCGCTGCTCCCCTGCACATCGAACGCCGAACCAAAGAGCGGCGTGCCGAATGTCGGCGAGCCCATCGAGATCAAATTCCAGTCCGTGGACGGCAAGCGCGTGGATCTCTCCACGATGAAGGGCAAGGTCGTCCTCCTCGACTTCTGGGCCACGTGGTGCGGCCCGTGCGTCGCCGAGATTCCGCACGTGAAGGCCGCCTATGAAAAGCTCAACTCGAAGGGCTTCGAGATCATCGGCATCAGCCTCGACTCCGACAAGGCCAAGCTGAAGGACTTCACCAAGAAGAACGGCATGACGTGGCCGCAATACTTCGACGGCAAGGGCTGGAAGAACACCATTAGCACGAAGTTCGGCATCCACAGCATCCCGCAGATGTGGCTCGTGGACAAAAAGGGCAACCTTGTGGACCTGCAAGGCCGCCAGAACCTCGAAGCCAAGGTGGAAAAACTCCTCGCCGAGTAGCGCAGGGTCGCGCTGCGCCGCGCCCGGCACCGCTACGGCTGCCCGCAGTATTTGAAAAGGAAAAGCTCCGCCCGGCCCTCCGGCAGATAGAAGCGGAGCGCGCCGTCGTGCCCGATGAGGTCCGTCTTCACCGCACAGCTCGCGCGGCGGCTGTGAATCTGGTGCAGGCCGATGTGCTCGTCGCGGTAAATCTCCCCCCAAGCCTCCACGCGCAGCGCGGCGCGCGCACGGCTCATCAGCAGCGCGGCGATGTCCTCGTGCTCGCGCACATTCCAGCGCGGGCGGAACTGCGCCTCGATCGTCGCGTAGTCGAGCCCCACCGCCTCCTCGATGAACGGCTCAGGCGTGCCCGCATAGCTCGTCTTCACCACGGCCACGCTCACGCGCGGATCGAAGCCGCCGAGGCGGTTCAGCCGCGAGACCGTGTTCACGGAAAGCAGGACCGGTCCGCACGGTGGCAGGTCGAGCGTGATCCACACATGGTCCACGCGGTCGGACGACGCGGCGTCCTCGAGTTCCACCTTCGTGACAACGCCGACGACATGCGCGTAGAGCGGCTTTCCACTCGCGAAGACACGGCACACCCAGTCCTCGCGCGAACGACGGCGCTGATCGTGGTGCTTGTTCGGCATGGCGTGGAAAAATGACGGATGCACAGCCCTCCGTCATTCCGTCATTCGTCATTCCCTCTTCGTCCCCGTCACGCTGCGGCCGCTGCGGCCCTTCACGGGCTTCTTCTTTTTGTCGAGGTCGGTGCGGTGCTCGATCTTCGCGACCTTGCCGTGCTTGAAATACATCGCGCGGATTTTCTCCAGCATCGCGTCGCGCCGGTCGTAAAGGCGCTTGGGCTTGCGCGGCTTCACCTTCGTGAGCGCGTAGGCGGTGATGATGGGCAGCGTGATCGTGGAGTCAGCGTAGCACACGACGCAGTCGGGAAGGTTGTCCGGGTCCACCTTGCCCCAGCTCACCGCTTCGGCGGGCGTCGCGCCGCTGAGGCCGCCGGTGTCGGGGCGCGCGTCGGTGCATTGCAGGAAGTAATCGTGCCCGCGACGCTGCTCATCGCGCCGGACGACTTCGCGTCATACACGATCGACGCGGTCTGGTTCACGTCGCGGTTCACGTCCATGAGCAGCTTCGAGTCGCGCAGGGCCATCGCGGCGACATTCATGCCGATGCTCGAGTCGCCGGGCGACGAAGTGAAAATCGGCACGCCGTATTTCCACGCCGCAGCGAGAACGCTCGTTTCCTTGATACCGAGCTTCTTCTCGCGGGCCGCGACGTATTTCCCGAGAAGAAAGTGGAACTCGTCCGTCCCCATCGTGCGCTGGAACTCCGGCCCCTGGATGACCTCGCGCACGAACGCATCCGTATCGAGAAGCACGTCGTAGTCGAAGAGCACGTCGTAAATGCGGATGATGCCCTCCTTGCGCAGCACGACGTCGTTGAGAAACGGCGAGCCTGCGAACAGCTCCATGCCGAGCCCGTAGTGCAGGTCGTGGTAGAGGTTCGCGCCAGTCGAGATGATCCAGTCCACAAAGCCCGCCTTCATCAGCGGGATGATCGCCGCCTTGCCGAGTCCCGCCGGCGTGAGCGCGCCGGTCAGCGACATGCCCACCGTGCCGCTGCCCGCGATCATTTTCTGCGTGAAAAGGCGGCACGCCTCCGCGAGGCGAGCGCCGTTGTAGGCCTTGAAGGTGTCGTCCACGAGCTGCGCGACACTCAGGCCGCGCCGGATCGAGTTCGGCAGCAAACGCGGG
>JBGAPU010000102.1:0-22431 GCA_044221035.1 Chthoniobacteraceae bacterium | reverse complement strand
ATTGCTCTGCCCATACCGATCCAGAAGTCGGCCGTCGTCACGATCTGGAAAAGCGTGATGGCGTTCTTCACCGCCTCGACGAGCGCCTGCCAGAGCGCCTGCGCCACGGCCATGAGTGCGCCCGCGAGAAAGTTCACCGCGTTGGCGAAGGCGATCTTCGCCGACGTGAAAAGGATGTCGCCGACCTTCCCATCCGCGAACGCCTGGACGATGAAAGCCACGGCTTCCCCGGCTTTCTGTCCCCAGCTTGCGAGGTCGAGTGACGCAAACTTGTCCAGCAACGGCTTGAGCACCGGCGCAACCTTCTCCGCCACGCCAACCCAGAACCCGCGCACCTTCAACCCGGTGAGCGCGAGCTTGTCACTCACGTCGTCAAAGAGCGCCGCATCTTTGGCGAGGATCTGAGCCTGCGAGCCAACCTGGCCGGCCGCCTCGCCGAAACCGTCCGACGAGAACAGCGCGAGCAACTCCGCCCCGCTGCGTCCGAAAATCTCCATCGAGGCTGCGGCCTTCTGCGACGGGTCTTGGATGGTGTTGATCGCCGCGCCGAGCGTGCGGAACTGCTCGGTTGGCGTCTTCTTCTTCAGCTCGTCGAGATTGATGCCGAGCTTCTTGATCGTGTCGTCCGCCGCGCCGCCTTGCAGCGTCTTCGCCATCTTGCCGAACACCGGCCCGATGTCCTCCGCCGACTTGCCAGCATTGGCGAACTCCTGCTGCAACACGACCAGATCGGCCACGGCGATGCCGGTGTTCGCCGAGAGATCATTGAGTTGCCCGCCGACATCGAGCGCCTGCTTGAATCGGTCGAACCCCGCCGTCACTACACCTGCCGCCGCGCGGACAGCGATGAATGCCGCTGCGAACTTCGCGATGCGCGATTGCAGCGCGAGCATCTTGCCGTTGATGCGCGCCAACGCGCCGCTCAGGCGGCTGTCGTCGGCATCGAATACGGCGGTGGCTTTCGGCATCGACGGACGCGCGCCGTCAACTCCAGCTTCACGCCATGATTCTTGAAGTCGCCATTTTGAACGTCCGCGATGGTGCGGGCGAAGCATTCGAGGCGGCGTTCCACGAAGCGTCGCTCATCATCGCGTCGATGCCTGGCTACCTTTCGCACGAGCTGCGGCCCTGCATCGAAGTTCCCAGCCGCTACATCTTGCTCGTGAATTGGCGGCGGCTCGAAGATCACACGGTCGGCTTCCGACAGTCTGCGGAGTATCAGCAGTGGCGCGCTTTGCTGCACCACTTCTACGACCCGTTCCCGACCGTGGAGCATTACGGCGAGGCGCTTGCTGCCAATCCCGAGTGAGTGGTAGCGGGGGCCGGACTCGAACCGACGACCTCCAGCGCATGAGGCTGGCGAGCTGCCGCTGCTCTACCCCGCGATTTTCGGGGCTGAGTTACTTCCAGCCCGCTTTCCGCAGGGCGCGTGTCAAAAGGAACTCCGCCCGGCGCTGCATCTTCCGCCCCTGGATGTTGATGGCCGACTGGATGCGGCGGTCGTAGCTCTCGACGTTGGTGACGTATTTCACCGCGTTGGTGAGGATGATGCGGAATCGGGTGAACGTGTTGATGACCGCTGCCGCGCTGCGCTTGGAGCCGTGGCGCGCGACCCACGCGGGGAGTTTCACGCCGAGTTTCTGCGCGCCCGCGTTCCAGCCGGCGGCAAGTTCGCCGACACGTTTGAGCAGGTCGCGTTTGAGAGCCCGCAGTGCCGATGCGTCCACCGGATACGGGTGCTGCAAGTTGCGCGGATTGATGCGGCCGGTGTGCGGATCGCGCAGGCGTTTGTGGATCTCCGCCGGGTCGCCAAGCTTCACGCCCTTGCGTCGTGCTGCTGCGACCATGACGCGGGCGAGGTCGGCGATGATGGCGCCTTCGCCGGCTTTCTTCGCACCGCTGCCGCGTTTGCCTTTCGACGCCGGCGGCGTGATGGCGACGACCTCTTTCACAAAACCGCGTGCTGCTTCCTCGGCGAGTTCGCGCCGGGATTTCTTCATCTGCGGCGCGAGAGCCTTGATGCCGCGCTGAATCGGTCGCAGATCAAATCGCATCCGGGTATTCATGCGGCGTCCATCCGGTGAGCAGGCGTTCGAGTTGAGTCGTCGCTGGCGGCGCGACCGGCACAGTCCAGACATCGTGCGCCCGCAGCGCGCAGTGCTGGTATTGCAGGAGCCGCGAGAGCGGCAGTTCCCAAAAGATGAAGTGCTCCGGCCATCCCGTTTCTCGCGCCAGTGTGAACACGAAGCTCGCCGTCCACACCGGCTCGATCAGTTTGGGGGTGGCGTCGGCTCCTTCTTGCTACCGGTGGGCCGCGTGACGGCTTCGATTTGCGCGGCCTCGATGGCCGAGAGGTTGTTTTCGAGCTGCTGCATCGCGGTGAACATCGCGGTCACCGGCAACTCCAGCTCGAAGGGCAGCAGATACTCATCCTCGAACGCCTGGCGGTCTTCGCGAGCCAGCTTTACCGCTTTCTTCACCACGTCGAGCGGCTGCGACTGGATGAAAAGGAACGTGGTGAGCTGCCGCTGCTTGTCGTCGGCGGAAAGCGCCTCGACCGCTTCCTTGTCGCCGCCGACTACCATCGTCAGACCGAGCGCGCGGCAGATTGTGAGTGTGCCCGCGGAGAACGGTCGCAGTGTAATGCCGCCAGCCTCGGGTGCGGGCGCGATGAAGGTGTCGATGTTGGTTTGCGTGCGTTCGTCGGCAGTCATTTTTCGAGGGCGGTGAGGAGTTCCTGGCGGCGTTCCGCCGTTGCATCGAAGGGCACGAGCGCGAACCGCTGGCCTTTGCGAATGAGCGCGACGGGCGCGAGTTGCGCGGTCTGCGCCGCGAGCAACGCCGCGTTTTGGAACGCCGTCTTGATGTAGGCGAAAGGATGCTCCGGATTCTCGCGCGTCCATGCCGGATCGTGCCAGGCGTCGATGAGTTTGCGGGTGTCGTATTCGCCGCACGCGCTGCGCGCCTTGAGCGTCCACGTCACGAGCCGGCGTTCGCGAGATTCGATCAGCTCGCGCGTTTCGAGATACGCGCAGTCATCATCGAGCGCGACGCCGATGGCGGTGAGCGCGCCGACGAGACGCAGGAGATTGATCGCGTCCGCGTCGGTCTTAACCTCGGCGCGAAGGATGCAGAGTTGGTCGCCCTTTTTCATAATCAGTTCACGGCCTCCGCGGTCGGGTAGTGCTTGAAGCTGTATTCCCAGCCGTCGAAATCCTCGTTGTTCTCGTTGTGCTTCACGTTCGTAATGACCGTGACGCCGCCATTCGGCAGACCGCTCACGCCCGGATCGCCGACACCGGGCACCACCGCCAGCGCGCCGTGACCCTTCACGCTGCCCTCCGTCATTTTGCGATACGGCTTCACACGGGCGATCTCGCCGTGGCGGGTGATTCCGAATTTTACGTCGCTTGCGGGCATACCGGCGAGGTGGTGTCAATTCACGCCGGGCCGAAGCCGAAGCGGTAGCGCAGCTTCGTGTTGAAACGAGCGTCGCCCGCTGTGGGCTCGGTGCCGAGCGGCGCATAGCCATAGATGTGCAGCCGAGCCGTGGCGTTGATTACCGTGATGACCGCCGCGCGGTTCGCCAGCGCGGCCCGCACCGCCTCGACGCGCTCGCCGTGCGCCGCTGCGGTTGTGTCGTGCGCCTCGCTTTCGATGATCACGCCGACCTCTCCACGAAACGCCGTGTCCGAGCCAGAGAGCGGTTCCGACGTGGTGCTGATGGTGATGGCCGGCAGCTTGTGGTCCGCGTTGTCCTGGCCGGTGTAGCCGTGGACGGCCGCGAACGCCGGGATTGTTTTCAGGTGCGCCAGCAAAAGTTCGTCGAGGGTGTGGTCGAGCATGGCGCTTATTCCTCCGGTTCGACGACGAGCACAATCATCGGGAACTGCGGGTGGTCGGTGACGCGGGTGATGCGGTAGCCCGCGCCTTGGAATTCCAGCTTTTCACCAAGCTTGGGCCGATCCGAGCCAAGCTCCGCGCGCAACACCTTCATCGTGCAATCGCCCTTCGCCTCGAATCCGCCCAGGCCGAGATCCTGGCTCAGCGGGTTGTCGGAAACGAGCGCGTGAAGCGTGCGGCCCTTCCAGACAATCTCCTCGCCTGTGGCAGCAAGAACCTCGGCGAGCGCGGCGGCTTTTTCATCGTGGAGCGACATGCCCTCGCGGGAATGTCAAAGCAGGCGCGCGTTGAGCGATCACCACCCGCCGCCGAGCGCCTTGAGCGGCTTACTTGCTGACGGCGATCGAGCGGCGGAAGAGACTGAGGCTGCCGAGGAAGAAGGCGAAGCCGAGGCCCGTGACGGTGGCGAACTGCGGCCACACGATCTGCAAGCCGGCTCCCCGGAAGAGGATGGCTTGCGAGAAGCTGACGAAGTGACGCGAGGGCAGCGCCCAGGTGATTTGCTGTAGCCACTCGGGCTGGCTCTCCACCGGCGTGCGTCCGCCGGAGAGCATCTGCAGAACCATCATGCTCAGGATGATGAGCAGGGCGAACTGGCCCATCGTGCGGGCGATGGTGCCGAGGAAGATGCCCAGCGCGGTGGCGAAGAAGAGGTAGAGGGTCGTCCCGGCCAGATACAGCGCGAGGGAGCCGGCGATGGGGACATGCAGGGCGCCGCGGACGATGAGCAGCAGTGAAATGGCGGCGGCGGCGAGGATGACCAGGCCGTTTGACCAGATCTTGGCCAGGACGAGTTCGAGGGAGGTCAGCGGCATGACCAGGAGATGCTCGATGGTGCCATGCTCGCGTTCGCGGATGAGCGCGGCACCGGTGAGGATGACGGTGAGCATGGTGACGTTGTTGATGATGCCGACGATGCTGTAGAACCATGAGGCATCGAGGTTCGGGTTGAAGGCGGAGCGCAGGATGAGGCGGACGGGAGCTTCCACCGGCGCGGAGCTGTGGGTGGCGAAGCGCGTGGTTTCGTCGGTGATGATGTTGCTGATGTAGCCGGACCCGATGCCCGCCTGGTTCATGGCGGTGGCATCGATGTTCACTTGGATTTCCGGCTGGCGTCCCGCGATGATGTCCGCCTCGAATCGCGGCGGGATATTCACGATGAACATGAAGCGGCCCTGATCCATGGCCTGGTCGATCTCGCTGGCGGGGATGAGCTTGGGCGCGAGGAATTCGGGAGGATGGAACGCGTCCATGATCCGGCGGGAAAGAGCGGAGCCGTCTTCATTCACGAAGGCGATGGAAGCGTGGTTCACTCCGGGAGTGACGGCGTTGCCTTGGATATAAATGGCGAGCGTGAAGGAGTAGATGAGCAGCGCGACGACGACCCGGTCGCGCTGGAGGCTGCGCAGTTCCTTGATGCCGAGCCAGAAGATGTTTTGCAGTCTTTGCAGCATGGACTGTGGTCAGCGCTCTTGTTTGCGCAGGAAGAGGGCGCTGAGCAGGGTGAGGACGGGAATGAAGAGGGCGAGCGCCACGAGATCGCCGAGCAGGTCACGGGCCTGGAGCGCCTTGGTGAAGGCTCCGACGCTGATGCGCATGTAGTAGGTGGTCGGCCAGAGGCTGCCCATGATGCGCGCGCCTCCTTCGAGCGTGGAGACAGGCTGCAACATGCCGGAGAACTGAATCGTGGGCATCATCGTGAAGATGGCCGTGCCAAACACAGCGGCCATCTGGCTGGAGGTAAACGTGGAGATGAGGAAGCCGATGCCCGTGGTCGCCGTGACGTAGAGCAAGGCGGCAAACGTGAGGGTCAAGGCGCTGCCTTTGAGCGGGACTTGGAAGACCAAGACCGCGACGGCGGTGAGCAGGAAGAAGTTCAGCATGCCGATCGCCACATACGGCGCTTGTTTGCCGAGGATGAATTCCGGCCGCTTGCTGGGCGTGACGTAGAAGTTGGTGATGGAGCCGAGTTCTTTTTCGCGCACCACACTCACCGCCATGAGGATGGCCGGGATGAGGATGAGCAGGATCGCCGGAACGGCGGGCACCATGGCGTAGATGCTCTCGAAGGTCGGGTTGTAGCGGAAGCGCGGCTCGATCCGGACGCGAAGCCCGGCGGGATGGCCGGATTGCTGCCTCGCTCTTTCCTGCATATAAGTGCCATGCACACCCTGCACATAACCGCCGATGGTTTCTCCGCGCATCGGGTGGGTGCCGTCGATCCACGCGGAGATTTCCGTCGGGGTGCCGCGTTCGCTCTCTTTCCCAAACCCCGGTGGGATTTCGATGGCCAGGGAGATGTTGTGGGTTTTGAGCCGCTCCTGCAGGGCGGCGGCGTCGAGGATCGGCGGCTGCTCGGCAAAGTAACCGGACCCCGCGAGACTGCGGAGATAGGCGCGGCTGGCCGGCGTCTGGTCGAGGTCGAGCGCGGCGTAACGGATTTCGTTCACGTCGGTCGTGATGCCGAAGCCGAAGATGACCATCAACAGCGCGGAGCCCACGAAGGCAAACACGAGCCGGACGGGGTCGCGCATGATTTCGAGGGATTCGCGGTAGCAGAAGGCCAGCAACCGGCCTAGGCTGAAGGGAAAGACGGTCTTGCGTTCGGCTCTGCGGGGCGCTGTGGCCGCCAGCGATGTGACCGCCCCCTGAGCGGGCTCGGCTTCCTCCATGCAGGCGATGAAGGCTTCATCCAGCGTGGCGGCTCCGCGGTCTGCGATCAGTTTCTCCGGCGCATCGCAGGCGAGAACCCACCCGGCGTGCATCAGCGAAATACGGTCGCAGCGCATCGCCTCGTTCATGAAATGGGTCGCGATGAAGATCGTCACTTTTTCCTCGCGCGAGAGCGTGATGAGCGACTCCCAGAACGCGTCCCGCGCCATCGGATCGACCCCGGAGGTGGGCTCATCGAGGATGAGCATTTCCGGCCGGTGAATCAGCGCGACGGCGAGTGAAAGGCGCTGGCGGACCCCGAGGGGCAGCCGCTCCGCCAGTTCGTGCCGGTAGGGAGCGAGGCCGAACCGCGCCGTGAGTTCCTCCACGCGCGCGGCCCGCTGCTCTGCCGGCACCGCAAAGAGCCGGGCGTGGAGGATCAGGTTTTGCGCGACGGTCAGCTCGCCATAAAGGGAGAAGGACTGCGACATGTAGCCAACCCGCCGCCGCGTCTCGATGTCGGCGGCGTCCACCTTTTTCCCGAAGAGGGTCGCCTCGCCGGCGCTGGCGGGGAGCAGGCCGGTCAGCATCTTCATGGTCGTCGTTTTCCCGCAGCCATTCGAGCCGAGAAAGCCGAAGATTTCACCGCGCTGGATCGCGAAACTCACGTCGTTCACGGCCGTGAAGTCGCCAAAGTGGCGGGTCAGATTTTTAGCCACGATGACCGGCGGTTCGTCATCGGCGGGCAGCGGCGGGATGGACAGCCGCCGGTGGTGTCCGCGCTTTTCCTCGGGCACCAGAGCGACGAACGCCTCCTCCAGCGTCGCGGCCGCGGTCTGGGCCAGCAGCTCGGCGGGTGAGCCGGTGGCGAGGAGCTTCCCGGCATCCATCGCCATGAGCCATTGGAAGCGCTCCGCCTCCTCCATGTAAGCCGTGGAGATGAGGACGCTCATGCCGGGGCGGGTTTCCCGGATGGTCTGGATGAGATTCCAGAAATGCCGCCGGGAGAGCGGATCGACGCCCGTCGTCGGCTCGTCGAGAATCAGCAAATCCGGATCGTGAATGAGCGCGCAGCACAGGCCGAGCTTCTGCTTCATGCCACCGGATAGTTTCCCGGCGGGCCGAGCGACGAACGGGTCGAGCCCCGTGGCTTTCAGCAGCGTCTTCGCGCGGGCGCGGCGCTCCGCCGCCGGCTGGGAAAACAGGCGTCCGAAAAAATCCAGATTCTCCGCGACGCTCAGGTCCGCGTAGAGATTCCTGCCGAGACCCTGCGGCATGTAGGCGATGCGCGGGCAGACCGCCTCGCGATGGCGGGCCGAGGCCATGTCGTCCCCCAGCGTTTCGACGCTCCCCGTCTGCATCATCCGCGCGCCGGCGATCAACCCGAGCAGCGTGGATTTGCCCACACCGTCCGGCCCGATGATGCCCGCCATGCAGCCCGCCGGAATGTCCACCGTGACGTTGTCCAGCGCGCGTGTCTTTCCGTAAAGGTGCGTCACTCCGCCCACGCGGGCCACGGGTGGCAGGGATGCGGTCATGCGGTTCTGCCAGCCCTATTGCGGTTCGCCGGGGTAGCGTTTCTCGAGGAAAGCGGGCCAGCTCACCTGGTTGTCGAGCCGCACATAACCCATCCCCCGGACTCCGGTTTTCACTTTCTCGATGTGACGGAGAACCAGCTCCTGGGGAATGCGGAGTTTGACGCGGAACATGAGTTTATCGCGCTCCTTTTGTGTCTCGACCTGCTTGGGCGTGAACTGGGCCTCCGGCGACACAAAGCTCACGACGGCGGGAATGGCGAAATCCGCCGTGGCCAGGTCGAGGGTGACGCGCGCCTCCGCGCCCACGGCCAGCCGACCTGCCTCCCGCGCCGGCAGAAAGACCTCCATATAGACCTCGCTGAGATCCACCAGCGTCAGCACCTTGCCCCCGTTGCCCAACACCTCGCCCGGCTCCGCCAGCCGATAAAGCACTCGGCCTTGAACCGGAGATTTCAGGACGCTGTCGTCGATCTGCGTCTGGATGAGTTGCTCACTCGCCCGTGCGGCGATCAATGAACTCTTGAGCGTGCGCAATCGCGCCTGCGCACCCCGGAGAATCGCGGCGGAGGAGTCCCGCGCGCTCTGCTGTTGATCCACGGTTTGTTTGGAAATTGCCCCCGACGCGAAAAGCGCGAGCGTGCGCGCCAGCTCCTGCTCCGCCAGTTTCACCGCACTCTCGCGCTGGGTGATCGCCGCTTCCGCCTCGCTGATGGCTTCCTCCGCCTCCGCGCCGTTCGCTCTGGATTTGGAAAGCTGCACGTTGAGTTCCGCCGTGTCCATGCGGGCGAGCACTTGTCCGACGGCGACCCGTTCTCCCTCACGCGCCAATACCTCCGCAATGCGCCCGGCGTATTTGGTGGAAATATCGACCTGATCGGCCTCAATCCTGCCGTTCCCGGCGACGATGCCTGGCGGCAACGCGGACTGGGAGTTCTGCCGCCACTTCCACACGCCGACGCCGATCCCCACGGCGAGGATCAATCCGATGGCGATGCGGCTCAGTGTTCGTCCTTTCATGCGGTGTTTATCTCAAACCGGTTCAACCAGTCTTTTGAAGCTCTAAAGTCCGCTCGAAGCTCGCCGCGAGAAAGTCTTTTGCCGCCTGTTCTTCCATCCGTATGTCTGTGGGATCGAAAATCATTCCGAGCGTGACCTCGCGCGAAGTCAGCTCCGTCGGGAAAGACTGCCGCGCGGGCATGTCGAAGCCCATCGCCGCGCCGTTTCCCGCGGCGATGAGCAGGATCAGCCACGGCTCCGCTTTCCCCATCCACACGGCGAACGCCAGCGCGAAAGCGAGCAGCATCGAGCCGGTCTGCGTCAGCAGGAGGATGGTGCGCTTCGGGTGGCGATCCGCCAGCGAGCCGCCCCACATGGAAAAGAGCATCATCGGCGCGGAGCCCGCCGCGGCGACGACGCCGAGCAGAAACTTCGAGCCGGTCATTTGATAGACAAGCCAGCTCAGCGCCGCCTGCTGCATCCAGGTGCCGATGAGCGAGACGAGCTGTCCGTAGAAAAAGAGCCGGTAATTGCGATGCCGCAGCGCGCGAAACGTATGCCGCAAGCCGCTGCCGACGGGCACGCGCCGCGGCTGGCCCGTAAGGTCTTCGGAGACGGCGGCGGTGCGGTCGCGGTTCATGCGAGGTGTTCGATCATTGCGATTTTTGCCGATTCCGTCCTCAAGCCGCCGTCTCGACCATTGCTTTGAAGCGTTGCAAGTCACGCATCATACGGGCTCCTAGAAGCACCTGCATTTTCTGTTCGTCCACGGCGCAGCCCGAGGGATCGAGAATCATTCCGAGCGTGACCAAGGTGAGGCCGGGCTCGCGCTCATCAAAAACGACCGCGCCCGAACCCTTGAGGCCGGAGTGAATGCGCCAGGAAATCCGATGGTGCGGAATTTCCACCGTCACCTCCGTTTCATATTCGAGCGACTGGCCCTCACAGTTCACGCGCCAGCGGAGGCGCATTTTGTCGAGCCGTTGCACCGATTCAGCTTCCTCCATGAAGTCCGGGAACCGTTCGACGTGCAACCAGCACGTATACGCGAGTTCCTCAGACGCATGGACGAGAACCGATTTTTCAAGAACGAGCATAGCAACAACGCCTCACCACCCGCCGCCGAGGGCTTTGATCAGGCGGACGGTGGCGATGAATCGCTGGGCGGCGATGAGGGCGCTCTGGCGCTCGATTTGCAGGCGGGTGCGCTCGGCGTCGAGGTAGTCGATGAAGCTGATCGTGCCCCTTTCGTAGCGGCTGCGGATGAGTTCGGTGGCTTTCTCCGATGAGGCAAGCGCTTCGCTTTGCGCGGCTCCTTGTTCGCGCCGGTAGCGGATTTGCGCGAGTGACGTCTCCACATCTTTCACGGCGGTGAGTACGGTCTGGCGATAGTTGGCGATGGCTTCCTCTCGTGCGGCCTTGGTGCGTTTGACGTTCGAACCGATGACGGCCCAGCCGGTGATGGGCAGGCTGACGCTCGGGCCGATCGACCACACTTTGCTGTCCGGGCTGAAGAGGCTGTCCACGTCTTTGCTCAAGTAGCCACCTGCGCCGGTGAGCTTCACGGAAGGGAAATACGCGGCGGTGGCGACGCCGATGTCGGCGTTGCGCGCAGCGACGGTGCGCTCGGCTCGGGCGATGTCGGGGCGGCGTTCGAGGAGATCGGAGGGGAGCCCGGCGGGAATGCTCGGCGGCGTCTGGGTAAGCGGGCGTTCGGGGATGCGAAAGCTGGTCGCGGGTTCGCCGCAGAGGAGCGCGAGGGTGTCGGAGATTTCCTGACGCTGGAGTTTTACGTCGGCTAGCTCGGCGCGGGCGGTGGCTAGCTCGGTGCGGGCGCGTTCGGCGTCAATCTCCGATACCGTTCCGGCGTCGGCTCGCTGCTTGATGAGGTTGAGCACCTGCCCGCGCAGTTCGATGGTTCGGCGGAGCGCGACCAGCTCGGCATCAAAGGAGCGGAGCAGAAAGTAATTCGCGGCAACGTCGCCGGTGAGCGTCAGCAGGACGTTCTGATAGTCGGCGGCGCTGGCGGCGGCTTCGGCGCGCCCCGATTCAAACGTGCGGCGGACTTTGCCCCATAAGTCGATCTCGTAGCTGAGGTCGAGCGTGCTGGTGAAGGTGTTGAGATGCGCAGAGGGGATGGAAAAGGGCTCTCTCTCAACCTCAGGCGTCTCGACGCCGGGGGTAGCCGGAGTGCTCTGTCCGCCGCCGGGCACTGAGGTGAAGGGGGTCGGCTGATTTCCGGAGGTGCGTTCGCGTTTGGCTGCGCCATTCAAACGAATGTCGGGAGCGAAATTGGCGGCGCTGATGCGAGCCTGGGCGCGGGCCTGTTCTACACGGGCCACAGCGGCGCGCAGCGTCTGGCTGCTGGCGAGCGCGCGGGCTTCGAGGCGGTTAAGTTCGCTGTCGCGGAAAACTTTCCACCATTCGCCGCGCGGCGCGTGGTCGCGTGGAGCGGCGGCCTGCCAGCGCCATTTGGCTGGCGTGATGTCGGCGGTGTCAGGTTTTTTGTAGTCTGGACCGACCGCGCACGAGGCGAGCCCGAGCGTGACGAGGCAAAGGGTGGTACGGGTGAGCATGGCGCGGGATTTCATCAGACGTTGGCGCTCTCGGCTTCGGCACCGGCTTTTTCCGCGGCTCTGGCGGCGCGTTTCTCGCGGCGGCGTTGGCGAAAATGAATGGCGTCGTCGAAGAGCGAGTAGATGACCGGCGTCGCGAGCAGGGTGAGCAGCAGGGACAAGGTCTGCCCGCCGAGGATGACGCCCGCGGTGGCGTTGTTGTAGGCGGCGCCGACGCCCTTCGCCATCATCATGGGCACCATACCGGCGACGAAGGCCATGGTCGTCATGAGGATCGGGCGCAGTCGCTCCTTGTTCGCGAGCAGGATGGCGTCGAGCCGGTTCATGCCTTTGCCGCGGAGCTGATTGGTGTGGTCGATTTGCAGGATGCCGTTCTTTTTCACCATGCCGAAAAGCACGAGGATGCCGAGCATCGAGAAGATATTAAGCGACTGGCCGAAGAGGATGAGCGACAGCAGCGCAAACGGCAGCGTGAGCGGCAGTGCGAGCAGGATGGTAAAGGGATGCACCCAGCTCTCAAACTGCGCGGCAAGGATGAGATACATGAAGATGAAGGCCATGAGGAAGGCGACCATGAAGGCCTGACCGGCCTTCGCCATTTCCTTCGACCGGCCGGCGGCGCCGCTGGCGTAATCCGCCGGCAGGCCGAGTTTTTTCACCGCTGCTGCGATCCCGTCGATAATCTGGGTTTCGCCGACGCCGGGGGCGTTGTTGGCGGTGATGGTGACCTGGCGGCGGCGGTTGAGGCGGTTGATCTGCGAGGGGCTGTCAGTGTTTTCCAGGGTGAGCAGATTCGCGACGGCGACGGGACCGGCCTTGGTCGATGGGACGGTGAGAAAGTTGAGGATTTCGCGATTGTTACGAGATATCTCCTCGGCCTGAAGGTGGATGTCGTATTGCTCGCCGCCGTCGTCGTAGGTGGAGACATCGAGCCCGCCGACGAGCAGTCGCAGCGTGGAAGAAATGTCGGCCATGCTCGCGCCCATCTCGCCGGCCTTGTTCCGATCCACGGTGCCGGTGATTTCCGGTTTGCCGGGAATGAGCGTCGAGTCGAGATCGCGGATGCCTGGCAGGTCTTTGACGTCCCGCATCACGCTCGCGGTGGCGCGAGTGAGCGTGTCGAGATCCGGACCGGCAATGAAATACTGCACGTTGGCGCTCGACATGCCGCTGTTGAAAGGGGGCACGGAGAGCACGCTGATGCGCCACTCCGCGGGAAATCGCGGGACGATCTCCCGGCGCACGGTGTCCATGATCGTCTGCTGCTCGGCCCGCAGCGCAGGATCATTGAGCCGCACGAAGATGCCCGCGAGATTCGGCGTGCGCTGGTCGTTGTCGCCGATGGTGAGCAGGGTACCTTCGATGCCGGGAACATCGCGTAATGCGCGGGCGAAGCGCTCGGCCATGAGATCGGTTGCGGCCAGGCTGGTGCCTTCGGGCGTGCGGATGTCCACGACGAACTCGGCCTCCTCGACGGGCGGCAGGAAGCTTTTCTGCACGATCTTCCCCAGCACGGGCACGGCGAAAAGGATGCCCACGCAGGCGAGCACGATGATCCAGCGATGCCGCATGGAGAAGCGCAGCAGCACCATGTAAAACGCCTCCACCGGGCGATAGACGAGATTGACCAGATGCTCGAGCCAGACATCGAAGCGCGTGCCGACGCCGTGGCGAAACATGCGCGCGGAAAGCGCGGGTGTGATCGTGAAACTGACGATCAACGACACCGCGATGGCGAAGGCCATGGTGAGGCCGAAGCTTTTCAAAAACATGCCGACGATGCCGCTCAGGAAGGCGATCGGCACGAACACCGCGAGCAGCGAAAGCGTGGTCGCCAGCACGGCCATGCCGATCTCGCGCGGCCCTTCGACCGAGGCGGTGAAGGAGTCCTCCTTTTTCTCCTCCATGTGGCGGAAGATGTTTTCAACCACAATGATCGCGTCATCGATGACGATGCCGACCGCCAGCGCGAGGGCGACGAGACTGATGATATTGAGCGTGAGGCCCTGCGCCCACATGACGCCGAACGCGGCGATGATCGAGGTCGGGATGGCCAGCGCGGAGATGAGCGTGGCGCGTGAGTTGCCGAGGAAAACGAGGACGACGATGGCCGCGAACAACGCCCCAAGCACGAGGTGCTCCTTCACCGCGTGGACGCTGGTGCGGATGACCTTCGAGGTGTCGCGCACGATTTCGACATTGTAGCCGGCGGGCAGCAGCTTCCGCACGTCCGCGAGCTTCGCGTTCACGGCGTCCACTACGGCCACGGTGTTCGTGCCGCTCTGCTTGCGGATCGAGAGCACCACGGAAGGCACGCCGTTGTTGCGCGCGACGGTCATTTGCTCCTCCGCGCCGTCTTCCACGCGCGCCACGTCGCGCAGCCGCACCAGCCCGCCCTCCGCTTCGCGCACCACCAGCGCGCCGAGTTCCTCGATGCTCCGGGCTTTGCCCTGCACGCGGAAACCTGCCTCGCTCGCGGCGTTCTTCACGGTGCCAGCCGGGATCTGCACGTTCTGCGAGCGCAAGGCGCGCTGCACGTCCGGCGCCGTCAGGTTGTAGGACCGCAGGCGCATCGGATCGAGCCACACATTGATCTGCCGCAGGCGCCCGCCCAGCAGTGTGATCTGTCCCACGCCACCCACGCTTTCCAACTGCCGCCGCAGCACTTTGTCGGCGTATTCCGTGATCTCGCGCACCGGTTTGTCGGCGACGAGCGCGAGGTTCAAAATCGGCGCGGCATCGGGATCGAGCTTCTCGATGATGGGCGCGTCCACATCCTCCGGCAGCTCGGGGATGATGCGCGCAATGCGGTCGCGCACCTCCTGCGCCGCCACGTCGATGTTCTTCTCCAGCACGAAGGTGACGAGCACCTGCGAGATGCCTTCGCTCGACACCGAACGCAGCTCGTCGATGCCCGCGACGGTGTTCACCGACTCCTCGATTTTGTCGGTGATCTCCGTCTCGATTTCCTTCGGCGTCGCGCCGTCCTGCCGCGTGACGATACTGACGGTGGGGAAGTCAATCTTCGGGAAACGATCCACCGGCAGCCGCGTGTAGCCGAGCACGCCCACGACGACGAAGACGAGGATGATGACGCTGGCGAAGACCGGGCGTTTGACGGAGATAGCGGCGAGCCATTGCATGAGTGTGAATGGAAAAAGTTACGCCGCAGGTTCGAATGCGGCGCCATCCACCGCCTCCGGTCCGGGCTGGAGCAGCACGGACTCGCCCGCCGCCGCGCCGCGCCGGATTTCGATGAAGCCCTCGCGTGTCTCGCCCACCTCCACCAGCCGCTCGGAGAGCGTGTTGTTCTTCTCGATGACGAAAAGTTTGCGGCGCGAGCCCTCGACCCGCAGCGCCTCGACCGGCACGACAGCGGCCTTCTCCTCGCTCAGAAGGATGCGTGCGTTGCAAAAGAAGCCGGGGCGCAAAGTGCCGTCCGTATTTTCCACCGTGGCTTCCACCACGAGATCGCGCGAAGCCTCGCGCATCGCCGCACCGAGGAATCTCAGCGTGCCGGTGAACGTCCGCGTGGGAAACGCCGCCGTGGTGAACTCCACCGTCTGCCCGACCGCGAGCGCGCCAACCTCCGTCTCCGGCACATTCAGCACGAGCCGGAGCGTCGCCAGATCGACGACCCGCGCCACTTTCGAGTCCGACTTCACATACTCACCCGGTTCCACCATGCGCTCGGCCACGACCCCGGCAAACGGCGCGCGGATCACCGAATCGGTAAGCGTTTTCTGCGTCATGTCCCGTCGCGCGAGGGATGCCGCCAACTCTGCCTCTCGCGCCGCGGTGTCGGTCACGAGTTTTTGGAAATCTGCTTCCGCGATGGCCCGCTTTTGAGCCAGCGGCGCGTTGCGCTCCTGCTCGTTCTTCGCCAGCAGCAGGCGGGCTTTCGCCAGCTCCAGCGAAGCCTCGGCCTCGGCCAGCGCGAGCTTTGCCTGACGTTCATCCAATTTCACCAGTGCGTCGCCCGCCTTTACCACCGAGCCTCGCTCCACCGGTGCTTCCACCACTTTACCCACGGCATCCGCGGCAATCACCGCATCGTTCCTGCCGATGAGTTGTCCGGTCACGCGCAGGAACCGCGGAACTTCGCGTTCGGTGAGTGTCGCCGTGCGACCTTTTACCGATGCGCCCGCCTTCTTCTCCGGTGCCACTGCCGCCGGTTTCTTCCCGCACGCGGGCAGCCACACAGCCAGCGCGATGAGCGCGAGGGATTGAGCGAGGATTTGTTTCATGAGGAATGCTTTCGTTTCTTCGCGCCTGCGCTACCGCCGCCGATGCCGTGCAGCGCCAGCTCGGTGATGCTCTGCGCCAGCCGGGCGATGGCTTCCTCCGTATTCGGCACAGCGAAACCGAGCCGCTTGATGACCTCGCCGCTGTGCTCGTAGTGGACGCACATGCCCACGATATGATGCGCCCGCATTTCGACCTCCGCCTTCTCCATCGCCCCGCCCCCGACTGCCGCCACGATGCGCTGCAACTCCTCGAAGATCGGCCGCACGACCAGCTTCACCAGTTCGCTGAGCGCCGCCGTCGGCTGCCGCATCTCGTGGGCCATCAGCTTGCCGAGCACCGGATGCGAAGAGCGCTTCAGCAGCACAAAGCGCAGGCAAAAAGCGATCCAATCCCCCAGCGCCTCGCGCGCATCCCGCCCCTCCTCCAGCGTCACCGGCCGCTCTTGTTGCAACACCTGCTGGTGCGAAGCCACCAGCACCTCGCGATAAAGCCCCTCCTTGCTCCCGAAATAGTAATTGATCGAAGCCACGTTCACCCGCGCCTTGCGGCTGATCTCCCGCACACTCCCCGCCGCAAACCCGCCCTTTGCAAACACCATCCCCGCCGCCGCCAGAATGCGCTCCTTGCGCGCCTCCGGATCGCGCTCGCGGGATGATGTTGGGATGGTCTTTGGCATGGAAGTGAAACGGCTGTTTATAAACGGTCGTTTCACTTGCTCCTAAATTCTGGCGCTGTCAATGCAAAGCCCGCCGCTCTCCGCTAGGTCACGGCGCTGCCGCCGCCTGCGGCGGCTTCTTATCCGGCGGCGACCAAATCGCACAAAGCCCCGCTGCCGTTTCCAGCAGCGGGGCTCGCAACCACCGAATGATGTTCCGTGCGCCTTACGGCTTCACGATGCGCTTGATGCCGCCGGCGATGGCCTGCTTCCAGCCGTAGAGGCATTCGACCGTGACGAAGATGCGGTTGCTCTGCGTCTCGGTGTAGCGCAGGTAGCCGAAGGTGAGGCCCGTCTCGGGGTCGGTGACGGCACCGGCCTCGTCGTATTCGGCGACGGGTTCGAGGTAGCGCATGGCGACCGCGAGGCCGCTCGGGTGTGCCGCGAAACCGACGAGCTTTTCGCCGTTCTCCGGCAGGATGACGGTCTCGAAGATGTCGAATCCACCGAGCCGGCGAATCTGCGCCTCGACGACGCCGGGCTGCGCGATGGGCACCATGAAGCTCTTGGCCACGATGTCGTCGCCGAGAAGCTGCGTGAAATACGCGCCGTCGAGCACGAGCGAGCGGTCGGTCACCGGCATCTTCGCCGTGCTGCACGCTTCGCGCACCGCGAGCACCTTCTTGTAGTTGAAGTTCGCGGCGAGGATCGGGTCGATGGCCGGTGCGCCGTAGGGATCGGCGGTGATGGCCGAGAAGATGTCCTGGAGCACATCGGTCGCGAGCTGCTTGACCGCGCTGGAGACGAGCGTTTCGAGCACATTGAGCGCCGTCTCGCTCGCCTCACGGGCGGTGACGTGGACGGTCTTGAACTTGTGCTTGTTGAGCTGCACCGGGATGACCGAGACGGTCGAATCCGCGTTCGCGGTGTAGCTGCCGGCGAACTCGCTGGACTGCGACGGAGCGCCGACCACCGGAACGCGCACGGTGTCGAGTTTGTCCGCGGGCTCAGGCGAGAAGTTGGTGGAGAAGGCGCGCAGCGGGAGCAGTCCGGCCATCCACGGCTGGAGGGCGTTCTGCGCGACCTTGATGTCTTTGACGTTGGTGAGTGTGTTGGGCATTGGAGTGGTTGGTTACTTGGCGTTGAGGATGAGGGTGCGCTGCTCGGCGGTGAGGCCGCGCCAGAAGGCGGTTTGTTCTTTCGGGTCGGTGATGGCCTTGAACTTCTCGATGAGCGTCGCGGCCTGCGCGTCGCCGCGCGGGGTGACCGGGAGCGGCTCGGGGCTGGCCGCGCCGTAGCGCTCGGCGGCGATGCGCTCGGCGGTCTTGGCGTTGGCCTTGAGGGTTTCGACTTCGCCGGCGAGGGCGGTGATTTGCTCCTTCGCCTTGGTGAGTTCCTCGGCGGTGCCCGCGGCGGAAGTGAGCGATTGCTTCGCGGTGGCGAGGTCGCGGGAAAGCTGGTCGCGCTGCTCGGTCAGCTCACCGTTGGCGAGCGCGAGGGTTTCCTTTTCCGTGGCGAGGGCATCCTTTTCCTTGATGAGCGCCACGGTCTGCGCCTTGAGATCGCCGGAGGTCTTGGCGGCTTCGTTGAGGAGAGTCGTGCCTGCCAGGGCGTCGGCTTCCAGTTGCTTCACCCGTGCGAGGGCGTCTTCGAGTTGTTCGTCGATGGTCTTCATTTTGTCACCCGTGGTCTGTCAACTCGCGCCACCGTTCACGACGTGCCGCTCGCGCAGCTTCGCGAGCCCGGCCTCGCGGCTGGCGACGACGCCCGAGGTCAGCGAGTTGTAGGACGCCTTGCGGCCCGAGAAGCACTGGCCCTCCATCGCGTCCGGTGTGATGCGCCGTCCGCGCGCGAGCACCGCCGTTTTGAAGTCGGCGTAGATTTCATCCACCTGCGCTTGCAGCCACGCGCGCTGCTCATCGGTGAGCGCCGTGCCCGCCGCGCCGACGCTCTTGTATTTCCCGGCGGCGAAAAGTTCGACCTTCAGCCCGGCCTGCTCGAATGCCTTCGATTCATCGAGCATCGGCAGCAGCACGCCGATGGAGCCGACCCGCGCGCTCGGCGTGGCGAAGATGGCGTCAGCCTGGGAAGCGATCCAGTAGGCGGCGCTGCACATTTGGCCGTCCGTGAAAGCGTAGGTGTATTTGGCCTTCGACACATCGGCCACGAGTGCGGCCAGTTCCGGCGTGCCGTTCACGGTGCCACCGGGCGAATCGAAATCGAGGAACACTGCCTCCACGTCCGCCCGATCCCGCGCGGCTTCGAGTGCTGCGGCCACGTCCTCCATGTCCGTCGCGCCGAGCAGCAGTCGCGCAAAGAAATCCGGCCGCTTCATCAGCGCGCCGTGAATCGTGACGATGCCAACGCCATCCTCGACCGCGAGCAGCTCCGGCGGCGCGGGCAGCGGCATGTCCTGGTTGAACAATTCGAGGCGGCTCAGCGCGCGGTGCATCGCCGAGTGAGTCTCGGGCGTGATTAGCCACGGTTGGTGGTAGAGGGCGTGAAGCAACGGCGTCATGCCCCGCTGCCGCTGTCAAAGTTCGTGTCGCCACGAACGGGCTGCCTTTATCCCGGCTGGCGCACGCCGGTCAGCGTTGGCGGGTCTTCCGGCTCACCGACCGCGGGCGTCGCCATGATGCCGCCGGTCGGTTTCCACAGCATCTCGATCGGCACGCCGAATTTCTCGGCGAGGTCGAGCAAGGCGCGAGCGTTCTGCGCGCGGATCTCCATTTCCTCGGCGAAGTCCATGCCCTGCTCGGCAAAATGTTCGCTCAGCGTCTTGAGCCCCATCTCCACGTCGGAGCGGTTCTGCTGCGCCTCGCGCCCGGCATCGACGGTGATGCGGCGCGGTGTGGTGAACGCGACGCGCGTCCATCCTTCTTGCTCGGGCAGGCGCTTCGTGGTGATGGCGTCCCCGATTACGAAAAGCCACACCGGCTTGATGAATCGCTCGATCAAGATGAGCTGCCGATATGAGAAACGCCGGTCAGCTTTGGCGACGACGAGCCGCACACCCGCACCGCCGATCTTGCTCGAATCCGCCGCGAACTCGAATGGGATGTGACCGAGTGCCGAGTCGCGGCGCAGGTGTTCGAGAAAGCCGGTGAAGGTCGGGCTCGGACGATTGGGCTGAAAGCTGTCCAGCGACTCACCGGGCTTCAGCGAGACGAGCTTGCCGCCGATGATCTTTTGCAGCGCGCCGGGTTCGCTCGCCTCGGCACCGGCGGCGCCGGGCTTGCCGATGGAGAAATCTCCGTCTTCGTCCAGCTCGCCGCGCTCCGTCTTGAGCACGCGGGACACATCGCAGTTGTCCTTCACGGCGTGCTTCTCCAGGGCGATCAGCTCCATCTCGTCGAGGAGGTGGTTGATCGAGTGCTGCAAGGTCGGCGCGTTCCGCACCGCGCTCGCGCTCTCCGGCTCGAAGACGTGGAGCATGAGCCCGGCTGCGAGGTCGCGGAATTTCCCGTCGTCGAGCTGCACGCGGTAGAAGCCGGGCGCACCATAGGCGTCGAAGCCGATGCCGTCGTCGGTGTCGTTGCGGTCGCAGTCGTTGATCCGGTGCGACTCGATGAGTTGAAGGCGCGGGAGGGCATCCGCGTTGCGCGTCTTGTGGACGAAATACTCGCCGTCCACGTCCATGCCCCGGCACACGAGCGCCTGGCACTCGGCGAAGCAGAAGCGGTTGGTGACCTCGCAGCGCGCGGCCCAGCGCGCGAAGTATTCTTCGGCGGCCTTGTTCCATTCCGGGCTGGGCGAAAGCGCCTGCGGCTTGATGCCGTCGCCGGTCGCGTAGATCGCCATGCTGCCAACCAGCTCGCGCACGAAGCCGGAATTCTTGTGCAGGTAGCGCGAGCGCCGGACCAGTTCGCGCCGCGTGCCCGGCAGAAGATCGAGCTTGGCGTCGCGCGGAGCCGCACCTGGCACGCGCCCGCGCCGGGGCGAAGGATTCGCGGCCTCGTAGGGGCTGAACCACGCCTTCGGCAGAATCCGGGTGATGATGGAGCGCAGCGGATTCATTTTGGCAGATGGCCGATGACAACGCTCGTGCCGACACGAACGGGCCGTCCATAGACCTCGGGCGCGAGCTTCCGTAGCGCCGCCTGACACGCCGCAATGATTGCGTGGATTTCGTCGATGCGCCGTTTGGTGATGCTGCTGCCCGATTCCGACCACGCCGCGAGCGTGCGCTTCAACTCCGCTTTTTGGGCGGCGAGGATTTCCTCCACTTCCGCGCGGGTAAAACCAATCGTGTAGTCGGGAGCGGCCATGATGGATTACGCGAACGCGGATTCGCCGCGCTCGCGGCGTGCGCGCAGCTCGGCGAGCATGTCGCGCTCGCTCTTGTCGCGCGCCCACGCGGGCCGGAATTGGAAGTGCGGCTCGTCCTGGATCGTCTTCCAGTTGCCGCCCCATTCGAGGCCGAGCTTCATGCCGAGAGCGCCCACGGCTTTGTAGGCCGGCGATTCGTCGAGGTAGCGACCGCCCTCGAAAACACCGATGTCGAACGCGATGCCGAAGTTGTGGTTCGAGTAGCCGCCGCGCGCGTTGGTCACGACCCGCCCGGCTTTCGTGCGACCTTGTTCGTAGAGAGCGTTCTGCTCTTCGTAGGTGCGCGTGCCGGAGATGATCTTGATACCGATGCCGATGGCGGCGGCGCTCTCGATGAGCGCGCGGGCGAGCGGCTGAACCTGTGGGAGCAACGTGGCGATGGTTCGCTCGCTGCGCTCATCGGCGAGCGACGCCGGAACAGACGAAACTGGCGGCTCGCCGACAATCGAGCGGTAGATTGAATTCCACGTTTGCGGCCCGGGATTGCCGTCCACGGTGACGCCGAGCTTCGCCTGCACCGCGCGGATGGTGGCATCGAGGGTCATTTCGCGTAGCCCTCCTTTTTCGGCAGCGAGAACTCGACCGCACCGCCGCCATATCTCGGATTCTGATACTCGACGCGCACGAGCGAGCCGCAGCCGCTAAGCAGCCAAGCCAGCATCACGACGGCGAGGAAACCGAGGATGAGTTTGAGGGGATAAATGAAAGAGTCCTGCTTCATGCCGGCTCCGCCGCGTCAACCGCTGCGTCCTCGCCCGCCGGTTCTGCGGGCACGACGGCCTCGCGCCCGATGAGCTTGAGCATCGTCGCCGCCGCGGCCTGCATCGCCTCACAGTCGAGGTAATGGTTGGGGCGTTTGCCGACCTGTTTCCAGAGCCACTTGCCGCCGTCCTTCACGCGCTGCTCGCTTTCCATCTGCGCGAGATACTCGTCGTCGATGTCGTCCGGCACTTCCCACGTCGCGCCGCGCTCCGCGTCTTGATTGCGCCGCAGCCGCGCGAGCGTGTCCTTGATGTTCAGATTGCTCCAGTAGTGGACGAAGCAGTGCCGCGTGTGACCGAGCACGACCTTGCGGCGCGGAGAGTAAAACCGCTGCACGCTTTTCCCGCTCTTGGTGCGATGCACGAAAGTCGCACGCCGGTCGCCCATCAGCGCGACCCAGCCGCGTTCCGCGCACTCGCGATACACGTCGTAGGTTGCGTGACCCGCATCGAGAAAGACTAGGCTCGGGTGAATGCCAAAGCGGGTCTGCAACGCCTCCACGTCTTCGAAGGTGAGCAGCCTTTCATTCCAGACCAGTCGCGAAGAACCGGTCGCGCTCCACGAGCGCACGACGGCGAAAAGATGATCGAGCTGGCAGTCCACGGTGAGGATGCGCACCGGCGCCGCGATGTCGCCTGGCTCAAAAGGCGCGGCGACGAGCTGGCCGCGGGCGTTCACGCCAGCCTCGTCTTCCCACAGCTCGCCCTTGTGGTAGCCGCTGCGCGTGATCTCCAGCTTGTAGTCCTCGGCATACTCGCGCCACGGCAACGCG
>JBGAPU010000101.1:0-22904 GCA_044221035.1 Chthoniobacteraceae bacterium | reverse complement strand
ACGCCTTGTAGGGCGTGCCGAGGAGCACCTGGCCGAACCACGCGACGCGCTCGCCGATCGGCAGCGCGCGCACTTTGTCCGCCACAGCCCGGAGCTGCCGCACTCGCGCCTCGAATCGGTCGCGGCCGACAAAAACCGTGCTCATCGGCAGCAGCCCCACGTGCCGGGCGCGCGCGGGCAGTGCGCCCCCGAGCAGCGCGAGAGTGGCGAGTCGGAGGGCGGCGCGGCGGTTCATGCCGGGACTCATAGCGGCAGCACGCCGATTTTCAAAAGCGAAGATGCGCGCAGCAGTTCCCCATTCGTCATTCCCCGTTCGTCATTCGTCATTGCACCCCGCCTCCCCCTTCCCCTATCCCGCACTCGATGCGCCAATACCTCGACCTCCTCCACCACGTCATGGAGCACGGACGCTTCAAGGCCGACCGCACGGGCACGGGCACGTTCAGCCTGTTCGGCGCGCAGGCGCGCTTCGACCTCACCGCGGGCTTCCCGCTGCTCACGACGAAGAAAGTCCACACGCGCAGCATCATTCACGAGCTGCTGTGGTTTCTGAAAGGCGAGACGAACATCCGCTACCTGCGCGAGAACGGCGTCACCATCTGGGACGAATGGGCCGATGCGGAAGGCAATCTCGGACGCGTTTACGGCGCGCAGTGGCGGGACTGGCGCGGCGCGGACGGCAAGCGCGTGGACCAGATCGCAAATCTCATCGCGCAAATCAAAAGGAACCCCGACAGCCGCCGCCTCATCGTGAGCGCATGGAACCCGGCGGAAATTGAGGGCATGGCTCTGCCGCCGTGCCACTCGCTGTTCCAGTTCTACGTGAGCGAGGGCGAGCTGAGCTGCCAGCTCTACCAGCGCAGCGCGGACATCTTCCTCGGCGTGCCGTTCAACATCGCGAGCTACGCGCTGCTCACGCTAATGGTCGCGCAAGTGTGTGGACTGAAGGCGAAGGAATTCGTCCACACCTTCGGCGACCTGCACCTCTACGCGAACCACGTCGAGCAGGCGAAGCTCCAGCTCTCCCGCGAGCCGCGCCCGCTGCCGCGGATGAGACTGAATCCCGAGGTGAAAGACATCTTCGTGTTCAAATTCGAGGACTTCACGCTCGAGGGCTACGACCCGCATCCGGCGATCAAGGCGCCGGTCGCAGTGTGAAAATCCGCCCCGCTAGTCGCCATGAACATCCACGACTACCTGATCGTTCAAGCTGGGTTGAACTGGCAGTCGTTGCTTGAAGAATGGCACTGGCTGTTGCCTCCAAAGTTTAGAGTGTGGCTGCTAACGCGCACTGGTGATCTGTTCATCACACTTCCAGACGCTTCGATTCACATGCTCGACGTCGGCGCGGGCACGTTTCAGCAGGTCGCCGCGAATCGGGATGAGTTCTGCACAAAGATCGACGAAGCAGGAGTCGCCGATGGTTGGCTGATGATTCCGATTGTGGATCAATTGGTTTTATCCGGCGTCGTGCTCGCGTCTGGCGAATGCTACAGTTATCGCAAGCTCCCGATCTTCGGCGGCGAATATTCTGCTGAGAATCGGATGCCATTAGCGATCCCCGAGCACTTCGGCGCGTGGGGATCGATTCACCGTCAGGTTGCAAATCTGCCGGACGGAACAGAGGTCGTTATCAAAACAAGGGACGAATCCTGATTTGCACAATCTCCGTTTCGCTGATGCAGAAATGCGCCTCTCAACTTTCAACCCTCAACTCTCACCCGCCTCGTGAAAGCCATCGCCGCCATGTCGCTGAACCGCGTGATCGGTGTGGACGGAAAAATCCCGTGGCACCTGCCGGAGGACTTCAAGTGGTTCAAGCAGCTCACCACCGGCGGCATCGTGCTCATGGGGCGGAAGACTTTTCTCAGCCTCCCGAAGCCGCTGCCGAACCGCACCAACGTCGTCTTCACGCGCGGCCCGCGCATGCTTGCACACGATCCGGAATTCATCGCGAAGTGCGGCGTGAAGCCGGTCGTCGGCCACTGGACGGCGCGGCTGCGGCGCGGCCCCGCGCAGCTCGGCTTTGAGCGCATCGTGAACCGCGAGGTGTGGCTCGTGCGCAGCGTGGGCCGCTTCCTCGCCGCGCTGAAGAAGCACAGGCCGCAGCGCGAGGTGTTCGTCATCGGCGGCGCGCAGATTTACGAGCGACTGCTGCCCCTGTGCACCGACCTCTACCTCACCGTGGTGCCGCGCGTGGTCGAGGGCGATGCGTTCTTCCCCGAGTTCGAGCACCAGTTCGACTTCGCCGACACGCCGCTGAAGACCGCCGACTTTGAAGTGCGCCACTACCGGCGGAACGCGCGCGCCTGAGCGTCCCCGCGCTAGAGCGACATTCCGCGGAACTCCGTCGGCGTGAACCCCGTCGCCGAGCGGAAGGCGCGCGTGAACGCGCTGTGGTCGTAGTAGCCGCATTCCACCGCGATCTCCGCGACCGAGCCGTCTGACTCGCGCAGGCGCTGCGAGGCGGCGGCGAGGCGGGTCTTGGTGATGAGCTGCGTCGGCGTGAGGTTGAAGATGCGGTGCACGATCCTCGCAAACCGCGGCGCGCTCACGCCCGCGAGCTTTGCCAGCGATGCGGGCGAGACGGGCTCGGCGAACTTCTTCTCCAGCCACGCCAGCGCGCGGCTCACGCCGGGCGGGATGTCGTCGAGCGGATCGGGGGCGCGCACGTCGCGGGAGATTCCGATGAGCCCCGTGATGCGCCCCTGCGCGTCGCGGATCGGCAGCTTCGTGGTGAGGCACCAGCACAGGTGGTTCGGGCGGCGCCAGTGGAGTTCGAGCCGGTCGAGGATGGGATGCCCCGACTTCAGCACCTGCTCGTCCTGCTCGGAGGGGGCCCGGCCGAGCTCGCCCGGAAAAACCTCGCGCGACCGCCGGCCGATGAGGTCGCTCTTCGACTGGAGCCCGTTGCGCTCGACCATCGAGCGGTTCACGACCGCATAGCGGCCCGCGTGGTCCTTGATGAAAAACGCCGTGTCCGGGACCTGATCGAAGAGCTGCTCCAGCAGCCGCGGATCAATGCCCGCGCCCGTCCGGGCCGCATGGGCCAGCTCGATGATTGTGCTCGATTTCACGCGCGGGCGGAGATTCTCGCCAAGACGCCTGCCTCCGCAACCTCTACTCTCGAAACCATGAAGTCCGCCCCCGCCTGCCTCGCTGCGACTTCGCCGTTTGTGGACACGGCATCGCGGGGCATTCGCGCCAAAGCATCCGCGCACACCTTCACCCTCGCCATGAAAACAGCCATCTCCCTCCTCACCCTCCTCCTGCTCACAGCGCTGTCCGACGCCGCGCCGCTGAAGGTTTACATCCTCGCCGGACAGTCGAACATGCAGGGCCACGCGAAGATCAGCACGTTCGAGCACATCGGCATGGACCCGGCCACGGCGCCGATGCTCGCGGCGATGAACGGCCCCGACGGCAAGCCGAAGGTCTGCGACCGCGTGTGGATCTCCGCGCTCGGCTGCGGCAAGGACGACCGCGAGGAGAAGACCGGCAAGCTCACAGCGGGCTTCGGCGCCTCAGCGGAAAAGATCGGCCCGGAGTTCACCTTCGGCGTTTACACGGAAAAGCTCGGCGGCGCGCCGGTGCTCATCATCAAGACCGCGTGGGGCGGCAAGAGCCTGCACACGGACTTCCGTCCGCCGAGCGCGGGGCCGTTTGTCTTCAGCGAATCGCAGCTCGCGGCGATGAGCGGCAAGGGCAAGGACGTGGCGGCGATGAAGGCGGAGAAGGAGAAGGCGACGGGCGTCTATTACCGGCTCATGATCGAGCACACGAAGAAGGTGCTCGGCGACATCAGGCGCGTGGTGCCCGGCTACGACCCGTCGCAGGGCTACGAGCTCGCGGGCTTCGCATGGGTGCAGGGATGGAACGACATGGTCGCCAGCGACGTTTACCCGCAGCGCGACAAGCCCGGCGGCTACGATGCCTACAGCACCGTGCTCGCGCACTTCATCCGCGATGTGCGCCGCGACCTGAACGCGCCGAAGCTGCCGTTCGTCATCGGCGTCATGGGCGTGGGCGGCCCGACTGCGAACTACGGCCCGGACCAGATGCGCTACAAGGCCACGCACCAGAATTTCCGCGACGCGATGGTGGCGCCGGCGAAGCTGCCCGAGTTCCGCGGCAACGTGGCCGCGGTGCTCACGGAGAAGTATTGGGACCTGGAGCTCACCGCCGCGAAGGCGAAGGACAACGCGCTCCGGGAGGAGGTGAAGAAGTCGGGCAACTTGAAGCCCGCCGAGCAGAACGCCGCGCACCAGAAGCTCCGCGCCGAGAAGCTCACGGAGCGCGAGCGCAAGATTCTCGAAGTCGGCATTTCGAACCTCGAATTCCATTATCTCGGCAGCGCCAAAATCCTCGGCGGCATCGGCAAGGGTCTTGCCGAAGCCATGGCCGAACTCCGGAAAGGAAAATGATTCCCGTCATGAAAACTCTCGCCCGCATCCCGCTGCTGCTCACCGCCGCCGCGCTCGTCTTCTCGTCTCCGTCCGCGCCTGCGGCGAAGCCCGGCGCCACGCAGCAGCCGCCCGATTTCACCAAGGGCGACAAGCCCGGCGCGGAACACGACTGGACGCTCGGCCCGACGGGCGCGCGCGGATGGATTTACTCGGCGAACGGACACTCGAGGGACGCGCGGCAGATCCTCGTGACGGCAGTCGCGCCCGGCTCACCGGCAAACGGCGTGCTGGCCGTCGGCGATGTGATTCTCGGCGTGGACGGGAAGCCTTTCTCCGGCGACGCGCGCGTGCAGCTTGCCACCGCCATCACCGCGGCGGAGGCGGCCACGGGCTCGCTGAAGCTGCTGCGCTGGCGCTCCGGAAAGACGGAGCCGGCGGAGCTGAAGCTCGCCGTCCTCGGCGGCTACAGCGCGACCGCGCCCTACCACTGTGCGAAGTCGAAGCGCATCTTCGAGCTCGGCTGCGCGGCGCTCGCGAAGCGGATGGCGAACGAGTCGGAATACACGCGGAACCTCAACCCCATCCCGCGCGCGATGAACGGCCTCGCGCTGCTCGCGAGCGGGCGGAAGGAATACCTCCCCCTCGTGAAGCGCGAGGCGCAGTGGGCCGCGGACTTCACGACGAACGGCTACCTCTCGTGGTATTACGGCTACGTGATGGCGCTGGCCGCGGAATACGCCATGGCCACCGGCGACACCTCCGTGATGCCGGGCCTCCAGCGGCTCGCGCTCGAGACCGCGCGCGGCCAGAGCAGGGTCGGCACGTGGGGCCACCGCTTCGCGGAGCCGGGCGGGAACCTCAGCGGCTACGGCGCGATGAATGCGCCCGGCCTTCCGCTCACCATCGGCATGGTCCTCGCCCGCGAGGCCGGCGCGCGCCATCCGGACATCGACAAGGCCATCGCCAAGGCCTCCGGCTTTCTCCGCTGGTATGTGAGCAAGGGCGCCGTGCCTTATGGCGACCACCAGCCGTTCCCCGCGCATGAGGACAACGGCAAGTGCGCCGCCGCCGCGGTGCTCTTCGACCTGATCGGCGACCGCGAGGCCGCGGAGTTTTTCTCGAAGATGGCCACCGCCGCCTACAGCGAGCGCGAGCGCGGGCACACCGGCAATTACTTCAACATCCTCTGGGCCATGCAGGGCGTCGCCCGCAGCGGCCCGCTCGCGACCGGCGCCTACTGGCGCGAGCAGTGGTGGTATTACGACCTCGCCCGGCAGTGGGACGGGAGCTGGCGCTACCAGGGCGCGCCCGCCGGCGAGGAGGAGCACAACAAATACACCGCGTGGGACACCAGCGGCAGCCACCTGCTCGACTTCGCGCTCCCGCTGAAGAGCCTGCGCCTCACCGGGAGGAAGGGCTTCAGCGTCCCGCCGCTCGACACCGCGCAGGTCGCGGACGTCATCACCGCCGGGCGCGACTATCCCTACAAGGGCGACGAGAACGGCTACGAAAAGCGCACGACAAACCAGCTCATCGCCGGCCTTGCGAGCTGGTCGCCCTCCGTGCGCACGCGCTCCGCACAGGCGCTCGGCAAGCGCAGCGGCGACCACGTCCCCACCCTCCTGAAAATGCTCGCGGGCAGCCATCGCGACGCCCGCTACGGCGCCGCCGAGGCCCTCGGCGACCTCGGACCGCGCGCCGATTCCGCAGCCCCGCAGCTCCGCGCCGCGCTGAAAGACCCGGACCCGTGGCTCCAGGCCATCGCCGCGGAATCCATTGCGCGGCTCGGCCCCGAGGCCCGCAAGGCCAGCGTGAGCGACCTCCTCGCCCTCGTCGTGAGCACCAGCCCCTACGACCCGCGCCACCTCACCGCGCGCTACGCCGGCGTCGCGCTCTTCTCGCCGATGCCCGGCCAGCGCGAACCGAGGAGCATCCTCGCCAGCTCGCTCGAAGGCGTGGACCGCGCGAAGCTCTACCCCGCCATCCGCGCCCTCCTGCAGCACGAGGACAGCGTCCCGCGCAGCGCAGCGGGCAAGACCTACGCGAACCTCACCGACGCCGACCTCGTCGCCCTGCTGCCGGACATCACCAAGGCCATCGCCCCGCTCGCCCCGAGCAACGAGATGTTCGCCGACGGCGTCCGCCTCGCCGGCCTCGACCTCCTCTCGCGCCTGCACATCAGCGAGGGCATGGACCTCTGCATCACCGTCCTCGAGCCCGACCGCTGGGGTGAAAGGAACCGCAGCAAGGTCTGCCTCGATTACCTCCGCCGCTACGGCACGCACGCGAAAGCCCTCCTCCCGAAGCTCCAGGAGGCGCGCACCTACATCGCGAAGGTCAAGAAAGCCTCCCCCGACCACCTCGCGGAATTCGACAAGGGCATCGCCGCCATCGAGTCCAGCACCGCCACGCCCACGCTCGTGAGCCTGAAGGACTTCAAGGGCCGCACCGGCATCCAGTAATCCGACCCCGGGAAACGCGGCCCGTCCGCGGAAGCCCGCCCCGCGCCTGTGCGCTCGACGCCGCAGGGAAAAGGTGCGACTTGATTCCACACTCTCCCGCATGGCGTCGTTCAAACCTCTCCTGGCTGTCCTGCTGCTGACGGCTGCCTCGTGCAAGGAACGCAGGCCGGCGCCGACAGTGGAAAATGCCGAGCCCATCGCGCTTCCACCCGCGTGGTCCCCGCCGCCGCCCGCGCCGGTCATCACCGCCGCCCCTCCCTCGCCTCGGCCGGTCGCGACCCCCGCGCCCGTCCAGCCGCAGGCCCGGCGCACGGCCGGTTTCGACACCGTCGTCATCGACCCCGGCCACGGCGGCCTCGACGAGGGCACCGCATGGTATCGCGTGAGGGAAAAGGACATGACGCTCGCCGTCGCGCTCCGCCTCGAGAAGCTGCTCCGGGACCGAAACATCCCGTGCGTCCTCACGCGCCGGACGGACACCTACGTCTCCATCGACGACCGCGTGAAGATTGCCAACACGCACCGGCACTCGCTCATGCTGAGCATCCATTTCAACGCGTCGCCGGATCCGGAGGCCGCCGGCTTCTCCACCTATTACTTCGCGCAGAGCCCTTCGGGGAAATTCATCGCGCAGACACTCCAGACGGCGCTCGACGAGGCGCGGGCCACGACGAACCGCGGCATCAAGGCGCAGAACTACGCGGTGCTCGTCCGCACGGACGCGAGCGCCGTGCTCGTGGAGTGCGGCTTCCTGAGCAACCGCGCCGAGGCGCACCAGTTCACCACCGCCGCGGAGCAGCAGCGCCTCGCCGAGGCGCTCGCGCGCGGGATTCTGCGCGCCCGGCCCGTCGTCATCGAGGACCCGCCGGAGACGGAGATGGCGAAGTGCGAGGTTTACGCGAAGCACCTCGAGGAGAAGGATCACCAGCGCCGGGCCTCCATCGCCCGCGCCAAGCCCGCAGCCACGCCGAAGCCCGCACCTTCCCCCAAGCCCGCTCCCCCGCGGAAGTGACCCGCCGTTTGCGGCAGCCGCCGCGCAGTGCCAGCTTCCCGCTCCCTTGAGCAGCGCCCTTCGAGTCATCCTCCACGTGGACATGGATGCGTTCTTCGCATCGGTCGAGCAGCGCGATCATCCCGAGTATCGCGGCAGGCCGCTCATCGTGGGCTCGCCGCCGACGCAGCGCGGCGTCGTCTGCGCGGCGAGCTACGAGGCGCGCAGGTTCAAGGTGCGCTCCGCCATGCCCTCGCGCACCGCGGGCAAGCTCTGCCCGCAGGGCATCTTCGTCCGCCCGCGCATGGAAGTGTATCGCGCCGAGTCGGCGCAGATCATGGAGATCCTCCGCTCCTTCACGCCGATCATCGAGAAAGTGTCCGTGGACGAGGCGTATCTCGAACTCACCTCCCGCTTCGCCGACCACGGCGACCCCGATGCCGCGCTGGAGGCCGCGGTGGGCGTGGCACGGGAAATCAAGCAGCGCATCGCCGGCGAGCGCGGCCTCACCGCCAGCATCGGCATCGGCTCGAACAAGTTCCTCGCGAAGCTCGGCAGCGACTTCCAGAAGCCCGACGGCCTGACGCTCATCCGCGAGCGCGACAAGGCGGAGTTCCTGCGGCCGCTCCCCGTGCGCGCCATCCACGGCGTCGGGCCCGTGACCGCCGAATCCCTCGAGGCGCTCGGGCTCCGGACCATCGGCGACCTGCAGGCCACGGCGGCGGACCTGCATCCGGTCGTCGGCTCGTTCGCGGACACGCTGAAGCAGCGCGCATTCGGCCACGACAGCCGCCCCGTGGACACGAGCGACGAGCGCAAGAGCATCAGCGCCGAAAACACCTTCCTCGAGGACACCGACGACCGGCCGGCGATCCGCGCGGTGCTGCGGGAGCTGGCGGCCGAGGTCGCCGACTCGCTCGACAAGCACGGCCTCGGCGCGCTGACCATCCAGGTGAAGGTCCGCTACAGCGACTTCACCACGCTCACCCGGCAGCAGCGCCTCGAGGATCCCGTCAGCGACGCAAGGCGGATCTGCTGGCTCGCCCAGCTCCTCCTCGCGCGGCACCGGCTGGTCAAAGGCCCGCTGCGGCTCATCGGCATCGGCGCATCCACGCTCGTTCCCGCGCACTCCAGCCAGCTCCTCCTCCCCATCTGAGCCATCCCCCGGAAAAGAGTTTGGCCCGCCGATCGAGATGACCGACGGGCCAATTGTTCCCCCCAGAACAGTTTCAGAAAAACATGCCGCGCAGAAATTGGCAACCTGAAATTGTGATTTTTTTCGCCCCTGTTCCCGGCGTGTCCGGGGCCCCGGAATGGGCGGGGCGGTCCCGCGCCGGTGTGCCGCTCCCATCGCTCCCCCTCCCTGCGGGCGCCGCCTACCGCAGGAGCGCCTGCCGCAGACCCTCCACGTAGGCCGCGAACGCCTCCAGCTCCGCCTGCGTCGGCGGCTCGCTGAAGCCGCCGCTGAACGGCCCCACGCCTCCCGGGTTCCGCGCGGTGCCCGTGATCGCATCGGCCAACTGCTGCGCCGACACATCGCCCTGCGGTCCCTGCGAACCCTGCGGCCCCTGGGGTCCCTGGGGACCGTCAGGCCCCTGCGCACCTTCCGCCCCCTGCGGCCCCTCGGCCCCCGGCGCCATGCGAAACGCCTCCCGCACGTCCTCCGTCGCTTCGGCGAAATCGCCCCTCAGAACCTGCGGAGCCGCCCGCTCCGTGTTGATTTCCCGCTCCCTCCGCACGCCGGGCGCCCCCGTCACCCCGCGGAACCACACCCGGTTTTCCACAGCCTGCCCGGGAAGCCGCTCCGAACCTCCGAATCCATCGTGTCGCACCGCCCCTCCCGAATCCGCGACCGGCGGATCGCGGGTCAGCGGACGCGCCAATCTCCCAAGGATCCAGAAAACAGGACGCTTCCGGAGGCGACGATTCCGGCACTGGTGAGGAACCACACACTGATGCTCCCGGCGCCATTCTGGAGAACGACATCCGGGTGACCATCCCCGTTCAGGTCCGTGACCGACGCCACCCGCCAATCCCCCAGGAAACCCGGGTAGAGGAAACTCCCCGCCGCCACCTGGCCGGCACCGTCCAGATTCCACACGGCAATCTGGCCGACGTTGTTTTGAAAGACGATGTCGGCAAACCCGTCGCCGTTGATGTCCACAGTCCCCGCGATCCGCCAGTCGCCGAGGGCCCCGGGGGAGAGCATCCGGCCGGACACCACCGCACCTGCGCCGTCGAGATGCCACACCGCGATCTGGCCGGCGTTGTTCTGAAGCACCAGGTCCACCTTGCCGTCCATGTTGATGTCCGCAGTGCCCGCCACCTTCCAGTCACCCAGGAAGCCGGAACTCAGGAAGCCGCCTGCGGCCACGCTGCCACCGCCGTTCAGATACCACGCGACGATCTGCCCCGCTCCGTTCTGCAGGATGATGTCCTCAAACCCATCCCCGTTCAGGTCGGCCCGCCCGCGGACCCTCCAGTCTCCCAGCGCCGCCGCGAAGACCGTGGCGCCGGAAATCCCCGCTCCCGCACGGACCACATTCCAGGCGGACATCTGCCCGATCCCGTTTTGAAAGAGCAGGCTCGCACGCCTTGCCGCGGCGTGCCGGGTATAGACCGTGATGTTTGGCGCCGAAGTGTTGTGCAGCGAGTGCGACTTCCGGAGGAAACTCCACGTCGCCGAGTCCGCCTGGGTGAAGGACATCACCCCCGACTCCTGATAAACCCCGGCCGCATCCTCATAGCCGACATAGGCGGCGTCGCACTTGTCCTCCGCGACATACATCGAGGTGAAGACCGCGAAAGGCGTGGATGCCGAGGTGGCATATCCCACATCCACCCGCACCGTGCACTGCGTGCGGTTCACCGCGGCGAATGTGAAGGCCGCCGTCCCTCCGGACGCATAGGTCACCGTCAACTGGTCGGTGCCGGGGTCGTAGGTCGCGCTCGAAATCTCCGCGATGCTCCGCCCGCCGGACGTCGTCGCCGGCCCCACAATCACGGAGCTGCCGAACGTCACCTCGGAAAGCCCGGCCGGCGGCTGCGGGATCATCCGCGTGTTCCCATCCGAATAGATCACGAAAAACTGCGGGTAGCCCCCTGCGTCGGTGATCCTCCGGTAAAACCGCAGGTAGTGGACATTCGGCTCCGAGCCGGCGCCGGCGACCGTCGCCTGCATGCCCGTCGGCCTCCAGTAGGCAGCCTCCCGGACCGCCTCCACCACCGTCACCCCGTTGTCGAAGAGCTTGATGACGCCCGGAGTGAAAAGATAGGGCGCATCCGCGGGCGTCCCGCACCCGGTGAAGTCCGGCGCCGAGATGTTCGGAGTCAGCGCGTAAGCCGGGTGAGTCGCCTCCATCACAAACGACTGAATCTGGCCCCGGAGCTCCACTTGCACGTTGTCCTCCTCCGCACAGACCGTCGCCACGGTATGGCTCACCCCCTGCGGCAGCGCCGCCTTCGCAGGCAGACACAGGGAAAACTGAAGCAGGAATGACAGGAGGAGGCGGGCGGTGGAATGGGTCGCTTTCATGGGATCGGGCTTGTTGTATCTGATGCGCACCGCACTCCGCTTGTTCCACCCTGCGGCCGAAAATCTTTGTCGCATGGCAGGCTACCGGCCGAAATCCCGGACGCGAGGAAAAAGCAGACGCGCGATCGTGCGGCTCGAAGGCGATGGCCGTGGGAGGTGCGAAGGCAGAAGTGCGATTTGTGAAGCTTGTTCAGTTCGTCACTCGACATTGCCCATTCCTCATTATCCCCGGCCACATGTCGCGCACGATCACAACTTCCGAACTAGAAGCTTCTACGCAACCGCCCTTGCCCGGACTTGGCAAAGCAGTGCAACCAACTCGTCCACTTGGGCGGAATCGAAAACGCCTTCTGGGCCTTGTGGGTTCAAGTCCGTGAAAGGCGACTCGTAGAGCAATTCGGGTTTCATCGCGCCATGCTCAGTGAGGTGGTCAATGACGAGATTTACAAACTCGATTTGGTTCGCAGAGAACACTCTGCCCGCCGTGAAGCTGCCCAGCGCCTGCTTCGCCGCTTCGCGATCCATCCCGACGAGCGAACGCACAAACAATCCCAGCCCCTCGGAATCGGTCTTCGCCTGTTGCAAATGGTCCGGAGCGGCCACGCCGCTTTCCGCGAGCATCCGCTCCAATTCCGCGAGGTCCAGCGGAGTCAGCGGCTGGTTCGTCCGCAGCTTCTGGATCGCGAGATGATCGCAATGCTCTCGCAGGAATGAGCGCGCCTTGTCCCGAAACCTTTCAAACGTGTCGAGCGGAGCGAAGCTGGGAAGTTCGATTTCCGTTCCGGCGCCAATCTCATCCGCGAAGTCCGTGTAGATCGGCTTGCGCTTCCGCTTCTCAATCAGCCTCACCAGTGAGCGAAGCTGTCTGCGGACGTTTTCGAGCAGCGGCACTGTCACGTCCTCCCACCACTGTTCTTCTTGAATCGCCTGGATCAGCACGAGTTTCTCACGCACGACTTGGATCGAAGCGGCTTCCTCCAACAGGGCGGCGATTTCCATGACGCGATCCCGCAACTGCCTGAATCCCGGCTCGGCACGAAGCACGGCCAACTGGAGATTGAGCAGCAGCAAATCAAACCGTTTTGCCTCCTCGTCCTCGGATTCCAATTGTGATGGAAGTCCGGCGACTTCCTGCGCGAGTTCGGCAAATGCATTCGCCTCAAGCCTCTGCCACGCTTCGGCCTTCGCGTATTGCTCGACGAACCGCCGCTTCGGCCGCACGACGAAGTTCTCGACATTCATCGCCGCCACCTCGATTCGCAGCGTCTCGGCGATTTCCTTCCGGAGTTTCGCATGCGGCTCGGGGGACTCCCTCATCGCGCCGGGCGCATCGCCATCGAGAGCGCGGATCAGTTCCAGCCGCGTCTTGAAAAGCCGCTTGCCCAGCGGTTCGCCGGCCGGGCCGTCCGACGTCTCCGGGTTTTCGCTGAAGAACTCGAGGTTCATGCAGAAGTCGAACAGGAAGAAGAACTCCTTGTCCCTGCCGGGGCCAAAGAGGCCGGGGCACAGGCGCGTCCCGCGCCCGAGCATCTGCCAGAACTTCGTCTTCGAGCGCACGAGCTTGAAAAACACAAGGTTCACCACCTCCGGGACGTCAATGCCCGTGTCGAGCATGTCCACGGAGATCGCGATGTGCGGCGCTTTGTCCTTCTGTGAAAAGTCGTCGATCAGGCTTTGCGCGTATTCCGTCTTGAACGTGATCACGCGGGCGAACGCGCCTTTGTAGTGCGGATAATTTGCGTTGAACCGGTCGGCGATGAACTCGGCGTGTTCATTGTTCTTGGCGAAGATGATCGTCTTCCCCAGCCGGTCACCGCCCGCGACCTTCAGGCCATGCGTCATCAGGTGGGCGAGCACCTTGTCCACGGTGTCCTTGTTGAACAGCCATTTGTTGACGGCCTCCGCCTCGACGCGGTCGGGGACGCTTCCATCGTCGTCCCACTCCATCGCGTCCCACTCCTCCTGCTCCTCGGCGGAGAGGTCATCGTATTTGATTCCCCCGCGCTGGAACTTCAGCGGCACCGACACGGACTTGGGCGGCACCAGGAACTTGTCGCTCACCGCCTCCTCCAGCGGATAGGCATCCGTCGGCACGCCGTCCTCCAGATCGAAAAGGCCGTAGGTGTTTCGGTCCACCTCGTCCTTCGGCGTCGCCGTCAGCCCGACGAGCAGCGAGTCGAAGTAGTCGAATATCGCGCGATACTTTTGGAAAATGGAGCGGTGCGCCTCGTCAATGATCACAAGATCGAAGTGGCCCGGCCCGAAGCGCCGCTGCCCGTCCTTTGTCTCATCAATCAATCCCATCATCGTCGGATAGGTGGAGGCAAACACCCGGCCCTCGGCGTCCTTCTCAGTGATGAGGTTCACCGGCGATGATTCCGGCAGGTGCTGCTTGAAGGCATTCACCGCCTGCCTCACCAGGGCGACACGGTCCGCGAGAAACAGCACGCGCTTCGCCCAGTTGCAGCGCATGAGCAGATCGCACAGGGCAATCACGGTGCGCGTCTTGCCCGCGCCCGTCGCCATCACGAGCAGCGCTTTCCGATCGCGGTCCTTTTCAAACGCCTCGGCGATGCGGCGAATCGCGCGCGTCTGGTAGAAGCGCTCAACGATCGCCTCATTGATTTTTGCCACGCTGAGGGGCTTCCGGGTCGTGCGGCGTTGAACCAGCAGTTCGAGTTCGGCCTTCTTGGGGAACCCCTGCACGGCGCGCGGCGGATAGTTCGTGTCATCCCACATCCAGTGGTCATAGCCGTTTGAGTAAAAGATGACGGGGCGCTGCCCGAACTGCTTCTCCAGGCAGTCCGCGTAGAGCTTCGCCTGCTGCTGTCCGGCACGCGGGTCGCGCTTCGTGCGCTTCGCCTCCACGAGTGCGAGCGGCTTGCCGTCATCGCCCCACAGCACGTAGTCCACAAATCCTTTCTCCCGCGAGTTGGGCATCCCGGTCACTTCAAACTCCCGGTCGCGCGCGTCAGCCAGCGCCCAGCCCGATTCCTTGAGAAGGAGATCAATGAAGTAGTCCCGCGTCTCCGCCTCGGAATAATTGTGCGTGTCGGGCTGCGCGGTGTTCGCCTTCTTCGCCTCGGCGATCTCCCCGCGCAGGCGCTCGAGCTCCGCGCTCAGCTTCGATCTGTCCACCAACAGGGCCGACAGTTTCTCGTCGCGCTCGCGCAACTGCGCGTCCTGCCGCTGAAGCTGCTCGACCGTCTGCTTCGGAAGCGGGGCCGCCTTCGGCAGCGCGTTCGGATCAAATGCGGTTCCAGCGGCGGGCTTCGCCCCGCGGGCGTAAGTGCGCGCCAGCCAGTAGCAGACGTGGAAGAGCTCCCGCACGGCAGCTTCCGCGTCGCCGACCGGAACCGGGCGATGGCTGTGCACCGCCCGGTTTCCGAGGGTGATGATCACCCGCGCCTTGTTGAACACCGCATCCCCGACCGCCTGCTTGAACGTCGGCTCATGGATGAGCGCGCTCAGGTTGTCCTGATACGGCAGGCGCAGCTTCGCATCGAATTTGTAGAGCCAGTGAACCGCGATCTCCACCGCGCGCCGCGCGTGGAAGCACGCCGTCCGCGCATCAGGATGCGCAAACGATTCCGCCTTCGCCGCCGCCTCATGCAGTGCGGGCCACTCGGGGACAAGGAACTGGAAGTTGGACTCGCTCATGCCGATCCTGCTCAGGGGGATTCCTCCGCCTGCTCCCCGGCTGGGGTCAAGCCATAGACTTTGGCGGCAAAGGCCTTGCACTTCTCCCTCAGATACTGCGGCAGGCGCGAATACTCGGCGACTCCGCCGGGCAGGAGGTCGCTCGCGGTTCCAAGCGGGAGCAGGAGCACGGTGAAGATCACCGCCATCGAGAGCTGGAACGACCTGTCCCCCTTCGGCCAGGTGGTCTGCGACAGGATCTCCTCCTCCTCCTTGGTAATCTCCATCCACTCCTTCTCCGCCTCCTCCGGCTTGGTCTTGAACTTCGCCCTTGTCAGCGCCTGCCGCTGGCGCAGGGGCTTCAGTCGCGTGGCCTCCAGCCATTTTCTGAGCCGCGCCGGATAGGCCCAGAGGGGACCGACGAGCATGCACGCGATGGCCGCACCGACCGTCAGCAGATGGACGACGCGCGTCGCGCCCGAACCCGCACCCGATCCGTGGGTGATCGCCTTCATGCCGCCACCGTCCGGAAAATTCAGCGCGAAATAAAACGAGCCGACGCCGATGCACAGCACCAGCAGATTGTAGGGTGTGAAAAGATCCCCGAGTCCGAATCTTCCCTGACCGTCCCTTGCCCACGGCTTGAGGAACATCTCCTTTCCCTTCCCAGCGTCCGCACCGCCCGGCAGGATTCGGTAGAGTTGCACGAGATAGAAGACGAACTTCGCAAGCAGCCACGCCATGAAGGTGAAGAGCGCAGCGATGCGGATCTGGTCCAGGATGATGAACGCCTTGAACCAGCCCATGTAGGTGGCGCGGCCCGCGTCATCACTGCCCCGCGTGTCCATGAGTCCCTGAAAGTATTCCGACATTTTGCCGAGGCGCACGCCCGGGCCCTTCGGCCACACATTCTCGGCGGAGAGCGTCACCAGCGGCCGGGCTCCCGCGACCGCGTCCCTCAGCCGCAGCGAGGCGGGTTTGCCCCCTGTGAAGTTCAGCACTGGGCCCAGCTTTGGGTCATTGAGAAGATTTCGGCGGTCCAGTTCGTCAAAGAGGCATCGGGCCAGTGGCCCGCTCATGCTCAGTTCCTGCGCTTCGATCACCACCAGCTTGTCCTCCTCTGATGCGAGTGAGTTGAACTTGTCCACCCACCGCTGGTGATTCGGCGACTGCACATAGCCCACATTCGTCAGCCGCTGGGAGGTGTCCGGCCGGTTCTCCTTGCCGGACGGTGCGAGTGGCAGCCCTGCGCCGCTGGCCTCCAGGCTATCGAACTGCGTGCGGAAGCATCCCCACAGGATGATGGGGAAAAGGAGCAGCGCAGCCAGCCCCACCCATCGGTTGCGGCGTCGCACCACCTTGTGCCATGGCGCCCCCGATGTCCGCAGGATTCCACGCTCGTCGAGCGTGATGAATGCACGCCCCGCCGCCATGTGAAAGCGGTGCACGAGGATAATCAACAGCGGCGCGATCAGCAGGTAGTAGGGACCCGAGTTTGCCGTCGACAAGTGCCCATACATGTCCGCCACGCTCGCGCTCACCTTTTCGCCGGAGGATGTTGCCAAGGACGCCTTGTAAAAAATCGCCATCCCGTTCGCGCCGACCTGGTCGCCCAGCAGCAGGACTAGCAGGGCCCAGCCGGCCACGATGGTCGCAAGCCTCCAGGGATGGCGCGCCATCCAGCGCAGGCCGGGCACGTCAAACTCGCTCAGGAAGCAGGTCTCCGGTGGTGGAGATGGACGTTTCTTGCTCATAGCTCCCCGCGGAAGGCGCGGGCCTCCGCCTTCGCCGCCGCCTCGTGGAGCGCGGGCCACTCGAATTGGAGGTAGGCGAAGTTGCTCATCAGTGCTCTTGAACAGTGCAGCCCATCCTTGCGGTTACCAAAGATCCGAAAGCCTGACAGAGTTCAGATAGGCGGTCACGAAATTGTGCCCCGAGGCGTTTCGCTCATAATCGGCTTCGGTGTTCAGCGTGCGCAAACCGAGCCCCTGGGCGACCGCGTCATTCGTGTTCGCGATGACCCTCAGTTTCCCTGGTTTCGTGACGATTTCCCCGTCCGTCAGCGGTGCGCCCGTGGCTACCCAGGCTGTTCTCCGGTCCACGCCGTTGTCGCCGATTGCGCTCGAAGCGGCCACCAGCGCGTTCCTCACGATGAGTGTCCCCTGGGAGTGCGAGACAATGGAAATTTTCCCACGGGAGTGATAAAGGAGGTGGGTGGCCTTGCGAGTCACCGCATTGAGCTGGATGTAGTCGTGGGATCGAATCCACGCCCGGTCATACAGCGACTCCGCGGCATCCGCGATTGCTCCATGGGTCGGATTGTAGAGCAGGCCCACTGGCCGCTTTAGGCGGTTCGAGAGTTTCTTTGCGGCGTTACGAGCCTCCGAGTGGGAGTTGCGGATTCCATTGACGAAATAGACGATCTCGCCCCCGTAATTCCCCGCATTGATCTTTTCCACGTTCGGAGGCTCCATCAGCGACGGCAGAGCCGCGCCCAAAAGTGCCGGGGATAGCAACGGCCCCGGAACTTCAGCGAGCACACTCGCGGTTATATTGAGGGGTGTGCCGACGGTTTGGACAATGCCCTCCCCGACCTTGCGAATGTCCCCCGTCTTCACCGCTTTGACGACTCCCACCGGGATTGCGACCGCACCTTTCGCCGTCTTTTTTGTCACATCAATGGCGAGTCGTGCCGGAGCAGTGGCAACTCGGACTGCCTTGCGCCCCACTTTCTTGACTTCATCCCAGAAGCCGGCGTGGGCATGTCCCGAGGCCAGAAGTAAGGCGGAAAGAACCGGCGCGAGGCGAATGATGAATCGAAGCGGTTTCACGGATGGCATGATGTTGTATGTTGTCGGTTGAAGTTCTCCTTTGAACACGCGGTGCTGGAAGTGTGCGGGATCTGGCATGGCTGGCGGAATCCTATTTGCGCGGCAGGCGGCCGAGCGCCATTGCGGTGGAATGGTTGCCGGGAGCGAATTCCTGCACGGTGCGGACGTCCGTTCCGTCCAGCTTTGCGCTGCGGATATAGGCTGCGCGGGGGCCGCCGTGCCGCTCGATCCAGAAGATGCGCCCGGCGGCGGAATCCACCTCGAGGGCCTCGACGTATCGGGGCAGTTTCGCCAGCACGGTCACCGATTCTGTGCCGTCCAGCCTGGCGCGCTTGATGTGCGCGGTGCCGCCTGAAAAGTCCGAAGCCGCCCAATAGACGCGCCCATGCGCCCTGTCCACGGCGATCGCCGTGGGAGCCCACGGCTCGGTGGCCAGTTGCCGTGGGCTGCTGCCATCGGCGTTGCAGCGCCAGAGGCTGCCAGGATACATCCGCGAGAAGTAGAGGGTTCCGCTCCCTTCGTCGAATGCGAGGGCCGCGCAGTAGGTCGCATCCTTCACGATGACCGCGGGATTATTCCCGTCGCGGTCCGTCCGGATGATGTCGTGGGAGTTTTTCTCCTCGGCCAGATAGATGTGGCCACCCTTCGCATCGAGCGCCAGCGCCCGGACACCGCGGGGCACCCTGAACTCGCCGAGGAGATTCCCGTCCAGTGTCCGACGGCTCACGAGGGGATCATCCGCGCAATGGAGGACCTGCGCCCGGTGATCCATTGCCAGCGCACCGCACGTCGAATTGCCGGCTAGGATGACCGCCGGCGTTCCTCCGCCGACCGGCGCACGCGAGAGCGTCGAGGGTCGCAGTGTGCTGTAATAAACATGGGAATACGGCTGCTGGCACGCGGCGAGGAGCAGGACGGCTGCTGCGCATGGGAGGAGGCTGCGGAGTTTCATGGTGCGTTCCCGGGTTGTGGTTTGTTTGGAGAGAAAAGGATCACAGCTCCCCTCGGAAGGCGCGGTGCTGGAGGGTGGTCAGGCGGGCGTCAAGTCCCGGCGGTGACGCGCGCTGCCCGGCCATGGCTTGGATGAGGGCATTCATTGGAAAAGTCGGTTCAGCAGTTCAGCGATGTAGGCCAGCTGCTCCATGGCCTCGTGTCTTTTCCGGATGGTTGCCGAAGTCGGATGTGAGAACCTGTTCCGCAGGGTCACCATGCATTTCCAGATGGGCAAGTCGTCCTTGGAAATCTCGCCTGCTTTGCCCAGGGCTTTCACCAGTTCCAGATAGGGTTTGTCGGAAAACACATCTGGTTTGCCGGACTTCTTTTTTCCCAAGCCCAACTGCCTGCAGCGATGCCGTGCGCCCGCTTCCAGCACCCGGAAGCCCTCCTCCGCAGCCAGCGTGGCCAGAGGGAGAAAATATAACCCGTAAACCATCGCGCCGCGGGCCGTCTCGAAGAGAAACGCCACCTCTTCCGGCACGCCCGGATTCAATTGCGGCTTCAGGCATTCGCGCACCCATTTCTCGCCACGCAGGCGGGACGGATAGGACGGGTGATCCTCCGGCTCGAGCAGGTTCGCCGCCGAAATGCGTTTGAATCCGTATTGGATTTTGTCGGTGGTTTTGAGTGTGGGCATCACAGTTCCCCGCGGAAGGCGCGGTGCTGGAGGGTGGCGAAGAGCGCGTCCAGCTCCGCCAGCGACGCGCGCTGCGCCGTCTTCAGCGCCTCCACCGCCGTCACTCGCCGGGCGAATTCGCGCTGCAATGAGATGGGGGGAAGCGGGAGCGGAAGCGAGCGCAGGTCTTTGTAGTAAATGGCAAAGACGTTCGTCGTGCCGGATTTTCGCAGGTTCAACTCGTGCTGAACGAAAGCCGTCTTGAAAGCCGCAGCGACGAAGACGGGGTCAGCTTTGGCAGTGAAGCGAACCCGCATGAGGTTGTTGTTGAAGAGGTGCAATCCGCCTCCGCGATACAGCGCCGTTTTGCCGACGAGTTCTTCGGAGTTGCGCGTGTTGAACAGGAAATCGCCCGGTTCAAGCCGGTAAGCTTCAACCTCGGCTTCGGTTGCGTGCGTGCGTTGAACATTGCCAAGCTCAAGTTCCCCGTTGCGCGTAATCGCGTTCATCCGCACATACGGAATTGGGAACTCAGGGCCGAACTCTTGCGAGCTGCGCACCAAGCCGAGCTTGGTTTCGCGCACGATTTCTTCGAGCGGAACAGTTGGCCAGCGCGTGCGCTCCTTTCGTGTGTCGCCGAAGAGGTCGAGGAAGAGGGATTGGGTGAGGGAGTCGAGTTGGGCGAGGGCGGCGCGGCGTTTGGCACGCAACGCCTCCGCCCGGTCCAGCACCTCCGCTATCCGTCTCTGCTCTGCCAGCGGTGGCAGCACGAATTGAAATCGTTCAAGGTCACCCTTATTGAATCCTGCCTGAGCGGCGCGCGAGCCAACGTTCAGAACGAAGTGCTGGAAACCATGACCGTTCAACAAATGATAGAGAAAATCACGTTCAACGCGGGCCTCGTCCGGGACGGTCTTCACAAGCGCCACGTTGTATGCTCCGGCTTTGCCTCGGAGGATTCGACCAATGGACGCGCCGTAACGGGCGATAAGAACATCACGCTCTTCGCAAGTTTTCATCCGAGCGCTCTCGGGGATGAACACCGCGCTTTCATCGGATTTGAAATCCTGAATCTGGAGCATCCGCACGTAGCCATCCGTCGGCTCGTAACGAAAAGTTTCTTTCGGTGGCTGCGTGCCGCCTTCGATTTCACAGACTTCCATGAGGCTCACTGTCGGCCACGCGCTCACTTCAGCATTCCCTCCAGTTCCTTCATGCCCCGTTGAATCTCCGCCTCCAATTGGCCGAGGGCTTTCAGGATTTCGCCCGGCGGGCGGTGCGCGACTTCGGCGTGGACGACTTCTTTGTAGCGGTTGAGCGATAGGTCGTAGCCCTGTGCGGCGAGGTCGGCCTTGGGCACGCAGAAGCTTTGCGCGGTGCGCGGGTTCTGGCGCTCGGCCCGGTCGCGCTGCGTCCAGCGGGCGAGGATGTCGGGCAGGTTGTTCTTCGCGTGGTCGTCGTCGGTGAGCGCGGTCCTGGGCACTGGGCCGAGCTTTTCCGGCGGGAGGAGTTCGGTGCGTTTGTCGTCGAGCGACATGCCGTCGGCATCCACGTCGTAGAACCAGACGTGGTCCGTGCCGCCGGAGTTGGTCTTAGTGAAGAGGAGGATGGCGGTGGAGACGCCGGCGTAGGGCTTGAACACGCCGCCGGGCAGCGAGATGACGGCGTCGAGTTTCTGTTCCTCGACGAGGAGCTGGCGCAGGGTCTTGTGCGCGTTGGACGAGCCGAAGAGCACGCCGTCGGGCACGATCACGGCGGCGCGTCCGCCGGGCTTGAGCAGGCGAAGGAAGAGGGCGAGGAAGAGGAGCTCCGTCTTCTTGGTTGTGACGATCTGCAGGAGGTCCTTGGCGCAGCTTTCGTAGTCGAGCGACCCGGCAAAGGGTGGATTGGCGAGAATGAGGGTGTATTTTTCCTCCTCGCCGGCGTGGTCCTGCGCGAGGGAGTCGCGGTAGCGGATGTCGGGATTCTCCACGCCGTGCAAAAGCATGTTCATGCTGCCGATGCGGAGCATGGTGTTGTCGAAGTCGAACCCGTGGAAGAGGTGGTGGTGGAAGTGTTCCTTGAGCTTGGCGTCGCGGAGGATTTCCGGGTGATGGTCGCGGAGGTATTCGCCCGCCGCCACGAGGAAGCCGCCCGTGCCGCAGGCGGGATCGCAGATGACATCCCTGGCCGTGGGCGCGGTGAGCTCGACCATGAGCTGGATGATGTGGCGCGGGGTGCGGAACTGGCCGTTCTGCCCGGCGCTGGCGATCTTGCCGAGCATGTATTCGTAGAGGTCGCCCTTGGTGTCGCGGTCCTCCATCGGCACGGCATCAATCATGTCCACGACCTTGGCGAGCAGCGCAGGCGTGGGCATGGTGAAACGCGCGTCCTTCATGTGGTGCGCGTAGGTGGAGTCATCGCCCCCAAGCGTGCGCAGGAAGGGGAAGACGTGGTCGTTGACGACGGTAAACATTTCCGCCGGGGCGAAGTGCTTGAACCGCGACCAGCGGAGGTCTTCGTAGGGACGCGGCGTGCGCGGATGGTCATCCTCGCCGGGCGGGAACACGCGGCGTTCCATCGGCTTTTTGAGCCGGTTGGACTTGTTCTCCTCCAGCGTGTGGAGATCATCGAGGCGCTTGAGGAAGAGCAGATAGGTGATCTGCTCGATGACTTCGAGCGGGTTGGAGATGCCGCCGGTCCAGAAGGCATTCCAGAGGGCGTCAATTTTACTGCGAATTTCCCCGGTGAGCATGCGTGTTCAGTTGTGAAGTGTTAAGGTCCTGGCCTGGCCGCATTCGAGGGCGACCATGCAGCCCGCGAGATCGGCCTCGATGAGGGCGCGGCGGATGTCGCGTTGGCTTCCCAAGCCCTGCGAGTTGGTGGCCCATTTTCGACGTGCGCTTCTCGCAGGGAAGTCGCCGGACGGGTTCGACGACATGCTGCCATTGGCGAGGACGAAGCCAGCCATGTCGTCGTCCTTGCTCCAGTCGTCATGCCTTGCGGTCATGGCCTGCAGGTTGCCTCCGCTTTGGAGGAATGCGCCTCCGCGCAACGCGGTGTCGGCGTCGTTGGAGGGCAGGCTTCCCGTAGCCATGGGAGGCGCTTAGCGGGCGGCGCGGAGGATTGCACGAACAAATTGAGGGGGGCGGCGAGGGACGGGAGACGGTGGACGGGGGGACGGGGGACGAAAGACTTCTCCGCCGCCTTGACAGCCCGGCGCGGCGGAAGATGGTGCCATCCGAATGCGCGGGGCTCTGCGCAGAATGACTTCCCCGCCCTGCTGCGCGCAATTTTTCCACCACCAGCGATGAAACGAATTTTCCGCCGAATCTTCCGGGCGCCTGCGGCGTCCGGGGCGGCGGTGGCGTCCAGAGTGCCGGGGGCGGGCGTGGGCGGCATCGGGGGCATGGCGGGGATGGTGCGGAGGATGTGGGGGGTGCGGGCGG
>JBGAPU010000100.1:0-23014 GCA_044221035.1 Chthoniobacteraceae bacterium | reverse complement strand
GAATCCGAGCTGGTTCGAGCTGCCGGTGAGCGCGAGGAATCCGTCGCCCGCCTTGGTGAATTTCTGCTGCGACGCGGCCATCGAGGTGGACACGTTCAGCGTCGTGCCGGCATTTGTGACGTAGATGAACCGGTCGTCGCCGCCGCTGATGCCGCCGCTGCCGCTGCCCGTGTTGCGGATGGTGAAATCGTCGGTGCCCGCGAGGAGGATGCCGGTGGTCGAGAGATTTCCAGAGCCGGTGAGATCCAGCGTCGCCGAGGCGCCCGCAAGGATCTTCAGGGTGTTGTAGGTCACCGTGCTGCCCGCGATTGTGGCCGTGGCCGTGAGCAGGCTGTTCTGCGTGCCAGCGGTGGAGAGCGCGCCGCTGACGGAAGTGGTCGAGAGAGCGGTGACACCGTTCGTCGCGTCGTAGCCCGCGAAGTCCGTGCCGTTCACCGTGGCGAACCCGACTTTCGCCGCGGATGTGGTGACGAGCGCAGAGTTCGTCGTGTTCGGTGCAGCGGTGAAGATGATGCGCGGATTCGCGCCGGCGGTGCCGAGCGTCCCGCCGCTGCCTGTGAAATTGATCGTGCCGCCGATACCCGAGGTGCGGATGAGGGAGGCAAGCGTGAGCACCGTCCCGCCGGAGCCGCCATTGTGCGCGACGCTGATCGTCGCCGAGCCGGCGTTCAGCGTGAATGCCCCGACCGTCTCCGCGGTGCCATTGGCCGCATTGCCGAGCAGCGAAAGCGTGCCGCCGTTCGCGGAGATCGCGCCGGAATTCAGCAGGCGGTCCGTCGAGGATCCGGCACCGGTGTTCCCGCCGGTGTTGTCGAGCGAAAGCGTGCCGCCGCGGAGTTCGACCGTCGTGGATGCGCCGGTGAGCGCCGCGCTCGCGCCGAGCTTCAGAACCGTGCTCGTGGCGCCGCTGCCAGCCGCCGCGCCGCTGATCCCGATGGCGCCGGTGAGCCCGGACACGCTCCCGCTGAAGGTCTGCGTCGCATCCGCCCCGCGCAGATTCAATCCGCCGCTGGCCGTGATGGTGCCGGAGAACGCCGCATCTGCGAGGACGAACTCATGGACAGCGCCGCCGGCCGCCGGAGTGACCGAGCCGCTTCCGCTCAGTGAGCCGACTCGGAGATCCGCCGTGCTCCCGGCCGTCGTGAGGCTCGTGCCGCTGGCGAGCGACACTGCATTTGAGCGCAGCACCTGGCTGGCGCTGTTGTTCGCCGAGGATCCCGCCTGCACCGTGCCGCCGCTGATCGTGATGCCGCCGAACAGCGTGTCCGTGCCCGCCGCGCTGTCGAGGATGAGCGTGCCTGCGCCGCTTTTCGTGAAGCCGTTCGTCCCCGCGAGGCCCGCGGTGATCGTGAGCGTGCTGCCGCTGGCGACGTCGAGCACGGACTGCGCGGTGCCGTTCAGCGTGAGCGTCTGCGTGGCGCCGGTGATCACGTAGGCCGTGCCGCTCGATGGGGCGACGGTGATGTCATTGAGGGAAATCCCCGCCGTCAGCGTGAGCGTGCCCGCCGTGCCGCCGAGGAATGCGTCGTTGTCGCCGCCGGTCGTGGGCCAGGTCCCCAGCGGGCCGAGGGAAGTGCCGCTGCGCCAGATTGAGGAAATGGTGTCCCAGTTTCCCGTGCCGCCCGTCGCTGCCGAGCCGTCGCCGTCCGCATCCCAATAGTAAAGCGTCGCCTGGGCGTCTGTTCCGCCGATGGCTGCCAGAACCGCGGTGGACACGGCGCACACGAGCCGCCGGTGCGCGGGCGAACGCCGGTGCGCCCGGTGTCCAGTGTGCTTTGATGGAGTTCGTTTTTTCACGATGCGTGCTGTGCTTCTGCTTTGCGCGCATCCCACGGCACTACGACCGTGGGGGGACGCGTGCTTCTCTTTGTTGTGAAGGCAGAGTCGCACGCGCATGTGCCATCCAAGTTGGGGCCGGGTTACTTTCTCGCGGCGAATTTCAGCAGCGCGCGGCCGCGCTCCGCAGATGCCGTCCACGACTGGAAATCATCCGCGGCGGCGCGCGCCTGCGTCGTCAAATCTTGACTTGTCCGCGTCCCGGCACGGCTGGCGTCTGCTTTTCCAGCAGCGGGAAAATCACCGTGCGGCTGCTGCAGGCACACTGCGTCCGCTTCCCGTCTCGCCGCTGAACTCGGCGTCCGCGCCGAATGGCTGGCCGCCGCCGGTGACGATGACGCCGTTGCTCCTCAGCCACCGCTCCATCTGGTCCGCGACCGTGCGCGCAGCATCGTCCTCGTCGAACTCCTCGCAGCGCTCGTGCATCAGATCCGTCTCCCGCGCACAGGCCTTGCCGCCCCGGAGCAGCAGCACGGGCTTGCCGAGCGCGAGGAGGTATCCCGTCTCGATTCCCACGTTCACCGACGGCTCCTCGCCGCCACTGTATTCCTGGACGGCGACTCCGAAGCTGCACGCGTGCATGAGCGTGCGGGCGTTGCCCCAAGGGTCGGCGTGAAATTTCTGCTCCGCCGCGCACAGAATCGCGAGCCCGTGCCGGATGGCTGTCCTCTTCACAGCACGAATGACGGCGTCGCCGACCCTGTCATGCCCCTCCGGCGCGACGAGGAATCCAAGCCGCGAGGAGTCGGGGAGCTTTCTGCGCAGGCGCTCGAGCGAGTGCGCGAGATCGAGCGGCCCGCCCGGCGTGCCGGAAACAGCCGGCGCCAGCGCGGGCAGTTCGCAGAAATCATTGCGCACCGCGTCGAGGAGCCGCCGCCGGAACGTGAACCGGCGGACTGTCCTGATGCTTCCCTCCACGAGCAGCATCCCCTCGGCGGCGAGCGCATCGAGGGCCGCGTTGGTGAAGCCGGGGCAGTCCCTGCCGAGCACGCGCGCCTCCTCCTCCGTGAAGGGGAACCGCACGTTGTCGCGGATCGCCGCGCGCCCGAATGCATCGGTGGTGACGGAGAAAAATTCCTCCAGCCGCCCGGCCTGCCGCTCCGCCACAAGCCACCGGGCGAGGTTTTTCTGCATCTCCGTGAGGTTGTATGTCACGACCGGATTTTTTACGGGGGAATGCGGTGCGTGTCATTCGACGTTCTGGTGCCGGTTCGGAGACAAAAATGGGCTGCTGTCGCAATTCGCGGGCGCTGCCCTGGCGGGTCCGCCGCGCTTGCCGCTTGCGCCGCTCGCTGCCATGAAGGGCGCATCGCACAGCAAGGCTCCGACTACGAACTGCTCGACAGCGGCGGGTTTCAAAAGCTCGAACGCTTCGGCGACATCGTGCTCGCGCGTCCGTGCGCGCAGGCGGTGTGGAGGCCATCACGGCCTGCGGCGTGGCGCGAGGCGACGGCGACTTTTTCCCGCGAGGGCGGCAACCGCTGGCAGGGGCGCGAGCGGCTGCCGGCGACCTGGGTGATCGAGGTGGACGGGATCCACTTCCAGCTCAGCTCGACGGACTTCGGGCACCTCGGGATTTTCCCGGAGCAGCGCGACCAATGGCAGCGTATCGGCGCGGACTGCGCGGAATTTCGCGCGCGGCATGGACGCGCGCCGCGCGTGATGAACCTTTTCGCCTACTCGGGCGGCAGCACGCTCGCCGCCGCGCGCGCGGGTGCGGAGGTCTGCCATGTGGATGCGTCGAAGGGCATGGTGGAGTGGGCGCGGAAAAATGCGGGGCTGAACTCGCTGCAGGAGCGTCCCGTCCGCTGGATTGTGGACGACGTGCTGAAATTTCTCGGCCGCGAGCAGCGCCGGGGGCAGCGCTACGACCTGCTGATTCTCGATCCGCCGAGCTACGGGCGCGGCGCGAAGGGCGAGGTGTTCAAAATCGAAAACGATCTGCCCGGCCTGCTCGCGCAGCTCGCGGAGCTGCTGTCAGACGAGCCGCTCGGCGCGCTCATTTCCTGCCACACGCCGGAGCTGACGCCGATTTCCCTGCACCATCTGCTGCTGCAGGCGTTCGGAAAGAAAGGCGCGCTGGAGCATGGCGAGATGCTGCTGCGCGGCGGCGCGGATGTGCTGCCGGTGCCAAGCGGGAGCTTCTGCCGCTGGAACATGCGGGCCTGATGCGCAGGGCGCGGCGGCGCGTCAGTTCTTTGCGGCCTTCGTCTTTTCCGGGGCTGCGGCCGATTTGTCCGCCGCAGGCTTCTTCGCCGGAGGGCGCAGTTCGGCTTCGGTCCAAGCCTTGGTGCGCGTCTTGTGCTGCTCGCGGAGTTTGGCGACGTCGGCAACGCTGATTGGCGATGCACCGTGCTCCCATTCGCGGCGGATGTAGGTGAGGACGCTGGCGATTTGCTCGTCGCTGAGCGCGGCGCCGAGCGGCGGCATCTCGAGGCTCCACGACTGGCCGTTCACTTTGATCGGGCCGCTGAGACCGTGGATGATGATGCGCGGAAGGATGTCCGGCTTGCCGAGCACCCAGTCGCTGTCCACGAGCGCGGGCGCGAGGCCCTCCATCCCGGTGCCTGTGGGCTGGTGGCATGCGGCGCAGAGCGTGGTGTAAACGGTGCGGCCGCCGTCGAAGAGCTTCTGCTGCTCGGCGGTGAGCGGCGGAATGACGGGTGGCGGCGGGACGCCCGGCTTGTTCGGCCACGCGACGCGCGCATCGACGGCGGCGACGAGCGGCTTTGCTTTCGCGTTGGCGGACTTCGCAAGCGCGGCGAGTTCCGAAGCCTCGCTCTCGAGGTAGAGCAGCTTGAATTTCGGCGCGCCCTTCGCCGCGCTCTTTCCCGAAGCACCGTCGAGCATCGCGAGCTGTGCGGGGCTGTTTGCGGGCTGCGCGGCGATGAGCGCGAGGAGCTTCTTCACGCGGGCGGAGCGGCGTTCGTTCATCGTGGCTTGGGCGAGCGCGCCGAGCATCGCATCGGGAGCGGGCTTGTCGGAATTCGTGAGGAGCGCCTCCAGCACTTCGAGTTCGCGGCCGCGCAGGCCGGAGACGATGGCTTCGCGGACGAGGGCATTCGCGCCGGAGCGGCGGGCGAGCGCGAGCGTGGCGTCCTGTGTCTCGGGATACGCGCTGAGCGCAAAGCCGAGGGCAATCTGCACCTCGATGGAGGGATCGTTGACGAGTTTCGCGAGCTCCGGTGCCAGCGCGCGGTCGGCGACGCGCACGGCGTTGGCGCGCACCTTCGCGGTCTTGTCCTTGAGTGCAGAGGTGATCACATCGGGCGTGGCTGCGGCCATGCCTTCGAGCGTCCAGAGCGCGTGGATTTTCGCGAGGGAGTTTTTGCCCTCGGTCACGAGCTTGGCGACCGCGGGTGCGGCTGCGGCGTCCTTTTTCTCCACGAGAAGGCGCTGCGCGGTGTCGCGGATGACGCCGTTCGCGTGTCCGAGGAAGGGGACGATTTTTCCAGCGTCCGCCGGGAGCTTCACCATCTGCGGTTTTGCGCCGTCGGGGACGATGCGCCAGATGCGGCCGCGGTTGATCGGCTCCTCCAGCTTGCGGTCTTTGATGTTCGCGATGAGGTAGTGCGTGAGGAAGCTCTTGTGCTGGATGACGCCGCGATACATGTCCACGAGGTAGAGCGCGCCGTCAGGTCCGGTGTAGGCGTTCACGGGGCGGAAGCGTTCGTCGGTCGAGGTGAGGAACTCGGTGCCCTCGTAGGCGTTCTTCGCGGTGAGCACGGCGTCCTTCTCGGAAATGATGACGCGCTTCACGAGGTTGCCAGCGGGCTCAGGGATGAAGACGTTGCCCGCGAATTCCTTCGGGAAAAGGCCGCCGCGATAGACGCCCGCGCCGCATGTCGCGGTGCAGGTGGCGAGCGTGCCGTCGGGGCGGAGCTGCTTCGGCTCGTAACCGCGGTTCACGCCGGGCGTCTGGTGCGAGGGCCACGTGCTCTGGTCCTGCATGATCTTCACCGCCGCGCCCGCGGAGGCGGGGAAGTTCGGGTTGCGCTTGTAGAGCGTCTCGGGGACGAAGCTCGAGCGGAGGAAGTCGGAGTTGAAGTTGAAGTAGGCGCGCCCGTAGTCGTCCTGCGACATGCCCCACTGGCCGCGGCCGAAGCAGCTCTCGGCGATCCATTTTCCGTCCTTCAGCTTGTAGCGCATCGGGTGGCCGGCGGAATAAACCCAGTTGTCGAGGAAGCGCGTCGGCGAGTTCGCCATGTGCTCGGGCTGTCCGCCGCGCGTGGCATAGGCGCCGTCCACCTGTTCCTTCAGATCGGCCACGCCGTCGCCGTTCGTGTCCTTCATGAACCACAGCACGGGCGGCTCGTTCACGAGGATGCCGCCATTCACGCACAGGACGGTGCGCGGCATGAGGAGGCTGTCGGCAAAGACCGTGCGCTTGTCCATTTTGCCATCGCCGTCCGTGTCTTCGAGCATCACGATGCGGCCCGTGGGCTGGTCCTCGCCCTTGCCCTCCACGTCGTGCATGTAATCGCGCATCTCGCACACGAAGAGTCGGCCCTGCTCGTCCCAGCTCATCGCAACGGGCGTCTCGACCATCGGTTCGGCGGCGACCAGCTCCGCGTGGAAGCCCTTGGGCAGCTTGAAGGTCTTCAGCTCCTCCTCCGCGGAGAGCGGCTTCGGCGGCGGCAGCTTGAACTTGATCTCGAACTGCTGCGGTCCGGCGTTTTTCGTGTGAAGCGCCCACGCCACGGTGCCGGCGGCGAGCGCGGAGGCGGCGGCGGTGAGGGTGAGCGTGCGGTGCAACGGAGCGAGGCGTCGTTTCATGGCAGAGAGAAAGTGCGGTGTGCCCGAAAAATCTGGAGCGGCGGAGGTCGGAGGCTAGCGCTCCACTTTCCAGCGCGTCTCGGGATCGAGGTTGATCTCCTGGGGGTTCACGTGGAAGCCGGCCGACTGGAGCAGGTAGGCGATGCCTTCGCGCGTGGCCATGCTGTCGCGCAGGCTCTTCGCGAAGATTTCGATGTATTCCTTGTAGCTGTCGAGCGCGAGCATGCCGTCGGCGACGTAGCGGGCGAGCTCCTCGTCGTGGTTCTCGATGAGGTCGAAGAGCGCGCGCCGCAGCTTCACGCGCATGACGGGATCCACGACGAGCTTGAACGGATTCCCGCCGGCATCAGCCAGCGCGGCGTCATGCGTGACCTCGACTGGGAGGAAATCGGAATCTCGTTGCGGGTCAGACATGGGAAACCGTCCGTAACATCACCCGCCGCGTGGTCAAGCCGCCTGCGGCTCGAGCTCCGGCTTGGGGGTTTCCGCTTTGACGCTCGGCGCGCAGCAGATCCATGCGCAGACGATGATGGCGCATTGAAACGCGGCGAAGGCGAGAAGCGCGATCATCACGCCGGACGTGAAGCCGTAGCTGTGCAGGCCGATGCCGAGGTTGTTCACTCCGAACCACGACCACGCTGTGACGATGTTGCCGCCGACGGCGAGGCACATGAGGCCGCGCTCCTTCACGAGGCCGCCCCAGCGGGCGTGCAGCAGGATGGCGTTCCAAATCACGATCATCAGCGCGCCGTTCTCCTTCACGTCCCAGCCCCAGAAACGGCCCCAGCTTTGATCCGCCCACAGCCCGCCGAGCACGGTGCCGACGAAGCTCGCCAGCGTGGCGAAGCAGATGATCGCGTAGGTCATCCGCGTGAGCGCCTTTGCGAGATCGGACACGAGGTTTCCGAGTGCGGCGCGGATGATGTAGATGATCGCGATGAATCCGCCGACGAATGTCGCCGCGTAGCCGAGCGTGATCATCACGACGTGGGTCGCGAGCCAGAAGTTCGTGTTCAGAACGGGCTGCAGCACCTTGAACGTCGTTCCGTCGGATTCCATATGAAGGTAGTGCGCGATGTAGAGCGCGCAGAACTCCATTGCCGCCGCGACGACCACGCCGATGGCGTGGGGATATGCCCATTCGAGCAGCAGGCCGAAAATCGCCGCGGCCCAGCCGATGAAGATCGCAGAGGTGTAGAGCGTCGTGACGGGCGGGCGGCCCTCGATGATGAAGCGCGCGATGAGACCCGCGGTGTGGATCACGAGCACGAGGATCATGAGCTGCACGCCGGAGCGGCGCAGCCATTCGAGCTTCGCCGGGCTGAACCAGGACACGATCGCGAGCAGCGCGGCGATGACGGCGATGCCCATCCCCCAGTAAAATGGCGCGGCGAAGTTGAGCCGCTGCTCGCGCGTCGCCTTTCTCAAGTCGGCGGCGAAACCTTCCTTCGACGCGAGTGAGTCGAGATGGCTTCTCACTGCCGTTGCGAAGGCCGTGCGGTCACCGCCGCGGAATGCAGCGGCCATCGCAGAGTAGCCGGCAAGCGTGGGTGCGGGTTCCTTTCGCTCGAGCGCGAGCACTTCGTCGAAGGCGCTGGCCCATTTCGACTCGACGCCCTTTTCCGCCGGCTTGCGCGGCGCGATGAGCGCGGCGGAGGTGCGCTGCTCCTCGCCCCAGCCGTAGGCGGCCTGATCAAATTCCTCTCCTTGGATGCTCTTCTTGAACGCCTCGCGCCATTCTTCGATGCGCTTCTGGTAATCGGAGAGCCCGGCCGCGAGGTCGCCGCGCTCCGCGGGGCCGAAGGTGAGCTTCATCCTCCGGTAGGCCTGCGCTCCGCCCGCGAGCTTCACGAGCGCCTGCTCGTAGGCGTTCTGCTTGTCGCCGTCCTTCGCGGATGCGCGGCGCACTTCGGCGATGAACTCCTCCCACTTCGGCTGGAGCTGCGACCATGAGAAATGCTTGCCATCGGTCTGCTTCTCCGGGTTCGCGTCCTGCGGCAGGTCGAAGAGGCCCTTCAGGTCGGGGTTGTCGATGCGGATCACCGGGCGGGTGTCGGCGATTTCCGGCTGCACCATCGCCTCCAGCGCCCACTCCACGGCGCTGGCCATGCGCGGCTTTTCCCAGAAATTTTTCCACGGCTCGTAGTTTGCGTCCTGCTTGCCGCGCAGCAGCGTGAGCACGGTGCGCGCGAGCGTGTCCATCGGCATGTGGCGGCCGTCCACGACCACGGGGATGCGGCCGAATTGATTGAATGCCCAGTCCTTGTCCGCGGGGATGCGGAGCTTGCCCGCATACCAGCCGGCGAAGAGGAGCGTGATGAGGAGAGGGAGCCACTTTTTCATGCGGAGGCAGGGCTGAGGCGGTTGCGGTTGGTGAAGACAACGTAGGCGATGCCGAGGAAGGCCGCAAATTGCGCGGAGGCCAGCGGCCACAGCATCGAACCGTGCGTCTCGCTGTATTTCAGCGCGAATGGCACGGCGAGGATCGTGGGCACGAGCAGCAGGACCATTGCAAAGACGAGGTGCCGGCCGCGCCACACCTGCCACGCGAGCGCACCGCGGATGAACGGCGTGACTGCGACGACGGCAAGCGCGTAGAACGTGCCGTTCTTGATCGCGATGTAGGCGAGGAAGACATCCGGCAGCATGATGAGGATCGCGCAGAGCGGCAGGAGCGGATGAGGCACGCCGAATCCCGGCGGCGGCAGGCCCGAGCGCTTCGCGAGGAAGCCGGTGAGATGAAAGAGGAACTGCCACAGCATCCCGAAGCCCACGAGCAGGCAGCCGGTGTAGGGTGCGAGCATGCTCGGGTTTTCCACCACCTGCAGGCCGCTGTTCCGCCCGCCCTGCTTTTTCTCGATGTCGGCAAAGTCCTCGGGCGGCCTGCCGGTGAGCGCGGCCATGAGCGCGGCGGTGCCGGGGCCGCGGAATTCGCCCTGGCCCATGTTGCTCTGGTAGAACGTCAGCCCCTGGTAGCGCAGCGGGTTGTTCATCGTGATGTCCGTCTCGCGGTTCTCGTTCGTCGAGGGATTGATGATGCGCACGCGGCTCGCGAACTCGCTCGCCTGCGAGGTGCCCTGATAGACCTCCTGCTTCGCGCGCACGAGTTGGAGGCCGTAGGGGAGGTAGTAGCGCTCGTTGCGCATCTGCACGCGCCACATCTGACCGCCGGACTCAATCGGCTGCGGGTTCAGGCGCGATGACACGAGCCAGGTGCCCAGCGATTTTCCGCCTTCAAAAACCTCGATGACGGCCCATTGGAAATTGCGGCCCGCCTTGTCGTCCTTGATCTCTGGTCGGGGAACGATGTGCGCGACTTTGCCGGAACCGTTCGTCGCGGCGGCTTCGAGCTTTTCGGCATCGGCCAGCTTTCCGACCTCCTCGAGCTCCGCGACAAACTGCATCTCCGGACCCAGGGGCGGCTGGCCCATCCGCCGGGCGCGCTCGCCGGCCTGCTTGAATGCACCGAGCATGTCCTCGCGGAACTGCTTCTTCACCGCGGCCATCAGGTCCGCCGCGCGCTTCGGATCCTTCGCGATGTTCTTCACCTCGGCGAGCAAGGCCTCGTTCGCGCCGCCCATCCGCTTCATCGCTCGTCGCCAGACCATCGCGCGCTCGACATTCATCATGTCCGCCTCGGCGACGGGCACGAGCGCCTCGGCAGTGGAGAATTTTCCGTCCAGCGTGGCGAGCGCAGTCTTCAGGCGCTCGGCCATTTTTTTCACCGAATCCGGGCTCAGCACGTCGCCATTCATCCCGAACTTCAGCACGCGCACGGTGAACGGCAGCTTCCCCTGCTTCAGCTCAACGGGCAGCTTCACCCGGGAGAACAGTCCGCCCGGTTTATAGAGCTCCTCGGGGAACGACACGGCCTCGTCGGTGTTCGCATCCTTCTCGCGCAGGAAGACCAGCTCGGAATCGCGGTGATGCTCGGTGAAGCTGCGCGTCTCGCCCTCCTCGAACCCGAGGAAGCTCTCGACCTGCTTTTTGTCGGTGATGAACTGGCCGACGAGCATCACGATGATGCCGACGTGCGTGAGCTGGATGCCGAACTTCTGGAAGTCGGACTTGAAGCGCTTGAAGTGCGCCGCAAGCAGGTTCAGGAAAAGCAGCGCGCCGAGCAGGTGGCCGCCCGGGAAAAACGGGATCTCAAAACCGCCGACATGCGTGGTGATGACCCACGACTTGAACCAGCGCGCCTGGGCATTCCAGAGGCCCTCCGGGACCTGCGCGATGCTGCCGAGGAACACGAGCACCACCGAAAAGCCGAGCAGCCAGACGGTGAGGCGGAGCGAGGTGAGGAAGCGCCAGAGCGGTGACATCAGGGAAGTTTCGTTGCGAATGCGGCGAACGCCTCGCGCGCGGCGGTGACGGCGGGAGCATCACCCATGAGTTTCACGAACCACCACTGGCCGCCGCGCGGGACGATCGCGCCGGTCAGCGCGCGGTTTTCATTCTTCAAATCGACGATGATCGAGCCCTCGGGCGCGCCCGGGAGCGGCTGCGGAAGCTTTGCGACTTCTTCGTCGGGGATCGCGGCGAGTCCGAGCTGGTTGCGCCACCGCTTAACATTCTCCACCGTGCCGCCGGTCGCACTTGGAAAAACGCTGACGGCCACCTCGGCCTTCGCGCCGTCCTTCTCGGGCACGGCAAATTTCGCGAGCTGCATCGGCCCCGGCGCGACGGCCGTCCAGCCTGCGGGAAGCTCGCCCTTCCACTCCGCGGGCTTCTCCGGCGCGGCCGGTGTGCCCTGCGGTTTCGGCGTGCTGCCCTCGGCAAACTTCACGGTCTTGAGGAACTCGAAGAACGCCGGCTTTTGCGCCGTGACCGCCGCATCGGGCCCCTGGATCTTGAAAAACAGGCTGCCCTCCGGACGGTGCGTGAATGCGACGATGAAACGGCCGGGCTTCTCCGCCTTGTCGTCGAGGAATTCAAACATGCGCCCTGCCGCGCCGGCGATGGGCACTTCGCTGAGCGTCTTCACGGCCTCCGCATCCTCCAGCGGCTGCTGTCCCCTCACCTGCCGCCACATGTTCACGAGGATCGACTCCTTGCCCTCCATCGAAGTGAGCGCCGTGATCGCCACCGATGCCTCGCCTGCGCCGAGGCGGCCGACGTTCGCGGCATCCGGACCGAGGTCCTTCCAGCCTGCGGGCAGGGTCCATGTCAGCGCCGGACGCCAGACCTTTTCCTCGCGCTCCGAAGGCTTGCGCCCGTGGTCATGGCCGTCGTTTTCGGAATGCTCCTCCTGCTGCGGCACGAACGGCCGGTCCTTCGGGGCGTCATAGACGCGGGCCGTTTTGCGCTCGCAGCCGGCCAGCGAGACGGCGAGTGGCAGCGCACAGAGGAGATATTTGGTCTTCAAGCAGGAGAGTGTCATTGGCCACGGGCGGGTGGTCAACCCGTCGGGGGCGGGCCTTCTTAGCCGTCCCCGGCTCGTCCGCAAGTGAACCGTGAGGTTTTCGCCTCGCGGCAAAACCGTGTGTCACCCCGTGGTCGAGATCACCCCGAGGGTCTGCTCCACATTGCGCGCGACCGAATGCATCGCGGCCTTTTCGATCAACCGGGCGCGCACCGCCTCCCTGCGCGCCGGGTCCGCCCAGGCGGTGATGGCTGCGGCAAGCGCCTGCGAGTCGCCCGGCGTGACAGCTTCGCCCTCGACCCCGAGATCCAGGATTTCCGAGAAGCCGTTCGCCGTCGTGGTGATCACGGGGAGGCCGGCGGCGAGTGCCTCGATGCAGGCGTTGGAAAACGGATCGTAGAATGTCGGCAGCACGAACACGTCGGCCGCGGCATACAGCGCGCGCATCTTTGCCCGCGGGACCGGCCCGAGGAATCTCACCCGTTCGGATGCTGGCAGCGCGGCTTTTCCACCCCTTCCAGCGACGAGCAGGGTCGCGGGAAGGGCGAGTGAATTGACCGCCTCGATGGCAGTCCGCAGCCCCTTGCGATCCCATCCGGTCCCCGCAAAAAGCGCCGTGTAGTGCGTCGGAGCGAGCCCCAGCTCAGCGCGCATTTTCTCCCGGGCACCGGGCTCCGGTGCGTCGATTGGCACTCCATTGCGGATCACATGCACCCGCTCGGGCGGCGTGCCGAAATGCCGGGTGATTTCGTCCTTCACCATCTCCGAGTTTGCGATGATGAGATTCGCCCCGCCGGTGAAAAGCGCTCGCTCCAGTTCGAGGGTCTCCCGGTGCTTCCGCTGGAACCGGCGCAGCCAGCCCTTCCACGCGGGCTCAAACTGCCTGCGCCGCTCCAGCCAGACGGCATGCACGCCGTCGCCCGCTCGGTATGCGTCGCACTCCCATACGCGCTCAAGGCTGAGCACGAAATCGAACGCGCGCGCCTTCAACTGTTCCCGCAGCCAGTCGGCAAACCGCGCGGGGGTGACTTTTCGCCGCCAAAACCGCGGCCGTTGATCGTCGCCGAAGCGCACCAGCGCAAGCGGCGGCTTGCAGCATGCGAGGGCCTCGTCCGGCCAGACTGTGTCGGAAAAAAGGGTGATTTCGTGGCCCTTTGCAGCGAGCTCGGCTGCCAGACGCAGCAGGTATGCTTCCGCCCCTCCGCTCGCGGAATACCCCCGTCGAACGAGGCCGATCCTCATAGTCTTGGCTGTTGTTCGAGTGGATTCACGTAGGGTCCATCTTTGCTGCCGCGCCGAGCGAGTGCAATCACGCGATTGGCACCCTCCCACTCGGGAATCCGGGGCACGAATCCCGGAAAAAGTTCGGCCCCCCGCAACCGAATGGCTACGGAGGGCCGATGTTCCCCCCAGAACAGTTTATAAATCTTCGCGCCCGTTTCCGAACGCTGGAGGGACTTTAACCGGGCCAACGGCGCGAGCAAGTATCTTTTTAGTTTTTTTTATCCACAACCGAAATCGCTACGTAATCGAAATAGGATAAGAATTACTTACCCAGCAGAGTGAAGGGTGGACGATTGCCTGGGAAACGATTCCCAGCCATGCGAAGAGCCCAACATCAAAGACGTGGCCGTGCCGGATTCCTATGTCGGGCACCTCAGGCAGCTCTCCAGAACGAAAACACGCTGGAACGTCCGCCATTTCGGCATATCTGAGCGAAAAGCCCGCGCCTCCCGTTTACGTGAATCTGGACTGGTCAGTTGACGCCGTGCGTGGCGCGCTCGCTGACGAGCTGGCGCTCCGCCTCGACCCAGTCGCTCAATGAGTCGCCGGGCTGGCCGAGTTGCTGGCGCTTCTCGCCGATGAGATACGCCCGGAACGCGATGTCCTCGTGGCGAATCGGAGGAGGCGCTTGCGCGACGATCTTCTTTTTCGTCGTCTTCGGGGCCTTGGCGGCGGGTTCGGCAGCCGGGACTCGCGCGGCGGCCTTCGGCTTGGCGGTGGTGGTGCGGCGCTTCGGTGCAGTGGATGCGGGCACTGGTTTGGCGCCCTCGTTTTTTTCTCGTTTCATGGTGTGTTTCTCCTCGCTGGTCTCGGGCACGGAGGGCAGCCCCGCCAGCACACGGTTCATCTGCCATAAGCAGCCCCGCGTTCAATCACAAAATGCCGCTGGCTCCCCGGGGCCGCGGAAAATGCGGCGCGTTATTTCGCGGGCGAGTCGGTGGTGACGGACGGCGTCACGATGATCGCTCCCGAAGCACCCGAACCCTTGAACATCTCCTTGCTCATCTTCACGCCGAACCGCTGCATTTCGAGCTGCTGCTTGAACGATTCGCGCAGTGCGTTCACCTGGTCCGGATTCAGCGACTGAGTTGCGGCCTGCAGCACGCGGCGCTGGTAATCCTCCTCCTGCGAGATCCATTTCTCGATTGCCGTGTCGTCGCGCATCACGGAGAGCGCCTTGCTGGGATCGCCGCCGCCGCTGTTGTCAAAGACGCTCGCGGGAGTCTTCAGCCGCTCGTCCTTCATGACCTGGAGGAGCGAGTCGCGCTGCGTGGTGTCGAGCGGCGAGCCCGACGCGGCGAACTGCTGCTCGTGCATGTTCAGCATCATCCGGTCGCTGAGAGTGCGCTCGTAGTCGTTCAGCTTCGCCATGCCCTGTTCGCCGAGCACCCCCTTCAGCTTGTCGTTGTATTCCTTCTGGATGCTCTCGGCTTTTGCGCCGATGTCCTTGACGGCGGCTTCGTCGACCCCCCCGCCTGTCATCGAGGCAAACGTGGCTTCCGTGAGCGCCGCCTGCCGGTCGCCGAGCAGCGAGAGGACTTGATCGGCGACTTTTGGATCGAGGTTCAGCTCCTTGGCCAGGCTGCCGTATTGCATCTTGAGGCCCATCGCCATCTGCGAGCGCATCATCTTCTTGCCGTCCTCCGTGCTGAACATCTTCGCGATGCCCTCCATCATTCCCTTGCCGCCGGTCTCGTCGATCTTCGGCACCGAACCCGGCGGCGGCGGCATCGGCGGGCTGCCGGCCGGGACCGCCTTGGCGTGGGCGAGCGCCGCGTCGCGCTCCTTCGTGAGCCGGGCGATGTTTTCCTGCGCGGTGTCGGCGGCGGTTTTCAAGGCCGCAAGTTCCGCGAGGGATTTCTGCGCTGCGTCGCGCTCGGCGGTCAAGGCGGCGACCTGTTTGCGCAGATCGGCGGCACCGCTGAATTGCATCCATCCGAACACACCCGCGCCGATGGCGAGCGCGGCGAAAACGGGGGCGAGAATACGGTTCATGGCGCCGGATTGTGGGCGCGGGCAGCCGCACCGCAAGCCGGGAAAATCAACGGTCCGCCCTGGTCGGCGCCTCCATCCCGCCGTCCGGCTTTCCGCTAAAAATCCGAGCAGCCAGTCGGCCAGCTCTCCCGCGGCTTGAAGCCGAGCAGCTCCTCCGCAGACGAAAGATCGAAGCACGTGCGGACGAGCGGGCGGCTCGTGGCATACACGACCGCATGGCGGACGCCCGCCGGCGCCTCCACACAGCACGCGAAGAAGCGCCCCGCGTCGCCGGGGCTGAAATACACGTCTTGGAAATGCCCGCTCGCCGCGATCTCCGCGACCTGCTCCGGCGTGCGCGGGCACCAGCCGAGGCGCGCGACGATCACGCTCATGCCGTGCATTTCCACGAATGTGCGGCCGATGGACTCCATGAACATCTTCGTCGCCGCATACCACGCCTTCGGGCTCACGGGGTCCTCGGGGCGGATCGGAAAAGGTCCCGTGAACTGCTGCCACCAGTTCACCTGTCCGGAGCTTGCGAGCACGATGCGCTTCACGCCTGCGGCGCGCGCCGCCTCCATCGTGTGAAAGAGCCCAGTGATATTGTTCGGCAGCAGCTTACCGAGGAAGTCATCATCGTCCGGCGTCGCCGCGAGGTGGATGAGGCAATCGGCGCCCTTCATCGCGCGATCCAGTGCCGCGCGGTCGGCGAGGTCGCCGATCACGCAGTCGTCCAGCCCGCGGGTCGGCGCGAGGTCAAAACCGCGAACCTTGTGCCCGCGCCGGAGCAGTTCGGCGACAGCGGCACGGCCGACCCTGCCCGAGGAACCGGTGACGACGACGGATGCTGGCTGGCTCATGCACGCAGCGGATACGCGGAGAAAGCGGGGTGCGCCAATTTTTTCCACCCCTCCCGCGCCTTGGAATGTCACCGAGAAGTGCGTTGAACGCCCCGGCCCCGTCGCTAGACTCGCAGGCGATGGCGGAAACCACGCAGCCCATCATTTCCCTGGATCAGCCGGCCCGCGAGCCGGAGCGCCACGCATTTGACCTCTCCGATGTGCCGGCGCTCTTCGCGGCGTTCGGGCGGTGGTGCGCGAGGAGGCCCGCCCAGGCGCTGCTGCTCGCCGCGCTGCTCGGCGTCCTCGGCTACGCCTACTTCGGTGTGAAGGCGTTCCTCGGCATGCAGCTCAGCGCGGCCCAGTGGATCTCCGACGGATGGAATGCGGAGAACGACCAGCAGCACTGCTGGGGAATCATCCCCGTCGCCGTGCTTCTCGTGGTCTTCCGCTGGCGCGAGATCGCCGAGGAGCCGAAGCGTGGCGCAAACTCCGGCCTGTGGTTTGTGGGCGCCGGGCTGCTCCTCTACATCGTCGGCGTGCGCTGCATGGAGGCGCGCTACACGATCTTTGCGCTGCCGCTGCTGTGCTTCGGCGCCGTGCGGTTCCTTTTCGGTGCCGGTGTCAGCCGGATCGTGGCGTTTCCCTGCGTCTTCCTCCTTTTCATGACCCCCGTCGGCGGCGTCGTGCAAAGCACCGTGCCGCTGCAACTGCTCACCGCGAAAGCCATCCAGGCGCTCTCCACGGTCTGCGGCATCCCGATTCTCGTGGATGGCAGCAACATCACCTCGGTGGACGGGCGCTTTCCGCCCATGGAAGTGGCCGGCGGCTGCTCGGGCATCCGCTCGCTCATGGCGATGACCACGCTCGCCGCGCTCTACGCCTACTTCACCATGCGCGGCCCCGTCCGCGGCCTGCTCCTCTTCGGCAGCTCGCTGCTTTTCGCCGTGCTTGGAAATTTCGCGCGCGTTTTCTCCGTGGTGCTCTTCGCGCGGTTCGTGGACCCGAAAATCGCCACCGGCCTCTACCACGATTACTCGGGCCTCGTCTTCTTTCCCGTCGCAGTCGCCGCGATGGCCGGCTTTGGCGCGCTGCTGAACCGCGAATGGGGCGCGACGTTCCGGCGGTGGTTTGCCTCACACCCGACGAAGGCAATGACCGCCGCGACCTCGCAGTCGCCCGCGACGCCCTCAAAGACTCCGAAGCCGAAGAAGCCGCTGCACTATGACTACTAGCCGGCTCGTCACCCTCGTCGCGTTCATGGCCCTCGGAGTTGCCACCGTGCACCTCCTGCCGAAGAGCTACGACCAGCCCACCGGAATCCGCATCGCGCTGCCCGACTTCGTCGGCGCGTGGAAGGGAACCGATTCCGAGATGACTCCGGCTGAGCGCGCGACGCTCGGCGAGGCGTCGGGCACCCGCTTCGCGCGGAAAACCTACCGCAACCTCGACGGCTACGAAATCATGGTCTCCATCGTCCTTTCCGGAAAGGACATGAGCACCAGCATCCACCGCCCCGAGCGCTGCCTCCGGGCGCAGGGCTGGACGCTGCAGGAGGACGACCACTTCGCGATGTCGCTCCCGAACCGGGGCACCTTCCCGATCACGCAGCTCCGCAGCACGCGGCTGATGAAGGTCGGCGACGGCGCTGCAACCCGCGAGCTGCAGACTTTCTACTGGTTCGTCGGCGAGGAGGAAATCTGCGCGAGCCACTGGACTCGCTGGGCGATCGACAACCGGGACCGCCTCTTCCGCGGAGTCAACCAGCGCTGGGCGTTCATGCTTGTGAGCGGCGGCGTGCCGGTTCCGCAGGATCCAAATTTAACCGCAACCGCGCGCCAATGGTCGCAGAACACGATCCGGGAATTCATCAAAATCCTCGCACCGAAGATCCACCTCGACACGGTGCGCTACAATTGAACGGCGCCCGCTCCGTCTGGCTGACGCTCGTCCTTCTCCTCGCCGCGGCGGTCATCGCGTGTGCGTGCCTCCTGCCTCTCATCTGGGACGGCGCCTACCAGCTCGCCGCGAGCCTCGTGGAGCAGAAGCCGTATTTCCACCAGGCGCGCTTCCACTCGTGGCCGCTCTGGTGGCCATGCATCGCGCTGAGCCGCGTGACGGACAACCTCACCGCGCTCACCTTCGCCTTCGGCCTGCCCTTCATCGCCGCGCCCGCGCTCAGCCTCTGGCTCTCTTGGCGCGTCGTGCGCAGGCACCGGCCCGAGCTGATCAAATGGGCGGCGTTCGGTGTCGCCGCAGCGGGGCTGCCGGGGCAGGCCTTCGTGATCGACGACAGCATCTGGCAGCAGACGATGTTCTGGCCGGTTTTCCTCGGCGTCCTCGTGCCTGTCTCGCGCCGTGGGAAAACCGTGCTCGGCCTGCTTGCGCTCCTCCAGCTTTCGCACCCCGTCGGAGCACTCCTGCTGCTCATCGCCGCGGTGGCATCGCTCACCACCGATGCGTCGGAACCCAGGGACATCCACGCGCAGCTCGGAAAATTCGTCCCGCTCGCGATGCTCTTCCTCATCGCCGCCGCCAAGTCGCTCTGGAGTGTCGTCCCTTCGCTTTCCGGCAAGCTGCACGACAGCTACGGCGCGGCACAGCTCTCGCTGGACGTGCTCGCGTCGACGTTCAGCGACGGCGTTGTGGGCCTGCCGCTCTGCGGGATTGTCGCGATGTGGCTCGCTGCACTCGCCACGCTCATGCGGCCGCGCGTGCTGTGGCCGAGCGTGGCGGCGATCCTCGTCGCGGGGTTGCTCTGGTCCTGGTGGGCGGCGGAGCCGCAGCGCTGGGCCGGGGCGATAAACTGCGGCCGCTGGGTCGTTCCACTCGCGCTGCCGTTCATGCTCGCGGCGTTCCTCTCCGCGCGTCCGAGCGCCGAGGACTCCGCGGCGTTTGTCGGCAACGTCACCGTCATCAAACCCGAGATGCGCGTCTCCTTCAGCATCATGCCGCCGCGGCCGCGCACGGAGCATCGCGTGCTCCTGCCGGTGCTCGGCCTTGTGTTCTGCACGGTCATCACGCTTCAGTCGCTTGGCTGGTGGAAACTCGTGAAGCAGATGGACGAACACCTCGCCCGCGATCCGCGCAGCGCCGTGCCGCGCGCCTCCGAGTCATGGATGACCGGCACTCCGATCGACCACTGGGGCACGCCCGCGCTGGTGGCGCTCCGGGGTGGCCGCCAGCCGCAGAAATATTTCGTCTTCAATGCCAGCGCGGAGGCCGCGCTGCGCGCCGGAAAAATCTGGCTCGGCGAAGGCCCCCTGTTTTCCGCGGCGCCCGGTCCGGCGGGCTGGTTCGATCACCGCCCGCTGCTGGAGCGTCTCGCTGCCGAGGCTGGAAAGGCGCGCTGACTACGCGAGCTTCGCGGCGACAAACGCCTCGAGCTTCACAATGTCCGCCGCGAACTTGCGGATGCCGTCCGCGGTCTTCTCCGTGGCCATCGCGTCGTCGTTGAACTCGTAGCGGAACGTCTTCTCGTCGAGGTGGCGCTTTGCGAGGTTCAGCGACTTCGCCGCGGCTGCGTCGAGCTTGCGAGCGAGCGGGTCGGTGCTCGCCTGGAGTTCGCCGAGCAGGCCGGGGCTGATCGTGAGCAGGTCGCAGCCGGCCAGCTCGGTGATCTCGCCCTTGTTGCGGAACGACGCACCCATCACCTCGGTCTTGTAGTCGAACTTCTTGTAGTAATTGAAAATGGCCGTGACGGACACCACGCCGGGATCCTCGGCGGGCGCGTAGTCCTTCTTCGTCGCCGCCTTATACCAGTCGAGGATGCGGCCCACGAACGGCGAGATGAGCTGCACGCCGGCCTCCGCGCACGCGATGGCCTGCGCGAGCGAGAAGAGCAGCGTGAGGTTGCAGCGGATGCCCTCCTTCTCCAGCACCTCGGCGGCCTTGATGCCCTCCCACGTGCTCGCGATCTTGATGAGCACGCGCTCGCGGCCGATGCCGTTCTTTTCGTAAAGCGCGATGAGCTGGCGTGCCTTCGCGATCGTGCCCGCGGTGTCGAACGACAGGCGCGCATCCGTCTCCGTGCTCACGCGGCCCGGGACGATCTTCAGGATCTCGAGGCCGAAGTTCACAAGAATATGGTCGATCACGTCGTCCACCTGCTTTGCGCCGGTGAGACCGCTGTTCCTGCGATCGGCGACCGCCTTTTCCACGAGCGATGCATACTCGGGCTTCGTCGCCGCGGCGAGGATGAGCGACGGGTTCGTCGTCGCGTCCTGCGGCTTGTAGGCCTTCATGGATTCAAAGTCGCCCGTGTCGGCGACGACCTTGGTGAACTGCTTGAGCTGGTCGAGTTGCGTGGTCATGTCGTGTGGAAGTGCGGAGCTGGTTTTGAAAAAGGGGGCGGGAGCCTATTCGCATCGGCCCGGCGCGCAAACGGGAATTTCGCGGCCATGAAGTGCATCCCCGCTGAAAACAAAACCCCGGCCTCTTTCGAAGCCGGGGTTCGTGTTGAATCTGTTTTGCCTCTTAGTTGCCGCTGCCAATCGGAGCGGACGGCGCGGCGGGAGCGGCGCCGGTCGGTGCTGCGGGAGCAGCCGGGGCGGCGGGCTTCTTCGGCGGCGGCGCGGGAGCCGCATCCGGCGGGGCATTGATCACTTCGTCCGTGGTCGGCGCGGGTTTGGTCGGCTTCGGTGCGGAAGGAGCCGAGGGAGCGGAGGGGGCCGAAGGCGCCGGCGGCACCGACGGAGGAACTGCGGCCTTCACGGCTGCGTCCGCTTCCTTCTTGGCCTTGTCCACTGCTTCCGAAGCATCCTTGGTCGCCTTGTCCATGGTGGCCTTGGCTTCCTTCGTGGCTTTGTCCACTGCTGCCTTTGCGTCCTCGGTGGCCTTTTCCACCGTCTTCTTCGCCTCTGCGGCGGCCTTCTCGGCTTCTGCCTTCTTGTCGTCGCAGGCCGTGAAGCCCATCGCGACAACGGCCGCCATGATGATGTGTTTTTTCATTGGGATAATGGTTGTGTTTGGATACCGCGCTCGGCGGTCACGGTCTTGTGACACGCCGCCCGCAAGGGGTCAACTTCCGAGAATGGCGATTCTGAGGCGCGGAAAATGAGCGCGGCTATTTCGCGCAGAGCTTCTCCAGCAGTTCCGTCATGCGGCCGAGCATCGTGCGCGGATCGTCGAGCAGGCCGGCAGCGGCGAGCGCCTGGTCGGCGACCTGCATCGCCACGGTCTTGCCGAGTTCCGTGTTGGAATTGCGCAGCTTGTCGAGGCTCACGATGAGCGCGTGGTCGGGATTGATCTCGATGTCGGGCTTCGACTCCGGCAGCGCCTCGTTGTCGCGCTGAAGCGCCTTCATCATGCGGCGCATGTTCACCGTCATCTCGCTGTCCGAGCTGAGTGCGATCGCCGGGCTGCCGACGAGCCGCTTCGACACGCGCACCTCGCTGATGCGCTCGCCGACGGTCTCCTTGATGAACTCCGCGAGCTTCTTCGCCTCGTCTTCGCTGAGGCCCTTCGTCTCGCGGTCGAGCTTCACGTCCGCTTTCTCGGCGGCGATGAGCTTCTTCCCGTCGAACTCCCGCAGGTGCTCGAGCACGAACTCGTCGCGCGCGTCGGTGAGGAAAATGCACTCCCACTTCTTCTCGCGGAACACCTCGTAGCTCGCCGCCGCCTCGCACGCCTCGCGGTTCGCCGCGCTCAGGTAGTAAATCTCCTTCTGCTCCTCCGGCATCCGCGAAACGTAGTCCGCGAGGCTCGTGAATTTCCCCGCCTCCGTCGTGCTCGATTCGAAGCGCAGCAGCTTCGCCAGCGCGTCGCGGTGCGACCAGTCGTTCGCCACGCCCTCCTTCAGGCAGTGGCCGTGTTCCTTGAAGAAGCGCGCGTATTTCTCCGCGTCCGCCTTCGCCTCCTCCTCGAGGAATTTCAGCAGCCGCTTCACCAGCACCTCGCGCAGCTTCGCCACGAGCGCGCTGTCCTGCATCGTCTCGCGCGAGATGTTCAGCGGCAGATCCTCGCTGTCCACCACGCCGCGAAGGAAGCGCGTCCAGTCAGGCAGCAGCCCCTTTGCGCGCGCCGAGATGAGCACCTTCTTGCAGTAGAGGTCCACGTGGTGCTCCTCGCGCTGGAACGTCATCAGCTCCACGTTCTTCGACGGCACGAAGAGCAGCGCGCGAATCGCCAGCGGCGCATCCGCATTAAAGTGCAGCCGGTAGAGCGGCGCCTCCTGGTCGTGCCCGATGTATTTGTAGAACTCCTCGTATTCCGCGTCCTTGATCTCCGACTTGTTGCGCGTCCACAGCGCCTGAACCGTGTTCACCGCCTTGCCGTTCAGCTCGATCGGCAGCGGCACGAAGTTCGAGTAGCGTTTGATGATGCTCTCGACGCGCCACTCCTTCGCGAAGTCCGCGTCGCCCTCCGGCTTCAGGTGCACCACGATCTTCGTCCCGCGCGACAAATCATCCGCCGGCTCGATCTCGTAGCCCGTCTTCCCGTCGCTCGTCCACTTCCACCCCGTCTCACCGGGGCGACAGCTCCGCGTGAACACCTCCACTTTGTCCGCCACCATGAACGCCGAGTAAAAGCCCACGCCGAACTGTCCGATCAGCGTCGCATCCACCGCGCCGCCCTGCGCCTTCGCCTTGAGCTGCTCGAGAAATGCCCGCGACCCCGAGTGCGCGATCGTCCCGAGATTCTCGACCAGTTCGCCGTGCGACATGCCGATGCCCGCATCCGTGAATGTGATCGTTTTCGCCGTCTCATCCGTCGCGATGCTCACCTTCAACTCCGCATCCGGCTCGGTGATTTCCTGCCCGCTCGTTTTGAGGAATCGCAGCTTCTCGCTCGCGTCTGCTGCGTTTGAGATCAGCTCGCGGACGAAAATCTCCTTATCCGTGTAGAGCGAATGGACGACGAGATCGAGGAGCTGCGCGATCTCCGCCTGGAATTCATGTTTCTCTGGTGCAGTGGTCGAACTCATAGGGCCGCGGATTTT
>JBGAPU010000099.1:0-23245 GCA_044221035.1 Chthoniobacteraceae bacterium | reverse complement strand
CGGCCATAGGCATCGCTCACGCCGACGAGCGTGGCGCGTTCGCCGGAGGCATAGACCATGAAATAGGCGACGTAGCGGCCGTAGTAGGTTTTGTCAGCGCCGGGATAAAGCGGGCAGGTGGTGCTCGTTTTTCCGATCGCAGTGTTTTTCTGCCCGAAGCCGAACGCGACGATGCGCTGGCCGGCTTTTAATCCGCCGGGGACGAGTTTGCCGAGCAGGTAGGTGCCGGTGACTTCGGCGACCTTGGGATCCGCAGTAAGTGCAACGCCACTTGGGCTGGCTGCGGCGTCTATCGCGGCGAGGCCGCGGAGTGTGGTGTTCGAGGTGTTCGAGTTCACAACAGCGGTGTCGTGGTCATACACCCAGTCGAAGCCAACACGTTGAAGCGAGCGCAGATACTCTGCATTTGTCGCGTTTGTGAGCGTGGCGGGAGTGAGTTGGGCCTGAAGCCGCGTGCCGTCCGCGCCGGAGTAGGGCAGGCCGCGCGTCTGCGTGTCGCCACTGGTCGTATCTGCGGCATAGACCACACCGGTCGTGTCGAGCAGCGAGTCGAGACCTTGCGGGTAGCGCTTCTGCAGGACGAAGAACTGGTTCATCTGGTTTGCGATGTCCGCTTGGGTCTTGGCGCTCACGGCCATGTCCGTCGAGCGGCCGAAGCTTCCGATGTTTGGCACGATGAGCGCGGCGAGCGCGGCGATGATGATGATGACGACGAGCAGTTCGATGAGCGTGAAGCCCCCGGACGCGCGGCGCTGGATGCGGGTCAGTGTCGGTTTCATGTGGATTATGTGAGTTGGGAGTTGAGCCGATATGAGCGCCGCCTCATGAGGTTTGGTTCACTCGGCGTTCAGCTTTTTCACCTGCCGCTGCTCTTCCTCAGGAAAGGCGAGGGCTTCTTCTGCGCAGGGGCGGAGTCAGGCTCGGGATCGACCTTCTTTGTCGCCGCAGCACTGGGCGGCGGACGGCGCACGATTTTCGCAGCGGGCGGCGGCGTCATGGACGGCAGGAAGCCCCCGCCCACGAGGCGCTTGATGCTGGCGGGCGCGAGCCGGTCGAGCATGTCGCGGCTGATGCGTTCGCCATCGGCAGGCGTGGTGAGCACGTAGGGGCGGATGAGCACGACCATCTCGCTGCGCGGCTTGGAAATCTCCTGTCGTCGGAAAAAGAATCCGACACCGGGGATGTCCCCGAGCACGGGAATCTGGCTGCGCTTGTCGCGGCTGCCATCCTCAATGAGGCCGCCGGCGGCGACCATCATCCCGTCCTTCGCGACGAACGTCCCGCTGATCGAACGGGTGCCCACCGTGTCCACCTTCACCTCCTGCACGGAGGTGCTGCCGGTGTTGCTGTTCGTGACCACCGGGATGGATGCGGCGTTGGCGTTGATGAACGAGTTCTCCTGCACGAGCCGCAGCGTCACAGTGCGGTCGGAGTTGATGTTCGGCGTGATCAGCAGGGTGTTGCCGACATTCCGGAACTCCGTGGTCGTGTTCGGCGTCGTCGCGACGTTGTTGTCCGTGATGATGGTCTGGCTGTTGATGTTCCGGACGAGCGGCCGCTCCTCGCCGAGGAAAAGGCGCGACACCTCGTTGTTCGCCGTCAGCAGCGTGGGCGTGGCCACGTTCTTCACGCGGTTCTTCTCCTCGAAGAGCTGCATGCGCGCGCGGAAGTTGTTGTTCACGACGACAAACGTCATGTCGCTCGAGTTCAGCCCGGCGCCGCCGATGGCGCCGCCGCCGAGCGGCAGCGAGATGTTCTCCCTGCTGAACGACGCCTGTGTCGAGCCATCGCTAAACTGGAAGTCGAACGCGGACCGGAAATCCTTGCCGAGCTCGATCCGCACCACCTTCACCTCGAGCAGAACCAGCGGCGTCTGCACATCGAACCGCTTCACCAGCACGCGGATGTCCTCCATCGCGCGCGCGTCCGCCGTGCGCACCGCCACCTGGTTGTTGCGGCGGCTCGCGGTGACATAGATGCTCGCCGGGCGCTTCCTCAGCGCCTCGATTTCAGCGGCGGACTGGCCGCTCCGCCTGCCGCCCTCGATGGCGTCGGTCACACGCTGCGCCTGGCTCGGCGTGAGGCCGCGGAACAGCTCCTCGTCCTGCATGATGGGCTGGCGGTTTTGCTGCCGGTTGCTGTATCGGCCGCCGGTGGAACCACTCCGGTTCTGGCTGCCGTAGCTGTTCGTGCCGAGCCCGGAAAAGGTGTTCCCGTTGCTGTAAAAGCCGTTCACATTGCTCCCCAGCACGTTGCCGCTGATCGCGTTCGACTGAAGCGTGCGCTGCGTGAGCACGTCGAAGCGGTCGAACCGCCCCTCGAGGTCCCGCCGCATGTCGTCGTCCGACTCCTCCGTCCCGAGAGAGAACTGCACCCGGTCGCCGTAAAGGTCCGCGATGGCAAAGGCGACCTCGACCACGTTGGGATACTTCAGCGTGAACACCTCCGTCTGCTCCTCGCGGAATCCAGTGAGGTCCTTCTCAAACTCCGCCACCGTCATGATGCGGGTGATGCGGCTCCGCTCGTCCCGCTTGAACCAGAGCCCGTGGCTCTTGCAGACCTCCTCGACCACGCTGCTCGCGGACACGCCGCGCAGCGTCAGGTTCACCGCGATCTTGTTCGCATCGACCGATGCCGAAAAATTCTGCCCGGTCTGGTCGCCGAGCAGGCGCAGGGCATCCAGCAGCGGCAAGTCCCGGAACTCGACGTATTCCACCTCGGAGGGCACGCCGTTGCGCACGCCTTGGACGGCGCCGACGCCGGGCAGAAGGATGCTCTCCTTCTGCGCCACAGCCTCGACCTCGATGCCGTCGCCGGAAATCTGCTTCACGAGGAGCTTCCGCGCCTCGCCTCCCGCCACGACGGTGAACGGGACACCCGGCCTCGCCTGCACGCGGCCGCCGCCGGCGAGTTCCAGCACGAGCGCGCCGCCTTCGCGCACGCCGCCGAGGACGATGCCCTTCACGGTCATCTCCGGGACAGCCGAGCCACCCATCAGGGCGACCTTCATTTTCGCGCTCGCCTTCGTCGGGTCGGGCGGCGCGGGCTCGTCCTGCGCGATGGCTGCGGCGGCGAGGGCGAGGGTGAGGATGGCGGTTGTTTTCATGGTGCGATTCGAGGTTTTCACCGGACACCTCCGGCGAGTGAGAAAAGGGCGACGAAAAATGCGATGTAGACGAAGCCGACGATGCCTCCGACCACGAGGATGACGACCGGCTCGATGAGCATGCTCATTCGGCGGATGGCTGCGACGAGCTGGCTCTCGTGAAAATCGGCGACCTCGCGCAGCACGGGCGCGAGCGTGCCGGCGCTCTCGCCGACGGCGACCATGCGAGGTAGCATCGGCATGAATTCCCGCCCTTCGCCGAGCGCCGCCGCGAGCGTGCCGCCGCGCAGCACGGCGTCGCGCGCCGATTCGATGCGGGAACCGAGCGCCCGGTTCGTGAGCAGGCGCGAGACGGTGCGGAGCGAGTCGAGCAGCGTCACGCCGCTCCCGATGAGCACGCCGAGGCTGCGCGCGAGCGTGGCCGTCCCGGCGAGCCGCAGAACGCGGCCGATGACGGGGATTTTCAAAAAGAGCGAGTCGAGCGCGAGGCGGCCGGGCGGCCAGCGGTGGATGAAAAACAGCGCCAGCACCGCAGCACCTGCGAGGATGCCGAGCAGCGCCGCCCATTCCTGGAGCCATGCGACGACATCGAGCAGGCTCTGCGTGATGGCGGGCAGCGTGCGTCCGCGTCCGCTGAGGTATTTTTGCAGCTTCGGGATGACGGCGATGACGAGGAAGGCCGTCACGCCCATCGCCATGAACGCGACGATGGCCGGATACATCAGCGCGTTGAAAACCGTGAGCCGCATCTGCCGCGCGCGTTCGAGATGCTGTGCAGCGCTGCGGAGCGCCGCGTCGAGGTTGCCGGAGCTTTCGCCCACACGCACGAGCTGCACGACGTGCTCGGAAAACACCCTCTCCCGCCCCGCGAGGGCATCGGCAAAACTCGCGCCCTGCTCGATGCGGTCAGCCACTTCGCTCCAAACGGCCACTGCCTGCGGACGCCGCGCCTGCTCCGCGACCGTGCGCAGCGCCGCGAGAAGGCTCAGCCCGCTGTGCAGCATCGTGGCCAGTTGTTGAAAACCCGTCTCCGCATCGAAGCTCGTGGGCCGCAGCCAGGTCGCCGGATGCCACGTCACGGTTCCGCGCGCCCGCTGTGCGACCGGCTCGACATCCACCACGAGCAACCCGCGCCCGCGCAACTCCGCAGTGAGCGTCTCCATGCTCGCCGCCACGAGCGTCCCGTTCTGCGCCCCGCCCGCCGAATCCCGCGTGATGTATCGAAAAGTCGGCATCGTCAGGATTCAGTCGCGGCGTCGAGCACCTCGCGCACGGTCGTCAGGCCCGCGCGCACTTTCGCGGCGCCGTCGGCGACGAGCGTTTTGAAATTCGTCTGCCGCAGATGTGCGCTCAGCTCCACCTCGGGCGTTCCTTTCGAAATCAGCGCGGCCATTTCCACATCCGGCGCGAGGCACTCGAAAAGTCCCATGCGCCCGGAGAACCCGCGGCCCGCGCAGTAGAGACAGCCCGCATTTTCATACACCGTCGCGCCTGCCGCGTCCGCGATGCCGAGCGCGCGGGCGTGCGCTTCACCGAGCGCGACCGGCATGCGGCAATGCTGGCAGAGCCGCCGCACGAGCCGCTGCGCCACGCTCAAGCGCAGCGTCGCAGCGATGAGGTGCGGCGCCATGCCCATATCGGTGAGGCGCGTCGCCACGCTCACGGCGTTGTTCGTATGCAGCGTGGAAAAAACGAGGTGCCCGGTGAGCGACGCCTTCACGGCGATATCGAGCGAATCGAGGTCGCGGATTTCGCCGATGACGAGCACGTCTGGGTCGTGCCGCAACATCGAGCGCAGCGCCTTGCCGAACGAAATCTTGTCCGCCGAATCCACCTCCACCTGCGCAACGCCGGGGATTTCGTATTCGATGGGGTCTTCGACGGTGATGATGTTCAGCTCCGGCCCTGCGAGCAGACGGCGCACGGAGGCGTAAAGTGTCGTCGTCTTCCCGCCGCCGGTTGGACCGGTGAGCAGCACGAGCCCATGCGGCTGCGCGAGCGTGGCCTCGAAGAGCGCGAGGTCGTCCGCGCTCATGCCGAGTTTTTCCAAAGTGAGCTGCTGCTCCTGCGTGGCGAGCAGACGCAGCGTGATGCGCTCGCCGTGCTTCGTCGGCAGCGTGGCCACGCGCACATCCACCGCGTGCGTGCGGTCGGCGATGGCGAAGGAATACGTGAAGCCGCCGTCCTGCGGCGCGCGGCGCTCGGCGATGTCCACCGAGGCGAGCACCTTGATGCGCGAGACGAGCGCGGCGTGCGCGGCGGCGGGCAGGCGGCGGTATTCCTCGAGCACGCCATCCACGCGCAGCCGCACGCGCACATCGTCGCGAGCGGGGTCGATGTGGATGTCCGACGCCTGCCGCGTGATGGCCGCGCGCAGCAGTTCGTCCGCGAGCGCGATGGCGTCGTCGGCATCCGCCGGCTCGCGCGACGGCGCGGCTGCGGCGCGGCTGCGTCCATCGCCAAAGACCCGGGCGAGCGCCCGGCTGAGCGCATCGTTTTCCACGCGCACCGGCACCGCGGGCTGGCCGGTGAAACGCACGATGGCCTCCATCGTCGCCGCGTCCGGCTGCTCGGCGCACGCGACATGCACTCGCTTTTCCAGCGAGGCAAAAGGCAGCACGCGCCGCCGCAGCGCGAGGCTCACCGGAATGCGCAGCGCCCACGCCGGGTCGATGCGCACCTCGTCGAGATTCACACTCAGTTCGCCGCTCGCGTTCATTTGCCCACCCCCATTGCCGGCGCGCGCATCGTGGCGGCGCGGTCGCGGAGGGTCTGCGGGTTGCGCGCCATCGCAAACGCGGTCGTCTCGCTGATGCGCCGCGTGACCCACAGCCGCGCGAGGTCCTGCTCAAAGGTCTGCATCCCCGCGCCCGCGCCGGTCTCCATCGCGGAGTAAATCTGCGCACTTTTGCCGGTGGCGATGAGGTTAGCAACGGCGGGCGTGTTCATCAAAATCTCGCTGCACGCCACGCGGCGCTGGGCGTGGCCGTTCGCGACGGCGGGCAGCAGCCGTTGCGCGACGACGCCGCGCAGCACGAGCGCAAGCTGGCGGCGGATTCCGTCCTGTTCATCAGCCGGAAAAACCGACACGAGTCGCTCAATGCTGCCCACGCAGTCGCCCGCGTGCAGCGTGGTGAAAACGAGGTGCCCCGTCTCCGCCGCAGTGATGGCGGTGCGGATGGTTTCGAGGTCGCGGATTTCGCCGACGAGCACCACGTCCGGATCCTGCCGCAGCGAGGCAACGAGCGCGTCGTTGAACGTCGGCGCATCGAGGCCGACCTGCCGCTGATTCACCACGCACTGCACGGGCGCGTGCAGGTATTCGATGGGGTCTTCGATGGTGATGATGTGGCCGCGGCGCGTGCGATTCACATGGTCGAGCAGCGTCGCGAGCGTCGTGCTTTTGCCCGCGCCCGTCGGGCCAGAGACGACGACGAGGCCGTCGCGGAGTTCGCAGAGCGAGCGCAGCGCTTCCGGCAGGCCGAGTTCCGCGAGCGGGCGGAAGCGGTCCTCCAGCCGCCGCAGCGCGAGCGCGATTTCCGCCTGGCGACGGAAGATGTTGAAACGAAAGCGGACTCCCGCTGCCGACGTGACCGCGCCGTCGAAGGAGCCGCGCGGCATCGCATCGAGTTTCGCCGACGCGCCGACGCGCCGGAGCAATTCATCCGCAAGCTCCGCGATGGCCGCCCCGCTGTAGGCCAGCTCGTTTTCCAAAGGCGCAAGCTCACCGTGGATGCGGATGTGCGGCGGCAGTCCCGGCGAGAAATGGAGGTCGGAGCCGTCGCGTTCGATGCACGCGGCGAGCAGACGGTCGAGAATCGTGGCGGGCGCCATCATAGCCAGAGCGTGAGCACCCAGCTCGCGGGCTGCCGTTCGGTCTTGCCCGACTGCATCGAGAGGTTCAGCGGCACGATGAGCGGCTTCGCCTTTTGCAGACCGGCGAGCAGCTTCACGACATTCGGATAAGCACCGCTGAACTCCAGCCGCCACACTTGCGGCGGCGTGCCGCCAGCGGCGAACGCGGGCAGCGCTTCCTTCAGCGCAGGGGAAAGCTGTGCCGCGGGGTCGGGCGACGATTTGTCGAGGCTGAGACCATTTGCATCACAGAGCTGGGAAACCTGCTGCATCGCCCAGTTGCGGTCGAAGACGCCATCCTCGCCGCCGGGCGTGCGGCGCTTTTCCGCGATCGCCTTTTCGAGCCGCGAGTTCTCCTCCCGAGCCGCGGCCACGAGGGCCTGCCGCGCAGCGAGGAAACCCTGGTTTTGAACGCGTTGATCGAGGCCGCTGATCTGGCGCGCGACTGGACGGAGGAAAACCAGCGCCCCGATGAAGAGCGTGAAAACCGGCAGGAGCGTGGCAACGATCCACTTGTCGCGGGTGCTCATCGCCGTCATTCCGTCGTGTTCTGGCTGAGTTGCACGGCCTTCGAGCGTTCGGCCTCCTCGTGGGTGAGCACGACCGCGAATTCCCACGGGCCGCCGTTCGGCATGTGCTTCCGCCCGGTCTTGCTGCGCGGCTGCGCGATCCATCCCGCGCCGCGGAGCTGCCCGGTGAGGAGGATGCTCAGCTCGTCCACGGCTCCCGCCTCGAGTGAGAGCCCGCTCACGACCATGCTGGAAGGCCCCTCGGCGGTGAGACCGCGGACGACGATGTCATCGGTGCGGATCTGCGCGAGCGTGTTGAGCAGCGCCAGCACGGCGCCCCGGCGCGAATGCACGTGCTCCCGCTGCTTGTCCTGCTTTTCCAGGGACGCGAGCTGCCTGCGCAGGGCGTCGCCGCTCCTGTTCACCGCATCAAGCTCGCGGCTCGCCGCCGTGAAATCCTCGTTGCGCTTCTGGAGGTCGCGGAAACGGTTGCCCATCCATGCGAAGATGAGGACCAGGATGATGAGTGCCGCCGCCTCCATGACGAGCGCGGCGAGGAAAAAGCGGCGCGGCGACGGCTCCGCCTCAGGCGGCATGACGACCGGACCCGCGGCGATGCGCTCCGGCTGGCGCGGCCACCATTCCAGCAGCGCCTCGTCGTCCACAGGCGCGGCGCCGGGATGCGCGACACCGGCGAGCCGGCCACCCGCGCCGGCGACGGCCCGGGCGATGGTGCCGAGTTCGGCGCGCGGCATCTGCGCGACTTTGAACATGCCGTCCCCCGCGTCGCGGAAACCGGTCGCGCTCTCCATGACCGGGATGCCGGAAAACGGCTCCACCTCGAACGACAGCGCTCGGCCGATCTGTTCCTGGGAAAGTCCGGCGACCTGCGCGGAGTTGAGCTTCACCTCCTGGGACCAGATGTCGGCGCTCAAAACCCACGTCTCCCTCGCCGCTTTTCCACCCAGCGCCAGCGCCGCACGGATGGCATCCGCGACGGCTGGCGGCCGCGGCGCGCTCTTTGCGAGGCGAAGGTCGCCATCGAAGTCCGCCCGCGCGACGCGGTTCGCGGTGACGAGGATGAAGGTCGTGGGAGCAGCTTTCATCGGTCGATGGTGATGTCGAGCAGGTTCGCTCCGCCACGCAGCGTGACGTGCTTCACGGTGCTGCGGCGCACGGTAGCGGTGGTCCCGGGGAAGCCGCGCGGGTGCAGGTAAGCGCGGGCGATACGCGGGCCGATGGTCACGCCGTCGGCGAAATCGACGGACACGGCGCGCGGGTTCGTGAAAGCCACGGGCAGGTCGGTGCGGTGAACGTGACCGTCGTGCGAACGACGGCGATTTGCGAGCCGCGTTCGCCGGCCCGGCGCGAACATCGCGATCGTGTGCGTGCTCTTGATCCGTCGGGTGTCGCGGGCGAGGACGAGCTGTCGAGCACCTCGACGTTGCCGGTGAGCGCGGCGCGGAATTTGTCGTCGGAAGATGCGAGCGCCTCGTCGCGGTCGTAGCCGGTGTCGGCGGTGTCGCGGCGGCCATTCGCGCCGAGGATGCGGACGATGCGAACGTCCTGCGCGACGGCGGTGATGGGCGCATCGACGGCATCGCGGAGACGCGCGTAGCCGGTGGTGTCCGGATTGGCAGGCGACGAATCTGTCGGCGAGGTGACTGCGTTGCCGTAGGCATCGAGGAGCCCGGCGTTCCCAAGCGGCAGCCGCAGATACGGGCCGCGCCAGCCGCCGGGGACGAGCACCTGCGTATCCTCGTCGGCAAGCGGCACTCCGTTCGCCACAATGGCGGCACGCACGTCGAAGGCGAAGCCAGGATTTTCCCAAAGCTCACGCAACTCGACGAACGTAGCGCCGGCGGGAAGATTCGTGCGCGGCAGGCGGCCCATGTCGGCAACGAAACCGCTGATCGTGCGCGAGCCGTCGGCTGCCCGATCGTCGGGTGAGCCGAGAACGGCGAACTCAATTTCCTCCAGTCCCCGCTGCGCCGCCTCGTGCCGCCGCTGGTCCTGCACTCCGTCGAGCGAGCGCACCGCGAGCGCCGTGACGATGGCGAGGATAGCCATCACGACGAGCAGTTCCAGCAGTGTGAAAGCGGCGCTACGGCTCTTCCGTTTCATCTCTGTAAACGTCGCTGCGGTTCAGGAAGAGCACGAGGTCGTCGCCGCGCGGTGCCGTCGGCGAGCATCCCGCCGAGTCGGTCCAGCGGGGTGGACAGAACGCCATCCGCACCGGCGGAAACGAGCCGGGCGTAGCGGAAGCGCTTCGCATCACCGGGCGAGCCGCTGAACGCCGACGCGGGCGGCACCTGCACGACGATCAGTTTCCCCGAGATCTGCTGCGGCGAGGTCGCCGGTCGTGCCGTAGGGGCTGGTGCTCGAGTCGGCGAAAATACCTCGCTGGAGGAAGGTCGCATCTTCGCTGGTGCGGCGCTCGCCACTGGCGGGAAACGCGCCATTCCGCGCAGCGTTGGTGTTCCGGACGCCCTGCGCATTCCGGAGGTAGGGCCCGCGCCAGCCGCGCTGGGCCGCCGGATCCTGCCGGCTGAGTGCCTTGGAGCAGCAGGTCGTGAATCCGCATGTTCACCAAGCCAAACCCCGGCACGTATTTCATGTCCGCCACGTAGCCCGGCCCGGCTGCGGAACCGGTGAATGCCTCGGCGATGGTCTGCATCGTCGCCCGCGCGGCCTCGGCGTCGGTCCGCGATGTTGCCCACGTCGGTCGTGACGCCCCACATGTGAACGCGCCGCGGCGCGATGATGAGCGCCGCCAGTGCTGCGATGATGACGATGACGACAGTCAGTTCCAGCAATGTGAACGCGCCGCGGCGCGAGCGCACAGCCACTGGGCCGCCGCCCGTCGGCCGGGAGCGTTTCAAGGGAACACGATGCATCAATGTGTCCCCTCAGAAGCGCCCCAGGATGGAAAAAGGTTCACTTCTTTTTTATCAAGCCGGGCGAATTTGGGGACACGCCCCTAGAGTTTCTGATGAAGGATGTTCAGGGAAAGCACCACGTAGCTCGTGGCAAGGACGGGGTCCTTCTCCATCCAGCGGCCGTTTTCATTGGCCCATGAACCGTCGCTTTTCTGGAGGGCGAGGAGCTTGCTGGTGACTTCCTCGCGCCAGTTCACGGACTTGCCGTCCTTCGTGGGCAGCGTGTCGAGCCCGGCGGCGGCGAGGCCCTTGGCCATGACGAAATAGTAGTAGTAGAGGCCCTCGGTGCCGCGTCCGGGGTTTTCGTTGATGTTGTAGTGGCGCGACAGCCACTCGACGGCGGCCTTCACGCGCTCGTCGTCCTTTTTCACATCGGCGTGGATGAGGCTGAGCAGGCCCGCGTAGGTCATGCTGCCGTAGCTGTGCGTGCCGTTCTGGTCGCCGCTGGGCGTGTAGGTGAAGCCGCCCTTTTCCTCCGGCGCGTCGCTGGCCCACTTCTCCTTGTTCGTCGCGGGGAGGTTCTGGCAGCGGGCGAGGAAATCGATCGCGGCCTGCCAGTTCAGGTCCTTCTGTCCGGGGCTCTCCTTGCCTTTGTGCGTGTCGCGGTAAAGAGCGAGCGCCTCGACGGCGAAGACGGTGTTGTCCATGTCCGGCCGGCTCATGCGGCCGCTGCCGCCGGCCTCGTAGCCAAAGCCGCCGTTGTTTGCAGGCGATGCGCTGTTCGCCGTCTGGGCGCTGACGAGGTATTTGCGCGCCGCCTCGATCAGGCTCTGATCCTTCGCCTCGCCAGCGCGGATCAGCGTCGTGAGCGCGATGGACGTGTTGTAGTTGCCCATGCCCTTGTTGTAAATGCCGCCATCGGGCTTCGCATTCGAGCGGATGAATTTCAGCCCTTCCTGCACCGGCTTCGACGTGCGGTGCTTCCCGCCCGGCGCCGTGGCGAATGACTGGACGACCAGCCCGGTGAGCCCCGGGTAATCCTGGCTGGACCAGAAGCCGCCGGGCTTCTGCGCCTTTGCAAGGAAACCGAGGCCTTTCTCGATCGCGGAGGCAGCCTTGGCGCGCAGCGCGGGGTTCTTCGCGGGTGCCTGGGCGAATGCGGGGAGCGCGGAAATGATCCCGGCGAGGGTGAGCGTGGTCGTGGAAAGGAAGCGGCGTCGGTGCATGGGGATGGACATGGCTTGAGTGAAAGCGTTGCGCATTCAGGAATGGTTCACGGAATCCGGCGCTCTGGCGAGATGCTTCGAGCCCGAACGCGATGCCGGGAGACAATCGACTTGTGACAGCCGCCAGTCCGTGCTCTTTCCCGCGCTGCGATGCCTCCCGACTCCGCCAACGGCACCAACATCGTGCCGCTCACCACGAGCGGCGAGGCCTCCTCACCGCCGGGGGTGCTCGACGACCCGCATGCCGCGCTCATGCTGGAGGTCGCCCGGGGCTCCGAGGAATCGTTCACCGCACTCGTCCGCGCCCATCAGCAGAGTCTGGCGAACTTTTTCGCACGGATGGGCGCTAACAGTGATCATGAGGACCTCGTCCAGGAAACTTTCATCCGCCTCTACCGCTACCGGCAGAGCTACCGCCCGGCTGCGCGCTTCACGACATTCCTCTACCATCTCGCCCGCAACGTGTGGGCCGACCGCGGGCGGAAAATCCTGCGGTTCGAGCGCGCGACGGCTGCTTATGAAAACGAGCTCCAGCTGGCCGGCACCGCCGCTCCCGAGCGCGCAGGAGGGAGCCCGGACGTCGAGGCGGCTCTCGACCGGCTTTCACCGAAACTGCGGGAGGTCATCGTGCTGAACATCTACCAGGGCCTGCGCTACCAGGAAGTCGCCGACGTGCTGGAAATCCCGCTCGGCACCGTGAAATCGCGCATCAACCACGCGCTGACCGCGCTCCGCGAACTCCTGAATGAACGCTGACTGCCACCACTCAGCGGAGACGGGTTCATTTGTGGCCGGGGAGCTCACACCCGCGGAGCATGCGGAATTCGAGGCGCACCTGAAGACCTGCGCGGCGTGCCGCGAGGGGGTCGAATCAACCCGCACTCTGGTCTCGCGTCTCCGCCGCGTCCCACCGGCAGCACCGATGCGCGATCTCGCTCCGGAAATCCTCTCCTGCATCCGGGATGCCGAGGCTCCCGGAATCCGGAAGCGGCAGTCCGCATGGCTCCGCTGGACCGCCGCAGCGGCGGTGTTCGCCGCATTTGCGGCCGGGTTCGCAGTCCGCGGATTCTTCCGCCGGGACATCGCACCCTCCGCCGGAGCCTCCGTCGCCACAGTGGAACCGGTGAGCGCCGGCAACAGCCGCGCGCTGGACTGGTTCGTCCGCAACCAGGAGGCCGACGGTTCCTGGAGCGCCGAGCGCTGGGGCGGCCAGCGCAACTACGCGCCCGCACTCACCGCGCTGCCGCTGCTCGCGCTCGTCACTTCGGATGAAAAGGACGCCTCCCGCGTGAGGGCCGCCGCACTCGCCACCGCAAAACTGCTCAGCCAGCAGAATGCCGACGGGACCTTCGGGCCCGCATTCCAAGGCTCCCCCTACAACACCAGCATCGCCACGCTCGCGCTGCTCCACGCGTGGCACCGGAATCCATCCTCGGTTCCCAAGCCCGCGCTGGACGCCGCAGTCTCGGTGCTCGCCCAGCGGCAGAGCGAGGAGGGTGGATGGGGGTATCACCTCCACTCATCCCCCGACCGCTCGATCACGCAGTGGCACGTGCAGGCGCTCGAAGCGGCCGCCACTCTCGGTTGGAAACCCGCGCGGGCCGCCGCCGACCGCGGCCTCCGCTGGCTCTCGATGCACAGCACCTCGCTCAGTGACGCAGAGGAACCGGCCGACTCCACCAGCGTCGTCCTCGCCAACTCGCCGACCGGCCACGGCGGCTCAGACGCCAGGCTCGATTTTTACGAGACCTACTTCGCAGCCACCGCGCTGAAGCACGAGAGCGCCACGATCGCCCACGAGCGTCTCGCCCGGCTGAGGCGCGAACTGCTGGTGCACCAGATCAACAACGGCAACGAGAGCGGAAGCTGGCCACCCGACGACCAGTGGGGCCGCGCCGGCGGACGCCTCTATTCCACCGCGCTCGCCTCCCTCACCCTGCAGAACCTCTAGCAGGACGACCACGCGCCCACGCTTTTCCTTCGGCAGACGAGGATCGTGCCCTCATTGAGACCGGCCCCCTTCAGCGCCGCGAGCGCCCGCCCAACCGCTCCGGCTGCGTGGGAAAGTCACGCGAGCATGTCCTTCACGATGTTCCCGTGGATGTCCGTGAGCCGGTAGTCGCGGCCCTGGTGGCGGAAGGTGAAGCGCGTGTGCTCGATGCCGAGCTGGTGCATCAGCGTGGCGTTGAGGTCGTGGATGTGCACGGGATCCTTCACGATGTTGTAGCTGAAGTCGTCCGTCTGCCCGATGACGTGCCCGCCTTTGATCCCGGCGCCGGCGACCCACAGGCTGTAGCAGCGCGGGTGATGGTCGCGGCCGTAGTTGTCCTTTGTGAGCACACCCTGCGAATACACCGTGCGTCCGAATTCGCCGCCCCACACGATGAGCGTGTCGTCGAACATGCCGCGCTCCTTCAAATCCGTGAGCAGCGCGCCGGTCGGCTGGTCGGTGTCGTAGCACTGGCTCTTGATGCCCTTTGGCAGCGCTGCGTGCTGGTCCCAGCCGCGGTGGTAGAGCTGGATGAAGCGCACGCCGCGCTCGGCGAGTCGGCGCGCGAGCAGGCAGTTTGCAGCGTAGGTGCCGGGCTTGCGCGACTCGGGGCCGTAGCGCTCAAAGGTGCTCGCGGATTCCTTCGAGAGGTCGGCGAGCTCAGGCACGCTCGACTGCATGCGGAACGCCATCTCGAACTGATCGATGCGCGTCTGGATTTCCGGGTCGCCGTTGTCTGCGAGCTTCATGCGGTTCAGCTCGCCAAGATCGTCGAGCATCGCGCGGCGGTGCCCGGTGGTCATGCCTTCTGGGTTCGAGAGGTAAAGGACGGGATCCTTTCCCGAGTTCATGCGCACACCCTGGAATTTCGCCGGGAGAAATCCGCTGCCCCACATGCGCTCGGCGAGCGGCTGTGCATTCGTGCCGCCGCTCGGGCGCGAAATGAGCACGGTGAACGCCGGCAGGTTTTCATTTTCACTGCCGAGCCCGTAGGCGATCCACGCGCCGAACGACGGACGCCCGGAAATCTGGTGGCCGGTCTGGAGCAGCGTCATCGCCGGGTCGTGGTTGATCGCCTCGGTGTGCATCGTGCGGATGAGGCAGAGATCGTCCGCGTGCTGCGAGATGGACGGCAGCAGTTCGCTCAGCTCCATGCCGCATTTGCCGCGCTTCTCGAAGTTGTAAACGCTCGGCGCGACGGGAAAGCGCGCCTGCCGCGCGGTCATGCCCGTGAGGCGCTGCGTGCCGCGCACGCTTTCGGGGAGATCCTTGTCGAACATCGCGCGGAGTCCCGGCTTCGGATCGAACAGCTCGAACTGCGATGGCGCACCGCCCTGCGTGAGCCAGATGATGCGCTTCGCCTTCGGTGCAAAATGCGGGAGACCCGGCAGCGCTGCCGATGCGCTGCGTGGATTCAGCAGTGTCGCGAGGGCCGCGGCTCCGGCGGCAGCGCTGCCGCGTGCGAGGAACTGCCGGCGCGTGATGGCGTTGAGGATGTCGTGATTCATGGCGGGTGGAGCGGTCTTATTCCTTCGTGATGGTTTCATCGAGGCACAGCATCGTGCTCGCGACGTTCGTCATCGCGGCGAGCACGGCGGGGTCGAGTGTCTTCTGCGCAAGCGAAGCCTCGCCGATTTTCAGCAGGCCGGCTGCGGCGTTCGGGTTCGCGGAAAAGTCGGCGCGCCCGCGCTCAAAGGCGCGCGTGAGCACGGCGACCTCGGCGGGTTTTGCATCGCGCCCGAGCAGCGTGCGGTAGCCGTGCTGGATTTGATCCGCCAACTGCGGCGACGACTGGATCATCCGCACTGCAAAATGGCGCGCGGCCTCGACGTAGGCGGGATCGTTCATGAGGTTCAGCGCCTGGATCGGTGTGTTCGAGCGCGAGCGGCGCATCGCGCACACTTCGCGGCCCGGTGCGTCGAAGGCGATCATCGCGGGGTGCGGCACGCTGCGTTTCCAATACGTGTAGAGGCTGCGCCGGTGCAGGCCCTCGCCCTTGTCCTCGACGTAGGTGTTTGTCGTGCTGCCCGCAGTGACAAGCTCGTAGAGCCCCGGCGGATGATACGGCTTCACGGACTTGCCGCCGACTTTCTCCGAGAGCAATCCCGCCGCGGCGAGCGCCTGGTCACGGACGAATTCCGCGTTGATGCGGAAGCGCGGGCCGCGTGCGAGCATGCGGTTGTCCGGGTCCGCCGCGAACAACGCCGGGGTGACGCGCGAGGTCTGCTGATACGTCGCGCTCGTGAGCATGAGCCGCAGCAGGTGCTGCACGTCCCAGCCGCTGCGGACAAATTCACCCGCGAGCCAGTCGAGCAGCTCGGGATGGCTCGGCGCCTCGCCCTGTGAGCCGAAGTCCTCGCTCGTGCGCACGAGCCCGGTGCCAAAGACCGACTGCCACAGCCGGTTCACCGTCACGCGCGCGGTGAGCGGATTCTCCGGGCTCACGAGCCAGCGCGCGAGGCCGAGGCGGTTGCGCGGCGCGTCGGGCGAGAGCGCAGGCAGCACTGCGGGCGTGGCCGCCGCGACTTTGTCGCCCGGCTTGTCATACACGCCGCGCATGAGGATGAACGTGTCCTTCGGCTTGTCGCGCTCCTTCATCACGATCGCCGAGGGCTGCTGCCTGCGAAGTTCCGCGATGCTCTCCGTGAGCGAGGCGATGTTCGCGCGCAGCTCCTTCGACTCCGCGAGTGCGAGCTGAAACTCCTTCCTCAGCGTGGCCTGCTCCGCGCGTGTGAGCTTCGCGGCGTCCTTCTCTGCGAGGTCGATCGTGCTCTCCAGCACAAGCTGGTCCACGGGCGCCTCGGTGAAAAGGACGCGCCACTCGGTCTCCTTCGCGTTCGAGTTGACCGTGATCGAAACGTCCAGCGTCTCGTCCTTCCCCTTCGCCTCGAACGGCTCGGCTAATTCCCACACGAGCGCCTCCGCCGGCTTGTTCGGGCCCGGTGAAAGGGTCGCCGTCGTGGCCGCCTTCGCCCTGCGCCGATCCCGGCCTTTCGCCTTCGGCTTCTCGGCGGACTCCACCACGCGCTCCGCTTCGACGGCCTTCAGCGAGACACCCTCGGCGGCACCCGTCATCTCGAGCACACGCCTTTTTGCGGCCTGCACATAGACACGTCCGAGCCCGACGCGCGCACCGTCGGCCTCCGCCGCACACTCGATGCGCAACGCGGTGATCTTTTTCCCGGCGGGCACCTTCACCGTCGCAACCACGGGCCGCGCCTCGCGGTTGATCGGACTGAGTTCGAATGCGCGCGCATCGCTCGCGGCCTTCGGTTTTCCCTGCGGCGCGGCGAGCTTCGCGATCTCGAACGGCTCCCACTTCAGCCGCTGCTTCACGAGCCGGTCGGCCCATGCACGCACATCCGCGTCGTCGGACTTCTGCTTCGCGAGCTGGTCCTGCAGCTCGGTGATCTCCTTCTGCATCGGCGCGATCTTCTTCTCGATGTCACCGGACGGCAGCGTGATCGAATCCTGGTTTCCGTCCCCCTGCTCGCCGACGGTGTTGAAGAACGCCTTCATCCCGTAGAAATCGCGCTGCGTGAACGGGTCGAACTTGTGATCGTGGCAGCGCGCGCACACGAATGTCTGCCCGAGCCACACCGCCGACGTCGTCTCCACACGGTCCGCGAGATACTCCGCGACAAACTCCGCCGCGATGATGCCGCCCTCGACATTCACCATGTGGTTGCGGTGAAACCCGGTCGCGACTTTCTGCTCGATCGTCGCATTCGGCAGCAGGTCGCCAGCGAGCTGCTCGATGGTGAACTGATCGAACCGCATGTTGCGATTGAACGCGCCGATCACCCAGTCGCGGAACGGATGCATGTCCTGATCGCGGTCCACCTGGTAGCCCTGTGTGTCGGCGTAGCGTGCCGCGTCGAGCCAGTCCACCGCCATGCGCTCGCCGTAGTGCGGCGAGGAAAAATTCGCCGTGATGTAGCTGTCAAGCTTCGCGGCATTGAAGTCCTTCAGCAGCTCCGCGCGCGGCGGAAGCCCGGTGAGATCGAGCGCGATGCGCCGCGCGAGCGTCGCAGGCTCCGCCCGCGGCGACGGCTTCAGCCCGCGCTCTGCGAGCTTCTGCAAAATGAACCAATCAATCGGATTCTGCGGCCACTTCAGCGTCTCCTCGTCCGCCTTCGGGATGTCCGCCGCCCCCGGCACCTTCACCGGCTGCACCGGAATGAAGGCCCAGTGCTTCTCATACTTCGCGCCCTCGGCAATCCACCGCTTCAGCATCTCCTTCTGCGCCGCCGAGAGTTTCTTGTGCGACTTCGGCGGCGGCATCACGTCGTCCGCCTCACTCGTCAGAATGCGTGCGATGAGCGAGCTCTTCGCCACTTCGCCCGGCACGATCGCCGCGTCACCCGACTCCGCCGGCGCGAGCGCCGCTTCGCGCTCGTCGAGCCGCAGCCCGCCCTTGCGGTTTGCCTTGTCCGGCCCGTGGCACGCGAAGCAGTTGTCGGAAAGAATCGGCCGGATGTCGCGGTTGTAGCGCACCGGCTCAGCGGCGCAGAGCGCTGCGGCGGTCGAGGCAAGCAGGAGGGCGGTCAGGACGACTGGTCGGGGTTTCATCAGTAGTTCATTGAAGACTCACGGAAGGTGATTCGAGTCACCTGACGGAGGTATTCGGGGAATACATTACCCTCCGAGTGGGTGTTCGTTGGTGTGTCTATTGGTTGACCCTGAGTTTGTCCACCGTCCGCCGCAAATGCAGTAAAGTGCACGCAATGGAGCCCGGTTCTCCGCAGAGAGAGCGCATCTCGTCCTCTCATGTCCCCGTCGCCGCATTGAACCCGCCCTGACGTGGTTTCGGCAACGGTTCTGACCGACCGAACCGCCCTCATGCACACCTCGGAATCAGAAAAAGTGGAGGCGAGGGGAGTTGAACCCCTGTTGCCATGAAGCCCTCCATTCCCCGACCTCTACAGAGCAATAATGACCTCCTAGAACGTCCTTGATCTGGTGCGTCGTTGCCAGTAGCGTTGCCAGATGGCAAGCATTCGCAAAAAGAAGGATTCCAAGTATTGGTTCGCCTGTTTCGCCTTGCCCAACGGTGAAAGAACGCAGCGCAGCACCAAGGAGACGGACCGGAAAAAGGCATTGAAGCTCGCTGAGGCATTTGAAGACGCGGCCCGACGGCGAGTGACCGCCCGACAAATGCAATCGGTCATCGCCGACCTTTACGCGAAAATCGTTGGCACCCCCCTCGGGTTTTCGACAGTCCGCGCATTCTTTGAGTCCTGGTTGAGTCGCAAGAAGCCCGAGACCAGCCCGACGACATTCATGTTCTATGAGGGCAAAGCGAGGCGCTTTTTGGATTGGCTCGGGTCTCGCGCCGATGAAGAAATGGCACGGGTCACCCAAGCGGACATCCTGGCATTTCGGAGCGCGGAACTGGAACGAGTGAGTCCTCCCACCGTAAATCATGAGATCAAGTTTTTGCGGATGGTTTTCAAGACGGCCAAGGAGGATGGCCTTGTCTCGGAAAATCCCGTGGATGCAGTGAAGAACAGCAAACGCACGCAGCCAAAGATTCGCCGCGCATTTACCCTGCAGGAACTGCAAATCCTCTTGTCTGCGGCGGAGGGCGAATGGCGCAGCCTCATTCTGTTTGGGCTCTATACAGGGCAACGCCTAGGCGATCTCGCACGCCTGACGTGGCAGAATATCGATCTCCAACGCGACGAGATCCGATTGGTGAGCAACAAGACCGGGCGGCAGCAAATCATCCCGATCGCTTCGCCTCTGCGACGGCACTTGGAGGGTCTGCGTGCAGGCGATGATCCGAAAGAACCCCTACACCCCCGCGCTTTTGCGAGCGTGTCGAAATCCGGCAAGGTGGGAACTCTGTCGAGACAGTTTTACGAGCTGATGGCGAGCGTCGGGCTCGCCACGCGAAAGCCTCATCGCCGCACTGAGGTTTCGGTTGGAAGAGACGGACGCCGGAACATATCGGAAATCTCCTTTCACGCACTGCGGCACACAGCCACCAGCCTGATGAAAAATGCCGGCATCTCATCGGCCATCGTGCAGGACATCATTGGCCATGATAGCGAGGCGATCTCGGCAAATTACACCCATATCGACGACGCGGCAAAACGGTCCGCGTTGAATGCAATTCCCGATGTTGCGGTCGAGAACGTGGACTCATCCATCCCGAAGGATTAAGGAGGGGCTCGCGTGTATTCAAAATCCCTTGACGGTTGAAATTGCAGGCTCAACTATTTGCCCAATGTCTGCCGCCCGCACACGTATGTGCTGGTGCATGACGGGGCGGCTGGTCAGCTCGCAGACAGCTTCAGCCACTCGCTGGGAACCAGACGCGAGTGGGCATCAACATCGTTGACGTTCCTGGACTGGAATCCACTGAAGACATAATCGACACCATGAGCACACCGACGAACTGCATTACCGATGTCTGCGACACCGGAAATCAACAAGTTCCATCACCCTACTCTGCGAAACCAGGCAACCCTGCCGGTTCTGTCCCCTCAACAACTACAGCGCCACTGACTGCGCCATCCCCTGCTGGACACGGGGGCTTCCGTCCCGAAGCTTTTCGTCTCCCTCGCCCAGGCGAGCGCGATCCATATTGGGGTCTAAACCGTTCGTTCTATTATGCGGCCGAGGAGCGGGGGGATCTCAGGTTGATTCGGCTTCGCAAACGCGGAAACAGTCGTGGCGTTACCCTCGTCCCCTACGACGCCGTGGCGGAACTGATCCGCAAGGCGTCCGAATCCTCCAACTGACTGCAAACTCTATAACCTCTGCCAGTGCCAACATTTCAATCTGCCAACAGTCCAACGGCGGCTGGTTTCCACCAAGGCCATCCGAGCGTTTCATCCACGTCTCGTCCGTTAATAGATAAATGTCCGTCAGCACAGGAATTCCTGCTCACCGATTTCAGCAATCGACGGTATGACGCATCTTGCCACCCCGTCCAGCCCCACCACAATAAAACGGCGGACGCACTCAAGCGAAATGTCCTCGCTCTGATCGAGAAAGAAGGCCGAGAAAAAATCGGCTTCCACCACTGGACCCCGAAAGCGCGGACTTCAAATACCGTCGTATTCCAATGAAAAAGAAAACCTCTGTCTTCCGCGGGGTCCGGTATGATCCCAAGCGAAAGCGCTGGATGGTCCAAGTGCGACCGGCCAGCTTCCATCAGCAATACCCCAGTGAGATGGAAGCAGCGGCCCACTACGCCGCTGTGGCGATCTGCCAATGGCCGGAGGGAAATTCTACCGACAGGCTGCTTGAAGTGAATTCACCTTGGAAGGGAAGACCTGAGCCACCGCGGGCGTGGAACCAACACGGGCAGCGTTTGCTCGACATTGATCACAACTACGCCGCTATTGTGGACGAGCAGTTCTACCAGCAATTCAAGGACGACTACTGGTTCATTAGGAAGATCGAGGGGCGGGATCATGCTTTGGTCATCCATGCGGTCGAAAAAATCGACCAACGTCCATGGTTCCGGTTTAGCTACATCCCGATGGAGAATCTGGTCTTCGGGGGGCCTTGTGTCCATGTCAACGGCAAGCCCCTGGATAACCGCCGGAGCAATCTGGTGGCACCGGGCCAACCGGTGTCGACGGGGTCAATCCGTCCGTTGTCGCCCGAATATATCAGGAGCCGGGCAAGGGGTGTGGATCCACTGAGGGAGGAATTTCGCCGGGAACTCGAACGGTGGAACGATTACAAACGGGAAATGGAAGGAGACGAGGAGAGAGTCCGGAAGGGGAAAAAACCACAGAACCCGCAAACAAATCCCAAGTATAAGCAATACTGGGAGGAGGATCTTTAAGGACAAAAGCAAAAGCGCTGCGCAGCTGCGCTTTTGCTGTGTTGCGAGCAACCAAACCGGGTGCAGAGCTCGCATGTCAATGCGATCATGCGGCGGCCGGCGCAGCCGGCCAAAAGCATGACGCGAATGCACCCGGTTTGGTTCGAGTGCTGGTCTTATTCTTCCCAACTTCCCCCACCCCCTTCTCCTCAAGCCCATTGAAAATGGCAGCGGACGGCGAAGCCGCCGCATTTTCTTTGAGGGGTTTGGGGAACTTTCTTTTGTTAAAGAAATCTGGGGTATTGCACACAGGATCGGATGTCACATGCACACAACAGCCGGGTGGAATTGCACACAGCCGGAAAACCAAATTGCACACAAGAACTGAAGTCACGGTCCAGAGTTCCAAGAATGTCACAACGAAGGATCCAAGACAGGCCCCCGCGTTCAACTTCGACCCTCCACCATCGCAAGTGCAAACCGCGAAGAGCGCGAACCTGACTGGCAACAGAATTGCGCCCGTGCGATGGACCTCGCGTGAAGGCATCCTTGATCCCATTTTTATCGCATACAAATGAATACTGGCTACTTTATTACATACACATCAAATCAAATGACCGCAAGATCCCTAGATCCTCCCCCCCTCCCCCCCCAGATGCACCCCCAAATTTTCCCGCTCCACCCGAGTGTTTCTGAACGAGCTTTTTCTCCGCGAGTTTTTTAAGTGCCTTATTACGAGCTACTTACGTTTTTGGCAATCAACGCATTTGCTGCTTTTTCAAATCTGTAAACTGCTGAACGCCAGCTTCTTATGAATTTTCTGTCTGCGATTGCCACGCCCTCCCGCATGTTCGAGCCTCAATCTTTCGGACGGGCAGCCTGCCTAGACCCGAACTCATTCGCCTGAGTCGCTGCCGTCTCCCCGGCGTCTGCGCCCCCACAGCGCCGTCATCAGCCATGCTACCCCGACCGCAGACGCACCGATGCCCCCGCTGATCAGGCGTTCCGCCCACCGCGGCGATTCCACGGCTTCCACCGTCTCCTCGACCACTGGATGCCGCAGTTCTGGCTTCGATGTTGCCCAAGCACCGAGCTTTTTTGCCTCCGCCGTCTTTTCCAGTTCCGCGAGGCCGGCGATGTAATTGTCGGCCTTCCTTCCGTCCGGATGGCCGACCTTGGTGCCGTGCAGCCGGGCCAGCCCATTCTCGACCAGCAAATCCGCCAGCCCGCGCCCGTCGACTTCCACGACTGCGTAATACCGCGGCAGCTTGCTGGAGCCGAGAGCCGTCGCCCAGCGGGTCCAGACCGTGAGGCTCTTCCCTGCGAGCCGCTGCCGCACGAACGCCTTGGCGGCTTTGCCGGCCGCCACGCTCTCCTGAGGCGTGATTCCGAAGTATTGCGCCTGCTCCTCGTTGCGGTCGGGAAACCGTTCATCGGACTCCGGCGCATCCACGTAGTAGAGCCGGAACACGAACTCGTCCTCGCCGATCCGGACCTTGAACGAGTCGCCGTCAGCCCACGGCGTCTCGACGAACTGGCCGTCGTAGCGAGTGAATTTCCGGGAGTGCTTTGGCACGATGCTGTCTGCCCAGCACGCCACCGTGAGCGCCCAGCACAGCAAAAACGTCGGGAGGATTCGCATTGGAAACGACCTTGCACTCTGCCAGGACACCACGGCAAGAACAGCCCGCACGAGCAAGGACGCCAATGCCGCTACTGCCCGAAGATCAAATGCACCTGACGGCCGCCGAGGGATTCGCGGAACTCGGCATGTTTCTCGATGCCAATGCAGAGCTGGAGGAGATCGATGCCGAGGTGCGGCATCTGCCGGAAGTGCTGATCGTCAGGACCAAAATCTACCGGGGATTGGAGAAGTGGGAACTGATGCAGACCG
>JBGAPU010000002.1:0-113159 GCA_044221035.1 Chthoniobacteraceae bacterium | reverse complement strand
GGCGGCGTGCTCGTCGGCAGCATTGTCACCGGCCTGTTCATGGGCATCTCCATGACGAGCAGCGGCGGCGCGTGGGACAACGCGAAGAAATACATCGAGGAAGGCAACCACGGCGGGAAGCACAGCGAGGCCCACAAGGCGAGCGTCACCGGCGACACCGTTGGCGATCCCTACAAGGACACGAGCGGCCCGGCGATCAACCCGATGATCAAAGTGGTGAACATCGTCGCCATCCTGATCATCCCGATCTTCTTCTAAGGCTACATCCCGCTTCCGCCGTCCGGTGCCGTGGCGCCGGGTGCGGATTCACTGCCGGAGACGAGTGGCGGCGGGTTGCGCAGGTTTCCGCGCAGTGTTTCGCCGGAGACTTCGCCTTCCCAGCGCGTCACCGCGATCGTCGCCACGCTGTTGCCGATGAAGTTGGTCAGCGAGCGGCACTCGCTCATGAAGCGGTCGATGCCGAGCAGCAGCGCCACCGATTCGACGGGGATCGTTTTCACTGCGGACAGCGTTGCGGCGAGCGTCACGAAGCCTGCGCCAGTCACTCCGCTCGCACCTTTCGAGGTGATCATCGCCACGAGCAGCAGGCCGATTTGCTGTTTCAAGTCGAGGTGCGTCCCCGTGGCCTGCGCAAGAAATATGGCCGCCATCGCCATGTAGATGTTGGTCCCGTCGAGGTTGAAGCTGTAGCCGGTCGGCACGACCACGCCCACCGTCGCCCGCGGGCAGCCGAGCCGCTGCATTTTCTCGATGAGCGAGGGCAGCGCCGTCTCGGAGGAACTCGTCCCCAGCACCAGCAGCAGCTCGTCCTTCAAGTAGGCGAGCAGCCGGAAAATTGAGATTCCGCACCACAGGGAAATGCCGCCGAGAATGATGATGATGAAGAGGACCGCGGTGAGGTAAAAGCCGAGCATCAGTGCGACCAGCTTGCCCAGCGAACCGAGGCCGTAGCTGCCAACGGTGAATGCCATCGCGCCGAACGCCCCGATGGGCGCGGCTTTCACCACGATGCGCATGATCGCGAAGAGAACCTGCGAGCCATACTCAACTGCGTTCAGCACGGGTCGCCCGGCACCGCCCAGCGCGGTCAGCGCGAATGCCGTGAGCAATGAAACGCACAGCACCTGCAGCAGATCGCCCGAGGTGAACGCGCCCAGGAATGTGTCGGGGATGATGTTGAGCAGGAAGTCCTTCGTGCTCAGCGCGTGGGCCTTCGCGGCGTAATCCTGCGCGGCGCCCGCCTTCAGGGTTTCCGGATCATAGGCGAAGCCTGCACCGGGTTGAAGCAGGTTCACCACCACGAGGCCGATGACGAGCGCGAGCGTGCTCACCACTTCAAAATAGACAAGCGACTTCAGCCCCACGCGCCCGAGCTTGCGCAGGTCGCCCATGCTCGCGACGCCATGCACCACCGTGCAGAAGATAATCGGCCCGATCATCATCTTCACCAGCTTGATGAAGCCGTCGCCGAGCGGCTTGAGCGCATCCCTCACGTCGGGCCAGGCGATATCCTTTCCGAAGATTCCGCTCTGCTTCACGGCCGCACCGATCTCCTTCCACCAGTGACCGACGACGATGCCGAGCGCCACGGCGATGAGCACCTGCACGTAGAGAATGCGATACCAGGGTTTGCGCGGTGCTGGAGCGGACATGCGGGCGAGCATGGCCGTTCGTGCGGAGGCTGGCAACGCGCGCGAACCGCGGGCGAAGCAGGCCGTGCACCGAATGAAGAGCTTCCCACGTCACGCACGCCTCATCTTTAATCGCGCTCCAGACATCGTTTCCCAGCCATGAGCAAAAAGTTCCGCATCGCAGGCATCAATTTCGATCACTTCCACATGGGCGACCTGCTCCGCATGGTGCATGAACATCCTGATGCGGAACTCGTCGCGATCTGTGACGAGCAGGTCGGCCGGATGCAGGACGCGAAGCGCAATTTCTCAATCCCGGACGAGCGCATTTTCACCGATGTGGATGCGTGCATGGAAAGCGCGCGTCCCGACGTGGTGATTCTGTGTCCGGCTGCCGCGCGGCATGGCGAATACGTTGCGCGAGTGGCAAAGCATGGTGTTCACGTGCTGGTGGAGAAGCCGTTCGCCGCGTCGCTTGCGGAGGCGGATGCGATGGTCGCGGCGATGCCAGAGGACAGGCTGCTGGCAATTAACTGGCCGCTGCGATGGGAGCGCGCGGCTGCCACGGCGAAACGTGCCATCGACGAGGGCATGATCGGTGAGGCGCGTGGATTCCACCACTACGGTGGCAACCGCGGCCCGCTCTATCACGGCGCGGACAAATTGGAGAAGGAGCCCACAGCCGCGGAAAAGGCGGCGAGTTGGTTTTACAGCCGAAGCGCGGGTGGCGGCTCGCTGCTCGACTATCTCGGCTACGGCACGACGATCGGCACGTGGTTCATGGGGGGGCACGCCCCGCTGGAGGTCACGGCGGCTGCGGATGAGCCGCAGGGGCTCGAAGTGGACGAGCACAGCGTGGTGGTGCTGCGCTATGCGTGGGGGCTTTCCAAATGCGAGACGCGGTGGGGGACGTTCACCGACCCGTGGACGCACCAGCCGCAGCCGAAGTGCGGCTTCTCGGTCTGGGGAACGGAGGGCACGGTGAGCTGCTACGACTACGAGAAAACGGTGCGTGTGCAGACGCGTGCAAAACCGGAGGGCTTCGACGTGCCCTGCGACACGTTGCGTGCGCCCGAGCGGAATCCGGTCGAATATTTTCTCCACTGCATCGCGACGGGCACGCCGCTGAGTGGTCCGCTGTCGCCGGAGATCTCACGCATCGGCCAGCAGATCGTCGATGGTGCGGTGCAGAGCATCCGTGAGAAGCGCACGGTGAAACTCCCGGTGTGAGCACGTCTCCTTCTCTGCTGACGGCGGAGGGGCGGGCATCGCTCGCCGCTCAGTATCGTGATGCGCTGCTCAGCGACGTGGTTCCATTCTGGCTCCGGCATGGGATGGATGCGGAAAACGGCGGCATCATGACCTGCCTCGACCGTGACGGCTCGGTGACAGACACGGACAAGTCGGTGTGGTTTCAGGGACGGGCCGGCTGGATGTTCGCGACGCTCTTCAACACGGTGGAGCGCCGCGCGGAGTGGCTCGCTGCTGCGCGGAGCTGCGTCGATTTTTTGCGCATGCACTGCTGCGGTCCGGAGGGGAAACTCTACTTCTCGGTGACCCGTGAGGGTCGGCCGCTGCGCATGCGGCGCTATGCTTTCAGCGAGGCATTTGCCGCGATTGGAGATGCGGCATATGCGAGGGCGGCGGGCGATGCGCGGGCGGCGGAGGACGCGGTGAAGAACTTTGCGGCCTATCTGAGGCTCTCATTTGAGCCCGGCGCGATGCTGCCGAAGTTCGAGCCAACGCGTCCGACGAAAGGCATTGCGTCCCACATGATCGGGATCGTCACCGCTCAGGAACTGCGGGCGAACCTCGGCGATGTGTCGGTGGCGGGCCGGACTTGCACGGAGTGGATCGATGCGAGCATCGCGGAAATTGAGCGTGACTTTTTGAAACCCGAGCACGAGGTGCTGATGGAGGTCGTCGGTCCGTCGGGTGAAATCATCGGCCACACCGACGGCCGCACTTTGAACCCCGGCCATGCGATCGAATGCGCGTGGTTTCTCATGCACGAAGGTGCGCTGCGGAAGGCATGGAAGCTCATCACGCTCGGCGCGACGATCCTTGATTGGATGTGGAAGCGCGGATGGGACTCGGAGCACGGCGGAATGCTCTATTTCACCGACCTGCGCGGACTGCCGGTGCAGGAATACTGGCATGACATGAAATTTTGGTGGCCGCACAACGAGACGATCATCGCCACGCTGCTCGCGTGGAAGCTCACGGGCGAGCCGCGCTTTGCCGAGATGCACCGGCTCGTGCATGAGTGGAGCTTCACGCACTTCGCCGATGCACAGCATGGCGAGTGGTATGGCTACCTGCACCGCGATGGCAGCGTGTCGTCGCGCGCGAAGGGGACGATGTGGAAGGGGCCGTTCCACCTGCCGCGCTGCCTGTGGTATTGCTGGCGCCTTCTCGCTTCGGAATAAAGCGGCATGCCTTCCATGCGCTGCGCGACATCCATCCATCCACTTGGCGAACTCGCGCGTCTCGCTCTGTTTTCCGCACTGATGGCAATCGCAGTTGCCGTGGCCCCGACGGCTGGTGCCGGCGACGTGTTGGAGTGGGGGAAGCTGCCGCCCATTCCTGATGCCGAGGGTTTTGCCGGGGCCTTTGCCGGTGTGAGCAACGATGCACTCATCGTTGCAGGCGGCGCGAACATCACGGGAGACAAGTGGGCCGAGCCTCTGCGCAAGCAGTGGTATGACTCGGTCTTCGTTCTCGAAAGACCGGATGGTGTTTGGAAGAGTGCTTTCAGGCTTGCGAGGCCGCTGGGCTATGGAGTGTCCGTCACCACGGCGCGGGGTCTCGTTTGCGTCGGAGGAAGCGATGCACAGGCGCACCACGCTGCATGTTTTCTCATGGAGTGGCGCGATGGAAAGATTGTGACGAGCAAGCTGCCCGATTTGCCGAAGACATGCGCGAACATGTGCGGGGCGATGCTCGGAGATTCAATCTACGTGGCGGGTGGAATCGAAAAGCCCGATTCGACTACGGCGCTGAAGACTTTTTGGCGATTGGATTTCTCCGCCGCCGCGCTGCGCTGGGAGGAACTCGAGCCGTGGCCGGGTCCCGAGCGCATGCTCGCTGTGGCCGGTGCGGACGAGCGTTCGTTCTGCCTTTTCAGCGGGGCGAAAATCAGTGCCGGTCCTGATGGGAAGCCAATGAGGGAATATCTTCGCGACGCCTACCGATTCACACCCGGGAGCGGATGGAAGCGCCTCGCAGACATGCCGCGTGCCGCGGTCGCCGCGCCGACACCGGCTATCCGGAGAGGCTCACGATTCTTGATCGCGAGCGGAGACGACGGTGCCAACGTCAGTTTTCAGCCCGTGCGCGAGCATCCGGGATTTCCGCACGGTGTGCTGGCCTACGATGCGGAGCGCGATACCTGGGGCGATGGTGGCGCGGTGCCATTTTCCCGTGCGACGGTGACGGTTGTTCATTGGCGTGGGCGCGATGTGATTCCGAATGGCGAGGTGCGCCCGCGTGTGCGGACGGCCGAAGTGTGGGCTGCAAAATGATGAGGCGCCTGTGCCGCGACGCATTTCCCGATGGACGCATCGCCGCTGAAACTTCCTCCTTCCATTCATGAAACTCCCTGACCACCAGCGCCTCCGAGGACTCGTCGCAGCGACTCACACACCATTTCGCCCGGATGGCACGCTTGATCCGAGCGTCATCGAGAAGCAGTGCGCGCATCTGCTGACGAATGGAGTCACCAGCGTCTTCATCTGCGGAACCACGGGCGAAAGCAGCTCGCTGTCCCTCGACGAGCGGCTCGCCGTGGCGAAGCGCTGGATGGAGGTGGTCCGCGGCACGCCGATGCGCGTAGTCGTCCATGTCGGCGCAAACTCGATTGCCGACGCCCGTGTGCTTGCGGAGGACGCGGAGAAACTCGGGGCGCCGGCAATCGCGGCGCTGACTCCGTGCTATTTCAAACCACGAACGGTGGACGCGCTCGTCTCATGCGCCGCTGAAATCGCCGCGGCAGCACCGGCGACGCCCTTCTATTTCTACGATATCCCGAGCATGACTGGCGTGAACCTGCCGATGCCCGATTTTCTCGCGCAGGCACGCGGCCGCATTCCCACGTTTTCCGGCATCAAGTTCACGAACCCCGACTTGATGTCCTTCCAACTCTGCCTGCGTGCCGACGATAGCGCGTGGGATGTCCCTTTCGGCTGCGACGAGTTCCTGCTCGCCGCACTCTCGCTCGGCGCGACGGGCGCGGTGGGGAGCACCTATAACTTCGCCGCGCCGATTTACACACGGCTGATCGCGGCCTTCCAGCGGGGCGACCTTGCCACGGCCCGCGAGGAGCAGTTCCGTTCCGTGCGGCTCGTGCAGGCCCTCGCCGGCGTGGGATTCATGGGCGCAGCCAAGGCGGTGATGACGATGCTCGGTGTGGATGTCGGCCCCGCGCGACTGCCGAACGCGACGCCGTCGCCGGAGCAATATGGGAAGCTGCGCGCCGATCTTGAGGAGCTTGGGTTTTTCGACTGGATCAAGAGGTGAGCATGAACCGCTGGCTCCCGGTTGCATTCGCGCTGACGCTCCTCCCCACGCTGGGCGCCGACGAATTGCCCGACATCGCGACGCTGCCTGAAGATATGAAAGTGCCCGCAGTTTCCAACGCTGCGCCGGCTGCAGGTCTGCGAGTGCGACAGACAGCCGCGGGATGGGAGGCGACGGCGGTGCATCACACCCTGTATCTGCCCGCGAATTGGGAGCCGCGCGGCAAGTTTCCTGTGCTCGTCGAGTTCGCGGGCAACGGTGGATACCGGGGCAAATTCGGCGATACCTGCGACGGCACTGTCGAGGGAGGCAGCCTCGCATTCGGTGTCTCCGGGGGAGCCGGCTACATCTGCATCGGCATGCCGTATGTGAAAGTGAGCGACGGGCGCAAAGAAAACGCGCCGCAGTGGTGGGGCGACGCGGACGAAACCGCCGCCTATTGCGTCGCGACCGTGCGGCAAATCTGCCGGGACTTCGGCGGCGACGAGAAGGCGGTCGTCCTCTGTGGATTCTCGCGCGGCTCGATCGCGTGCAACTACATCGGCCTTCGCAATGACACGATCGCTTCACTGTGGCGCGCGTTCATCTGCCACAGCCACTACGACGGTGCGCGCACGACATGGCCATACGCCGATGCCGACCGCGCATCCGCCATCGCTCGGCTCCAGCGGCTGAAGGGACGCCCGCAATTCATCAGCCACGAGGGCTCCGTGGACAGCACGCGCGAGTATATCGAGTCCACCGGCGTCCGCGGCGCCTTTGAATTTTCCGCGCTGCCGTTCCGCAACCATACGGACCGGTGGGCGCTGCGGGACTGCGAGCAGAGGCGGAAGGTGCGCGCGTGGCTGCGTGGACTCGGCCTCCCGGCGCAGTAGCGCTATTTGAAGAGGAGCGCCCAGACGTGCGGGCCGAGGACAAGCAAACCGATGGCGGCCGCGGTGATGCTGGCGAGCAGGACGGCTCCCGCGGCGATGTCCTTGGCGCGCCCGATGGCGTCGTCGCGCTCGGAAGTGATGCGGTTTGCGAGGACCTCGATCGCGGTGTTTCCTGCCTCGGCCGCCCACACGATGCCAATCGCGAAGGCGAGGGGGATCCATTCGCCGCGGGTGATGTGGAAGGCGAATCCCGCGGCGATGACAGCTGCGGTGGCGAAGAGATGAATGCGCGCATTTGCCTGAGTGCGGAGCAGCAGCGCGATGCCGCGGGCCGCGCAGGCGATGCTTTTCAGGCGCGAATGCCAGAAGCCCGGCGTCTGCTCAGGCTCGGGATTCATGGCGAATGCGGATGCAGGGCGCGGCGCGCTAGCCTTTGTGCTCGGGCTTCGGCGCCTTCTCCTTCTCCGCTGGCGCCGGCGCGTTTCCATGTTCGCCTCCGCCGGCCGTCTTGTGGTCGCCCTTGTGCTTGTAGTGCTCGGGCAGGTTCTCGGCGGATTGCTTTTCACAAGCGCCAATGCCGAGCGCGATGGCTGCGGCGGCGATGGATGTTGCGAGGCGTTTCATCGGGCGGGAAAGTAGCGGTCGTGCGCGGCTTGCCAAGTGTTTCATCAGCATCCGCGGTAGGAGCAGCGCGCGCTCGGCGTCTCGTGAACGACGATTTCGGCGAGGCCGGGGAGATGCGGTGCGAGCTTCTGCCAGAACCAGAGGCACATGTTCTCGATGGTCGGGTTGTCGAGGCCCGGGACTTCGTTGAGGTAGCCGTGATCGAGCACCTCGAGCAGCGGCTTCATCGCGCGGGAAATCTCCGCGTGGTCGTAAAACCAGCCGGTCTTCGGATCGGCCTCGCCCTCGACGGAGACTTCCACCTTGAAGCTGTGGCCGTGCATCTTCCGGCACTTGTGGCCCTCGGGCGCGCAGGGGAGCGTCTGCGCGGCTTCGAAGAGGAAGTCTTTGGTGATTCGAAAGGGCATGAATTGCGGATTTGGGATTGCGGATTCCGGGTTGGAAAATCCGGGCGCGGAGACTCAATCCGCAATCCGCAATCTGCAATCCGCAATTGCTCAGACGCCCTTCTGCTTCGGATCCCAGATGAACTTGTGCATCTGGAGCTGGAAGCGGACGGGCAGTTTGTCGGCGACCATCCACTCGACGATCTGCCGCGGCTCGATGCGGCCGAAGATGGGTGAGAAAAGAACACAGCCGCAGTGCTCGGCCAGCGCGTGGGTGCGGACCTGTTCGCGCGACCACTCGTAATCCTCGCGGGAGCCGATGACGAACTTCACCTCGTCGAGCTTCGTGAGGTGGCCGATGTTGCTCCACAGGTTGCGCTCACATTCGCCGCTGCCGGGCGTTTTCAAATCCATGATGCGGTGCACGCGCGGATCGATTTTCGAGATGTCGTGCGCGCCGCTGGTCTCGATGAGCACGGTTTTGCCCGCGTCGCAGAGTGCCGCCATGAGCGGGAGGACGTTCTTCTGCAGCAGAGGCTCGCCGCCGGTGATTTCCACGAGCGGACAGGCGAACGCGAGGATCTCGGCGCGGATGTCGTCGAGGGTGCGCTTCTTTCCCTCGTAGAATGCATACTCCGTGTCGCAGTAGCTGCAGCGCAGGTCGCATGCGGTGAGCCGAACGAAGACGCAGCGCCAGCCCGCCCAAGTGCTCTCGCCCTGGATGGACTCGTAGATTTCGTTGATCTTCAGCGCAGGCGCGTCGGGCATGTAGGTGTGGCTGTAATTCAGGATTGTGACAGGAAAAGGCTTTTGGTCGCCCTGTCGTCCTACTACTCAGTGCCGAATGAGCTTTCCATCTGTATTGCGCGCCATGGCGCAATGGTTCGGTTTGTTCTCTCTGTGGAAGCTTTGGTCACGGCCTCCTGGATGGATGTGGTGGGTGGTCTTGGTCTTGTTGATTGGTTCCAGCGGCTATCTGCATGAAGAGGCCCAAGCTGAGTCAAAGGGCAACTTGAGGACGTTACGCTTTTATCGGAGAGCAGGCGCCGTGCTTCATTTGTTGTCGATCGGGTTTATGGTTTGGGCGATTTCGAGGGGTTTGTAGGGGGGTGTTTCGAGAGGAAAATTTCTGTCAATCGTGGCGCGCCTCGCCAATCTTCCGCCCCTTTTCCATGTCCGAGAACCGCATCGACACCACTTTTGCCCGCCTGCGCTCCGAGGGGCGTGCGGGCTTCATTGCCTACATCTGCGCGGGCGATCCGACGCTCGACGCGACCCGCGCGCTCGTGCCCGCGCTGGAGCGGGCGGGGGTGGATCTCATCGAAGTCGGCGTCCCGTTCAGCGACCCGCTTGCGGACGGCGTGGTGAACCAGCTTGCCAGCTCACGCGCGCTCGCCAGCGGCACGACATTGAACGGCGTGCTCGCGTGCGTGCGCGACATCCGCAGGCAGAGCCAGATACCGATCGTGTTCTACACCTACATGAACCCCGTGTATCGCCACGGCTTCGATGCGTTCCTCGCGGATGCCGAGGCTGCGGGAGTGGATGGCGTTCTCTTTCTCGATCTGCCGCCGGACGAGGACGACGCTTCGCCGGAACTGCGGATGCACGGGCCGCTGAAGCGCATCCGGCTCATCGCGCCGACGACTCCGCCCGAACGCATCGCGCTGCTCACGCGCGACGCGAGCGGCTTCATCTACTACGTCTCGCGCGAAGGCGTGACGGGTGAGCGCAGCGACGTGGCGGCGGGACTCGCCGAGAGCGTGGCGGCGATCAAGAAGACGACGCCGCTGCCGGTGTCGGTCGGATTCGGCATCAGCAATCCCGACCAAGTGCGCGCGGTCGCATCAGCGGCGGATGCCGTCGTGGTCGGCAGCGCCATCGTGAAGCGCATCGCGGAGTTTGGAAGTGATCCGCAGCTTGTGGAGAAAGTGTGCGCCTTCGTGAAGCCCCTCGCCGATGCGGTGAGGGTGCGCCGCTAGCGCGGCACGTCGCACTTGCCGAGCTTCACGAACTCGTCCCAGCCGCTGCAGTCGCCGAGGATGTCCATCTGCTGGCCCTTCGCGATCTTCACTTCGCTGCCATCCTTGGGAGTCAGGACGAGCACGGTCGCGCTCGTCGACCGATCCTCCCGGTAGCGCCACTGGCCGAGGTTGAACGAGCACTGCACCCAGCCGGTCGCCCCGCCTGCGGTGAGATAAACGAGGAGCGCCTTTCCGTTTTCCGGATCGAGCTTGTAGCCTGCGACGATGCCGCGCACTGCGATGCGCACGCCCTTGTAGGTCTTGTCGGCACGCACGCGGTCGGCGTTGTAGGCGCGCAGCAGTGTGTCCGCGGGGACGATGCTGCCGGACTCCGCGCGCACGATGGGGACATTCGCATTTTGCAGGCGCTCGATGGCCTGCCGGACGGCGAGCGCCTCGTCGAGCCGGCCGTCCACCGTGAGCTGCTTCTTCAAATCGATGAGCTTCGGCAGCGACTCGGTGACGACTCCCGAGACGAGGTCGTTCATCCGGGTCAGCGTCGTCTGCTGGAGGTTGCGGAGCGACTTGGGCTCCGACGCGAAATTTGCCGAGGACAGCGCCTGCTCGGTGTGGACGCGGTTGCGCTCCTCGCGGACAGCAAGAGCCCCCTCGAGGTCGGCGATTTTCTGGAGTTGAAGCTGCAGGTCTCCGAGCTGCGACTCGTATTTGGAAAGGAGGTCGCGGCGGACCGTGGAAATCTTCTCCTCGATCTTCTGGGCCTCGCTTTCGCCAAGGCTCGCGCCATTCGGGACGGCCACACGCTGTGCGTGGACATGCGCGGTGAGTGCGGCGAGCAGGAGGAGGCGTTTCATGCGGGGCGCGAAATAGAGTGCGCCCCCGCGGGGATGGCAAGCGCCGCAGTGCGCGGAGTCACCCGCTCACGGTGCGGCGGGCTCGGGAGATTTCGGCGCGGGTGCGGAGCTCCAGACACCGCGGCTTTCGTCATAGCGGAGCGTGACATGCCAGGTGCCCCGCTCGGTGGCGCCGGCCGAGTTGGTGAAGTTTCCACTGAGGACGACAGAGGCACCGTCCTTACCCTGGAGTTTTACGTCAGCAGAGGCGAAAGCTTCAAAGCGCACGTAGGAGTCATTCGGAAGCTGCTCGCGGACGAGCCCGCGCGCGTGCCACCACGCGGATTCGGCGGTGAATTCCCCGCTCGTCATCTCACGCCACCGCTCCGCGGTGACAGGCCCGAAGAGCGCGAGGAAGAGCGCGATCACCGCGAGCACCCCGAGGATGATGGACCAGAGCAGCACCCGCCGCCTGCCCCTGCGGCGAAGGACGATCTGGCCGACGGGCTGCCACTGCTCCAGCCCCTCGCGCCAGTAGAGCGTCTCGTCGTCGATGAAGCCGCAGCGGTGCAGGTGATTCACCTGCGCCGCCGTATAGGGGCCGCGCTGTTCGCCATTGTGGTAGATGAAAAAGACTTCGGCTTGCATCGGCGCGCGGAAACTTCGGCCCCGCGCAGGCGTGCTGCCTAGACGAATCGCCGTGTGGCGCAAACCCTAAGCGCGATGCGCGCGAAGCCGGCCGCTATTCCCGTGGATCCGTCGCCTTGCTCGGCGGCGCGTAAAGCGGGGGCGGGAGCGGTCCGAGGCTGCCGTCGCCCTTTGCGCGCTGGTCGAGGATGGCGCCCGCGATGGCCTTGGCCAGACGGTCGCGGTATTCGGGCCGCGTGATGAGTTGCGCCTCGCTGCCGTGGCTGAGGTAGCCGCATTCGACGAGCACGCTGGCGAGCTGCGGGTTGCGGGTGAGCCGGAGGCGGCGGCGGACGAGGCCGCGGTTCGCGTGTTTCTCAAGCGTCGCGTGCGAGAGCGCCTCGTAGATCCGGCGGCCGAGCGAGTAACTGTCCACACGCCAGTAGAAGACCTCCGGTCCCGCGAGGTGCGAGGGGCCGCTGTTGAAGTGGATGCTCACGAGCACAGCGTCGTTGTGGCGATCCACCATGTGCACGCGGTCGTCGAGGTCGATGAATGTGTCCGAATTGCGCGTGAGCACTGTGCGGACGCCGCCGCTGAGTTCGCGTCGCACGCGATGGACCATGTCGAGCGTGAGATCCTTTTCGCGCTGGCCGGTGAAGCGGCTGGTCGCGCCGGCATCCTTGCCGCCGTGGCCTGCGTCGAGAATCACCGTGGAGAATCCGCGCGCACCTGCCCGGTGCCCCCACTCGTCGCGGCTGGTGCTGACTTTTCCGCCGACAGGCCCCGGCACGTGCGAGCAGGCGGCGATGAGGACGGGCAGGATGGATGCCAGCAGAACACGGAGACGGTGAGACATGCGGCAACTTTTTCCGCGCGGCGGAAAGGCGGCAAGCCGGATCGCTCGCGAAGCGGCGTGCTTGCACTTCCATGTCGTGCCTGCATCCTCGCGCCATGCGCATCCTCCCGCTGCTGCTCGCAGCAATCTCCACAGTTTCTGCCGCTCTCACCGCCGCGGAAAAGCCGAACATCATCTTCATCCTCGCGGACGATCTCGGCATCGGCGACGTGCGCTGCTTCAATTCCGACGGGAAGATTCCGACGCCGAATTTGGACAAGCTCGCGGCTGGCGGGATGAAATTCACCGACGCGCACACGCCGTCGGCGGTCTGCACGCCGACGCGCTACGGTGTCGTCACGGGCCGCTACAACTGGCGCACGAAGCTCCAGCGCGGCGTGCTCGGCGGGCTGAGCCCGCGGCTCATCGAGCCCGGCCGCCTCACGGTTGCGCAGATGCTGAAGGACAGCGGCTACACGACGGCGTGCGTGGGCAAATGGCACCTCGGGATGGACTGGGCAAAGCAGGAGGGCAAGGCCGTGGAGGAGTTGAACATCGAGAAGCCCGACCAAGTGTGGAGCGTGGACTTCACGAAGCCGATTCCCAACGGCCCGAACGCTGTCGGCTTCGAGTATTACTTCGGCATCTCGGCGTCGCTCGACATGGTGCCCTACACCTTCATCGAGAACGACCGCGTGGCCGCGGTGCCGACGAAGGATGCCGCGTTCCCGATGATGACTGACCGCGAAAATGGCGGCATGACGCGGAAGGGTCCGGCCGCGGAGGGGTTTGAGGCGGTGGACGTGCTGCCGACGCTCGCGGGCGTGGCGTCCGACTGGATCTCGACTGCCGCGAAAAGCGGGCGCCCCTTCTTTCTCTACCTCCCGCTGAACGCGCCGCACACGCCGATCAATCCGCTCGCCGAATGGAAGGGGAAGAGCGGGCTGAATGCGTATGGCGACTTCGTGATGCAGGTGGATGCGGCAGTCGGGCAGGTTCTGTCCGCGCTGGAAAAATCCGGGGCCGCGAAGAACACGCTTGTGATTCTCACCAGCGACAACGGCTGCTCGCCGCAGGCGAAGTTCGACGAGCTGCGTGCGAAGGGCCACGATCCGAGCGCCGGCTTCCGCGGCAACAAGGCGGACATTTTTGAAGGCGGACACCGCGTGCCGTTCATCGTCCGCTGGCCGGGAAAAGTGGCGCCCGGCGGGACCAGCGCGGACATCGTGTGCCTCACGGACTTCATGGCGACCGCCGCGGAGATCACCGGCATGAAGCTCCCCGAGACAGCAGCGGAGGACAGCATCAGTTTCCTGCCGATCCTTCTCGGCAAGGATGGACCGAAGCGCACGACGCTGGTTTCGCATTCGATCAACGGCTCCTTTGCGATCCGCGAGGGCAGCCTGAAGCTCTGCCTCTGCGCAGGCAGCGGCGGATGGAGCGAGCCGCGCCCCGGCTCGCCAGGTGAGAAGGGTCTCCCTGGGGATCAGCTCTTTGATCTCGCCGCGGATCGTGCGGAGAGGAAGAACATGGCCGCGGAGAAGCCCGACGCTGTGAAGCACCTCACCGCGCTCCTTGAGAAATACATCGCCGACGGGCGCAGCACCCCCGGTGCGGCGCAGAAAAACGCCGTCGAAATCGAGGTCCGAAAAGAGACCAGAGGGCCGAAGAAAAAAGGGGCTGCGGAGAAGTAGCCGTCCGCTCAGAGCGCCCCGCGGCGCTTGATGTCGAGATAGGCATTGGCCAGCGCTGCCGGAAGTCCGTCGGCCGTTTCATCCAGCGTGAGCACTCCGTGGTCGCGCAGCGTCGCGAGGAACGCCTGCCGCTCGGCGAGGTAGCCCTGGCCCGCCGCCGCGAAGAGCGCGTCATCGAAACGCGCGACCGGCGCATTCACCCGCTCGACGACATTTTTCTCCCGCAGGCTCGCCACGACGACGAGATGGCGCCGGCGCAGCAGGCGCAGCGGCGCGAGGAGATGGGAGCTGTCCTCGGTGCGGAGGTTGGTGAGGATGACGACGAGCGCGCGCCTGCCCTGGCGGGCCATGAGTCTCTCGGCAGCCTCGCTGAAATCGCTCGGCGCGGACGTGCATTCATAGTCGTAGAGGTGGTTGAGGATGCCTGCCATCGAATGCTGGCCCTTCACAGGAGCCAGCCACCGTGAGGTGCCGCCGAAGCCCAGGACGCCCACCTTGTCCCCCTGGCGGAGCGCGATGTAGCTGAGGAGCAGCGTGGCGTTCAGACAATGGTCGAACTGAGGAAGGCTGCCGTCGCGCGTCCGCATGCGGCGCCCGCAGTCGAGGAGGAAGACGAGCGTCTGGTCGCGCTGCTCGCGGTATTCGCGGGAGACGAGCTGGCTGCGCCGCGCGGTCGCCTTCCAGTCCACCTGCGAGAGGACGTCGCCATCCTGGTATTCGCGGAGCTGGTGGAACTCGCGGCTCTGGCCGACGCGGTTTTTCGCGACGATGCCCATCTGGCTCTCGCGGTTGCTCATCGCGAGGAGCGTGTAGCGGACGATTGGGACGTAGTCGGGATACACGCGGGATTCGCGCCTGCCGCCCGTGCGGTAGCTGCGCCACCACAGGCCGAGAGGCGACGCGTGGCGCACATGGCATTCCGTGAAAGTGACCGGGCCGCGCGCGAGCGGCCGGGCCGTGTAGAGCACCGTCGTGTGGCTGCGCCCGGCGATGCGGCCCGCCCACGGCAGGTGCGCGCTCTCGACGGTGTCCGGCAGGCCGTCGAAGAATTCCGCCGTCATGCCGCGCCTGTTCGGGTTGTGCAGCGTGAGGGGAATCTCCGCCTCCACGCCGAGTGCGAGGCGGCCCGGCACGTCGCGCTCGACCGTGAGCCGGCGCATCAAAATCACCGCGGCGGCGTCGAGCGCGGCGGCTCCCGCAAAGATGAACGCCCCGGCTTTCCACAGCGGCGCGAAGCGCGGCCAGAGCGAGGCGAGGACGCTCAGGACGAGCCACACGGCGAGGAGCCGCAGCATTCGTTGCGAGGGAATCATCCGTTTCTCAGCGGCGCGGCGCCTCGGTGTTGTTCACGATCGCCGCGAGCGTGTCGTCCGCGGTCTGGCCGCTGATGGCGAGTTCGGGCGCGACGGTGACGCGGTGCCGGAGGACGGGGAGCGCGGCGGACTTGATGTCGTCCGGCGTCACAAAGTCGCGGCCCGCCATCGCGGCGAACGACTTTGCCACGCGCACGAGGCTGATCGCCCCGCGAGTGCCTGCGCCGAGCGTGAGCCCCTGCGCCTCGCGGGTGCCGCGCACGAGGCGGACAGAGTAGGCGATGACCTCCGGCGCGACCCGCACCGCGGCCACCGCGCGCTGCGCGGCGAGGATGCCCTGCACGTCGCACACCTGCTGGATTTCGCCGGTCTTCAGCCCGCCGCCGGTGAGAAGCTCGCCGACGATCTGCTCCTCGTCATCCTTCCCGGGATAGTCGATCACGACCTTCATCAGGAAACGGTCGAGCTGTGCCTCGGGAAGGGGATACGTGCCTTCCTGCTCGATCGGGTTCTGGGTGGCGAGCGTCATGAACGGCGGCGGCAGCGCGTGGCTTTCGCCGTCGATCGTCACCTGGACTTCCTGCATCACCTCGAGGAGGGCGGCCTGTGTCTTTGCGGGCGCGCGGTTGATTTCGTCGGCGAGCAGCAGGTTCGTGAACACCGGCCCGCGGCGCAGGCGGAACTGCTGCGCGCTCATGTCGTAGAGCGTGTGCCCGGTCACGTCGCTCGGCATGAGGTCCGGGGTGAACTGGATGCGGCGGAACGTGCCGCCGAATGTCTGCGCGAGCGCGAGCACGAGGTGGGTCTTGCCGAGGCCGGGCTTGCCCTCGATGAGCACGTGTCCGCCGGCGAGGAATGCCGCGAGCACTTGATCGAGGATGGCGGCCTGGCCGAGGAACACGCGGCCGATGCGGCGGCGGATCGTGTCCATGACCTCGACGGCGAATTCAAACGGCGAGGGCTGTGGTGGCGCGGGTGGCTGGGGTTCGGGTGTGGTTTCCATGTGGTGCTCGGGTTATTCGACAGTGGTTTTTGCGCGGAGATCTTCCGCCATTTTCCGCAGGTCCTGCGTGACCCGTAGAAAGGCGTTTCGCTCGCGGATGTCCGCGGCGTTCAGCGCGGCGCTCACGCGCGCCTCGGGGAGGGCGCAGCGCGCGGCCAGCTTCGGGACGAAATCCGGATCCGTCCCGCGCCAGCCGAGCCGCAATGCGCTGGCTGTGACGGCCTCGCGCAGCGGCTGGAGCAGCGCATCCGACGCGTGCTGGCGCCAGAGGAACGCTCCGGTGAGTGCGAGATGCGATGTGAAATCGCGGGCGGCGGTGCCCGGCGGCGAGCGCAGCGGTCCCAGGCGCGGGAGGTTTTTCCAGAGCCACGCGGCGAAGAGGACCGCGAGCGCGACGAGCGCCATCCAGCCCTGCTCCCAGAGCATCTTCCAGAACTGCGCGCGCATCCCGTTGAGGAACCAAGCCTCGCCGCCGCGGCCGAGATCCACGAGCGCGGCGAGAAGCTCCGCGTGATCGTGCTCGCCGATCCAGCGGTTGCGGAAGGGGCGGGCGTTCGCGAGGACGGTCACGCGCCCGCGGCCGAGCCGGAAGCTCGCGAGCGATGGATCGCCTTTGTCGCCGAAGCGCACATCCGCCTGCGCCGCGCTGCCTGCGGCCGTGAATTTTCCAGCCAGCTCCGCGGTGAGGCGGCGCTTGTCGATGGTGGCGGAGAGTTTCCTCCCGTTTTCGGAAAGCACGGCGCCGTCGGTGCCGCGGGTGATTCCGATTTCGGAGAGGAGCTTCGTCTCCTCGGCCTCGGGCCTGTGTGCTTTGACCAGCTCGGTGAAGATGTCCTTCTTCCAGTCGTTGCGCCACCGCTCGGCGCCGCCGAGGAGGAGGATGAGGTGTCCGCCGTCGCGGACCCATTCGAGTGCGGTGTCGGCCTCGCCGTAGTTGATGAATGACTGCGAGGATGCGAAGAGCGGGCCCTGGTGCTGTTCCAGGTCTTTCAGGCGGCTCACTGCGCGCGCGCCACTCCGCGTCTTTTGCAGGAAGCGCTCTGCTGCGAGGAAGGGATCTTGCCGCGCCGGGCCCTGGTATCCGATGACCTCCTTGCGGGTGACCCATCTGCATGAGCAGAGCGCGGACAGCGCGACGAAGATCACGAGTGCGCGGGCGAGGGGAGTGCGCGCCGCCTTCACGGCTGACTCCCTTCCTTCACAAACGGCCACGCGCCCAGCAGCCGCTCGATTTCCTGCGCGGACGGCTCGCGTCCCGCGTATGCGACGGTGATCCACTGGCCGGTGAGCGCGGCGAAATAGTCGCGCCGTGCGGGCTCGGCGGATTTCCCGGCGTGGCGGAGGCAGTCGCCCTCGGTGTCGCCGTCGCGCACGGGCGCGCGGGCGGTGTGAATGAGCCAGCTCAGCGCGCCGCGGTAGAGAAGGCTGAGCGCGCCGCGGATGTCGCCTTGCTCCCAACGTGCGCGTGCTGCGCTCGCGATGTCGTCGGGCAGCGAGTCCGGCGCGATGTCCATTCCCATCAGCGTGCGCGGCCCGGCGGGCGCGGGTTTTCCAGTTCGCTCGCCGCGCGTGAAGAAGTCGCGGTTTTTCCACACCAGCCACGCGATGACTGCGACGAGCGTGCCGATGACGGCGTAGAAAAGCACCGTGCCCAGCGACTCGAACCAGCCGGCCGCTTCGAATCCCGGCGTCGGCTCGCTTCCATCGCGCTCCCAGTTCCCGATTTCCCGCTCGTGGACGGTGAAGTCGCCGTGCGCGAGCACTTCGCGGATCGCCGCTGCCTCACGTGAGTTGGCCGCGGACGGCTTCGCGTCCTCCGCGAGCGCGCCGGCCGCGCAGAAAATCGGGAGCAGCGCGGCGACGACGAGCGAGGTGGCTTTTGCAAAGCGCCGCGCGAGGCGCCGGAATGCCAGCTCGACGTCCCAGCCCTCGAGCGTCGTGCGGCTGTTGAGGTAAAGGCCGAAGCCGCCGCCGACGTAGAATAGCTCCACGAGAGTCATCGCGGCGAGGTAGCCGCCGACGAGGCACCATTCGAGCCACGGGGCCATCTGTCCCCCGCGGAACGTCGCCTCGAGAAAGGCGTCCCCCAGCTCGAATGCGCCGAGTGGATCGGCGGCGAGCTGGCTGCCGAGCGTCAGCAGCGCGAAGACGAGGACCGTTTCATACAGGCCGCAAAGCATCACCAGCGACAGCGCCGTGCTTCCCGCCTGCCGCAGGAGGACTGCTTGGCGAGTCTTCAGCCCGGCACCCCGCTGGTTCTCGAGATCGATCGCCGGCAGCAGCAGCGGACGCGACCAGGAGAATGCCGGCCCCGCGATCCACCACGGGACGCGTGCCACGAGCAGCAGCGGCAGGCGCCGAACGAGCATCCCCGGCCACGCGCGCAGCACTTCGCGCAGCTTCGGCGTCGCGCCAAAGAGCGAGCGGCTCAGGATGAAGAGCGGCACGCGGTCATAGACGGGCTTCAGCCACCAGATCGCGAGAAGCACCCAGCCGAGAGGAATCCAGCGCGACGCGAGCAGCAGCACCGCCCAGAGCGGCACGACCGTGAGCGACCACGCGGCGAGCAGCAGGGGGAAATGCCGGCGCGTGAGCGCGAAGCCGAGATCCACCGCCTCCCACGAGCCGCGCGGGCGGAGCTGCGCCGTGACGTCCTCAAGCTTCATCCGCAGCCCTCCTCCCCGCGAAGATGAAATACACCGCGAACAGCACCCAGCCGAGAATGCCGACCGTGTGCTTCATCCACGCCGGCACGGCGGAGCCGGACCAGAACCCCTCGATGGCAGCGGCGCACACGAGCATCATCGTGCTCCCGAGCAGCACGGGCAGCGCGCGCTTTCCCGCCTCGCGCATCGCCGCCGCGCGCGGCAGCCGCCCGGGATGGACGAGCGCGAGGCCGATGCGCACGCCCGCCGCCGCGCCGAGGATGAAGCCGAGCAGCTCGAACGACGAGTGGCTCGCGCAGAAGGTGTAGAGCCGGTGCAGGTTCCCCGCCGTGTGGACGTAGCCGAACATCGCGCCGAGGAAGATTCCCTGGTAGCCGAGCCCGTATGCCGCGCCGACGCCGAGCAGCGCGCCGCTGGCGAAGATGCGGAAGTGGATGCTGATGTTGTTGATGATGTAGAAGCCGAACATCGCGAAGCTCGACCCGAAGTGGTCGCGCACGAACTCATCCATCGTCTCCTGCCCATACATTGCGTCCATCTGCGCCTGCGCCTCCGGCGGCAGCAGCGCGAAGACCCACTTCGGATCAAAATACGCCGCCGCGATGAACGCGAGGAACGGCACCCAGAAAAGCGCGAGGCACACCCAGACGACGCGCTTTTCCTCCCGCACCGCGCGCGGAAACACCGAGGCGAAGAACTTCACGAACGCCCCGGAGCCGCGCTGCGCGGCCGCGCCGAGGTGCTGGTAGGCGCCGATCACGAGCACGTTCAGCCGCTCGCACAGGCGCCGGCCATACATCCGGTGCTGCGCGAGCGCGAGGTCTCCGCACACCTGCCGGAAAAGCCGCGGCACCCGCGCGGCGTCGCGGATGGAACGGCGGCGGTCCAGCGTCTCGAGCGCCTGTTCGAGTTCGCTCCAGGCCTTGCCGTTTTTCTCCTCGAAGGCAGACGGCTTCATGACTCACGCAGCCAGACGCCCACCGCGAGGGCGCGCACGACGCCTTCCCGCCCGCGCGCACCGAGCAGCGGCGCGAGCGGCGCGACCATCTCCTCCTTGCGCGCGTCGCTCCAAGTCGGCGCTCGCTCGCTGAACTGGATGAATGCCTGCTGCTCCTCGCGCGTGAGCACCATCGGCGGCGCGGCGGGGGCCACCGTCTGGCGGAGCCGCGACACGCCGTCGAGGAACTCCTCCTGCGCATAGATCACCACGGTGTCCGCCACGAGATCGCCGAGACGCTGGAAGCGCCGCGTGACGAGGCATGACGTCACGCCGAAAAGATAGAAGCCCACGGCCAGCACCCAGAGCTGCCACTGGGGCAGCAGCGGCATCATGTCGCCGAAGCGCACGAGGTTCCGCAGGAACGACGCGCCCCATCCCACCCGCTCGCCCGATGTCCGCACCACGCGCAGGCCCATCATCTTTTTCCCCGGCGTCTGCCCGCGGCGCAGCACCTCGAAGAGGACGAAGTAGCCCCAGTAAGTCACAAACACGAGCAGCAGCCAGACACCCACACCCGTTTCGAGGCCCACAATGCGCGACGCAAAGAGCGTGAGGAAGAACTCCGCGACGACGAAGGCACCGACGAGCAGCATGTCCACGGCGAGCGCCCATGCCCGAGGAAGCGGGCCGGCTGGGCGGAGCAGAATTTGCACGCCCTCGGCGAGTTCGATGGATTGGAGGGTGTCGAGTTTCGGCTCCGCCACAGTGCGGGCGGTTTTAGCGGCTGCGCGGAAAGATTCAACCTTGACCGTGTGGAGCCCAGGCAGTTAGGCACTCCGTCCGGACCCCCTTGGCAGAACCTATGTCTGAAAATCCTTACGAGGCACCATCCGCGAACCTCAGCGGAAATGAATCTTTCGGAGAGCAGGCCGGTGGCGTCACCCACGGCGTCGTCGATCAGTTGCGACGCACGAAGGGATGGACGCGGTTTTCCGCGGTGCTGGCCATCATCCTCGGGGTGATCCTTCTTTTCGGCGCGGTGATGGGTGGGGGCGCCGTGGCGTCCGCGAGCAGGGGGCTGCGCGGGTTCGGTGCGTTCGCAGGCATCATCCTGTTTGTCTATGGACTGCTGGGCCTGCTCTACCTCGTCGCTGGCATCAAGCTCAGCGGCTTTTCCTCGGCGGTGCAGCGGCTGATGTATTCCGGCCAGGAGCGGGACCTTGAGGACGCCCTTGATCGCCAGCGCAGCTTCTGGGTCTTCATCGGCGTCATTCTGCTCGTCAGCCTCATCATCGCCATCATCACCCTCGTGATGAGCTTCTGAAGTGCATTCCAACCTCCTCTGATTGATGGACAAACCCTACATCCCACCATCGGCAAAATTCGGCGGCGAAGATAGCGCCGGAAGAATCTCCCAGCGCACCGCGGACATCATGGCGCGCACCAAGGGCTGGGTGCGCTTCATCGCAGTCGTGATGTTTGTGAATTTCGCCATCTCGCTGGTCAGCACGATCCTGTCGTTCGGCCGATCACCGGTGTTCGAAAACAGCGACACGCAGGTCAGCAAGATCGCCGGCTTGATCGTTCTGTTCCTCGTTTACCTCTACCCCGCGGTGAAGCTGAACAGCTACGCCAGCCGCATCGGGGAACTGCTCATCACTGGACGGGCGAGGGACCTTCAGGCAGCACTGAACGAGCACCGCGGCTTTTGGCGCTACATCGGCATCATCACGCTTGTCATCATCAGCTTCGTCCTCGTGTTCATTCTGCTGGGTGTGGCGATGGGTTCGCGCTGGTGAGTCGCTCGTGGAAACTCCCCGGATGCGTTGTTTTCCCGGAACCTCCGAGATGCCCCCAGTCCGGAGCCGCGCGTGATTCCGCCTTCACCAACTCCCTGCTGGAAAAACATCCAAAGAACATGCCCCCCGCGCCAGTGAACCACGCGATGAGAATGTGCAAAGCCCGCCCGACGTTTCGCCACGCAGCCCTACGGGTGCTCCTCGCCGCGTGCGCGGGTGTGGTGGCGCAGGCGGCGACGCCGGACAAGCTGAGCTACAACCGCGACATCCGACCGATCCTTTCCGACAACTGCTTCTACTGCCACGGCCCGGACGAGAAGCACCGCGAGGCGAAACTCCGGCTCGACGTGCGCGAGGACGCCGTGCGCGACCTCGGAGGCTACGCGGCCATCGTCCCGGGAAAGGTGGACGCGAGCGAACTCATCAAGCGCATCACCACGGACGACGAGGACGACCTCATGCCGCCGGTGAAGTCGAAGAAGAAGCTCACGCCGCAGCAGAAGGACACGCTGAAGCGCTGGATCGCCCAGGGCGCGAACTACGAGCGGCACTGGTCGTTTGAGCCGCTGAAGCACGCCGCACCTCCGGAAGTCGCCGGGGCCGCGCATCCCATCGACCGATTCATCCGCGCGCGGCTCGCTGAGGAAAAGCTCGCGCCTTCGCCCGCTGCGGACACCGCGACTTTGATCCGCCGCGTGTCGCTCGACCTCACGGGCCTGCCCCCGTCGCCGGAGGAGGTGGAGGCCTTTGCAAAAGCCTCGGCGCAGGACTCCGACGCAGCCTATCGCGCGCTCGTGGAGCGCCTGCTCGCCTCGCCGCACTACGGCGAGCGCTGGGGCCGCTGGTGGCTCGACCAGGCGCGCTACGCGGACAGCAACGGCTACTCCATCGATGCGCCGCGGCAGATTTGGAAATTCCGCGACTGGGTCATCGGCGCGCTGAATGCCGACATGCCGTTCGATCAGTTCACCATCGAGCAGCTCGCCGGCGACCTGCTGCCCGGCGCGACCGAGAGCCAGAAGATCGCCACCGGCTTCCACCGCAACACGCAGATCAACCAGGAGGGCGGCATCGACAAGGAGCAGTTCCGCATCGACAGCGTCTTCGACCGCGTGGCCACCACCGGCGCGGTGTGGCTCGGCCTCACCGTCGGCTGCGCGCAGTGCCACGACCACAAGTTCGACCCCATCGGCCAGCGGGAATACTACCGCCTGTTCGCATTCCTGAACAACCAGGACGAGCCCGCGATGAAGGTCTTCGACTCCAAGGTGAACGTCCCCGAGCTCACGAGGGAGTTCAAAGCCGCGGAGGCGAAGCTCACCGCGATGGTGAAGGAGCGCTACGGCGAGGTCACTGCGTGGGAGGAGAAGCTGAAGGGCTCCGACTTCAAGAAGATCATCACCCCCGCCGTGCAGAAGATCGTCGCGAAGCCGGCGGCAAAGCGGAAGCTCACCGAGAACCTCGAGCTCTTCACCATCTTCGTCCTGCCGAGCGATCCCATCCGCGTCCTGCACGACCGCTACAACGAACTCGACGCCCAGCTCAACCAGGGCACGACCACGCTCGTGATGGCCGAACTCGCGAAGCCGCGGAAGACCACCGTCTTCATCAAGGGCGACTTCACCCGCCCCGCCGACGAGGTCACGCCGGGCACGCCCTCCGTGCTCCACGCCTTTGACGCGCCGAAGGATGCACAGCCCACGCGCCTCGACCTCGCCCGCTGGATCATGAGCCCGAAGAACCCGCTCACCGCGCGCGTCATCGCGAACCGCGTGTGGCAGCAGTATTTCGGGCGCGGCATCGTGGAGACGGAAAACGACTTCGGCATGCAGGGCACGCCGCCGTCGCATCCCGAGCTGCTCGACTGGCTCGCGGCGGAGCTCATCGCGAAGAAGTGGAGCCTCAAGGAACTCCACCGCGCCATCGTCACCTCGGCCACCTACCGCCAGAGCTCCGCGCAGCGCCCCGACCTCCGCGAAAAGGATCCCAACAACTACCTCCTCGCCCGCCAGTCGCGCCTGCGCCTCGACGCCGAAGTCGTGCGCGACGTCTGCCTCGCCGCCAGCGGCCTCCTTTCCAAAAAGCTCGGCGGCCCGCCCGTCTATCCGCCCATTCCCGACGGCGTCATGGGCGTCGGCCAGGTGAAGCGCAACTGGACCGTGAGCAAGGGCGAGGACAAATACCGCCGCGGCCTCTACACCTTCGTCTATCGCGCGTCGCCGCCGCCCGCGCTCACCGTCTTCGACGCACCCGAAGGCTTCAGCTCCTGCACGCGCCGCATCCGCAGCAACACGCCGCTGCAAGCGCTCACGCTGATGAACGACGGCAGCTTCTTCGAGTTCGCCACCGCGCTGGAGAAGATCATCCGCAAAGACGGCATCGAGGCCGCCTTCCGCCGCTGCACCGCCCGCGCGCCGAAGCCCGACGAACTCGCCGTCCTGAAAAAGCTCGACCCCCTCAACGCCGCCCGCACCCTGCTGAACCTCGACGAGACGGTGACGCGCGAGTAGCGCCGCCGCGTTCACGGATGTTCCGGGCCATCGGATCCATTGCTCCTCGCGGGGGGGCTCAGTCTTCGCCTGTCCCGCTTTCCAGCGCCCGCCTTCGCTCCTTGTGCCATGCAAGCAGCCGCTCCTTCGCCTCGCGGGAATCCCCCGGCTGCGGTGTCTCGCTCATGAACCATTTGCCGTCCCGGCGGACGAAGAACTGCCCCCGGAGTTTCGCCTTGCCCCTGGCGGTTTCGCGAATGATGGCCGCGGCAAGGTCGCCGTCCACCTTGGTCTCCACGATGGAGACGGACTTCACCGCCTCGATGAATTCCGCATTCAGCGCGTTCGGGTCGGCATTCGTTGTGGCGGGCGGAGCGGAGGTGCTCCACTTGCCGTTCGATGTCTGGCGAAGCTTCACGAGCTTCGCGCCTTCGCGCCGCTGCGACATGATTGCGCCGACAAATTCCTCGCGGTCCTTCCAGAGTGGATCGACCAATGCGGTCAGCGCGTTCGCGTCTCCCGAGACCACCGCGGCTTTGAATGCCTTGAACGCGCGTTCCGGGGTTCCCTGCGCGGTCAGATGCATCCACAGCAGGATGCCGCCAGCGACCGCTGCGCCGAATCCGATGAGCCCCGCGGCGATGCGTCTCGACCTGCTCCTGCCTGGTGCGGCGGGAATGGGCCGCGGGCGCGGAACTGCCGGTTGTGGCGGTGGCTGTGGCACCGGTTCCGGCTCCGGCGGCGGGGCGGGCACGATGAACGGCTGGCTGCACGATGGGCAAAATCCCTCCGTGCCCGCGTCCTCCGGCGCGGCGGAGATGCGCTGGGAACAATGGGGGCAGGGGAATTTCATGGGAAGATCCTAGGATGCCATTGGCGGCGGCATCCTAGGGAATCGCGCCGCACCGGTTCAAGGCAGTTCGGGCTTCATCGGAACGTGCGGCCGCCGATGAGCCTTTCCACCGCCGAGAGATAGCGGGTGAAGGAGGCGGTGGGCTCCGGTCTGCCGTTGGGCCTGCCGTCCGCGCCGGGGTAGCTGTTGCTGCCGCGCGCCTTCACGGCCCGGTCGGCGAACGCCACGTCGAGCGACCACTGCGTTCCGTCCATCACCCTCCTGTCCATGTATTCCGCCCGCCAGCGCCAGACCTTCACTTCGTCGAGCGCGTTCCGGAACTCCCGCCACTCCGCCGCGGTCGGCGTGATCTTCGTGGATTTCGGGTTGCGGCGTCCCGCGCCGAAGGTCGTGTAGGTCACCGCGCCGCCCTGCAACTCCACCTTGTAGGAGCCGCCCATGAAGCCGCCGATGGAGGCGCTGAACTGCCTCGGCTCGGCGGACGGATCCGCGGCGGTGGAAACGGCGGACGCCGCGAGCAGGATCGCCATCGCGTGGAAGAGGAGGGGCAGCGCGGATTTCATCGCCGCCATTCTCCCAGACGGATGCGCCCCCGGCGAGCGCCGATATCCCCCCGCGGGCGAGGTCTTCGCGGCGCGTGCCGCGGCAGTGCAGCCCGGGCCGCAGGCTCCCCCGCCGGACCGGCTGGCTATTGCTTGAAGCGCAGCGAATCCACCACCGCCTGAGCGGCGGCCGCCTTTGCGGCGTCGCCCTTCGCGATGCAGCGGATGATCAGCACCACGCCCTCGCCGTCCACGTTGTTCTCGCGCGCGAAATTCACAATCACATCCACCGGCTTGCCCTCCTGTTTGCCCGTGTAGGTCACCACGCGCATGCCCACGCCGGAGCGGAAGACATCATGCTCCGTGTCCACCTCCTTCAGGTCCGTCAGGCGGGGGAGGAAGGGAGCCAGCTCCTTCGCCATCTTCGCCTGGATCTTGTCCCACGGCGAATCGATGTCCTTCGGCAGCGGCTTCTTCGCGATGATCACCGCCGCCGCGCCGTCCTGCGCCGTGCTCGCGATCACCTCGTCCGTCCCGTTCGTGTTCCAGTCCGGCGGGAAGCGGAAGTGCATTCCGCCGATGTCGTCGCCGCCGCCCAGCTCGGGCGCGGCGGGGGCGCCGCCCGCCTCCTTCATCTTCGCCGGGGCGGGCGCCTCGGCTTGTGCCACCGCCGGGGCGGGCGGGGGAGCGTCCTGGCCGTCCGCCTTGTAGGGATGCTCGCCCATCATGTTGCCCGCCACCTCGTAATTCGCGCACAGCATCACCATGCCGTTCTTCGTCATCGCCACGCCAAAGCCCACCTTCGTGGACTTGCGCCACACCATCTGCGTGTAGTGGCCCACGTGCTGCCAGTTCTTGTCGTTCATCTTCTCCCCGCGGTAGTCCTTGATCTCCTCATACCACATGTGCGCCCCGTGCACCGGGCGCTCGCCGTATTCGGGAAGGTAACCCGCCAGATTCTCGCCATACTTCCCGCCGGGGCGGTGCTCCATCTTGTCCGCCGCCGCGATCTTCTCCGCCCACTCCTGCGCGTAGGCCGCGATGCCGTCGTCCCACACCAGCGGCGGCGCGCCCACCTCCGCGCGCGCATCGTTGTGCAGCTTCATGAACTCCGCGATCTGCTGCTCCATGTTCTCCCGCAGCTTCGCCCGCGCCACCTCGATCTTCACGTGCGGCCCGCAGGCCGGCAGCGGATTCCCCAGCGGCGTCCGCGCCTTTGCATTCGCCGCATCGGCGGGCGAAAGTGCGAGGAGCAGCGAGGCAAATGCGGCGGCGAGTGGCAGGCGGAAGGCGTGTCGTTTCATGGAGTGTCGTGTCGTTGAGGGCCGGGAAACTGCATTTTCCGCCACACCGCTGCCAAGGATTTTCCACCGCCCGCCGCACCCGGATTTGTATCCCCCTCCGCGCCCTCCGCGCCCTCCGCGCCCGCCCGCGGGATTGACTCCCCGGCGGAGTCTGCCGGAACCCGCACGCGTTCAACCCTGCAACCGGGCGCCTTCTCTTGCAGAACTCCCGCTCCCGACAGATCAGGTCGAGCTCATCACGCTTGCCCTCATCTACAAGTTCCTGGACGACCTCGATGAGGAGTCCGTCCAGATGGGTGGGAAGCGTTCGTTCTTCACCGGCCCGCTCGCAGACTACCGCCGGCGGGCGCTTCTCCATCAGACCGTCACGGCGGATGAGCGGATGAACCGCTTCGCCCGCGGCCTCGAGCTGCTCGGCGGCGCAGATGGATTCGGTGCGTGCGCAGCCCCCCGCTTCGAGGCCAAAATCCGACGCGTCCTCGAGCGCGTGTGGGGCAACGGTGACGTTGTTCTCACCAGCAAAGAAGAGGAGTGCCAGTCTCCGGCGCCCGCATGATTTCCCGCATCCGCACCGAGACCACGACGCGCATCCTTTTCCTCTTGGACCGGCTGGAGCCGGAGCTGCAGGCGGAAAGGAACTTCCGCCTCTACCTCGCGAACGACGGAATCAACACGGTGATCCACAAGCAGAAGCGCAACGACTGGCAGGGCGCACAGGTCGTGGTGACGACGATCCGGAGGCTCGCGGCGGAGAACCGCTTTCTCTCCGAGTTCGCGCCGACGGACTTCCAACTCATCATCGGTGACGATGCGCACCGCACCATCAGGGGAAACAACCGCGCCATCTTCGAGTATTGCGCCGGGGCCAAGCTCGGCTTCACCGCGGGGCGCGCGTGAGCGGCGCGCACTGGCTTGCCGGCCACCCCCGCGGAGCCGCGCTATTTGCTCCCTTTCAATGCGGTCTCGATGCTCCCGGCGACATGCTTTGCGAGCAGAGCGCTGCCCTCGGACTTGAAGTGGACGTCCTTCGGATTTTGCAGCTCCGCGATGCGGGGCGTGATGGCGGCGTTGAGGTCGTCGATTGCCACGCCGCTCTCTCTCATCACACGCTCCGCGATGGCGTTGTATTCCGGCACCTTGCCGAACGACCGCGGCGGGTTCAGCTCGCCGTCCGGGATGGGCGTCGTGGTCGCCCAGATGAGCTTCGCGCCGGTGGCCTTCATGCGCGCGACGAGCGTGCGCAGGTTCCTCTCATAGTCGGCGGGCTCCACCTGGCGTTTGCCGTCGGGCATGAATTTCAGGTCGTGGATGCCCCAGTTGAAGTGGATCACGTCCCACTTCCCGGTGCCGAGCCACTTCTCGATGTTCGCCGTGCCGTTTTTCGTGGGACCGCCGTTGGTGGGGATGCGGTGGACGTTTGCCTTTCCCTTCAGCAGCTCACGAGTGGGCAGGGTGTAGCCGATGGAAATGGAGTCGCCGATGAGCAGCACGCGCGGCAGCCCCGCTTGATCCTCGATGCGCGCAAGGGCGTCGGATTTCACGGGCTTCTGCCCAAGTGCTGTGTCGAGCATTGCGCAAAGGCAGAGGGTGAGGACGAGGCTGATGGGGATTTTCATGGGAATGTCGGCGATGGGAGCAGAGAGCGGGATCGCATCAGGCCGCCAGTGCAGCCACAAGGCGCAAATCGCCGGTGCGTTCGGACCGCAGTGCCGCCACTGTTCCGGGAACTTCTCCTCACGGAGAGTCGCAAAGAAATTCCGGGCAGCGCCCTCATCTCCGATAGCCATTCAAACCAACCTCAGACCTCGATGAATACGCTTCAATCCCCTGGGCGATCTGCGGCCTTGCCCCGCGGCAAGCTTCTTGTCGCCTGCCTGATCGCAGTCGCTGCTCCATCTCTGTTCGCCCAGTCCGGTGAAGTCATCATTCCCGCGGTGAGGCTCGTGGGCGCGGAGCTTGTCGCCGATTCACCGACGCCCGGCCGGTGGTGGCTGAACCGCGATGCGCAGCCGTGGGGCGCGCGGGACGGGGTGATTCTGATGACGGGAATGCCGGGTGAACTGCGGCCGAAAAAGGAGGCACTGTGGGAAGTGCTCCCGACGACGCGCCTCACGCCGGTGCGAGTGCCGGAACTCGTGATCGACCCGAAGCTGTCCGGCTGGCACCGGATTTTTGCGGGGATGTATCACGACGATGTCGAGGCGTTCAGCCGGCCGCATCTGATGGGGAAGCTCTCGGGCGAAAAGTTCGGTGAATACCTGCAGGCGCCGAACGGGACGAAGGGTCGGGTGGGGGAGGTGTATTGGAAGGCGGCGGATCTCACGGGGAAGAGCATCCACATCTTGCAGCCGCCGGGGCCGATGGCCCGCAAAGGCTCGGGCTGGATGGGCGGCATTTCGCACCTGCGGCTCGTGCCGATGACGGCGGCGGAGGTCGCCGCGGCAAAGCGCGAGATCGAGCTGCCGCCGGTGAACCAGCGCATGTTCGCGATGCTCGACACGACGGACGAGATTTTCTGGAACGGCTCTGCGGAGACCGAGGAGGACATCCGCGCGGTGGTGTGGCGCCACCAGCAGGCCGGCTTTGGCCGCATCTACTGGCGGTGCTTCGGCTGCTCGCTCGACAACTCGCTCGACGTGCCTGCCGCTGCGCCGCGGTGGTCGGAGGAGGATGAGCGGAAGTTCAAGGCGAAGAACCAATGCGACGGCGGCTGGCTCGACTACATCGGCCTCGCGCGGCGGTTCGATCCGCTGAAGGTCGCGGTGGAGTATGGGCGCGAGATTGGTGCGGATGTCCACGCGATGGTGCGGCTCACGAATTTCAACCGCCCGCCCTACGCGAACTTCTGGCACGACCACCCGGAATTCCGCGCGCAGATGCTCGTCTCGCAGAAGGATCCGAAGACCGGCGAAGGAATCCCCGTGCAGCCTTACAAGCTCACGCCCTACTCGCGCGTCATGAGTTTCGCGTATCCCGAGGTGCGCGCGTTCTATGTGAGCTTCTTCAAACAGATCGCCTCCACGGGCACGAAGGGCATCCTCATCGACATGCTGCGGCACCCGCCCATCGCGGGCTTTGAGCCGGTGAGCAGCGCGGCGTTCCAGAAAAAGTTCGGCGCGCCGATGGAGGGCCGCGACGTTTACAAGGATCCGCAGATCCAGGAGCACTTCTCGGAATACCTCCGCGCCTTCCTCGTGGAGCTGCGCGCGGCCATCGGTCCCGAAATCGAGATTTCCGTGCGCTGCCGCGGGCCGGAGATGTTCGGCTTCAAGGGAAAGGAATTCATCGAGGCGGGACTCGTGAACACCATCGTGGACGGCCAGTGGTATAGCGGCAATGCCCCGCGCCCGACGATCGATGCGTCGGTCGCCGCCGCGGGCACGAAGGGGAAGGCGATGGCCGTGGCCGATCATTTCGATGACGTGGACCCGAAGAACAACTGGGCGCGTCGCAAAGGTTTCCTTTCACCCGAGGCCATCGAGGCGCTGGCGAAGGCCTACAGCGGCCGCGGTGTCGCGGCATTCGGCGTCTATGAATCCACGCTGCACACATGGAGCCCCGACGCCCGCCGCGCGATCCGCGCCGCCGGCTGGGACTTCGATCCGGCAAAGACGAAGCCTTCCGGCCCGCCGCCGAAAAACGCGCGCTGAGTTGCGCGGCCCGCTTATTTCCCGCCCGGCGGCCCGGCCCAGCGCGCGGTGCCGATGGAGAAATACTTGTTCCGGAACGGCGGCTCCTTCCGCGCGGCATACCAGATGCGCCAAGTGCCGTCCGGCAGGCGCATCACGCTCTGGCTCGTGGTGTAGTGCGACTCCCACGGGCGCGACGGGTCGGGACGGAAGACGGGGTTCTGTGGATGCTTGTGCCATTTCACCCCGTCGCTGCTCACGGCGAAACCGAGCGCCGTGTTCGACGGGTGCCCGCGCCAGTAGCTGCCATACCACATGAGGAACATTCCCTCCGCGCGCACGACGCACGGATAAAAGAGCCGGCCCTGCTCCCAGGGCTGATCCCCCACCAGCACCGGCTCGGCGGCGACGTCCCATTTGCTTCCGTCGCGGCTCGTCGCCGTGCGGAAGATCCACGGCTCCTTCGACACATCGGCAAACCACATCCGATATCCGCCCGCGTCGTCCTTGAGCACCGTCGGAGCATAGACATCCTCGAGGAGAGCGGGTGAAGGCGCGCTCCACTTCAGCCCGTCCTCGCTCGTCGTTTCGTGCAGCGTGTGCCGCCCGCTCTTGTCGGTGAAGTCGGTGGAGCTGAACCACACGCGCAGCCTCCCGCCCTCGCGCATCGGCGTGCCGTCGAGGTGGCGCAGCATCGTCGGCGTGAGCACGGAGTGAAGGTTGTCGCCAAAATCAAAGACGGGATTGCCGTTGTGCTTGGTGAACTGCCTGCCGTCCCCGCTCGTCGCCAGTCCGAGGCGGAAGACACGCTCGGCGACCGATCCCCGCGAGCCGCAATACCAGAGCAGGAACTTGCCCGCATCCCGCATGACCATTGGGGCGAGGAGATGCGTGTCGTCGAACTCGCCGCGCTTTCCGAGCGAGACCACGGGGCCGTCCACGTCGCGCACCCACTCCTGCGGCGCGAGCCACCGTTCGAGCGCTGCCGGAGTCGGCTGTGCCGCGGCCTTCTGCCATCCGAGCAAAAGCAAGCAGACGACCGCGGCACTCGTTGCCAGAGAGCTTGTCGGGCGGGGCTGGTGCTGTGTGCCGGGGCGAACGTCGGAGCCGCTGGGGAAGGAAGGGTGCATGCTCGACGGCGGGGATGAAGTCATTTGGCGATTTCGGCGATGTGCGTGATCTCCCACACGCGCACCGAGGTCTCGCCACCGCCACCGCCGGTGGCCAGCAGTTTTCCGTCCGGGGAAAAGGCAAGCGACTCGACGCGTCCGCTGTGGCCCGTGAGCGTGCGGAGGAGCTTCCCCGTCTGCGCGTCCCAGAACTTGATCGTCTTGTCCTTGGATCCACTCGCGATGATCCGGCCGTCGGGGGAGAAGGCGATCGAGTCCACCTCCTCGGTGTGGCCCGCGAGCGTGAGCCGCACATTGCTCGTCGCGGTGTCGCGGAGCTGGATGGTCGTGTCGTGGCTGCTGCTCGCCAGCGTCTTTCCGTCGGGAGAATAGCGGATGCACTCGATGTCGGCAGTGTGGCCCTTCAGCGCCCTGCGGAATTCCCCCGTCCGCCCGTCCCACAACCGGATGGACAGATCGCTGCTGGCGGTGGCGAGCGTTGCGCCGCCGGGCGCCCATGCGAGGGACTTCACCCGCGCAGTGTGGCCTGGCAGCGTCTTGACGTCCTTTGCTTTCGCGACATCCCACAGCCGCACGCTTTGATCCACGCTTGCGCTCGCGAGCATCTTGCCATCGGGCGAGAAGCCCACGGCGCGGACCGTGTCCGTGTGGCCCTCGAGGACGGCCTCCACCTTGAAGGTGCGCGCGTCCCGCACGCGCACCCGCTTGTCCCCTCCGCCGCTCGCCAGCAGCGCGCCATCCGGGGAGAAGTCGAGGTCATACACGTTGTCCTGCTGGTCGTTGATCGTCCGCAGCAGCTCGCCGGTGCGAGGATTCCACAGCTTGATCGTCCCGTCGCGGCTGGCGGTCGCGAGGGTGTTGCCGTCGGGGGAAAAAACGACGGCGAGCACCGAGCCGGTGTGACCGGTGAGGAGCCGGGCCTTCACCGCGGGCGGCTCGTCTGCGGCTGCTTTGACGAAAGCAAGAAGGCTGAGGGCGAGGAGCAGGGCGGGAGATTTCATCGGGATTTCGTGTCAGGGTTTGCCAGCGCTGTAGGTGATGTCGTCGAGGTAGAGCTTCACCATCTGCCCGCCGATGGTCGAGTTGAAGACCCCGAAACGGTCCATCGCCGCACCATTCGCCCGCTGGCCCGGCTTCAGCGCGAGGGACACGGACTTGTCCCCGAGCGTCACGCGGATCTCGCCGTTGCCGCCGTTCGCCGCGGGATCATAGCGGATGCTCCACTCGAAGACCTTCCCCGGCGTCAGCACCGGGCCGGATTCCACTTTGCCCCGGCTCCCGCTCGCATTCGCAAAGACCGGGATGAAGTAATGCCCCACGCGCGTCGGCCCGCCGATGTGCACGCCCACGAAGTTCTCCGTGTCCGCCGCACCCTTGTCCTTCGACGCGCTGTTGAACCAGCCGAGGAAGATGTCCGAGTCCGGCCCCGCGGTGACGAGGCGCACCTTGCCTCGCGCCTCCAGCGGGCGGTCGAGGTTCAGCGGGCCCACGCGGTCCGCGTAATACGCGAAGTCCCCGCTGCGCCACAACCCGCCGCCGATCTCGCCCGCGGCGCCGCCGGCGATGTCCGTCTTCCCGCTGTGGCCAAAGTCATGCGCGCCGGTGATCTCGCGGTCCTCGTAGCTCGTGCGGTTGCCTGTGCCGGTCCATCCCGGGTCTTTGGAGAAATCCTCCGACTGCCCCGCGAACGTGAGGTCATCGAAGAAGATCGTCGCCGAGCCGCCGGACTTCATCATGTTGCACAGCCCGAACCGGTCGAGCGCCACATTCTCCCGCCGCACCTCCGCCGGCACGTCCACGGTGAACCGCGTCGTGTTCGGGAACCTCGCCTGCGCCTCCTTCTCGTGCAGCGGTGGCAGCACGCCGTAGTCCTGCGCCGTGTGCGCGTCGCTCGTCATCGTGAAGGTGAACTGCCCGTTCGCGCCGCCCTTCGGATCGTAGTCGAGCGTCCAGCGGTATCGGGTGCCGTCCTTCCGGATCGGCGTCGGGCGGAACTTCCCCGGCAGATACGGCGTGATGAATGTCCCGCACGACTTGTTCCCGCTGCTGATGAGCCGCACCGCGAGGCGCCCTCCCTTTCCCTCGAAGTCGAAATCCAGCCCCAGCGACCCGATGGGCCGCCCGCTCCCGCCCGGCTGCTGCGAATGGAAGAAGCCGAAGAACAGCCCCGCGCCCGGCTGGCATGCTGTGAGCGCAAACGTCCCCGAAGCCGAAAACCGCTCGTCCAGCGTCTTCGCCGGCGACAGCACCGCCGCGAAGGATGCCGGTTGCGTGGACCGCTGCACCGTGCCGCCCACCTCGCCCTTCGCCGCCCCGGCGAAGTTCGTCCCGCTGAACCCGAAGTCCTGCCTCACCGCCACGGGATGCTTCGGCACCACGCGGTTGTTGTGCCCCTCCCATCCGGGATCCTTGTCGAAATGCTCCGTCCTCAGCGCGGGCGCCTCCGCCGCGGCGACGATGGGCGGCGCGGGGTCGCGCGCGCGGAGCACGGCGGTGCCGGGCACGGCGGTGGACACGGCGAGGAAGCCCGACAGCGCGGGGAGGAAGCGGGGCGTCATGGCGGGGAGTGCTATCCTCCGGGCCGGCGTGGGGCGAGGAGATTCATCCGGCTGGGATTCGGCCGTCCTCACCGTCTCCGCCATCCATCCAGCCTGTCACTTCGACTGAGGCTCGGCGCCGCTCGCGGCCCGCTCAGTTCCCGCCCTGTTCCCGCAGGCCCTTTTCGATTCGCTCCCGGAGTTCCGCCGGCAGCGCCGGGCCTGCCTCCGCCCCCTGCCCGCCGAGCAGCGAGATGCTCCGGCGCATGAGCCTGAGCTGGTCCCGGTAGCGGCGGCACAGCCTGCAGAGGCGGCAGTGAAACCACAGCCGGATGCGGCTGAACCAGCCCAGCTTCCGGTCCATCGCCTGCGAGGCGAGCCGCGTGATGTCCCGGCAGGGCAGCATCAATCGCACGAGCATCGGCTCGATGGCTGCGAAGATGCGCTGTTTGAAGGATGCCATGTCGGTGGTGCTATGAGATTACGTCGCGCGGGAGGCGCGCAGCTTACAGGGAAAATTCCGGCAATTGCGGCCCCGGGTCATCGCCGTGGTGCGGGTGGCCCGCCGAAGTAGCCGTTCTCCAGGCACTGCCGCAGCGCCATGCGCGCGCGGTGCAGCATCACCCACAGGTTCGATTCGCTGATGCCGAGCGCGCCGCACACCGCGGGCGCGGGCTCGTCGTCCATCTCGCGCATCATGAAGACCGCCGCGACGCGTTCCGGAAGCTTGCCGATGCACGACTGGAGCGCGGCGAGGAACTCCGAACGCGCGGCGGATTCTGCGCCGCCGGCGACGGTGCGGGTGTCCCACTCGTGCGGCCCGCGCTCGTCGTGGTGCCAGCAGTCGTCCGCGCGGAATTTCTCCCGCTGCTCGTCGCGGAGGAAATCCAAGTCGGTGAAGCTCGTCTCGCGGCCGAGCCTGCGGAAGTGATCGCCCACCTTGTGCTTCAGGATGCCGAGCAGCCACGTGCGCACCGTGGAGCCCCCGCGGAATTTCTCCACCGTCCGCAGCGCCGCCAGCAGCGTGTCCTGCACGAGGTCGGCGGCGGTTTCCGGATTGCGCACACGGAGGAGCGCCGTGCGGTAGAGGCAGTCACCGTGCTCCGAGAGCCATGCCTCGGGCGCGTTTCTGTCACTCTCGCTCGGCGGGTTCACGCGCGGTGGTGTAGCGGAAAAGCGCGGGACGGGAAAAAAAATCCGCCGCCGTGTGTAAGGAATTTGCGGGACGCGCGACGAATGGAGCACGATGACGACTGAAAACATCCCCTCCAATGCGGTGGCCGGCAGTGTCCCCGCCGCCTGCCCTCCCGGCCCGCGCGGCCCTGCCGCCTCCGCGCTCCGCGGCCACGCGCTGTTCGTGAAGGGCGCGTCGCTTCTCCAGTCGCCGCTCCTCCTCGCGGTCCGCGTGTGGTGGGGCTGGTCGTTCTTCGTCGCGGGAAAGGGCAAGCTGCTCTCCCACGCCGACACCGCGGAATTCTTCGGCACGCTCGGCATCCCGCTCCCCGGCCTGAATGCCTGGCTCGCCGGCGGCGTCGAGTGCGTGGGCGGATTGTTCTTGCTCGCGGGGTTCGCATCGCGCTTAACGGCCATCCCCCTCTCCGCCACCATGATTGTCGCTTACCTCACAGCGGACAACGAAGCCCTCCGGAGCATCCTCAGCGACACGGACAAGTTCACCTCCGCCGCGCCCTTCCTTTTCCTCCTCGCCGCGCTCCTCGTGCTCGCATTCGGCCCCGGGGCCTTCTCCGTGGACCGGCTCATCGCGCGCCGCCTCGCGGCACAGCCACCGGGGGCGCCACCGGAAAGGCGGACCGGCGGCTGAAACGCCCCGCACCAATTTTGCGCGCGGCGGAGCGGTGAAAGCCGTCCCCGGCGCGCGCAGAAACCAGAAACAACAACAACACAAACACCAGACAGAACAACACCATGAAAATGAACAAGACCAAGGGCATCCTCGCAGCCGCGGCCATCGCCGGCATCATCACCGGCGGCACCTTCCGCGCCGCAGCAGCGCAGGGCGGCAAGTCCTCCGCCGACAAGGCCGGCGTCCTCGCCGACGCGAAGGCGAAGGGCGAGACCCACGACTGCAAGGGCAAGAACTCCTGCAAGGGCAAGGGCGGCTGCAAGAGCGGCGACAACGGCTGCGCCGGCAAGAACACCTGCAAGGGCAAGGGCGGCTGCGCAGTGAAGGACGGCAAGCCCGTCCACGGCAAGTAGGCCTGCAAATCCCGCGGGTCTCCGGCGTCCGAACCGCCGGAGACCCTGCGGCACCGCGGGGCTTTGAATCCTGGAAGCGCCACCATCCCACGCAGCGCCCCGCACGCGCCGCATGGCGGGTTCAGGATTCAAAACCCAGCATTCCCCATCGTCCCCATGCCAGCCTCCCGCTTCAACGCATTCACCGACTACGGCGTCGGCGTCGGCCTCCGCATCGCCCACTACGATCACATCCTCGGCAGAAAGCCCGCCGTGGACTGGTTCGAGATCATCTCCGAAAACTACATGGTGGACGGCGGCCGCCCCCTCGCCGTGCTCGACCAGATCCTCGCGCAATACCGCGTCGTCCAGCACGGCGTCTCCATGTATTTCGGCAACGCCGCGCGGCCGAACCGCGAGCACCTGAGGAAACTCAGGGCCCTCACCCGCCGCACCCGCACCCCCTGGGTGAGCGACCACCTCTGCTGGGGCAGCGTGGACGGCCGCTACACCCACGACCTCCTCCCCATGCCCTACACCCGCGAAGCCGTGAAATGGGCCGCGCGCAACATCCGCGAAGTGCAGGACTTCCTCGAACTCCCCGTCGCCGTCGAAAACCTCAGCAGCTACGCCGAGTTCCACGACTCGGAAATGACCGAGTGGGAGTTCCTCTCCGAGGTCGTCGAGCGCGCAGACTGCGGAATCCTCCTCGACGTGAACAACATCTACGTCTCCTCCAGGAACCACGGCTTCGACCCCCGCGTCTATCTCGACTCCGTCCCCGCGCACCGCGTCGCGCAGATCCACATCGCCGGCCACACCAAGTTCGAGCGCTACATCCTCGACACGCACGACCACCCCGTGCTCGACCCCGTCTGGAAACTCTACGCCCGCGCCATCGGCCGCGTCGGGCGCACCGCCACCCTCCTCGAGTGGGACGACCGCATCCCCACCTTCGACGAAGTCCACGCCGAGGCGAGGAAAGCCGAACGCTTCCTCCCCCGCGCCGCCAGCAAGGCCGCCTGAGCCTGAGCATGAGCATGAGCGCACGCACCACCCCGGCCAGCCTCGCCGAATTCCAGCGCGCCATCGCCGGCGCCCTCATGAAGCCCCTCCGCGGGGACGACTCCATGCCGGCGGAAAACCGCGCCGTCGCCGAGCGCCTCATCCGGCCCAACGACCGCCTCACCGCCTTCGACCGGCTCCAAATCTACGCCCAGCAATACTGGTGGCGCCTCCTCGCCGCATTCGGCGAGGACTTCGGCGCCCTGCGCGGCGTCCTCGGCGCGCGGAAATTCACACGCCTCGCCAACGCCTACCTCACCGAACTCGGCTCCACCTCCTGGACCCTCCGCAACCTCGGCTCCCGGCTCGTCGAGTTCCTCGGCGCAAACCCGCACCTCACGCATCCCCGCACCGGCCTCGCCCTCGATGTCGCCCGCGTCGAATGGGCCCGCGTCCTCGCCTTCGACGGCCCCTCCCGCCCCGTCATCCCCGCCGAGAAAATCGCCCGCACCCCGCCCGGCCGCCTCCGCCTCGGCCTCCAGCCCTTCGTCATCCTCCTCGAACTCTCCCACCCCGTGGACGACCTCGTCCGCAGGCTCCGCCGCCCCGGCCACTCCGCCGTCAGCAACGCCGTCAGCGGCGCCGCAAACCGCCGCACCCGCCCCGTCACCGTGCGCCGCAGCCGCCAGCCCGTCTTCCTCGCCGTCCACCGCTGGCACCACTCCGTCTATTACAAGCGCCACGAACCCGAGGCCCACGCGCTCCTCCTCGCACTCCGCGCCGGCGCCACCATCGGGGCCGCCTGCGACGCCGCCTTCACGCACAGCACCCTCGCCCCGGAAAAAGCCGCCGCAAAAATCCGCGAATGGTTCTCCCGCTGGGCCGAATTCGGCTGGTTCTGCGACCCGCCCCGCTGACCCCGCGCCCGCCGCAGGCAGCGCGGCCGCCGCGCCGCGGGGGAATAGCGCCGCAAGCCGCAGGAATGCCCGTGGTTCAGCGGGGAATTAGCGCGGCCGCCGCTTTGGGACGTTTCGGCAAATTCTCCCGAAAAGGCCGGAAAGCGTGGTGATTTCGAGGTTTCTGTCTTTGCGACGATTCCGGCAGGGGCAAAGAACCGTTTTCCGGTGGTGCCACGGCTGTGGCAGGACCAAAAAGTGGTTTTCCGGTGGTGCCACGGCTGTGACGGGACCAAAAAATGGTTTTCTGGTGGTGCCACGGCTGTGACGGGACCAAAAAATGGTTTTCTGGTGGTGCCACGGCTGTGACGGGACCAAAAAAGGGTAATTATTTACTTGACGCATAAACGTGAGCGTGCGATTCTCTGCGCATGAACACGGACAAACTTCCCGAGACACTGCTAGAAGCCGTTGCGTATTTCGCCGATGACGCACGCGCGCACGACTTCCTCGTTTCGATGCGCTGGCCGGATGGCGTGCGTTGCGCGCACTGCGGCTCGGAGAACATCGGCAAGTTGTCCGTCTCGACGGTGAAGGGCAAAGCGGGCAATCCTGACAAGGTGCGCCGCGTGTGGAACTGCAAAGACTGCAAACGCCAGTTCACCGCGAAAGTCGGCACGATTTTCGAGGACTCACCACTGCCGCTCTCCAAATGGCTTCCCGCGTTCTGGCTCGTGGTGAACGCGAAGAACGGCGTGAGTTCCTGCGAACTGGCGCGGTCGCTCGGCATCACGCAAAAGAGCGCGTGGCACATGGGCCATCGCATCCGCAAGGCGATTCAAGACGGGGGCGGGATTGTGAATCTCGACGGCGTTGTTGAAGTTGACGAGACGTGGATCGGCGGTCGCGCTCGCAACATGCACGCCAGCGTGAAGCGTCAGAAAATCAAAGGCACCGGCAACAGCGCGCTGACTCCCGTGCAGGGCTTGCTTGAACGCAGCACTCGCGAGAAGTGCAGCCGCGTGAAGCTGGCGGTCATCAACACAACGAAGCGCAGCGAACTGCAATCGAACGTGCGCAAATACGTCTTGAAGGGCGCGGCGGTGAACACCGATGCGCTGGCGAGCTACAACGGCCTTGCGGCTGACTACACGCACGGCGTTGTGGATCACGCGGTCAAATACGTGGACGGCACCGTTCACACGAACGGCCTCGAAAACTTCTGGTCACTGCTGAAACGTAGCGTGAAGGGCACGTATGTTCGCCCTGCCGCGTTCCATCTTTTCCGTTATCTCGACGAACAAGCGTTCCGCTTCAACGAGCGCAAGGGCACCGATCAATCGCGCTTCATGGGCGCGGTGCAGACCGCGAAGAATCGCCGCCTGACGTGGCGCAAGCTCACGGGGAAGTCAGAGCAAGAGCTCGACTAGGAACCCTGTTCCTCTGGCTTTTTTTGAGCGAGCGCAGGAAACGTGACTTCGAGATAATACGTCAGATTTTGGGCGGGAGGCATCTCCGCTTCCTCAAATGGACTCTTGAAGTCGGCCTCAACGATTTGCGGTGAGTTTTGTAGCAACTGTTCCGTGGCGGTCGGCATGGCGTTTATGGATTAAGCAATCGGCGTGCTCGGTGGGGCTGGCGGCGGCGGTTGTGGCGGTGAAGCAATTTGGCGAACGTTGAAGCGCCGTTCAAGGAGCAATTCACCGTCGCAATAAAGCTCGAATGTGTATGTCCCCAGTTCATGCAGGCCAAAATTTTTCAATCCAAAAACGCAATCCACCACATCATTGGGCGTAGGAAAATTGAAGGCCCCCTTCATCGTGAAGATCGGCTCCTCTGCTCCGACTTTAATGCACCGCAGTTCCACCGGCACTTGACCAGAACCATTGGTGAGACTGGTAAAGACAGCAAGCCGGGCGAAGCGAACCGGCACTTTTTGAACGCGAAGCTCGTTGATGATGTTGATCAGCGATTTCCGCTTCGTCGTCGCATCCGTGATCACATGTTCACAGACGACCAAGCTGGTGCAGATTGGAATTTCCATGTTGCTCCGGGAGATGCGGAGAAGATTTCAGCGCGCGGGATTGAGATCAACCAAAAATCTCACCGTGTCTTTTTGTGAGGAATCGGATTCAACGCCTGCCGCATCGCAGTCTGAAATGCAGCAGTCGCGGTTTTCCCCTCGCGCATCACTGGCATCTTGCGCGGACGACCGCATTTGTTCTTCGGCTTTTGCACAATCACAGCTTCGCAGAACGACAGTGAGCGTCAATTCAGTTCAATAATTTCCTTGGCAGCGCACACGCCAAATGATGAACGTCACGCACCCTCGCCCATGCTGGTTTTCTTCGACGAAACTTTCAGAGATTCATTGGAGCATCCCGGCAGATCGCTCGGTGCATTGTGCGGCATTGCGATTCCCGAAAAACAGCTTCACCGCGTTGCGAATGATGTGTTCCAGTTGAAGAGGAAACACATGGGCAACGAATACGCGAGCAATCACGAAATTCGAGGCAAGGAACTGCTCAAGAATTACGCATTCAAACTTGAAAAGCAGGGGCAGCAGTCGAGGAACATCGAACTGGCATTTGATCTGTTGAACTACATCCAAGCAAAACGGCTGCACGTTTTTGGCTGCGTTTGTTTCGAGAAAGGAATGCAGAGATTTCAGTGCGAAGATGTGCGCGCGCTGGACAACACGTTTCGATACCTCTTCGAGCGAATAGACATGTATTTGAAAATCGCTCATCCCGACCGGATGGCGAAACTGATCTTCGATGACCGCGACTACGGCATAAACAAGAAGAACGCCGAAGCGATCACGAATTTCTTCCAGCGAAGTTCATGGGGATTGTCGCTAGACTCCATCGTAAAGACCCCGTTCTTCGCGATCTCTCAGGCGCAAAATGTCGGCGTCCAACTCGCAGATTTTGTCACGACAATCATCGGAATGCGTTTTTCGTCGCATCCAGAGGGATACCGGTTTTTTGAAATCATCAAACGGTGTTTGTTCCGCTACGAACACAACGGCCACTGCGTCACAAGCCTCAGAGTTTTGAAGGGGTTTCATCTGCGCTGAAGCGTTGTTGCGCAAAAAAAAGACGCGCTGGACGGCCTTGCGGCCCGCGGTCGGAACAAGAAAGCTCCAACTTCCAGCGCGAAGTTTGTTTCACATGCAACACACCAAACTGCAAAGCGAAAAGTTGCAAAATGTTGTGAATACTTGTGAAGTTTTACAAAGAATTGCAAGTCACAAAGCAGACTCCGTTCCCGGCAAAGTGTTCAAATTTATATTGGAAATCGAACCGCGAGGCTGTGTCGGACGCGTCTGCGTTTTATGCGTCAAATCACTAATCACCCAAAAAAGGGTTTTCTGGTGGTGCCACGGCCATGGCAGGACTGAAAAAGGGTTTTCTGATGGTGCCACGGCCGTGACGGGACCAAAAAAGGGTTTTCCTGTGGTGCCACGGCTGTGAAAGGACCAAAAAATGATTTTCTGGTGATACCGTTTGCGCGGGAGCGCTGAATCCCAATGGACTGGCGCTGCCCATTCGGGACCCGGGGCGCGGATAGCTTAAAAACTATCGAATGGGAACAACGGCGCCGACGGCCCGCAGGGGCCGCAAGGCCCGATGGGTGCGGTGACGCCGCAGAACCTCGACGACGCCATCGCGACCACCGCGCGGAACCCGATCGGGATCGGACCTTTCACCGGCACCTTCAGCGATCCGCCCACGCAGGCGGAGATGCAGGCGCACGCGGCGTATCTGGAGACGTTCCGCCAGGCGCTGACAAGGTAGGCGGGAGGAAGGGCGGGGAATTGCTGCGCACCGCCTACAACCAGCTCGTGCTGGCGCTGAGGCGTTGAGGAGGATGACGAATGGCGGAATGACGGAACGAGGGGGAACGAGTGATGAAGGGCGAAGGGCGAAGGGATGTGGCGCCGCTCTCCGGAGCTGCTGCTGCGGCGGCGGTGCGGGTGGGCGTCAGGGCTGGCTGCGCGGGAGGAGGCGGTGGAGGGTGCGTTTGCGCTCGCGCCAGCCGATGAGGGCGCAGAGGGCGGTGACGCCGAGGAGGGCGGTGGAGGCGGGCTCGGGGACGGGGACGATTTCGTAGTTGCCGGCGTCGAACTGGATGGCGGCGTAGCCGGAGGCGCCGTTGAAGGTGACATCGGCCTGCGCGTAGAGGGCGGTGAAGTCGGACGTGGTGCCGGAGAAGATGAGGCGGTCGTCGCCGGGGCTGCCGCTGCCGTCGAAGTTCAGGATGGAGAGGACGGTGCCGGCGGCGTGGGTGCCGAGGCCGCTGAAGTGGAGGATGCTGCCGGTGCCGGAGCCGAAGTCGAGGACGCTGCTGGCGGTGAGGGAGAGGAGGCCGAGGCCGGCGGCGGCGGCGCTGCCCTCGCTGTTGCCGCCGGTGGCGAAGGTGCCGCCGTCGAGGGCGAGGGGCGCGGCGCTGTTGATGCGGTTGGAGCCGTTGAGGAGGAGGGTGCCGCCGTGGATGTCCACATTGCTGGTGCCGCTGAGGGTGCCGGTGACGACGAGCGTGCCTGCGCCGACGCTGGTGGGGCCGGTGTAGGTGCTGGCGCCGGCGAGTTCCCAGCGTCCGGCGTCCTGCTTGGTGATGCCGACGGCGTTGGTGCCGGCGGTGCCTGCGCCGGTGTTGTTCACGATGGCGCCCTGGATGGAGTTGCCGCCGGTGTTGGCGCCGCCGAGCGTGAGGGTGCGCGCGGCGGCTGGTCCGGTGGCGCCGACGCTGACGGGGGAATTGAACGCGGAGGCGCTGAAGGTGAGCGCGCCGGTGCCGTTGCTGAGGATGCTGGCGCCGCCGCTGGAGGCCGCGCCGGTGCCGGTGCCGATCTGCACGCGGCGGTTCGTGGTGTCGCCGGCGCCGATGTAGCTGAGGGTGCCGGTGCTCGCGCCGTTGCCAAAACGGAGGATGCCCGCGGCGGCGTCCTTGTCGCCGGTGCCGAGGGAGCCGGAGAGGCCGATGTCGGCGAGGACGGTGACTTCGGTGGTGCCGTTGTTCAGCCCGGCCTGGCCGGTGAATGTGTTCGCGCCGGTGAGCCGGAGCGTGCCGCCGTTGGCCTTGGTGAAGCCGAATCCGCCGCTGACGATGCCGGAGATGAGGACATCGAGCGCGGCGACGGGGCTGTCGTTCACGGTGATGGTGCGGTCGGCGGTGAGGACGAGGTCGGCGGAGACGGTGGCCTGTCCGTTTTCAAACCCGGCGGACCCGGCATTGTAGGTGATGCTGCCCGCGGGGGTGAAGCTGCCGCCCGCGACGGTGGAGACGAGGCTGGCGGTGAGCCCGCCGGCGGTCGTCGTGGCGGCGTCGAGCGTGAGCGCGCCGAGGGTGCCGGCCGCGGTGCCGCGGACATCGACGGTGCCCGCATTGATCACGAGGCTGGAGGAGCTGGAGATGGCGCCGCTGCCGCCGAGGCGGAGCGTGCCGCCGCTGACGATGGTGGAGCCGGTGTAGGAGTTTGCCGCGGAGAGGGTGAGCGTGCCGGTGCCGGAGTAGATGAGGCCGTTGGCGAAGGTGTTGCCGTTCGCGACCGGGGCGGTGATCTCGACGCTGCCGGAGCCGTTGATGGTGCGGTTTCGCGCGGCGGTGTCGGCGTTGATGTTGAGCTGGAATCCGCCGAGGACGAGCTTCGCGCCGGAGCCGGTGCCCTGGTTCACGGTGAGCGTGCGGCTGCCGTTGACGGAGTTCCACTGCAGCTCGCCGAGGGTGAGCGTGCGGCTGCCGTTGAGGGTGATGTCGCGGTTCGCATTGCCGATGGTGACGACGCCGGTGCCGAGGGCGAGGTCGTCGGTGCCGCCAAAGGCGAGGCTGCCGTTCAGCGAGACGGGGTTGTTCGTCGCGAGGGTGAGGGCGGCGCCGCTGGTGTTGTCCAGCGTTCCGCCGGTGATCGTCAGGGTGCCGGTGCCGATGGCGGAGGCGGAGGCGGTTCCGGCGTTGTTCAGCGCGAGCGTGCCCGCACTGAGCGTGGTGCCGCCGGAGTGGGTGTTCGCCCCGGAGAGGGCCCAGGTGCCCGCGTCCGCCTTCGTGATCGAAAGGGTGCCGCTGCCGTTGGCGATGACGCTCTGGATTTCATTCGCGCCGGTGTTCGTGCCGCCGAGCGTGAGGATCTTTGCGCCGGTGCCGGCATTGGTGAAAGTGCCGGTGAGAACGAGCGCGCCGGTGCCGCTGCTGTTGATCGTCGCGGCGCCGGTGGTGGTCGCCGCGAGGCTGATGGTGCGGTTCGTCGAGCCGCCGGTGCCGGTGTAGGTGAGGGTGCCTGCGGTCGTGGTGCCGCTGCCGATGTTGATGAGGGAGCCCGCGCCCGCGGCGCTGTTCACGCCGCCGTTGGCGATGGAGCTGATCGAGAGCGTGCCCTGGGCGGCGGACAGCGCGCCGGTGAAGCTGCTCGTGCCGGACAAGGTCCACGCGCCCGCACCGGATTTCACGACGGTGAGCGCGCCGCCGGTGTTGTCCACGAGGGCGGACTGGAACTCGTTCGCGGCGGTGCTGCTGCCGTTGAGCGTGAAGGTCTTCGCGGTGGAGCCTGCATTTGAAAACGCGCCGGTGAAGACCAGCGCGCCGGTGCCGCTGGCCGTGATGGTGCCGCCGCCCGCCGCGGTGGAGGCGAGGGCGACGGTGCGGTTCGTCGAGCCGCCCGCGCCGGTGTAGAGGAGCGTGCCGGTCTGTGCGCCGCTGCCGAGATTGATCACGGTGCCTGCGCCGAGCGCGCTGGCGGTGCCGCTGTCGGCGACGGTGTTCACGGAGAGCGTGCCCTGGTTGATGGAGACGTCGCCGGTGAAGGTGTTTGCCGCGGAGAGGGTCCATGCGCCATTGGCGGTCTTCACGAGCGCGAGCGTGCCGCTGCCGTTTCCGATCACGCTCTGGATTTCATTCGCGCCGGCGTTCGAGCCGCCGAGCGTGAGGGTCTTCGCGCCGGTGCCGGCATTGGTGAAGGTGCCGGTGAAGACGAGCGCGCCTGTGCCGCTGCTGTTGATCGTGCCGCCGCCGGCGCCGGTGGAGGCGAGGGCGACGGTGCGGTTCGTCGAGCCGCCGGTGCCGGTGTAGGTGAGCGTGCCGGTCTGAGCGGCGTTGCCGAGATTGATCACGGTGCCGGCGCCGAGCGCGCTGGCGGTGCCGCCGTCGGCGATGGTGTTCACGGAGAGCACGCCTTGGTTGATGGAGATCGCGCCGGTGAAGGTGTTCGCCGCGGAGAGGGTGGCGGTGCCCGCGCCGGCCTTGATGAAATTCCGCGCGCCGCCGGTCTCGCTGATGATGCCGTCGATGGCGATCGTGGTGCCGCTGAGCGCGGTGACGGTGCGGTTGCCGTTCAGGATGAGGCCGAGGCTGATCGTGTGCGTGTGGGTGCCCGTGGCATTCACGGAGGTGATGTTTCCGCCGAGCGTGACGTCGTTGCCCGCGAGCGTGAATCCGCCGGTGCCCGCGTCGTTGGTGAAGGTGATCGCGGCGGTGCCGCCGAGGACGAGTCCGGTGAGGTCGTTGGTCGTGGAGAGGTTTGCGACGGCGGCGGTGGTGAGGTCGAAGCTCAGGCTGTCGCCCGTGCCGGGAAGGGGATTGCCGACCCAGTTGGTGTCGAGGCCTGCGGTGCCGGCACCCCAGCTTCCGCTCAGGTCGCCCTGCCACGTCACCGTGGCGGCGGAGGCAAGTGGTGCGGTGGAAAAGAGAAACGCGGCAAACGGGGCGGCGAGGATGTGACGGAGAAAGCGGCGGCTGCGCGGGGCGCGGCGACGACGGGACGGAAGACGGAAATGTTTCATGTGCGAGCGGGCGTTGGATTGGTTGGAGTGGGCCCTGCCCGACGGTTCCCCGGCACGCGCGTGCGGCATCCCACGCCGGGGGTGCGTGCGGTTGCTCCCGGAGGTGGATTCACCTCCCTTCGTGTGTGTCTGGCCTGTCAGGCGAAGCCTGCTGCCGAAGCGCCGTGTGGCGTATCCGACGATGGAGCCGCTCCTGTCTGCACGTGCAGTCCCTTCGCGGCTCCACACACATACCGCGGATCAAAACCGCGTCAAACGAAATACGATAAAAACAATCTAGTATCGGCAACGAATGGGCGAAACTCCGCGGAATCACCTGCGGAAATCAGAGGTAAAGTGTCCGCCGGTCAAACCACGTGTAAACCTGACTAAAAAGGAATGGTATTCAGCCACCGCGCCTCCGCCTCGATGGTCCATTCGCCGACTGGAAGCGCTATTTGCCGATGGCTTTGAAGAAGATGGAGGCGAGGCCGAAGCTGCCTCCGAGGAGCCAGACGACGAATGCTTTTCCAGCAGCGCCGGGGACGGGGATGCAGATGAGGGAGCTTACGGGAGATGGGGGAGGGGGAGAGCGACGAAGGGCGGGCTGCGGCAACTGCGGGGAAGTCCGGATGGAAAAATTGTGATGCGAATCCGGTTGGTGCGCGGGTTAATCTGGGGCATCCATTTTCGCCGTGAATCCCGATCATTCCCTGCGCGCCAATCCGCTCCGTGAAATCACGCGACGGCATTTTTTCAGCCGGTGCTCGATGGGCATCGGGGGGATCGCGCTGGCGTCGCTGATGGCGGAGCGGGGGCTGGGTGCCGTGCCGCCGCTGGCGATGAAGAATCCGCTGGAGCCGAAGAAGACGCATTTCCCGGCGAAGGCGAAGAATGTGATCTTCCTGTTCATGGCGGGGGGGCCGTCGCAGCTCGATCTCTTTGAGCACAAGCCGCAGCTCACGGCGCTGAACGGGCAGCCGATCCCGGAGAGCTACACGAAGGGGAAGCGGTTTGCGTTCATGGATTCGAGCCACCGGAACAACCTGCTGGGGACGAAATACAAGTTCGCGCAGCACGGGAAGTCGGGGGCGTGGGTGAGCGAGCTGCTGCCGCACACGGCGGGGATCGTGGACGACATCAGCATCGTGACGAGCCTGAAGACGGATCTTTTCAACCACGCGCCGGCGAAGCTTTTCATGAACGCGGGGAGCGGGCTGTTCGGAAGGCCGAGCATGGGGGCGTGGGTGACGTATGGGCTGGGGAGCGAGTGTTCGGACCTGCCGGGATTTGTGGTGCTGCAGAGCGGGCCGCGGGGTCCGCGCGGGGGCGCGGTGCTGTGGGGGAGCGGCGTGCTGCCGACGACGTATCAGGGCGTGCCGCTGCGGAACACGGGGGATCCGATCGTGAACCTCTCGACGCCGAAGGAGGTCGCGGGGCCGCAGCAGCGTCAGCTCGTGGATGCGGTGCGCGAGCTGAATCTGAAGCGGCTGGTGGAGACGGGGGATGATGAGATTGCGACGCGCATCAATGCCTACGAGATGGCCTACCGGATGCAGGCGAGCGCGCCGGAGCTGATGGCGACGGACAAGGAGAGCAAGGAGACGCTGGAGATGTATGGCATCAAGGATCCGAAGGAGAGCAGCTTCGCGCGGAACTGCCTGCTGGCGCGGCGGCTCGTGGAGCGCGGCGTGCGCTTTGTGCAGCTCTACGACACGAACTGGGATCACCACGGGGGCGTGACGGAGAACCTGGAGAAGCATCTGCCGATGAAGAGCGCGGACATCGACCGCGCGAGCGCTGCGCTGGTGCGCGACCTGAAGCAGCGCGGGCTTTTGGACAACACGATCGTGGTCTGGGGCGGGGAGTTCGGCCGCACGCCGATGGGCGAGGTGCGCGAGAGCACGGGGCGGAACCATCACATCGACGCGTTCACGATGTGGTTCGCGGGAGGCGGCTTCAAGGGAGGCACGGTGTATGGGCAGACGGATGAGTTCGGCTTCGGCGCGGTGGAGAATCCGGTGCATGTGCATGACATGCACGCGACGATCCTGCACCAGCTCGGCCTCGACCACGAGCGGCTCACGGTGAAGTCGCAGGGGCTGGAGTTCCGGCTCACGGGCGTGGAGCCGGCGCATGTGGTGAAGGGGATTCTGGCGTAGCGATTGCCGCCGACGGCGGCGCGCGCGGACCAGCCGGCGGTGCGGACGATGGCGCGTCAGCGGACGGCCTTCACCTCGAAGCCGCTGCGGATGGCGCGGAGTTCCTGCCAGACTTCGTCGGTGCCGGTGCGCGGGCGCGGGGAGGTGCAGACGAGGAGGAAGTTCCGCGAGGTCACGGGGTCGGACCAGGATTGGATTTCAAAGCGGAGCACCTGCGGCTTTGCGGTGACGAAGGGCTCCGTCCAGCCCAGCTCGCCGTGATACTGCGCGGCGTTTTTCGATGCGGGGACTTTCGCGGGCGTGGCCGCGGGCTCCTTTGCCGGCTCGAGCTTGAAGGTGAATTTGTCCGCGCCGGGATCGATCCCTTTGCGCTGGAGGATCGCGGTGGAGAGGCCGCGGTAGTAGGCGAGGATTTCGTCGCGGATGAACTGCGGCGTGAGCGCCTGCTCCTGCGGGACGGCGAAGGCGAAGATGTAGCTGAAGAACGATGCGGACGACGCATCGAACATCCCGGGCGCAAAGCGGATCTCCTCGACGCCGCGGAGCTTCATCGCAGGCGCGAATGCCGGCGGCAGCGTGATGCGCTCGCCTTTCCATGCGGTGGTGAAGACGAGGGCGACGTCGGCGGAGGGTGCGGCGCTGTCGGCCGCGGATGCGGGAGGCAGTGCGGCGAGCGCGAGAAGGAATGCGAGGAGCGGGCGGCGGCGGAGCGGTGGGTGGCTGTGTTGCGCGTGCATGGGTGGAGCGGTGGTGGCCGGGATGCTGTCCGCACAGGTGCGGCCTGCGCAACACCGGAGGCTGCGGGGAATGGCGCGGGCCGTTCGTTCGCGCGCAGTTTTTCCTCGGAGAATCCGCGCGAGGGGTTCATTGATGGAAGCAACGCTTCACCCGCTCATGAAGTCCCTCCTCCCGATCCTCGCGGCCCTCTGTCTTGCGCCCGCCAGCCCGCAGGCAGCCGAGTTCCAGTCGCACCCTCCGATGCGCCCGCTGCCGGAGCCCTCGCGCCGGCCGCTCCCCGCCGGCTCCGTGCTTTTTGTGGACGCGAAGAACGGCGACGACGCGCACCCGGGGACGCGGGAGAAGCCGTGGCGCACGCTCGCTGCGTCGCTGAAGAACCTCGCGCCGGGCGACACGCTCTGCCTGCGCGGCGGGGTTTATTGGGAGGGCGTGACGGTGACGGTGTCGGGCACGAGGGAGAAGCCGATCACCATCCGCTCGCATCCGGGCGAGCTGGCGATCATCGACGGCGGCATCCGGGAGTTTTTTGAATCGCCGGCGACTGCATGGGAGCCGGTGGAGGGCGGGGCGCCGGGCGAGTTCCGCTCGGTGAACACCTTCAAGGAGGCGGGCAGCTCGGGGAATTTCGGGGACTCGATGGTGCCGCTGCACCGCTACATCACGCTCGCGGATCTGCGCTCGCCGAATGAGTTTTGGAAGCCCGAGCTGGGCGATCGCGCGGATGATCCGGGCGGCATTTACTGCGGGCCGGGCACGCGGCGCGACGAGAAGACCGGGCGCATCCATGTCCGCCTCGCGCACACGCGGCTCCCGGGCCTCGGCGCGCTCGCATATCGCGGCGAGACGGACCCGCGGAGGATCCCGCTCGTCGTCGCGGGCCGCGAATACACGGTGCAGATCAACCGGTCGCACCTGCGGCTCGAGGACATCGTCGTCCGCGGGGCGAAGCGTGCGGCGATCGTGATGGAGAACGCGGAGGACATCACGCTCGACGGGGTGACGCTCTACGGCGGGCAGATGGCGCTGCGGACCGCGCGCGTGAACGGGCTGCGCGCGGTGGACTGCGCGTTCCGCGGGCATGCGGCGCCGTGGCATTCGCGCGCGCACCACAAATACCGCGCAGGCTCGGGCTACCTCATCCTCGCCGACGGGGACGCGTTCGATTTCGAGCGCTGCGAGTTCACGGACAACCACGACTTCATCGCGATGCCCGGCCTCGTGAACTGCCGCATCCGCGGGAGCTTCGTGGACAATTTCAACGACGACGGCTTCGAGCCCGGGCCGAAGCGCGCGCGCGGGCGCATCGAGATTTCGCAGAATCTCGTCACGCGCGTGCTGAGCCCCTTCACCGCGCACGGCAAGAAGCCCGTGCCCGTGGATGCCGAGCCGGGGAGCGGACTCCACATCTTCCGCAATGTGTTCGATCTGCGGCGCGGCACCTACAAGACGCCGCCAGCCGGGGACGATCCGGGCGGCGCATTTCTCGATGAGCGCACGGAAATTCTGGCGCACGATCACGGCAGCCCGGTGCATCCGATCTACCACGTCTATCAGAACACGTTCCTCATGCGCAGCGGCGGCTGGCGCGGCTACTACGCGTTCACGTGGGGCGGGCACATGCGAGGCACGACGCGGCGCGTGTTCAACAACCTCTTCGTGCAGGAGGAGGGGGCCATCGGCGTGAACTTCACCGCGCTCGCGGAAGGCGACGATCTCCAGTCGGACGGAAACCTGCACTGGAGCGTCCGCAGTCCCGCGCCATCGGCGGCGGAGGTCTTCGCGAAGTTCCGCGCGTCGCCCCTCTTTGCCGCGAGCAGGGCAAAATATCCGCCGGGATGGGGAGCGAGCGATGTCGTCGCGGATCCAAAGTTCGCGGCCCTCGGCACTGATGGAAAATCGCCGGTGGACCTGCGGCTCGCTGCGGACAGTCCAGCGCGCGCCGCCGGGATCGCGGTGCCTGCGGAGTGGCCTGATCCTCTGCGCGGCGGCGCTGGCAAGGCTGACATCGGCGCGCTGCCATTCGGAGCTGCCGCGCCGGGTTTTGGAATTCACCACCGCATCACTTTGTCCGGCGCTCCTGCGGGGAAGTGATGCCGCGAAACCGAATCTGCAGGTCACCCCATCACCCCATCATCTTCTTGAGTCTCCCATGATCCAGCGAACTGTCCTCCTTGTCGCCGCACTGTTGAGTCTCTGCGCGCTGGCTGCGAACGCGGTCCCGTTCACGGTCGCCGCAGACGGGAAGGCGCGGTGCGCAATCGTCGTTTCGGCGAAGGCGACGGACGAAGTGAGGCAGCACGCGAGGACGCTGGCGGAGCAGTTGCGGCGGATCACGGATGCGGAGTTTGCGGTGACGACTGGCGATGGCAGCGAGGGGATTGTCGTGGGGCTCGCCGCGGATTTCCCGCAGCTTGCGCAGGAAGAGGCGCTGCGCAGCAAGGCTGCGGCGGATCGTGAGAACTATCTGCTGCGTTCGGGCGGAAAGGGACTGCTGCTTCTCGGGGCCACGGACCTCGCGGTGCGGCATGCGGTGTGGGATGCGTTGTTCCATGCAGGATACCGGCAGTATTTTCCCGGCAAGCACTGGGAGATCGTGCCGCACAGGCGGACGCTGGCGCTCGACGTGGATGCGATCGAGAAGCCGTCGTATCACTCGCGGCGCATCTGGTATGGCTACGGCGCGTGGGATTACGCGAAGGAGCCGTATCGCGAATGGTGCGAGAAGAACCGCTGCGTGGCGGGCATCGAACTGCACACGGGGCATTCGTATGACGGCATTCTCAGCCGGAACAAAAAGGCGTTCGCCGAGCACCCGGAGTATCTCGGGCTGGTGAAGGGGGAGCGGCGATCGACGAAGTTCTGCATTTCAAATCCCGGGCTGCGCGCGCTCGTCGCCGCGGATGCGGTGGCGCAGTTTGACGCCGACCCCGCGCGTCAGTCGGTGTCCATTGACCCGAGCGACGGCGGCGGCTGGTGCGAGTGCGGCGAGTGCGCGAAAATCGGGAGCGTGAGCGACCGGGCGGTGACGCTCGCGAACGCGGTGGCCGCGGCCGTGACGGCGAAATATCCCGACAAGCTCGTGGGCATGTATGCCTACAGCCAGCATTCGCCGCCGCCGCGGCTGAAGGTGCATCCGAGCGTGGTGATCAGCGTCGCGACGGGATTCATCACCGGCGGCTTCTCGGTGGATCAACTCATGGACGGCTGGTCGCAGAAGGCGTCCACGCTCGGCATCCGCGAATACTACAGCGTGAACACGTGGGACCGTGATCTTCCCGGAGCGGCGCGCGGCGGCGACATCGAGTATCTGCGCACGAGCATCCCGCATTTCCACGACAAGCACGCGCGCTTCCTCTCCGCGGAGTCGAGCGACAACTGGGGGCCGAACGGGCTCGGGTATTTCCTCGCCGCGCGGATGATGTGGGACGTGCGCGAGGCGGCGAAGACGGAGGCGTGCACGGCGGAGTTCCTCGCCGGCTGCTTCGGCGACGCGGGCGGTCCGATGGCGCAGTTTTACGCGCTGCTGAACGGCGGGCGGAGCAAGCGGCAGCTCTGCGACGATCTCATCGGCCGGATGTATCGCGCGCTTTACGAGGCGAGGGCGAAGGCGAGCGGCGAGCCGGTTCACGCGCGCCTCGATGACCTGACGCTCTACACGCGCTATGCGGAGCTGTGGCTGGACTATTCGACGGCGAAGGACGCGGCGCGGCAGAGTGCGTTCGAGGCGCTGATCCGGCACGCCTACCGGATGCGCGCGACGATGATGATCCACTCGCTCGGCCTCTACCGGGATCTCGCGCACCGGGACAAGAGCGTGAAGATTCCCCCGGGCGCCGAGTGGAATGCGCCCGAGGGGAAGAACCCGTGGAAGAGCAGCGCGCCATTCACGCGTGCGGAAGTGGACGCCTTCACGAGGGAAGGGGTCGCGAGCCGGAAGCTGCTCGATTTCGATCCGGTGTCATTCAGCAGCGACCTCGTGCGCCCGACGGCTCTCAGGCTGCCGCAGGTGAAGACCGGCAGCATGGGCGGATACAGCCGGCAGCCGAGGATTTATCACACATGGGTGGAGAAGGCGCCGCAGTCGTTCGCCTTCACGGTGAAAGGCGGGATCGTTTACACGGACCGCGGCGCGACGAAGCTCGACATTTTCCCGCAGCTCGAACCGGAGGGGAAATCCGTGTCGCATGCGGAGGTGCCGCCGGACCGCGCGGAGCATGCGGTGGAATTGACGAGCAGCTTCACCGGCCTGCACCGCATTGAGATTGTGGCGGGCGGGGGCGCATCCGCGACCTGGCCGGAAAACACGCCGATGACAGTGGAGTCGAGCGCCGAGCATCCGGCGCGGCTCTATACACGGTGGACGCTCTATTTCTACGTGCCGCGCGGGACGAAGATCGTGGGGGGCTTCGGCGAGGGCGTCGGGACGATGCGCGATGGCAGTGGGAAGACGGTGCATACTTTTGAGGGGAAGCCGGGTTATTTCAGCGTGCCGGTGCCGCCCGGCGAGGACGGCCGGCTGTGGAGTTTCTTCAGTTGCGCGGGTGACAAGACGCTGATGACGGTTCCGCCGTTTCTCGCGCGGAATGCGGAGGAACTGCTCCTGCCGCGCGAGGTCGTCGCGAATGATTCCCGGCCGTGAAACAACGCGCATGCGAAGTCTTGGCCTGAGCATTTGAGGCGTGGCGGAGACCGGGAGAATACCACCGCTTGACGTGCCGGAAATCGCCAAGTAGTTTCCCGCATTCCAACTGCCGGACCGGACACTGAAAGTGGGTTCACACCCACTTTTTTTGTTCCCGGCGAGACACTTTTGAAAAATCCATGAACGCCGAATTTATCGCCATGCTTGAATCGCTCGAAAAGGAGCGCGGCATCCGCCGTGAGATCCTGATCGAGGCGGTGGAGAACGCGCTCCTGAGCGCCGCGAAGAAGTCCGTGGAGGCTGGCCGCAACCTTCAGGTGACGATCGACCGCAAGACCGGTGCGCTTTCCGCGAAGGCGCAGCTCGTCGTGGTGGAAAAGGTCGCGAACAAGCACGATGAAATCGCGCTCTCCAAGGCGAGGGCGATCAAGCCGGACGCACAGGTGGGCGAGGAAGTCTGGGTGGACGTGACGCCGCGCGATCTCGGGCGCATCGGCGCGCAGACGGCGCGGCAGGCGATCATGCAGCGCATCCGGCAGGCGGAGAAGCAGATGATTTACGACGAGTTCCGCGACCGCGCTGGCGAGATCGTGTCGGGAGTGGTGCGCCGCTTCGAGCGGCAGGACGTGGTGATCGATCTTGGGAAATTCGAGGCGATGATGCCGAACCGCGAGCGCGTGCAGACGGAGGATTACGCGATCGGCGACCGGGTGCGGGCCTACGTGGTGGCCGTGGAGAACACGTCGCGCGGGCCGGAGATCATCCTTTCGCGCAGCCACCCGAATTTCGTGCGCCGCCTGTTCGAGACGGAGGTCGCGGAGATCGCGGACCGCACCGTGGAGATCAAGGCCATCGCGCGCGAGGCGGGACACCGGACGAAGGTGGCGGTCTTCAGCGCGAACGAAAAGGTGGATCCCGTCGGCGCGTGCGTCGGCATGAAGGGGGCGCGCGTGAAGAACATCGTCCGCGAGCTGAACAACGAGAAGGTGGACATCATCCGCTGGTCGGCCGACGTGAAGGAGCTTGTGATGGAGGCGCTGAAGCCCGCGAAGCTGAAGAGCGTGACGCTGAACGAGGCGAAGAAGTGTGTCGAAGTCCGCGTGGACAACGACCAGCTCTCGCTCGCCATCGGCAAGCGAGGCCAGAATGCGCGCCTCACCGCCCGCCTCACCGGCTGGGAGATCAACATCGAGGAGGACACCTCCGCGAAGGAGGCATTCAACGCCAGCGTGTCCGGCGCGGCGAGGCAGCTCATCGACGGCCTCGGCATCACCGAGGATGTCGCGCAGAAGCTCGTCGCCATCGGCATGAATGCCGTGGAAGTCGTCGCCGATGTTTCGGCGCAGGACATTGTCGATGCGACGGGCCTCGATCTCGGGACCGCCGAGCAGATTGTCAGCAAGGCCAAGAGCGCCACTGTGGCTTCACAATAAAGTGAAGCCATGAATACCAAGGAGCACATTTCGATTCATGCCCACGAAGAGCAAAAACACAGGAGCCGGCGCAGGCGACAAGCCGGTGAAGTCGCTTCTCAAACCCATCACGGGTAGGAAGCCAGCCGCACCCGCCGAAGCGGAGGAAAAGAAGGCGAAAAAGGCCGAGGACGAAAAGGCCGAGAAGGCGGAGAAGCCGGCATCCAAGAGGGGAGCCAAGGCTGCGGAGGTAAAGGAAGCGGAGAAGCCGAAGGAGGTTCTTTCGCTGATCGATTTGGACGAGAAGCCGAAGGTGAGTCGTCCCCGCAAGGCGTCCACGCTGGCGAACACGGTGCTGCCGACGATTTCAAAAATCGCCGCGCCCGACCCTGTGCCCGCGCCCGCGCCTGTCGAGCCGGCACCCGCCCCGGCTGCGGCGGATCCGGCAGCAGCCGCTGCTGAGGTCGCGCCGGGCGGCGAGAAGCTCGTGCACCTGAAGCCGCCGTTCACGGTGAAGGATCTCGCGAACGCGATTCAGCAGAAGCCGTTCGTCATCATCAAGAACCTGATGGACATCGGGGTCTTCGCGAACCAGAACCAGACGCTCGAGCCGGAGGTCGCGGCGAAGATTTGCGAGCTGCACGGCTGGAAATTTGAAAAGGAGCGCCGCGAGAAGGGCGCCGGTGTCCACAAGGAGGAGAAGAAAGTCGAGCCGCCACCCGCGCCGAAGCCCGAGGAGGTCGCGCCCGAGGAGAAGGCCGACGTGCTCAAGGCGCGCCCGCCGGTGGTCACCTTCATGGGCCACGTCGATCACGGGAAGACGACGCTGATGGACAAGATCCGCACCGCCCGGGTGGCGGCGGGTGAGGCCGGCGGCATCACGCAGCACATCGGCGCCTACGCAGTGAAGCACAAGGGCAAGGACGGCGTGGAGCATTCCATCACGTTCCTCGACACGCCCGGCCACGCTGCATTCACCGCGATGCGCGCCCGTGGAGCGACGGTGACGGACATCGTCGTGCTTGTCGTGGACAGCACGGATGGCATCATGCCCCAGACGCTGGAGGCGCTCAGCCACGCGAAGGCGGCGAACGTGAAGATCATCGTGGCCATCACGAAGATCGACATGCCGACGGCGAACGTGGACCGCGTGAAGAGCCAGCTTCAGGATAAGGGTCTCGTGCCCGAGGACTGGGGTGGTGAGACGATCGTCTGCCCGGTTTCCGCGGTGAAGGGGCAGGGCATCGACCACCTGCTGGAGATGATTTTGCTCGAGGCGGAAATCCTCGAGCTGAAGGCGAACGCCAAGGTGCCCGCGCGCGCGAGCGTGATCGAGGCGCAGGTCGAGCAGGGCCGCGGACCTACGGCGACCGTCATCGTGAAGATGGGCACGCTCAAGGTCGGGCAGCCGTTCATCTGCGGCGACCACTCCGGCAAGGTGAAGGCGCTCGTGAGCGAGACCGGCGCGCAGTTGAAGGAGGCCGGCCCGTCCACACCCGCGAAGGTGATTGGTTTCTCCGGAATGCCGAATGCCGGCGACGAGTTGATCGTGATGGAGAGCGAGCGCGACGCGCAGCGCCTCGGTGCGGAGCGCCTGGAGGCAAAGCGCCTCGGAAAGCTCACCGCGCCGCGCCGTGTGACGCTGGAGAACCTCTTCGACACCATCAAGGAAGGCGAGAAGCCGGTGCTCTACCTCGTGCTCAAGGGCGACGTGCAGGGCTCGCTCGAGGCGATCGCAAATTCGCTCACGCAGATTCAGAGCAAGAAGGTGGAGATCGAGATCGTCCATTCGGCAGTGGGTCCGGTGTCCGAGAACGATGTGCTCCTTGCGGCGGCGAGCAACGCCGTCATCGTGGGCTTCAACGTGAAGGTCGAGAACAACGCATCGAAGGCCGCCGCGAGCGCCGGTGTTCAGATCAAGCTCTTCTCCATCATCTACGAGCTGATCGATCAGGTGAAGGAGGCGATGGCCGGGTTGCTCGAGCCGGAGAACCGCGAGCAGATCATCGGCCACGCGCAGGTGAAGCAGGTCTTCGAGCTCACCAAGGGCATCGTCGCCGGCTGCTACGTCAGCGACGGCCGCATCCAGCGCACGGGCCGCGCGCGTGTCATCCGCAACCGCCAGCCGATTTACGACGGCGGCATCGCGACGCTGCGCCGCTTCCAGGACGACGTGAAGGAGGTCCGCAGCGGCGTGGAGTGCGGCATCAAGCTCGGCGATTACACCGAATACGAAGTCGGCGACATCATCCAGTGCTACCTGCTGGAGAAGGTGCCGCAGACGCTCTGAGGCAGTGCAGCGAAGGTCTGAAGTCGAAGGTCGAAAGCCGCGGCTTGCAACCTTCGGCGCCCGACCTTCGCCTTTCGACCCATGAAGAACCGCCTCGACCGAGTCAACGAAGCCATCAAGCGCGAGCTGAGCGGGCTCATCCGCAGGGAGTTCACGTTTCAGGCGAAGCTCGTCACCGTGCAGGAGGTGGACGTCACGCCCGACCTGAAGAACGCACACGTTTACATCGGTGTCATCGGCACGCCCGAGGAGCAGCGCGCGGCGATGGCCCAGCTCCACGACGCCCGCCAGCGGCTCCAGCATGAGCTGAGCCGGCGCGTGATTTTGAAATACACGCCGCATCTCTACTTCAAGATCGACGAGAGCGGCGAGCGTGGAGACCGCGTGCTGCAGATCCTCGACGAACTGCATCTGCCGCCCCCGCCGCGTGGCGGCGACGGCGACGCCGAAACGAGCCACGAAGATGACGCACGCTGATCCCGCCTACGCGCAGGTCGCGGAGGCGCTTCGCGCAAACCAGCGCTTCGCCGTCATCTCACATTACCGTCCGGACGGTGACGCGCTCGGCTGCACGATCGCCATGGGCCTCTGCCTTCGCCAGCTCGGCAAGGAGGTGCGCATGTGGAATGACGACGGCTGCGTAGAGCGCTTCGCATTTCTCCGCGGCGGCGAACTCGTGCAGCAGCCGCCGGAGCAGCCGGAGGACTTCGATGTGGCCATCGTGCTCGACACGGCGGTGAAGGATCGCGGCGGCCGCAGCATCCGCGCAGTGGGGAGCGCGAAGCTCTGGATCAACATCGACCATCACGTCTCGAACCCGGCCTACGGCGATTTGAACCTGATCGACTCCGCCGCGCCCGCGACCGGGCAGGTGCTGTTCGAGCTGTTCCGCTCATGCGATCTGCCGCTCACCTACGAGATGGCCGACAGCCTCTACGTCGCCATCAGCACGGACACGGGCAGCTTCCAATATCCGAGCACCACCGCGCGCACCTACGAGATCGGCGCCGAACTGGTGCGCCTCGGTGCGAATGTCGGCCTGCTCTCGCAGAAGACCTACGAGGAGCATCCTCGCCGCCGCATCGAGCTGCTGAAGGCGATGCTCGGGCTGCTGCGTTTCACCTCCGACGACCGCGTCGCGAGCTTCGCGCTCACACAGGATGTCGCGCGGTCCGTTGGCGCGGTCCCCGACGACACCGAGGGCCTCATCGATCACATCCGAGGCATCAAGGGTGTCATCGTCGCCGCGTTTTTCGAGGAACTCGAGGGTGGCCTCATCCGCGCGTCGCTGCGCTCAAAGGACAAGAGCGTGGATGTCTGCCGGATCGCCGCGCAGTTCGGCGGCGGCGGCCACACGCTCGCCGCGGGCCTGCGCATGCGCGGCACACTCGAAGAGGTGCGCGAAAAAGTTCTCCAAGCCATTCATGACAAACTCCCGCGAAATTGACGGCGTCCTCCTCGTGGACAAGGCCTCAGGCATGACCTCGCACGACATCGTGGCGATCGCGCGCCGCACGCTGAACACGAAGAAGATCGGCCACTGCGGCACGCTCGACCCGCTCGCCACCGGCCTCCTCATCCTCACGCTCGGCCGCGGAACCAAGATCCAGGATCTGCTCATGGCGGAGGACAAGGAATACGTCGGCACGCTCAAGCTCGGCGAGGCCACGGACAGCCAGGATGCGGACGGACAAGTCACCGAGACGAAACCGGTGCCGGAACTCTCCCGCGAGCAGATCGAGGCCGCCTTCGCGAAGTTCAAAGGCGACTTCTACCAGCTCCCGCCGATGGTCTCGGCGATCAAGAAGGAGGGGGTGCCGCTCTACAAGCTCGCGCGGCAGGGCAAGACCGTGGAGCGCGAGCCGCGCTTCGTGCACGTGTATGCGCAGGAGTTGCTCGCGCTGCGCATGCCAGAGGTGGATTTCCGCGTGGTGTGCAGCAAGGGCTTCTACGTCCGCACCTACGCGCACGACGTCGGCCAGGAACTCGGCTGCGGTGCCCACTTGAAGGCGCTGCGCCGCACGAAGAGCGGGAAGTTCTCCGTGGACGGCGCTGTCTCCTCCGATCTGCTCAAGAGCGGTCCGCTCGACGCCGTGCTTGCGAAGGTGATGACGCTTCCGCAGGTGTCCATTCTCCGGGGCGCGTAACACCGCGGGCGAGCAGCTCTCGATCGTGAAAACTCTGCGCTCGATTTCCGAACTCGCCGAAGTCGCGGGTCCGGTTGCGCTGGCGGTCGGTGTCTTCGACGGGCTCCACCTTGGCCACCGTGCGGTAATCGAGCGGGCGATTGCGGATTCCCGTGCTGCAAATGGAACCCCGGTGGTGGTGACATTTGATCCGCACCCCGCCTCGGTGCTCCGGCCGGAGCAGGCCCCGGCGCTGCTGACATCCACGCGGCACAAGCTGCGGCTCATCGCCGATGCCGGCATCTCCCACGCACTCGTGCTCGATTTCACGCCCGAGTTCGCCGCGCAGCCGCCGGAGGATTTCATCCGCGCACTCGCCGGAGCTTGCAAGCCGCTGCGTTCCATCTGCGTCGGTGAGGACTGGGCCTTTGGCCGTGGCCGAAGTGGAAACCTCGCGCTGCTTTCGCACCTCGGACGTGAGTTCAATTTCGCCGCTGTCGGCGTCCCCGCGGTCGAGGTGGATGGTCGTGCGGTCAGCAGCACCGCAATCCGCGCAGCGGTCGAGGAAGGTGCGCTTGAAGCGGCATCGCGCTTGCTGGGCCGCGACTTCAGCATGCTGGGCAAGGTGATCGAAGGTCGCAGGCTTGGCCGCACGCTCGGCTTTCCCACGGCGAATGTGCAGCCGGAGAGCGAGCAGCTTCCGCGCAATGGCGTTTATGCGGTGCGCGCGGTGCTCGACGGAAAACCGCACGCCGGCATCGCCAACGTCGGTGTGCGTCCCACGATCTCAGCCGGAGCGCAGCGCATCGTCGAGGTCCACCTTTTCGATTTCAGCAGCGAGATCTACGGCTGCGACATCGAGGTGGTCTTCCAGCGCTTCATCCGCCCGGAGCAGAAATTTTCCGGCATCGAGGCGCTGCGCGAGCAGATTGCCCGCGACGTTGCCGCTGTGCGCGGCACCTGAGCGTGCGGCCGCTCAGGCGTGCCGTTTGAGCAGCGCCTCGCGCATCACTTCCAGCGGTGGTTCCTGGTCGAACCAGATTTTGAAACTCAGCGCGCCTTGGTGCAGGAGCATGGAGAGACCGTTCGCACCTTTCGCGCCCGCGGCGTCGCCCGCGGCGAGCAGGGGAGTGCGGTGTCCCACGTAGATGGTGTCGTAGAGAACGTGGCGCGCCTCGATGAGGCGCTGCGGCACGGGCGACTTGTCGCCGGCCTTCATGCCGAGCGCGGTGCAGTTCACGACGAGGTCGCTGTTTGCGAGACCGATTTTCAAAAACAGATCGGAGAGGTCGCCGGAAGCCACGCGGTCGAAGGGATAGATGTCCGCGATGTCGTCGAGCAGCGGCTCCAGCTTGTCGAGGCTGCGGTTCAGCAGCGTGAGTGCGGGGCAGTTTTCCGCGGCGCACTGCATCGCAATGGCGCGGCCAGCGCCGCCACCGGCGCCGAGCACGAGCACGCGGAGCTTGCCGAGTTCGATGCCGAAGCTCTCCTGCACGGAACGCGCGAAGCCGGGGCCGTCCGTGCTGAAGCCGGTCAGCTTCCCGTTTTTTCCGACAACCACCGTGTTTACGCCGCCCGCCCGCTTCGCACCTTCGTCGGCCCTATCGACTGCATCGAGCACGCCGGGTTTGTGCGGGATGGTGCAGTTGATGCCGATGAAGCCCGCCTTGTGCAGGAGCCCGAGCGCCTCGCTGAGTTCCTCCGGCTTGATGTGCAGCCGCGTGTAGCGCGCGGGAATGCCGAGCGCGGTAAGCGCGGCGTTGTGCATCTGCGGCGAGGCGGAATGCGCGACCGGATCGCCGATGACGGCGAGTTTCAGCGGCGGTTCGCAGTCCGCCGTCGCCGCGCGCCAGTCCCGCAGGTCTTCGATCGTGTAAATTTCCTTCACGTCGTCTCGTTCACTTCGCAGCGGACAATTTCGCCAGCGCGCGCTCGAAGCGCGCCAGCACCCGGTCGCGGCCGAGCACTTCGAGGGTGTGGTAAAGGCTCGCTCCCACGCTGCGGCCCGTCGCTGCGATGCGCGCGGGGTGCACGAACTCCCCAACTTTCACACCCGCGACTGTCGCCGCGGATTTCAGCGACGTCTCCAGCGCCGCCGCGTTCCACTCCGCGGCACCACCGTAGGCAGCCGCGAGCGCACGAAGGTGGTCGAGCGCATTCGGTTTGCTGAAAACCTTCGCGACGGCCTCGGGATCAAACGGGAATTCCTCGGTGAAGAAATAGTCCATCCACGCGGGCGCATCGCTGAGCTTCTTCAGTCGCTCGCGCACGAGACCGAGCACCGGCAGCAGCGCGGCGCGCGTGCCGAAATCGACACCCGCCTTTTGCAGCCAAGGCTCCACGAGTTCCGCGAGCCGTTCAGCCGGCATGCGGATGATGTATTGCTGGTTCAGCCAGTCGCATTTCTCCAAGTCGAAGTGCGCGGCCTTGCGGTTGATGTTCGCCGGGTCGAAGCGCTCCACGACCTCCGCGATGTCGAGGATCTCGCGGTCGTCCTTCGGCGACCAGCCGAGCAGACACAGGAAATTGCGCACCGCTTCCGGCACATAGCCGCCTTCGACATAGCTGCCCACTGCCGCGCCCTGGTCGCGCTTGCTCATCTTCGTGCCGTCCTTGTTCAGGATGAGCGGGATGTGCGCGTAGCGCGGTGCGGCTGCTCCGAGCGCCTCGAAAAGCTCGAGGTGCTTCGGCGTGTTCGAGAGGTGGTCCTCGCCGCGGATGACGTGCGTGATCCGCATCTCGATGTCGTCCACGACATTCACAAAATGGAAAATCCACGAGCCGTCCGGGCGGCGGATGGTCATGTCCGGATGCGTCTCCGCATTCGAGAGGTCGAACGGAATTTTCCCGCACACCATGTCGTCCACCGTCTGAGTCTTGCGCAGCGAACGGAAGCGCAGCGCGCCGCCATCCTCGTAGATGTGGCCGCCGTCGCGCAGCCTCGCGAGGTAGCGCTCGTAGATGTCGTTGCGCTGGCTTTGAAAATACGGCCCGTGCCCGCCGCCGACCTGCGGGCCTTCATCCCAGTCGAGCCCGAGCCAGCGCAGCCCGTCGTAAATGGCCTGCATCGCCGCCTCGGTGTTGCGCGCCGCGTCGGTGTCCTCGATGCGCAGGATGAATTTTCCGCCCGTGTGGCGTGCGAAGAGCCAGTTGAAGAGCGCCGTGCGCGCCCCGCCGACATGGAGGTAGCCGGTGGGCGATGGAGCGAAGCGGACGCGGACTTGGTCAGACATAGGGCGGCGGAGGGTGGGGAAAGTTGCCGTCCGTGGCAAGCGGTGCGCTCACTCGAAGTAGGTATCCTCGTGGCTGTAGGGCGGCGCGCAGCAGCAGAGGAAGCGGAGCGTCTCGCTCGCGGTGATGGTGTGCCAGGCACCGGGTGGGATGAGGATGGCGTCGCCGGGGGCGACGTCGCGGAGTTCGCCGTCGATTTCCATGGAGCCGCGGCCCTCGAGGATGAAGTAGAATTCCTCGCTGAGCCAGTGGTAGTGCCGCTGCGTGGCGGTGCCGGCGGGAACGGTGGCTTCGGCGAGCGACTGGTTCCTCACGGGTGCATTCGCGCGGTCGAGAATGCTGCGGATGGTGGAGCCGTCCTTGGTGGTGAAGGGGACTTGGGTGGCGAGGTTGAGCACGGTCATGCCGCAAGGGTGGAGAAAAATTCAAAGTTTTGAATTTTGAATTTTGAATGTGCGGCGCGATGCGGTGGGTGAGCAGTGGCGCGCACTCGTCACTGGACACGCTCGGCGGGAAACGGAATAAGACGCGGCACATGACTTCGCTGCACGGCTGCACTGCATTGATCACCGGGGCCTCGTCGGGCCTTGGCGCGGAGATCGCGCGGCAGCTCGCGCCGCATGCAAAGGCGCTGCTGCTGGTGGCGCGGCGCGCAGAGCGGCTGGAGGAGCTGAAAATGGAGATCGCGCGGAGCGGGATGGAGGTGCAGTGCCACGCGGCGGATCTCGCGGATGGCGCGGAGGTGGAGCGGCTGCTCACGGTGCTGGAGGCGGATGGGACGAAGGTGGATTTTCTGGTGAACAACGCGGGCCTCGGGGACCACGGGCTTTTCGAGGACAGCGACTGGAAGCGCGTGCAGGCGATGCTGGATGTGAACATCAAGGCGCTGACGCGGCTGACGCATGCGCTCCTGCCGGGCATCATTCGCTCAGGGCGCGGGGCGATTCTGAATGTGAGCTCGATCGCGGCCTATCTGCCGATGCCGAGGATGGCGGTGTATGCGGCGAGCAAGGCGTATGTGAACAGCTTCACCGAGGCGCTGCGCGCGGAGCTGCGCGGGACGGGCGTGATGGTGTCGGCGCTGTGCCCCGGTCCGGTGGACACGGAGTTCGGCGCGCTGGCAAGGCGTGCGGGCGAGGAGGATGCGATGCCGGCGCCGGCGTTTCTCAAGCAACCGGTGGAGCGCGTTGTGCGCGAGGGCCTGCGCGGATTGGATCGCGGTCGCGCGCGGACGATTCCCGGGGTGCCGCTCGCGGTGCTGATGTTCATCACGGCGCTGGTGCCGATTTGCATTCTGCGCCCTTTTCTGGGAATCCGCTCGCGTGATGCGCACAAAAAATAGCCTCGTTGCCTCCAAGGGAAATCGATCCGCTCCGATGTGGCCGGCGAGGCTGTGCATTATCGGCGCAGCGGTGATGCTCGCGGGCTGCGACCGGAAGGAGGAGCCGAAGGCGCCGGCATCGACACCGTCGCCGACACCTTCCGCGACTCCCGCGCCGACGCCGGTCCCCACGCCTCCGCCGACTCCGACTCCGACGCCCGCACCGACACCAGTGCCGACTCCGTATGTGCCGCAGAAGGTGCTGAATGTGGGCAGCATCTTCAACGGGATCCATTTCAAGACGAAGCTCGAGACGGTCGCTGGAACGACGACGACCGCGGAGCGGGAGATTCCGGACAGCTACACGGTGGAGGTGAGCGTGAAGGTGACCGTGCCGAAGCCGCACCGGAGCCTTGCCGAGCTGGCGAAGCTCAACGCCAACATCGGCAAGGTGCTGCCCTCGCTGGAGACGATGCTGCCGGCGGCGAAGGTGTCGGCGGACTTCGACGAGCTCTATCGGCGGAAGGTGACCTCGATCCGCTCGAACCTCGACCGGCTCGACCTGCTCCTCTCGCGGCACAACTTCTACGACTGCGAGACCATCCTCGAGCTGCAGAATCCCGCGACGAAGCGGAAGGCGCTGCTCATCCAGGCGGACATGGATGTGGACACGGATGGTGCGGATGGCGACCGCCTGCCGACCTTTGACACAAGCTCCCGGACGTATCAGCCGATGACGAGCTACCGATGGAAGAAGCGGACGCCGACGCCCAATCCGTGCGCGCCAATCTGGGAAAAGCGGATCGCGGAGAATGAGGCGAAAATCAAAGATCCGAAAAACGCGGCGGATGTGCCGAAGCTGAAAGCGGACAATGTGCGGCTGCGGGCGGAACTCGGCGACATGAAGGCAAACAGTTTCCTGATCGGCTCCATGGATCCGTTCATCGTGCTGCCGGGTCCGATGTTCAGCGCGAAGCGGAACGGCTACACGCCGCGCATGGGCGACTACTGCGTGGTGCTGGCGGGCGACGTGTTTTACCCGGCGATCATCGGGGACTCGGGGCCGACGACAAAGATGGGCGAGGCTTCGCTGCGGCTGTGCCGCGAGGTGAATGCGAAGGCGAATGGCGATGTGCGCGCGGTGAACGAACTCAAGGTCACATATATCGTCTTTCCCGGCTCGGCGGAGAAGGAGACCGCGCCTCCGGATCTGCTGCTGTGGCAGTCGCGCTGCGACGCGCTGCTGAAGGAACTGGGGGAGTATAAGGGGAAGCTATTCCTCTGGCAGGAACCGCCGCCACCTCCGCCTCCGCAGCCTCCTGCGCCGCCGGCTTCCGGACCTCCCGCGAATCCAGCCGCTCCGGCAAATCCAGCGGCCCCCGCCGCTCCCGGTGCGCCCCAGGCCAATGGTGGCAAGAAGCCGCCGATCGGTGCGGAGGCGGGAACTAAGCAGTGAACAGCCGGTGAACCGGCGGATGCGCGATGCGACGCCTTGCCGCGTGCCGGCCCGCTATTTTGCCCCGCGGCCGAAAAGCACCACGGGAATCGTCCGCAGCAGAATGCGGAGGTCGAGGAGCGGGGACCAGTTGTCGATGTATTCGAGGTCGAGGGCGACCCAGCGCTCGAAGCTCGTGACGTTGTTGCGCCCGCTGATCTGCCACAGGCAGGTGATGCCGGGCTTCATGCTCAGCCGGCGGCGATGGGCGGTGGCCTCGATGCGCTCGACCTCATACATCGGGAGCGGGCGCGGGCCCACGAGGCTCATGTCGCCCTTCAGCACGTTCCAGAGCTGCGGCAGCTCGTCGAGCGAGGTCTTCCGCAGGAGGCGGCCGATGCGGGTGATGCGCGGGTCGTTCTCCACCTTGAAAACCGGGCCGGACATCACGTTGAACCTCTGCAGTTCGTCGCGCTGCATCTCGGCGTCGGTCCGCATCGTGCGGAATTTGAACATGGAGAATGGGCGGCCATTTTTTCCGCCGCGCGACTGGCGGAAGATCACGGGGCCCTTCGAGGTGAGCTTGATCGCGATGGCGATGATCGCAAACAGCCACGAGAGCGCCACGAGCAGCGTGAGCGCGACGACGCGGTCGAGAACGTGCTTCAGGAAAAGCGCCCACGAAACGCTCGGCGCCGTGCGGAAGACGAGCATGGGACGGGTGCCGAGGTGATCGAAGTCCGGCCGCGCGATCGCGGTCTGCATGAAGTCCGCGCTGAGCCACGATTCGATTCCCTCGGTCTCGCAGGCGCTGATGTATTCCTGGAGGCGGCCCAGCTCGCTGTGGTTGCCGACGAAGATGACGCGTTCCGGCGCGTGCCTGTGGAGCGCCTCCACAAATTCGGGCAGCGTCCGCGCGGCGATGTCCACGTCCTCGGCGACCTCGATTTCCATTTTTTCCGAAGGGGTGAGCGTCGCCCGGAACGCGTGGATGTCGGCCGAATTTCCCACGAGCACGATGCGCTCCCGCAGCTCGCCGCTCCTGACTCGGCGGCGGTAGCTCGTGACGGTGAGCCATTCCCGGGAGAGCAGGAGCACGGCTGCAAGCGCGGCGAAGACGGGCATGACGGCGCGGCTGTCCACCTTCAGCTTTAGGAAATAGGAAGTCAGCGCCGTGATGAGCGCGAGCACCACTGCCGCCCGTCCGAGCTGGCCGAGGCTTCGCGCCACGGTCTTGCGCTCCGCGTGCTCATAGAATCCCTGCGCATGGAGGCTTGCCGGACCGAAGGGGATGAGGACGAAAAGCAGCCACTGGAACTCGGTGAACGGCTGGATGTGCGTGTCGAACAGCCCGAAGTCGGGGCCGTTGAAACGAAACCAGTGCGCGCTCCAATACGCCGCGACGATCAGGAACGCGTCAACGATCTGGAGGAATTGCAAATTGAGTTTTTGACGACGGCCGAGCATTGTCGAGGCAGCGGGGGAAAGTCGCCCGGCACTATAACAGATTATCGCGTGAACAGAGTGAAAAAGTATTCAGCGCCGGATTTTTCCCAGCCCGCCGTCGTGGCGGCCGCGCACACCGTGGGCGGTCTGCGGCTGGCGCAGCGCCTCGGAAAGGCGGATGTCGATCTCGTCGAGGTGCGGGTGGATGCCCTCGCCGGGAGGATCGCGGCGGTGAGGGAGTTCCTCGCGAATGCGAAGCTGCCTGTCCTGCTCACCGTCAGGCACCCCGGGGAGGGCGGAGTGGGGAACCTGCCGGTCGCCGAGCGCAGGGCGCTCTTCCATGAGTTCCTGCCGCGCGCTGCGGTGGTGGATGTCGAACTGCGCTCGGTCGGCGGCATGGACGACGTGATCTCAGCCGCGAAAAGCCGCGGGGCCGCAGTGGTCGTCTCGGACCATCATTTTCGGAGCATCCCGACCCTGGCGCAGATGCGCTCGCGGGCGCGGCGGGCATTCGCTGCGGGGGCGGATGTCTTCAAACTCGCGGCTCTCGCGGATGAAGGCCGGGCAGTCGCGCGGCTGCTCGACTTTGTCTCATCGGAAAAGGAGCGCCGGCTCGCGGTGATGGGCATGGGGAAGCTCGGGCAGGCTTCCAGGCTCGTGCTCGCATGCGCCGGCTCGGTTTTGAACTACGGCTACCTCGACGAGCCAAATGCGCCCGGCCAGTGGGAGGCACGGGAACTCAGGAAGCTGTTAAACACCCTGCTGCACCCGTTGAAGTAAGTAGCCCGCCGCGCGCTCCCTTCGGCGGCCGTTGGAGAAGGTTGAGCGGACGCCGCAGACGTTCCGTCGGATTGGAAAAAAGACGCGCACCGCGATTCCTGCGTCCGTCCCGCCCGCCCTTTTTCATCGCCGCCACCGGCTTCGCCGCCGGTCCCTACAGCCTCACCCGCACAAAGCCGAAATCGATCATCGCCCCGTCCTCCGTCTTCACCAGCGGCACCGCCGGAGCGAGCGCATAGAGGAGCCGCCGCCCGTCCGCCGGATCCTGCTGCGCCACCACGAGGCCCGCGTCCCTCAGCCCGGCCAGATGCTTCAGCGTGGCATCGAGCATCCGCTCCGCGGCGATTTTCAGGGTCACCCCCGGCTGCGGACCTCCCCGGCCCAGCGCCAGCAGCAGCCGGCGGCGCGCCCGGTCCGCGAGCGCGGCAAAAATCAAATCCTCGTTCCAAGCAGGAGATGCGGTCGGCGCGGGAGCAGTCGGGGGAGCGTCGGACATGGCTCCATCTTCCAAAATGTCTCCCCGCGCGCAAGCCGCCAGTGGACGGCGGTTTTTTGACCCTGTCCCGGAAAAGTCCAAGCCGCACGATTCGTCAAAAGCCCTGTCCCGGAAAAGTCCAAGCCGCACGATTCGTCAAAAGCCCTGTCCCGGAAAAGTCCAAGCCGCGCGATTCGTCAAAAGCCCTGTCCCGGAAAAGTCCAAGCCGCGCGATTCTTCAAAAGTCCTGTCCCGGAAAAGTCCAGGCCGCGTGATTCGTCAAAAGCCCTGTCCCGGAAAAATCCAAGCCGCACGATTCTTCAAAACCGTTGCCGCAGCCGCCCTCCAGGCACTCCACTCAGAAAAAGCCGTGTTTCGTCACCCCTTCCGCCAGAATCCCGCTCGCAGCCGCCCTCGAAACCGCCGAATCCCAAAACAACCGGCAGGAAACGCGCAGACCGAAGCGTCCGGCAAAGAACCCAGTCATGCCGGGTTCGCCATCGCGGGGGAAGCACAGCAAGCGCGCCGCTTAACCGCCATGAGACGACATCATCGGGCGCATCGCTGGATGCCGGGCTTGCGGAAACGAAGTATGCCGCTCACTCCGCTCTGTGGCACTGGCGGCAACATGCCTTCGCAGCCTTTCCCGCCGAGGACGACGTCCTTGCCGGGCGAGAAACGAAGGATGCCGCCCGTTCGGCTTCGCCGAAATTGGCGGCAATGCGGCGAGGGGAGAGAGGATGAGATGCTCCGGCCCGGTGAGGTCGGAATAGAGGGCGCTGAGGACGCGGATAATCTGTCCCTCGTTCGATTATTCGCGTAGTTGGGAGGATGGGATCGGGAAGGAATACGCAATCGCCTTGAGCGCATTCCGCTGCGGACGCCAAGGGGTCACTATGTGTTCCACGCCGCCACTGACGGTGACACGGCCACGCACTTTTGAAACATCAAGGGAATGAACGACGAACAATTCCATCGGGTGGTTGTGTGACCATTCGACTTCGTTGGGCGTTAGAATAATCACCAATCCTGCCGTTTGTGTTCCCTTGACCTCGACGTAGAGTCGGCTTGCCTGACGGGTGCATTCAAGGTCGAAGGGTTTTCCTCGTTCAAGAACGTCGTAGCCCTTCCTCTCATAGTGCTGCCTAGCCCTCCGCACTGCGTGCTGTTCAACGGCCTTCCGAACCTCGGGGTCGTTTTGAAACCCCTGCGCGGCATCGCGTGCAGTTTCGATTAGCTCAGCAGCTACCTCTTCGTCAGGTTCTTCGCTTGCCCGCTGTTGGCCACCAACGGATGCGGGAGTCGTCTCCAATGGGAACTTGAGTTGTTTTCGGATGCTCCGTAATAGCTCTTGCTTCGGGTCAGCCAACATAAGCAATCGATCCGCCTCGGCCAGACTAAGACGGAATACTGTGCCCTGCCCCCGCTTCGCCTTCTCCGATTCCCTCAAGAGAGGATCGTTCCGAATCTCTTTATATGACACCGGAGGCACTCGGCACCACCAATCAAAGTCAAATGTGCCATCTTCGCCTCCTTCCGAGGCGATCCGTGCAAGGCCGACAATATGCTTGTCCGGCGCCGCTTGATAGCAAAATGCGATGTCGTCCCGCTGGAACTCCTCACGAATCCGTTTCCGGCAAGAATGGCCGCGGATCCATTCGTCGCCACCCCATTCGAATGGCCCTTGGGCCGGTTTCTCATCGAGAAGCGCGTCCCAATGCCAGCCCCCTTCATTTTCGTTGTTTGCTTGAACAAGCCAAATTTTGCGACCGTCTGGCAGGAGATTGTAGTCTGCAGGATATTTCATAGGGGAACCGAGGGAAGCACTGATTGCTGGGCCTTTTTACTTACGATAAACTGTGGGATTCGCTCACGGCTTCTTCCCCTCGAGCAAAAACTCCGCGGCCTGCGCGACGTCCTTGTCGCCGCGGCCGCTGAGGTTCGCGATGATGAGCTGGTCGGGGCGCATTTTCGTCAGGCATTGATGAGGTGGAGATCCAAATCGGGGATTTGCTTGAAGTCGGAATCGGTGGTGATGAGCGGCAGATGATTTTGCAGGGCGTGGGCGGCGATCCAGTAGTCGGGGTCGGGCAGCGTGATGCCACGCTTTTTCAAGTCGGCACGGACGCGGGCGTAGATGAGCGAGGTCATCTCATCCGGGCTTAGGCACTCGAAGTCCGCGAGAAATTCCTGCACTTCCAGGAGCGCGTCGGGTGCGGCGCCTGCGAGAAGCTGGCCGTAGAGAAATTCGCCGATGACGTGGCGGCATAACAGCGGCGGATAATGGCGGACTGCGAGTGCCTCGACCTGACGATGGCGACGGCGCAGCAGCTCCGTCGCGCCGGTATCAAGCAGAACGGGCACGGCTCGGGGCTTCCTGTCGGATGGCGCGGAGATTCTTCAGAATGAAGTCGCCCGTGCGATTCAGTTCGCGATTGGCGTGGCGAATCCAGAACTTTCCGGACGCGCCTTTTCCACGAGTCACGGGTGCGCTGCCTCCTGCCGGATGTGATTTCTTTGTGGTGATCACGGTTCGCGACGTTAGCCGAAGCAGGTTTCGGTGCAAAGCGATTACTCGGTGGTGAACAGCCCGCCTCCTGCCGTCGGCGGCTACGGGTCAGGCTACGGCTTCTTCCCCTCGAGCAGAAACTCCGCGGCTTGCGCGACGTCCTTGTCGCCGCGGCCGCTGAGGTTCGCGATGATGAGCTGGTCGGGGCGCATCTTCGGGGCGCGCTTGATGACTCCGGCGATGCCGTGGGCGCTTTCGAGCGCGGGGATGATGCCTTCGAGGCGGCTCAGCTTGCTGAAGGCGTCGAGCGCGTCGTCGTCGGTGGCGAAGTCGTAGTCGATGCGGCCCTGCTCCTTGAGGAAGGCGTGCTCGGGGCCGACGGCGGCGTAGTCGAGGCCCGCGCTCACGGAATGCGTGAGCTGGATCTGCCCGTCGTCGTCGGCGAGCAGCCAAGTCTTCGTGCCTTGCAGCACGCCGAGCTTGCCGCCTTGGAAACGCGCGGCGTGTTCGCCATCGCGGATGCCGCGTCCGCCGGCCTCGACGCCGATCATCTTCACGCCCTCGTCCTGCAGGAACGGCCAGAAGAGACCGATGGCATTGCTCCCGCCGCCGACGCACGCGATGAGCAAATCGGGCAGCCGGTTTTCCTTTTCCAAAATCTGCCGCCGCGCCTCCTCGCCGATCACGCGGTGGAAGTCGCGCACGATCATCGGGAACGGATGCGAGCCGAGCGCGCTGCCGAGGATGTAATGTGTGGTGCGGACGTTCGCCACCCAGTCGCGCATGGCCTCGTTCACGGCCTCCTTCAGCGTGCGCTGGCCGGCGGTGACGGGCACGACTTTCGCGCCGAGGAAATTCATCCGCGCGACATTCAGCGCCTGCCTCGCCATGTCCACCTCGCCCATGTAAATAACGCACTCGAATCCGAACCGCGCGCACACCGTGGCCGTCGCGACGCCGTGCTGCCCCGCGCCCGTCTCGGCGATGATGCGCTTCTTGCCCATGCGCCGCGCGAGGAGAATCTGGCCGAGGGCGTTGTTGATCTTGTGCGCGCCGGTGTGGAGCAGGTCCTCGCGCTTGAGGTAAATCTTGGCGCCGCCGAGTTCGCGGGTGAGCCGCTCGGCAAAGTAGAGCGGCGTGGGCCGGCCGACGTAGTCGCGGAGAAGGCCATTCAACTCGTCGTGGAAAGCGGGGTCGGCCTTCGCCTTCTCGTATTCGGCGGTGAGGTCGAGCAGCGCCGTCATGAGCGTCTCGGGCACAAACATGCCGCCGAAGCGTCCGAAGTGGCCCTTGGCGTCGGGAAGATTGGCAGTGGAAATCATGCGGCGACGCTACGTGCGGTGGAAGAACGCGGCAACTGCGCAGTGGCCGCGACGGAGGAGGCGGGGAATGAGAGGAATGACGGGTGACGAATCACGAATGACGAAGGAGATGCAGCGTGGCCTTTCGTCATTCGGATTTCGTCATTCCGCCCCCCGCCCCCGCCTGCTACTCCGCGCGGCGTGGCCACGATCATCTCCCATCCCGCAGTCCCGCTCGCGCTCGGGTGCGCGCTCGGAACACGGGTGATTCCGCGGAGGCTGCTGGAGTTCGGTGTGCTCGCCTCGATTCTTCCGGACGTCGATGTCGCGGCATTCCGCGTCGGGATTCCCTACGGAAACATGTTCGGGCACCGCGGCTTCACGCACTCGATTCTCTTCGCCGTGCTGGTCGGCACCGCGTTTGCATTGATTTCAAAAGTCGGGCGTGAGCGTCGGTGGACCGTGTTTCTGTTCACGGCGTTCGCCACGATCTCGCACGGCCTGCTCGATGCGCTCACGAATGGAGGTCTCGGCGTCGGCTTCTTCATCCCGGTGTCCTCGGAGCGATACTTTTTCCCGGGCGACTTGATCGAAGTCTCGCCCATCGGTGCGGGTTTCTTCTCGGCCCGCGGGCTCGCGGTGCTGCGCTCGGAGCTGTTCACCGTGTGGATTCCGTGCGCCGGGGTCGCGATGCTCGGCTTTGCGCTGCGCGCGTGGCGGCGCGGTGCCGTGGAAAACACACCGTAGCCGCCGACGGAAGGAGGCGGGCACTTATCCAAATGCGAAATGCAGCGTGTGGAACGCGGAGTCGAACTCAGTCCGCCCCATTGCTTCCACGCTTGAGAAGGTGGTTGATCGCCCTGCGGTGTGGCGCGGTGAGCGGGACTTCGGAGAGCGAGTCGAGCGGGTGCCAGGCGAGGTTCTCCCGCAGCGCCGACGGTGCGGCCTGCGAAAAGACGCTGAGCGTCACCCGGTGATGCGTGAACGGGTAGTCGAGGGAAAGCAGCGGCTCGGCAGTCGGGGCGGCGGGGAGTGCGGGGAGCTTCCATAGGCCGCGCCAGCGCGGGCCAGTCTGGTGTTCGAGAAGGACGCGGCCTTTGCTCACGGTCCATGCACAGTGCTCGGTGAGTTCGACCTGCTTGCGGCGCGGCTTTTTGCGCGGGAGAGATTCGGCGGTGCCATTGGCGGCTGCGGCGCAATGCGGGCGGATGGGGCAGAGGAGGCATTGCGGTGCGCGCGGGGTGCAGAGGAGCGCGCCGAGTTCCATCAGCGCGCCGTTGAGGATGCGTGCGCCCTTTTGCGGGACGAGCGACTCGGCGGCAGACCACAGGGCGGCCTGACCGGCGGTGCTGTCGATGGGTGTGTGCAGGTCCAGCAGGCGGGCGAGGACGCGGGCGACGTTCGCATCCACGAGTGGCTCGGGAAGGTCAAAGGCGAAGCTGGCGACTGCGCCGGCGGTGTAGCGTCCGACACCGGGAAGCGCGCGGATGAGCGCGGCGTCGCGCGGCATTTTTCCGCCGTGCAGTTCGACGACGGATTTCGCGGCGCGGTGGAGATTGCGCGCGCGGGAGTAGTAGCCGAGGCCTTGCCACAGCGAGAGCACGTCGCTTTCCTCGGCTGCCGCCAGTGTGGCGAAGTCCGGGAAGCGCGCGAGCCAGCGCTCGTAGAAGGGAATCACCGTCGCGACCTGCGTCTGCTGGAGCATGATTTCCGAGACGAGGATCGCGTAGGGGTCCTCCGTGCGGCGCCACGGCAAATCACGCGCGTTTTTTGCAAACCACGCCGCAAGCGGCCGGCGGAGCGACAGCGGGTTTCGGATTGTGGGTTGCGGAGTGGCGCGCGGCACGGCAGACGCTTGCCGGACGACCGGACCTTTTCCAAACCGAATCATGCTTCCCGCACTCAGCTCCTATCTCATCCGTGAACACATCGGCATGCTGAAGCTGACCGACACCTACGACATCCTCGACGGCGCGACGGGCGAGCAGATCGCCGTGGCAAAGGAGAAGAAGGGATGGCTGAACTCGATCGCAGGCATGCTCATGAACAAGCGCAACCTGCCGACGCGCGTGGACGTGCACGAGGGCGCGGACATCAACGGGCCGATCGCGTTCTCCATCACGCGCGGGTTCTCGTTCCTGCGGCCGACGGTGAAAGTGCTCGCAGGCGACGGCAGCCTCGTCGGCATGTTCAAATCGCGGCTGCTGACGCTGGGTGGAAAATTCGGCGTGTATGACGCAGCGGGCAACGAGGTCGCGCTGGTGAAGGGCAACTGGATGAGCTGGGATTTTCGCTTCATCGCGTCGAACGGCGCGGAGCTGGGCGTGGTGTCGCGCCAGTGGGGCGGTGTCGGGAAGGAGCTCTTCACCTCGGCGGACAACTATGTCGTGGCAGTGCATAATCCCGACCCCGCCGCGGCGACGCTGCTGCTCGCCGCGGGGCTGGCGGTTGACACGGTTTACAAGGAGGACGGCGGCGGAGGTGTCTCGGTGCTTGATTTCGGCGAGTAGGATTGGGCGGGTTTCGCGCGCGGGCGATTTCGGTTTCCACGGCTGTGTCCGCTCGCGCAGAGTGCGCGCACTTTCATGCCGAAGAAAAAGACCGAAGAGCACAAGGAGAGTGACGGGCCGAAGCCGATCACGCTGCACACCTGCGCGCTCACGCAGGAGCAGGCGGCGATGCTGCGAGGGCTGCTCGTGGAGCGCGGGTGGAAGTTCGAGGAGCGGCCCTACACGCTCTACTTTGCGCAGAAGGACAGGCTGACGGTGGCCGTGTATGAGAAGGGGCCGAAGTGCGTGGTGCAGGGGCGCGGCACGCAGGAGTTCGTGCAGTTCACGCTCGAGCCGGAGGTGCTCGGCGAGGCAAAGCTCGGCTACGAGGAGGTGAGCAATCCGGAGATGTTCGAGCCGCACTTCGGCGTGGATGAAAGCGGCAAGGGCGACTTTTTCGGCCCGCTCGTGATCGCCGGCGCCTACACGGACGAGACGAACACGCGCGCGCTGATGGAGGCGGGCATCACGGACAGCAAGCGCATCGGCAGCGACGCGCGCATCCGCGAACTGTCGAAGAAAATCCGCGAGACCGAGGGTGTCGCCGTGTCGAGCATCACGCTCGCGCCGGAGAAATATAACGAGCTCTACCGGAAATTCGGAAACCTCAACAAGCTGCTGGGCTGGGGCCACGCAAAGGTGATCGAACACCTGCTCGACCAGCGGCCTGACTGTCCGCGAGCGCTGAGCGACAAGTTCGCGAGCGAGTCGCTGATCAAGCGGGCATTCACGGAGAAGGCGAAGCACATCCGGCTCGAGGCGCGCACGAAGGCGGAGAGCGATGTGGCGGTGGCCGCGGCGTCCATCATCGCGCGCGAGCGGTTCATCAACTGGATGCGCGACGCGGGCCGCGATCTCGGAGTGGAGCTGCCGCGCGGCGCATCCGACCCGCGCGTGAAGACCGTCGGCGCGGAACTCGTCGCAAAGCACGGCCCGGATGTGCTGCTGCGCGTGGGCAAGACGCATTTCAAGACGGCGCACCAGATCGCGCCCGAGCACTATGAGTGGGTGGAGAAGCCGTTCTTCCGCCGCGGCAGTTCAAAGGGCGGCGATGGGAAATAGCGGGCGCGCCATTTGCCAGCGAGTGCCTTGCGGTTTGGGCGGCGCTTCTGTATCCCATCCACAGTGAAGCGAATCGCCACGTTCATCCTCCTGCTCCTCTGCGCCGCACATGTGCATGCGGCGAAGCTGCGCGTTTCATCGTTCTCCTCCGTGCTCACCGAGGTCGCGACGGAAGTGGGCGGCGATCTCGTGGAAGTCACCGGCCATGTGAAGCCGGGGACGGATCCGCATGAGTTCGAGCCGCGCGCGGCGGATCTCAAAGCAGTGTCGTCCGCAGACATCGTGCTGCTTTCCGCGAAGCACCTCGAAGGTTACGTCGGCAAGCTGCGCGACGTGACGCAGGCAGCCGTCGTCGAAGTCGGTGCGAAGCTTCCCTCGCTGAAGCTCACCGTGCAGCACGGCGACCACGCGCATGACGGCGAGGATCCGCACTGGTGGCACAGCGTGAAGAACATCCAGCGCGCGTCGAGGTATGTGCGCGACGAACTGACGAAGCTCAGGCCGGAATCGAAGGCCGCGTTTGCCGCCAATTGCGACCGCTACGTGGCGAAGCTCGACACGCTTCAGCGCTGGGTGCAGGCGAAAGTCGCGGAGCTGCCGCGCGACCAGCGCAAGCTCGTGACGAATCACGACGCGTTCGGCTACTTCGCGAAGGAATACGGCTTCACCGTGATGCCCATCGCCGGTCTCTCGAAGAACGACCAGCCCGGCTCGAAGAAGGTCGCGGAAATCATCGGGCAGATTAAGAAGGCGGGTGTGAAGGCGGTGTTCAGCGAGGATGTGGCGAACCCGAAGGTGATTCAGGAAGTCACGCGCGAGGCCGGCGCGAAGTTTGGCGGCGAGCTGCTGTCCGACGGACTCGGCGCGAAGCCGCGCGATTCGGTGGAGGCGATGTTCCGCCACAATGTGACGACGATCGTGGAGGCGCTGAAGTAGATGCGCGGCTCGCCGGTCCTCCGCGCGCTGCTGGTGTTCGTCGCACTGTTCGCGCTCGCTCCGCTGCTGTGGCGCATCACGCAGCCGGATGCATCAGCGCGTGTCGTCAGCGGAAAGCCGACGCCGGAGCCGGCAAAGAAGTCGGCTGTCGAGGGACGGCTCAATTTTTCCACCGCTGCGAGCCGGGTGACGATTCAGCACCTCGGCAAGGATGTGTGGAGCAAGGCCTCGCCCGCGGCGGAGGAAAACTTCGCACTGGAAATCCCGTGGCCGAAGGAAGGCGTCGAGCTGCATGTGGTCGCGGCCTGGCCCGATGGCACGCGCAGCGCGGCGATGCGCGTGCGGCTGACTTCGCCCGACGGGGATGGACACGAGCGCACCGTGTGGGGCGATGCGGCGGCAGACGAGGTGCTCACTTTCCCATGAAGCACGATCACGCGCTCAAGATCGCGGATCTCACGGTGAGCTATCAGCGGATTCCCGCGCTGCACCACATCGCCTTCGAGGTGCGCTGCGGCCAGTGCGTCGCGCTGCTCGGGCCGAACGGCGCGGGCAAGACGACGCTGCTCAAGACGCTCGCCGGCCTGCTCAACCGTGAAACGGGTGCGATTCATTTCCACGGCCGCGAAGTGCGCGGCGCGACGCCCGACATCGCCTACCTGCCGCAGCGTGGGCAGATCGACTGGGACTTTCCCACGACCGTGCGCGGGCTCGTGGAGATGGGCCGCTATCTGCGGCTCGGCTGGTGGCGGAAATACGGTGCGTCCGACGATGCCGCCGTGGATGCAGCCATCACGGCGATGAACCTCGATGATTTGCAGGACCGGCAAATCAGCGCACTCAGCGGCGGCCAGCAGCAGCGTGCCTTCCTCGCCCGCGCGCTCGCGCAGGAGGCGCATGTGCTCCTGCTCGACGAGCCGTTCACCGGCCTCGACAAGCCGAACCAGGACACGCTGCGCACGACGTTCCGCACGCTGCGGCAGGCGGGAAAGCTCCTGCTCGTCTCGCATCACGACCTCGCGTCGGTGCCCGCGATTTTCGACCAAGTCGTGCTGCTCAACGGCGAGCTCATCGCCGCCGGGCCAACGGCGGAGGCATTCACCGAGGAGAACATCCAGCGCGCCTACTCGATGCGCGCGTTCGCGGGCGTGCCGCACGGACATGGTCACGCACATTGAGCCATGAGTTTCCTCACTGACATCTGGAGCCATGAATTCATGCAGCGCGCCCTCGTCGGCGGCGCGCTCATCGGTTTCACGAATGGCTTCCTCGGCACCTTCATCGTGCTGCGGCGCATGTCGCTGATGGCGGACGCACTCAGCCACTCGATGCTGCCCGGCCTCGCGCTCGGGCTGCTCGTCGCGGGCGGGCTCAGCGCATCGGGGCTTTTCCTCGGCGGAATCACCGCGGCGCTGCTCGTGGCGCTCGGCGCGATGGTCCTCGCTCGCACGTCACGGTTGAAGGAGGACGCGTCGCTCGCGATTCTCTACACGGTGGCGTTCAGCGCCGGCGTGGTGCTGCTGCAGTTTGTGCCCACGCAGGTGGACCTGAAGCACTGGCTCTTCGGCGACATCCTGGGCATCGGCAATGCGGACCTGTGGATTGCCTACGGCGTCACGCTCGTCGTCGTGCCCGGACTGCTGCTCGTCCTGCGTCCGCTGCTGCTCACGCTTTTCGATCCGATGGTCGCGCGCAGCCAGGGCGTGAAAGTGGACGCGCTGCATGTGCTGCTCGTCGCCGCCAGTGTGCTCACGATGATCAGCAGCGCGCAGGCGGTCGGCGTGATCCTGATGCTCGGCCTGCTCGTCACGCCTGCGGCGACGCTCTACCTGCTCACGGATAATTTCAGCACGATGCTGTGGGGCGGCGCGGCACTGGGCTCCGTGTCATCGGTGGTCGGCCTCGTGCTTTCCTACCGCTTCGACCGCGTGCCGAGCGGTGCGGCGATCGTGCTCGTGCTCGGCGCGTGCTTCCTCGCCGCATGGGCGCTCAGCCCCCGCTACGGCCTGCTCGCGAGACTCCGCAAACGCCGCCACTTTCACGAGGAGTCACTCTCGCGCTGGGAGCATGGAGGCGAGCAGAAGCACTGAATTGCTCGCGCTTCAGGATTTGCGCCAGTAGTCGGGGAGGTTCTTCTTTGTCTCGAGAAGGATTTCGAGGATGGCCTTGCGGTCTTCGGGTTTGAGTTTGGCGAACTGCTCGTCGGTGTTCTTTCCCGTGAGAATGTCGTGGAGCTTCCGCAGGATCACTTCTTTGATCTGAGGTGCGATGGCGTCGAACGACGGCGAGTAGATGAGGAAGCTGCAGGGATATTTGAGCAGGCGCGTCTTCAGATCGAGCTGGCGGAGGCTGCGGCCCTTTGAGTCGTGGATGCCGGTCGCCTCGAAGTCGCGGACGAAGTCGGGATTGCCCTCGATTTTTCCGGAGAGCGGAAATTCCTCCGTGAAGAGCAGGTAGCGGATGAAGGCGTCCACCTGCGAGCGGATGTAGCGGACATGGCCGTAGGCGGCGAGCATCTGGCGGGCTTCGATGTTGAGGCGCGCGATGTAGTTGTGCATGTGCGCCTGATGCTCGAGCACCATGAGCGCGACGATGTCGCTGCCGGTGCCGTGGTATTTTGTCGTGTCGAAGAACGGCGAGAGGTCGGTGAGGTTCGTCTTGAAGCCCGGCTCGCGCTTGAAACGCTCGAGGTCCTTGTCACCGATGAGATTGCCGCGGTGGAACTGCGAGCCGCTCCTGCCCGTGACGTAGTAGCCGCCCCAGCGATCCTTCAGCGGCGTGCACTGCGTGATGTCGCGCACTTCCTCCAGTGTGATGAGCTCGCCCGACGGGTCGGTCACGACGCTGCGGACAAAATGGCCGGGCACGCCGAGCGAGCGCTGCCCGCCGTGGCACGAAAGGCAGTCGCTGCTGCGGACGAACTTCGGTTTCCGCACCTGCTCCTGCTCGATGTAGTAGAAGGTGCCGCCGAGTTGCGGGTCCACGGAGGAGACTTCCATGACTGGCGCGCCGGGGATGTAGCCGAGGTAGATGTCGTCGGCAAAAAAAACGGAGCGCGGGTTGTCGGGCGAGATGTGGCGGCGCTGAAGGGACGTCTTGGACATCAGCAGAATCTGCGAGGATTTCTTTGCGCCAAACGCGTCGAGCAGTGCGGGCAGCCAGCCGAATTTCTCGTCCCATTTCAGCTTCAGCTCGCCGCTGAGGATTTTCTGCTGCACGACCGAGACGGGATCCTTCGGCTGGCTGGTGGAGTAGTTGATGGGCTCGTGATCGTATTCGAGCGGGTGGTCGGCGCCTTGGAAGTCCTCGGCGTGCATGACCGCGAGCGGAAGGGCCAGCAGGGGCAAGAAAAGGTATTTCATGTGCTTGTTTAAACCCGCGAGGTCCGTGTGTCGCAGCTTTGATCTTGGTCAAGCCTGCGCCGATTTTGCCGCGGTGCTCAGCGAGTCAGCGAGGTGCTCGTATTCGGCGAGCGTGTTGTAGGCGTGCGCGGAGATGCGGAGCCAGCGCCGCGCCGGCGAGCCCCAGCGAACCACGGGGACTTCGATATGATTCTGCTGCAGAAGCGCGGATTGAAGCGGGTCGAATCTCGCGATGACGGCGCGCGAAGGACCGGTGCTTCTTTCCTGCAATGAATCCGGCAGGGCGAACGTTGCCATTGAGCCGATCATCGTCTCGGGGCACGGCGGTTCGACGCGGAGCTTTTCGCAGAGCATCCGTCGCGCGGTGCAGGCGAGATCGTGGTTGTGCCGCATGAGGGCGGGCCATCCGCCGGGCAGGAGGTTTTCGCAGAAGCGAATCGCAGCCGGGACGGTCAGCCAGGCGGTCAGGTCGAGTGTTCCTTGCCAGTCGAATTCGTCGTGGAAGGGAGAGCGTCCGGTGCGCGGAGTATTGTAGCCGTGGCTGATCGCGGCGGGATGCAGGCCATGCTGCCGGTCGCTGCGTGCGAAGAGGAAACCGGCTCCGCGCGGGGCGCAGACCCACTTGTGCAGGTTGCCCGTGTAAAACGACGGGCGAAGCGAGCCGACTTCGAGCGGGAGCATTCCCGGCGCGTGGGCGCCATCCACAAGGACTGCGATGCCACGCGGCTCGAGTTCACGGATGATTTCCGCAACCGGCAGGACGAGCGCAGTCGGGCTGGTGACGTGATCCACGAGCACGAGTCGCGTCTGCAAGGTGACGGAACTGAGGATAGCATCGAGCGCGTGTTCCGGGCAGGCGATGGGGAAGGGGAGGTGCGCGACAACGACCTTGGCTCCGCTGCGGGCCGCGCATTCAGTGGCGATGTTGTTGCAGGCGTTGTAGCCGTGGTCCGTGACGAGAATCTCGTCGCCGGGTTGAAACGGGAACGACCGCAGCACAGCGTTCACCGCGCTGGTCGCGTTTGGCACGAACGCTACCTCCGCCGCATCCGCACCCACAAAACGCGCCACCTCCCCGCGTGCAGCATCAAGGCGTCCCTCAATCTCGCGCCATAGGAAGCGCACGGGATTGAGCTCCATTTCCGCGCGAAGGCGCGTCTGCTCCTCGACGACCACGCGCGGGCACGCGCCGAACGATCCGTGATTCAGGAAGGTGAGTCCCTCTTCGAGCTGCCAGTGCTGGCGGAGTGGGTTCATGGGAAACGAAAAGAGCGCGGACTTCGCGCCCGCGCTCTTCGCGTGAAGTGTGCGCTCCGTCTAGAGCTTCTTGATGGAGATGTTGCGGAACTCAACGGGATCGTTGTGCCCCGCGAATCCGAAGTGCCCGCTCGTGCGCGTGAGGCCGGGGTGCTTGCTCTTCGCCATCACGGTTTCGAGGTCCACCTTGCTCAGGTCGGCGTCGAGAATCACGGTGCCGTTGAGCACGACCTTGATCGTAGAGCCCTTCACGGTGACCTCCTGCGAGTTCCATTCGCCTATGGGCTTCTGAAAGCCGCGCTTTGCCGCGACCATCCCGTAAGCGGACCCGTGTGCCTGGCGCGGGTCAATTTTGCCTTTCACCTTCTCATAGTTGTCGTCGAGCACTTGAAGCTCGCACATCCCCTCGTAGGCCGTGTTGCCCTTGCCGGGGTAGCGGATCGCGAGGCCGTTGTTGCCGCCGGCGGGCAGCTTGAATTCGAGGCGCACGATGAAGTCCGAGTATTCCTCCTTCGTGAAAATCGTGCCGCCCTTGCCGGGCTTGCAGACGATCGCGCCGTCTTTCACCTCGTAGTTGTCCACGGGGCCGTCCCAGCCGGTGAAGTCCTTGCCATTGAAGATGGACACGAATCCGTCGCTGTCGGCGGCTGTCAGTGAGAATGCGGTGAGCACGGCTGCGAAGCCGAGCATGAGGGAGCGGATGAGTTTCATGGGTTTTGGATTCGGTGAGAGCTTTTGCGCGGACTACTTGAGTTCCTTGATGAAGACATTCTTCCAGCGGATTTCGCTGCCGTGGGTCTGGAGCTGGATTGGGCCGCGTGCGAAAATCGGGATGCGCTTGCCGTCGGCGTCTTTCTTTTTCTCGAAATAGTTTTCCATCACCGCGTTGTCCACGACGAGCTTCTCGTTCAGCCACACGCTCACTCGCTCGCCCTTCATCACAATGCGGAAGTGATTCCATTCGCCGAACGGCTTGTCCGCGAGAACCAGCGGATCCTTTCCGGGTGCGCCGGGCGAGTTGTTCCAAAGACCACCAGAGCCCTTGTCGGCGCCGATGTTCCATTTGCCGCCTTCCTTTGTGTAATCCCAAATCTGCACCTGAGGCACGCCGCGGAGGTAGATGCCGCTGTCGCCCTTCGGCTGCATCTTGTAGTCCACGAGCAGCTCAAAGTCGCCGTAGTCCTTCTCCGTCGTGGCGTAGAGACCCTTGCCGTCGTTCACCAGGTCGCCGTTCTCCACCTTCCAGTGGGCGTTCAGATGGTCGGTGATGGGCTTGCCTTTCGCGTCGGTCCCACCCTCGACGGACTTCTTCTTGTATTCAGCCGCTTCGGCCGGCGAAGCCTTTGCGAGGTCGCGCGGATCACGCGTGCCCCAGCCATACCAGCCCGACAGATCCTTGCCATTGAAGAGCGCGGTGAAACCTTCGGGTGGCACGTTGTCGGCGCCGGACGCCGCGCCGCCGATTGTGAGGCTGGCGATTGCCGTGAGGAGAAGCGGGAGGGTGTTTGTTTTCATGTTGGTTTTTGGGAAAAGGGGAGCGCCCAGCGTCAATTCGCGCGCGCCGCCGATGCTAGGAGTTTTCAAGCTTCCTGCCCGCCGCGGTCCTGCGCGTTCGTATCCGCGATTACTTCGTCGAGCGCGGCGAAGAAATCGTTGATCCCCGTGTCCGGCAAGATCACCACGTTCGCCTTTCCACCGCATTTTTCGACGATGCGCAGGAACCGTCCGCGCGCATTCTCGCGCATCTCGATGCTCACCTGCTTGCGCTCGATTTGGATGTCTCGCCTCGCGAGCGACTTCTCATCTGACCTGAAAGGGGAATGCATGCTCCCGGAGCAAAACGCTTCGCCCCCGGCAATGCAACCTCGGAGCGCGCTACACGATCGGAGAGGGGGCTTTCGCCGCTTCGACACCTGCGCGGAACGGGGACACTTTCACCACGTTCTCCGCGTCGTGATCGATCAGGTGCAGCCAGTCCTCGGTGATGTCCGTCGGCGGGAAGATGTCATTCTCGTGGTATTCAGCCTCGAGCGACACGAGCAGGTCGTTCTCGCTGATGCCCTCGTCATTGCCGCTGGTGAGCGCGCGCTTGATGGCGAGTCCCTTCGCCCGCTCGACGATGCTCGCGATGATTGCGCCGCTCACGAGGTCGCCGCGGTAGAGTGTCTCGCGGCGTCCGCTGCGGAGTGTGATGCTGAGGAAGCGGTTTTCGTCGCGATGGGAGAACTGCGCATCAATCACACGGTCAACGAGGTGCGCGATGGCGACGTCGATGCCGCCTTTGGCCGTGAGCAGCGCGGGATCGTAAGGCAGCTCAGGTGTGAGGTAGATGCGGTAGATTTCCCGAGCGCCCTCGCGCGTCGGGCGGTTGACTTTGATTTTCCGGTCAATGCGCCCTGGCCGCAGAATCGCCGGGTCGATCAAATCGGCGCGGTTGCTCGCGATGATGATCACCGCGTCGTTCAGCGATTCGAGCCCGTCCATCTCCGTGCAGAACATCGGCACCAGTGTGCTGAGGATGCTGTTCCAGCGCCCCGCCCGCCGAGTGCCGAGGATGCTCTCCGCCTCGTCGATGAACACAAACGGCAGGTAACCCTCGCGGCGCTTTTCCCGCGCGGTTGCGAAGATCTCGCGCACGATCCGTTCGCTCTCGCCGACCCACATGTTGAGAATTTCCGGCCCCTTGATGTGCATGAAGAACTCGCGCATCTCCTGCCCGGTCTTCGCGCGGAGCTGCTGCGTGAGGTTCCAAGCGGTCGCCTTGCCGATGAGAGTCTTTCCGCAGCCGGGCGGGCCGTGGAGCAGGAAGCCCTTCGGCGTTGCGTGGCGGAACTTTTCGTAAAGCTCCGGGTGCAGCAGCGGCCCCTCGATTGCCTCGCGGATCGCGCCGATGGCCTCCTGCTGTCCGCCGACTTTCTCCCACGGCAGTTCGGGCACGGTGTCGAGGTAATACTCGTTGCTCTTGGTGCGGGCGAGCACCTCGAGGGCGACTCGGAAATTCGCATCCGCACGGACTTCATCGCCGGTCTTCAGCTTTTCCTTCGCGAGGAGTTCGCTGCGGTAAAGCACGAGGCTCTGCTGACCAGCTTCCCCGCCGACGCGCAGGCGGTCATTCCCGAGCAACTCGGCGACTTTCACCACGGGACCCGCGCGGTCGTAGCCGAGATCGCCGACGACCACGTAGGCTTCATTCACCAGCACTCGCGTGCCGCGCCGGAATCCGCGCAGGTCGAGCCGCGGGTCCACATTGCAGTAGAACTCCGAGCCGCCGACGACGATTTGCGCGAGCAGCGCCGGCCGGCCGCCGTCGTATTTTGGAAATGCGGTGATGAAGGTGCCGATGCGGTTCGCCGGCTGCGTCACCTTCTGCAGCGCGCCCTCGAGCTTCTCGATGGTGTCCTGGGCCTCAAAGATGATCTCCTCGCGCTCGGCCACCTCCGAGCGGATTTCGAGCAGACGTGCGCGCGCGGTGTCACCGGGCGGAAGCGAGACGATCAGATGCTCGATGCGTTCGACGAGGCCGCGCGGCTCGGCGTTCTGGTGGGAAGACGACTCTCCACCCGCGGGCGCCGGAGAAAATTGCTCGTCCATTGTTTGGCGGAACATACATCACATCCGATTCGGCGCAATTCGCCGTCGCCAGTTGCCTTGCCAGAGGCGGGGCGTTCGGCGAGCTTCCGACATGGCCAACGCGCTCATTATCGGCACCGGTGGAGTGGGTTCTGTCGTCGGTCAGAAGCTGCACGGCTATCCGGTCTTCGAGCGCATCTTTCTGGGCGACGTGGATACGACCTACGCGCAGCGCCTGCATGAGCGGACGAAGAAGAGCCGCTTCGAGGTGGTGTCGCTGAATGCCGGGGACACGGCGGCGCTCGCCGCATTCATCGCGGAGAAAAAGATCGCGGTGACGCTGAATTGCGCGACGTGGCTTGTGAATCACAGCGTTCTTGAAGCGTGCGCGCAGGCGGGCTCGCACTACCTCGACATGGCCGCGGACATCTATTCGCCGCCCGGCGTGAAGCGGCCGACGAAGAACAGCTATGAGGCGGAGATTGAGAAGTTCGACGCGCGATTCCGCGAGAAGGGCCTGCTCGGCCTACTTTGCATGGGCTGCGATCCCGGCGCGGTGAATGTCTTTGCGCGGTGGGCGATGGACCGGCTCGACACGGCCGAGAGCATCCGCGTGCTCGACGCGGACAACGCGGACGTGAAGGGCTACCGCTTCGCCGTGCTGTTCTCGCCGGAGACGCTGTTCGAGGAACTCGGAGCTGTCCCGTATTTCGTGAAGGACTGCCGCGTGATGAGTGGGAAGCCGCTGGAGACGGAGGTGGAGTGGCACCGTTTCCCGCCGCCGCTCGGGCTCATGAAGACCTACGCCGTCGCGCACGAGGAAGGCGTGTCGCTGGGGCTCCACAAGCCGTTCGTGGAAAAGGGCGTTTGTTATTCCGTCTTCAAATACACGCTCAGCGACAAAGTCGTGCAGCTCGCAAAAAGCCTCGCGCTGCTGGAACTCGACACTTGGAAAAAGGTGAAGGTGGACGGCATGGAGGTGAGCCCCGTGCGCGTGGCATGCGCGAACCTGCCCAAGCCTGCGACGCTCGGCGCGACCGCGGACGGCTACTCGTGTGTCGGCACCGAGGTGCGAGGCGCGAAGGACGGCAAGCGCGTCGAGTATTTCATCTACACCATGGACAGCCACCGCGAGACCTACGAGCGCTACGGCTATTCGCTCACGGTCGTGCAAACCGGCATCCCGCCCGCGCTCGCCGCGAGGCTGCTCGTCGAGGGTGCGATTCCGGAGCGCGGCGTGATGATGCCCGAGGCGATTGCGCCCGACGCGCTGATGGACAACTTCTCGAAGGAGGGGCTGAAGATATTCATCGAAAAGCGGGAGGTGTTCGAAAGATAGCCGAGAGGCAGGTTCCTTCGAGGAACCCACAGTTCATCACAAACGTGGCGCACGGTGCAGCGGCGCATCCTGACAGCACTACCGCCGCTGGTAATGTGCGTGAGCCCAAGAATCCGAACTCAGCGCCGAAGCCTGCATTCGCAATTTGGCAGGCAAGCCCGAACGTATGGCGGATGGGCGAAACTCAAAGAAGTCGTTACGCCACAGGCGTCGCCTTCTGCTGGCGTATGACCATTTTTGCGAAAGTCTCGACGGTGAAGAGCTTCGCGATCTCGGCGGCTTTCACGGGCGACTTGATGCGGTCGGCGGGGACTTCGTTGAGGAATTCGCGCAGACGCGCTTCGCCTGCTGGCGTGAGCGCTCCGCCGCTTTCGAACTCGGCCTCGGACAGCGTGCCGCGAGCGTCCTCGACGATTTTGCCACGCGGGATCTTCACTTTGAACGCGCGTTCGAGGCGGAAGACGATGTCGAGAAAATCGATGGACTCGGCACCGAGGTCGCCGATGAGCGAGGAGTCGGGCTTCACATCCGCGGCGTCGCAGCCCAGCGCATCCGCGATGGTCTCGGAGACTTTCGGGAGGATGGCTGCGATCTCTTCTTTGGTGATGTTGGTGGTGCTCATAAAAGTGTGGCGGGTGCTCGGGCGGGAATCGTCACGCGGAAATGCGGGCGAGGGCAAGAGGAAGCGCTGGCATTTTCACTCCATCTTGAAGCCGCCGTCCACGGACAGGACCTGACCGGTGATGTAATCAGAATAGCGCGAGGCGAGGAACCACACGGCGTGCGCGATGTCCTCGGGCTTGCCGATGCGCTTCAGCAGGATGCGCGCGGTGATCTGGTCGCCGGCGAGTTCGCGCACGGTCTTGGACATTTCCGTATCGATGACGCCGGGCGCGACGGCATTCACGCGGATGTTGCGCGACGCGACCTCGCACGCGAGCGAGCGGGTGAAGCCGTTAATGGCGCCCTTGCTCGCGGCGTAGTTCGTCTGGCCGCGGCCGCCTTTCTCGCCGGAGACGGAGCTGATGTTGATGATGCGCCCGCGGCGCTTGCTCATCATGAAAGGGAGCACGCTGCGGCACATATTGAACGCGCCCTCGACGTTCGTGGCGAGGACGGTGCGAATGTCGTCGTCGCTGAGCATGCCGAGCAGATTGTCCCGAATAACGCCGGCATTGTTCACCAGCACGTCGATGCGCCCGGTGCGCTCCTCGGTTTCCTCGACGAACGCCTGGCATGCTGCGGAGTCGCGCACGTCCACGCACTTCGCGGAGATTTTCGCGCCGGGAAAGGCGGCGATGGTTTCCTCCGCAGCGGCGGCATTTCCGAGATACGTGAAGACAACCTCCATGCCCGCTGCTGCGAGCGTGCCAACAATCGCGCGACCAATGCCGCGGCTGCCGCCAGTCACGAGCGCCACGCCATCGGCGAGGCCGGAATCTGCGAGCGAGGGTGAGGTCATCCAGAAATGCAGTAGCCGCCGTCGACGACGAGCGTGTGGCCAGTGATGAGCGCCGCCTCGGGCTGGCAGAGGAGATACACGGCGTCCGCAACGTGCGCGGGCGTGAGCGGCTCCTGAATCGGCGTGCGGCGCGCGGACTCGGCGAGGAGTTCCTCGCGGTTGGGGAAATGTTTCAGCGCGTCCGTGTCCACCACGCCGGCGCTGACGATGTTCACGCGAATCTTGCGCTGGCCGAGTTCCTGCGCGAGCGCGCGAGCGAGTGATTCGAGCGCAGCTTTCGACGCACCGATGAATGAATAGGCAGGAATCGCGCGCACCGAGCCGAGACTCGAGAGACCGATCATCACGCCACCATTCGTCATCAGCGGCACGGCGAGCTGCGCAAGCGTGTTCAGCGCGAGCGCGTTGGTCTCCATGCAGCGGCGCCAGTGCTTCAGCGTGAGTTCCAGCGCGGACTTCAGCACACCGATGGCCGCGTTGCTCACCACGATGTCCACGCGGTCGAAGTGCTTCTTAAACTCATCGAACGCCTCGGCGAGACTCGTCGGGTCGCTCACGTCCGCCTGCACCGCGAGCGCGCGGCGGCCCATGTCGCGGATCGCCTTGCAAACGGCCTCCGCCTCCTCGTGGCTGTTGAAATACGCGATCGCGACATCACAGCCGGCGCGGGCGAGCTTGAGCGCCGTCGCGCGCCCGATGCCCCGCGCGCCGCCAGTGATGAATGCAATTTTGCCGGAAAGCGTTTCGGTCATTTTGGAAAAGGGCGCGGAGTGTGGGGGCGGGGGGGGAAAAAATCAACAGGCTGTGTCGGTGAACTTCCTGAACCCGGCTCCCGATCGCGCGAAACTCACTTCGCAGGGGGGCGTGCCGAGATATCCCCGGTGACGCTCGAGCATGGGCAAACGAAGATGTCGCCTGAACTTGTGACCCGCATTTTTCTTGATGCAGGCTCCGACGCTGATCAGTTTTTGGCGATGATTTTCAGGATGAGCCGTTCGTTGTGCAATCTGGTGCCGGGGCTTTGCGTGCTGATGCTCCTCAGCGGATGCACCGCGTGGGTCATGCCGGGGCCCGTGGAGAAAATCCAGCCCACCTCGACGACAAAGCGTGTCGGCAAGATCGTGGTTCTGCGGGGTTTCATCGGCGTCTGGTCGTTTGGCATGGATGAGCTATGCGACAAGCTGAAGGCAGACGGCTACGACGCCGATGTTTACCAGCACGACCAGTGGCCGTGGATCGCGCGCCAGATCACGCAGACCTACAGGAATGCCCCGAATCCCGAGCCTCTCGTCATGATCGGCCACTCCTACGGGGTGGACCACGGCATCCGCATCGCGAGGGAGCTGGCGAAAAGCAACATCAAGGTGGACTTGCTCATCTTCATCGATCCGGTGACGCCTCCCCGTGTCCCGGGCAACGTCGTCCGCACGATGAACTACTACCAGTCGCGCGGCTGGACGGACAACCTGCCGTGGTGGCGTGGCATTCCGCTGGAAAAGGAGCCGGGTGCGGCCGGAGCCCTTCATAACCTCAACCTCGCAACGGACCGGCGCGACCTGCTCGAAAAGAACACCAACCACTCGAACATCGATGAGAACGTGAAGCTTCAACGCGAAATCTTGCAGTTGGTAGCGAAGGCGTGCCCGGTTCGATCCGAAAGGCGCGCTGGCCGTTCCTCCCGGTGAATTGAATTGCGCGACGCGAAATGCGCCGGCTTTGAACGGATTTCCTCCTCCGCGATGACGGCCCTTGCCTTGTGCGTCCGTGCGCGGCAAATCCAACTGCAATCCGTCACCACGCAGCCATGATCACCTTCATTTCATCCATCGTCGCAGCGGCTTGCGTGGGCATTTATTGGGTCACGGTCGCGGTGAAGTGCATCCGCATCTCGCGCGTCATCCGCAAGGATCCGAATGTCATCCCGCGGGAGCGGACCGGACAGGTCATGCGCCTCGTCTGGGCCCCGGTCCTAGGCGCGTGGCTCTTCTATCCTTGGTTCCACATTCCCGGCTTCACGAATGCCAGCATCGGCTGGCTTGTCACCGGCGTGCTCGGCGCCGCTGTGTGCGTTTTCGCGCTCGCCGCCTCGTATCATTGCTGGCGGGAGATGGGCACGTCGTGGCGCATCGGCATCGATCCGAACGAGAAGACCGCGATGGTCGTCAGCGGTGCATACCGCCGAGTGCGGCATCCGATTTACGCCCTGTCCATTCTGCTCGTCCTCGGCTCGCTCGCTGCAAATCCGAGCATCGTCATGCTCGTCGTCGCTTCTTTTCACTCCACCCTCATGGTGGTGGAGGCGGTGCGCGAGGAAAAGCACATGCTCTCCACGCACGGCCAGGCCTACGCGGACTACATGAAGACCACGGGGCGCTTCATCCCACGCTGCTAGACATGGAGCCGCAGAATGCATTTCAGGCGCTCATGCGGCGGTGGACGTCGCTGGGTGCCTACAATGCCCTGCATCTGCTGCGGGTGAAAGGACAGCCCGAGCAGGAACGATGGCTCCGGGCAGCGGAAACGGTGATCACTCCGCTCGGCATCAAGGCGCCCGCTGTCGTCGGGGAGGTTTATGGCGATCTCCAATCAGGGATCACCGCCGAACTGAACAAGCCGTTCGCCGCCGGCGAATCTCCTCTGCGATTCTTCGTCGTCCAGAACGCTGCCTCCGCCGACTACCACTTCGGAGTCACGTTTGACCACTGGATTGCCGACAGCCAGTCCGTCCGACTTCTAATGCAGCGCATTTTCGCGGAGTTCCAACGGGAGGGCTCCTCGGCGCAATTGACCGTCCTCCGCCTGAATACAACTCCATTTTACAGACAGTTTGGCCGGCCGCGTTGGTTGAAGGTGATGTTGGAATGCCTGCGAAACTACCGGCGCCACCGCCGGGCGCAGCGGCTCGTGATTTACAACGCGCTGGATTTTTCAGTCGGCTTCTCGCACCGGCAACTGCCGGATGGATTGATCGGGCGCATCCAGAGCCATGCGAAAAAGCTGAAGGCCAAGGTGAACGATGTCTTTCTCGCCGCAGCCACCATCGCACTGCTGAAGCACATCGGCCCGCCGCCACCGGGCAAGCGCTCCCGTGACTGTGCGAGCATGTCCGTAGCGATGGATATCCGTCCGTTTGCAAAAGCCCCCGTGGACGATCTCTTCGGGTTCTTCCTCGGCTACTTCAGCGTGATCATCGAGCCTGCTGGTTCGCCGAGCCTCGACGACATCGTGGCGCAAATATCCCCGCAGACCCAGACTGCGAAATCTGCGGAGCGCGTCCTTCACCTGTTCCCCGGGTTCAAACTGGCGGAGTTGTTCTGGCGGGTGTTCAACCGCCCCGACCGCAAAGCCCTGATGTTCCATCGTGGAATTCCAACGCTTGGCGGCATCTCGAACGTCAACCTCACGGACTCGTGGATCGCGGGCGATCCTTCCGTTCTCGACTACGTCCGGGTTTCTCCCGCCGGCCCAATCGTCCCGATCGTTTTCACCCTCACAACGATCAAGGATCGGCTGTCCCTCTGCGTCACTCACCGGAACACCGTATTTTCCCCCGAACAAGCAGCGCGCATCACCGCTCACTTCGTCGAGGAACTCGCACGCATTCCTTCCGCTTAGCGGGCGTCTCGGAAGTGCCGCCGATCACGCCGCCGCTTCGGCGTCCCGCTTCCAGTCGCGCATGAGTCCCACCGCGACTTGCTGGGCGGCGAGTGACACCACGCAGTATGCGGCGAACCAGTAAAACCCCGGCCCGTAGTGCGTCTCAAAATGGATCGCCTGCCCGATGCCCACTGATGAGCGCGCGCCGAGATACGCGGTGTAGATAGCGACCAGGAAGACATCGGCCATGCTCCACTTGCCGATCACATTGATGAAGCTCAGGATTTTTCCACGGCGGGCCGCAGTGGTGTGCAGCGCAAAAAAGAAGAGCAGCACCTTCCCCACTGGCACGCCGATGCTGAAAATAAGGAGCAGGATGCCCGCGGTGTAGCCGCCGTTCTGAAGCAGATAGCGAATCGTCTCCACCACCTGCTGCTTCTGCTGATACACGAGTTGTCCGTCAATCTGCGCGCGCGCGCCCTCCACCTGCCCCCGCACAATGGCGCCGAACAGCAGACCGATGCGCTCATTCAACCCCGCATCGTCAATCGCATCGAACATGGCGGGGTTCAAAAAACGCCGCACCTGCTTGAGCCGCTCGGGCGGGATCGCGGACTTTGAGAGCACATCCACCTTCTGCCCCACGCCCTCCACATCGAGCACAGCATTGATCGTGAGCGCAGGCTGCGTGAGCCCGGGGTAGAGAAGCCCGAGCGTGAGCACAATGAGCGCGATGGCCAGCCAGTAGCGAAGGGCGGGGGTCATGTCGGCGAGGCTATGGGATCGCCCGGGGCCGCACCAGCGCGCAAACGCTCTCTATCAGCCAAAGCCGTCCAAGGAGTTTCCAACGGTCAAAAGGGTGCCATGAAATCCAAAAATTGACCCATCATTGAATCATGATGGGTCAATTTGTTTCTTGTTCTTACCCGGTAGTCAGATATAGAACCTCCATCGTGAATTCCTCACCACACCCGCTCGAAAAAATCCTCCGTCAGCGCATCGTCATCATCGACGGGGCGATGGGGACGACCATCCGCACTTATGGAAAGAAGGAGGCGGACATCCGCGGGGCGCGCTTTGCGGACTCGAAGAAGGACCTGCTGAATAACGGCGACCTTTTCTCGCTTACGCAGGGCGACATGATTTGCGACATCCACCGGCGCTTCCTCGAGGCGGGCGCGGACATCGTGGAGACGAATACGTTCTCGGCGACGAGCATCGGGCAGAGCGAGTTCTTCGTGGACGACCCGCGCGAGCACGGTGGGCGGAAGGACCCGGAATTTTACCAGAAGGTCATCGAGAACAAGTTCCTCAACGACCTCGCTTGGGAAATCAACGAGATCTCCGCACGGCAGTGCCGCGAGTGGTGCGATCGCGTGGCGAACAAGGACGGGCGGCAGCGTTTCGTCGCGGGTGCGGTCGGGCCGCTGACGGTATCGCTCACGAACTCGCCGGACGCGGACGACGCCGGTTTCCGTGTGTGCACGTTCGACCAGGTGAAGGCGGCCTACAAAGTGCAGATCCGCGCGCTCATCGCGGGCGGCTCGGATTTTCTGCTCATTGAGACGATTTTCGATTCGCTGAATGCGAAGGCGGCGAGCGTCGCGGTTCAGGAAGTGTTCGAGGAGGACAAGGTGCGGCTGCCGGTGTCTTTCTCCGCGGCGGTCGGGCGCGGCGGTGAGACGATGATTTCCGCGCAGACGGTCGAGGCATTCTGGAATGCGGTCGCGCACGTGAAGCCGTTGAGCATCGGGCTGAACTGCTCGCTCGGGCCGGACCTAATGCGGCCATTCCTCGCGGAGCTGGCGGAAAAAGCGGGCACCGCGATTTCCTGCTATCCGAACGCGGGCCTGCCGAATCCGCTCTCACCGACGGGATTTGATCTGAAGCCTGAAGACATGGGTCGCTTCCTCGGCGAATTCGCCGACAGCGGACTCGTGAACATCGCCGGCGGCTGCTGCGGCAACACGCCGGAGCACATCGCCGCGATCGCGAAGGCGCTCGCGAACCGCCACCCGCGCGAACTCGCTCTGCGCGAGCCGGACACGGAGCGGCTCGGCGGAATTTCCACGCCCGCAGCAACGAAGCCGCTGCGCCTCTCCGGCTCGCAACCGTTCACGCAGCAGATCGGGCAATACATCATGATCGGCGAGCGCACTAATGTCGCGGGGTCGCCGAAGTTTGCGAAGCTCATCAAGGAGAACAAATACGAGGAGGCAGTCGCGGTCGCGCGGCAGCAGGTCGAGAACGGCGCCAACATCATCGACATCTGCATGGACGAAGGGATGATTGAGGGCGTCGCGGCGATGACGCGCTTCCTGCAGCTCCTCGCGAGCGAGCCGGACGTGGCGAAAGTGCCGTTCATGGTGGACTCGTCGAAGTGGGAGGTCATCGAGGCCGGGCTGAAGTGCCTGCAAGGCAAAGGCATCGTGAACTCGATCTCGCTCAAGGGCGGCGAAGCGGAGTTCAAGCGACAGGCGCGGCACATTTTGAAATATGGCGCAGCGGTCGTCGTGATGGCATTCGACGAGCAGGGGCAGGCCGCGACTTACGCGGACAAAATCCGCATCTGCGAACGCGCGTATCGCATCCTCGTGGACGAAATCGGTTTCCCGCCGGAGGACATCATTTTCGATCCGAACATCCTCACCGTCGGCACCGGCATCGAGGAGCACAACAACTACGCGGTGGATTTCATCGAGGCCACGCGATGGATCAAAGCGAACCTCCCGCACGCAAAAGTAAGCGGTGGCGTGTCGAATGTGTCATTCGGCTTCCGCGGCAACAATCCCGTGCGCGAAGCGATGCACAGCGCGTTCCTTTTCCACGCCATCAAGGCCGGCATGGACATGGGCATCGTGAACGCGGGCATGCTCGAAGTGTATGAGGAGATCGAGCCGGAGCTGAAGACGCTCGTCGAGGACGTGCTGCTGAACCGCCGCCCCGATGCGACGGAGCGGCTCGTCGAGCATGGTGAGAAGCTGAAGGCATCTGGCGCGGCGAAGGATCAGAAGGCGGACATCGCCGTGCTCGAAGCGTGGCGCAGCGGCACCGTCGAGGAGCGGCTTTCACATGCGCTTGTGAAGGGCATCGACGCGTGGATCGAAGAAGACACGAAGGAAGCGCTCGAGAAATACGGGCGCCCGCTCGCCGTCATTGAAGGCCCGCTGATGGCTGGCATGAGCGTCGTCGGCGATTTGTTCGGCGCGGGGAAAATGTTCCTGCCGCAGGTCGTGAAATCCGCGCGTGTGATGAAGAAATCCGTCGCGTGGCTCGAGCCGCACATGGAGGCCGAGAAGGCCGCGATGGCCGCGCGTGGTGAAGCTGTGAAGGCGCAGGGCAAAGTCGTGCTCGCGACGGTGAAGGGAGACGTCCACGACATCGGCAAGAACATCGTCGGCGTCGTGCTCGCGTGTAACAACTATGAGGTCACCGACATGGGCGTGATGGTCGCGTGCGACAAGATTTTGGACAAAGCGACCGAACTCGGCGCGGACGTCATCGGCCTCAGCGGACTCATCACGCCGTCGCTCGACGAAATGACGCACGTCGCGAAGGAGATGAAACGCCGCGGAATGAAGCAGCCGCTGCTCATCGGCGGCGCGACGACTAGCAAGGCACACACTGCGGTAAAAATCGCGCCGCACTACGACGGCGCCATCGTCCACGTGCTCGACGCCAGCCGCGCCGTGCCAGTCGTGAGTTCGCTGCTGAGCACCGATGGCCGCGCTGATTTCGTCGCGAAAAATGCCGCCGACCAGCAATCGCTGCGCGAACAGTTCGCAGGCAGCGCGGCGAGGCTCGTCTCGCTCGACGAAGCGCGAGCGAATGCGCCGAAGCTCGGCTTTTCCGAAATCGCGAAGCCGGAGTTCACCGGCGTTCGCGTGCTGGAGGATTTTCCGCTCGCCGAGTTGCGCCCGTTTATCGACTGGACGCCGTTCTTCCACACGTGGGAGCTGCGCGGCGTGTATCCGAAGATTCTCGACCACGAGAAATACGGCGAACAGGCGCGCAAACTTTTCGCCGAGGCGAATGCGATGCTCGACCGCATCATCGCCGACGGCTCGCTGAAGGCGTGCGCCGTTTACGGATTCTTCCCCGCAAACCGCAGCGGCGACGACATCGTAGTGTGGGCCGACGATGCGCGCAGCAAGGAGCGCGTCCGGCTGCATCACCTCCGCCAGCAGGTCGCGAAGGACAACGCCGAGCCTTACAAGAGCCTCGCCGATTTCATCGCGGAGAAAGGCGATGACTATGTCGCGGGATTCGCCGTCACCGCCGGCATCGGCCTCGATGAAATGGTGAAGAAGTTCAAAGCCGCGCACGACGATTACGCCGCCATCATGGCCGAGGCCGTCGCCGATCGCCTCGCCGAGGCTTTCGCCGAATGCCTGCACAAGCGCGTGCGCGACGAATGGGGCTACGGGAAGAGCGAGAAGCTCACGAACGACGACCTCATCGCCGAGAAATACCGCGGCATCCGCCCCGCGCCCGGTTACCCTGCGTGCCCGGATCACACGGAGAAGCGCACGCTCTGGTCGCTGCTCGACGTGGAGAAAGGCGCCGGCATCAAGCTCACCGAATCCTGCGCAATGTGGCCCGGCAGCAGCGTGAGCGGATTCTATTTCTCGCACCCCGAGTCGCGCTACTTCGCCGTCGGCAAACTCGGCAAAGACCAGATCGAAGACTACGCCAAGCGCAAAGGCTGGCCCGTCGCCGAAGGCGAGCGCTGGCTCGGCCCGTGGCTGAACTACGCGCCGACTGCCTGACCGAAGTTTCATCGGAAACGGAATTTTGAGCGGGCGTGATTGGGACGGATTCTGCTATCAGAGCAGCCGATGCCGCAGCCGTTCGCATTGTCACCCGAGCAAATCACGCGCTTTCGCGAGGATGGATTCCTCGCGATTCCCGGGCTGACGACGACGGAGGAAATCGGGAGGATACGGGCGATTTACGACCGCATTTTCGATGAAAAGGCGGGTTACGTGCGGGGCAAACATCTCGACATGGTGAGCGCGGAGGATGATCCGGCGACGACGCCCCTGCTTTCGCAGATTCTGAATCCGGCGGAATTTGCGCCCGAACTGCGCGAGACACTCTTCCGGAGGAACGCACTCATCGCGGCGAGGCAACTCCTCGGCGACGACGCCACGCCGTGGTTTGAACATGCGATCCGAAAACCCGCACGTCACGGGGCAGCGACGCCGTGGCACCAGGACGAGGCACACCGCGACGATGTTGGCGTCACCTACCGGCAGATCAGCATCTGGCTCCCACTCCAAGATGCGACAGTTGAGAACGGCTGCATGCGATACATTGCCGCCAGCCACCGCGGACCGGTGCTGACGCACCGTTCGCCCAACAACGATCCGCGCATCATGGCGCTGGAATGCAGCGACGGCTTCGATGAAAGCAGCGCAAAGCATGTGCCGCTGCAGCCCGGCGATGCCGTGGTGCACGACGCGCGCACGCTGCACGGCGCGGGACCGAATACGACCGGCGAAGCGCGCCGCGCCTACATCATGGCATTCCGCGGTGCGGTGGTTTCCGCGCCGGATTTCCGCGGATACCCGTGGAATCTCGAAAAGCGCACAGCAGCGCAGGCCCGAGCGCGGGCGTGGGAAAACCGCGGCGGCGCGTTTGGCCGCACCGCACGTGCAGTGGGCGGTGCACTCGGGCGCTTCGTTGGACGTGTGCAAAGGAAAGCCGGGAAGCTATTCAACGACACGAAAGGCGACTGACTCGAGCCCGTGCGCTTCGCTCGCTAGGTTTCGTTCCCCACCGCAACCACATTCGCCACCGCATAGCTCTCGCCGTGGCTGATGCTGAGGAAAAACTCCGAGACGCCGAGGCGCTTCGCCGTGTCCGCCCCAATGCCGTTCAACACGATGAACGGCTCCCCGCTGGCTCTGCGACGGACCTCCACGTTGTGCCATTCGAGCTGCGCTCCGAAGCCGGTGCCTAGCGCCTTTGCCACCGCCTCCTTTGCGGCAAAGCGCGCGGCAAAGCATCGTGCCGGCTCGCGTTGCGGCGAGCAGTAGGACTGCTCGTCTTCAAGAAAAAGACGGTCGATGAACGCCTGTCCGCTGTTCTTCAGCGCAGATTCGAAGCGCGCGATTTCCACGATGTCCACGCCGATGCCGATGATGCGCATGGCTTCCTCAGTTGTTCATCGCCGCGAGCATCTCGCGCACGGCGCCATGCAGCCCCGCAAAGACGGCTCGCGCGACGATGCTGTGGCCGATGTTCAGTTCGACGAGATGCGGCACCGTGCGGATGAGCGCGATGTTCGTGTAGTTGATGCCGTGGCCGGCGTTCACCTGAAGCCCGAGCCCATGGGCGAAGATCGATGCATCGTGAATGCGGGTGAGTTCCGACTGCTGTTCCGCCGTGGCATTCGCGAACGCGCCCGTGTGCAATTCGACCATCTCCGCGCCAAGGCGATGGGACGCCTCGATCTGTGCGCGTGACGGTTCGATGAACATGCTCACGCGGATGCCCGCACCGTGCAGTCGCTCGACCGTCGGGCGCAGCACATCGAACTGCCCCGCAACATCGAGCCCGCCCTCGGTCGTGATCTCCTGCCGGTTCTCGGGCACGAGGCAGACTTCATCCGGCTTCACGCCCAGCGCGATTTCGAGAATCGCAGGCGTGTTGCCCATCTCGAGGTTGAGCTTTGTCTCAATCCTCTCCCGCAGGCGGAAAACGTCGGCATCCTGAATGTGCCGCCGGTCTGCGCGCAGGTGGATCGTAATGCCGTGCGCACCCGCGCGTTCGCATACTGCCGCAGCGGAGAGCAAGTCCGGCTCTGCGTTGTGTGCGTCAATGTTCGCCGCATAGCGCGCCTGGCGCAGCGTGGCGACGTGATCGATGTTGACGCCGAGTTTCACCGCTCGCGTCCTCGCTTAGTGCCGGAAGTGCCGCACACCCGTGCAGATCATCGCTATCTGCCGTTCATCGGCGGCGGTAATCACGTCCGGATCCTTCACCGATCCACCGGGCTGGATGGCGCACGTCGCACCGGCCTCCGCAGCGGCGATGAGGCCGTCGGGGAATGGGAAAAATGCATCGCTGCCGACCGCGCTGCCCTTCAGCGACAGGCCCGCGTCCTTCGCTTTCCAGATTGCGATGCGGCTCGAGTCCACACGCGACATCTGGCCGGCGCCGATGCCGAGCGTGCGGTCGCTGCCGGCATAGACGATCGCGTTGCTCTTCACATGCTTCACGACTTTCCAAGCGAAGAGCATCGCGGACAGCTCGTCCGCCGTGGGCTGGCGCTTCGTGACCACCTTCTTTTCGATGTCCGTCTCCGGCGAAGTGTCGCGGCCCTGCACGAGCACGCCACCGACGACACTGCGGATGAGCTGGTCCTCCTTCGCCTGCACCGGACCGAGCTTGCGCATGAGGCGCAGGTTCTTCTTCTTCTGGAGCAGTGCGCGCGCGTCCGGCTCGAACTCGGGCGCGATGATCACCTCGCTGAAAATCTCGCCGATGGCGCGGGCGAGCGGCTCGGTGAGCGGGCGGTTGCAGATGATGATGCCGCCGAACGGCGCCTGCTTGTCGGTCGCGAACGCCTTGTCCCACGCCTCGCGCAGATCCGCGTCGCTGCCGACGCCGCACGGGTTCGTGTGCTTCAAAATCGCGACTGTCGGCTCGCTGAACTCCTCGATGAGTTCCGCCGCCGCGGTGATGTCGAGGATGTTGTTATACGAGAGCTCCTTGCCGTGCAGTTTCTCAAAGTAGTCGTCCCATTTCCCAAACAGCGCGCCGCACTGGTGCGGGTTCTCACCGTAGCGGAGCTGCGAGACCAGCGGCAGGCTCAGGCTGAACGACGACGGGCACTCCTTTTCCTTGTTCAGGAAATTTGCGATCGCCCCGTCGTATTTTGAAGTCGTGACGAAAACCTTGATGCCGAGCCGTTCGCGCAACTGGAGCGTCGTCTCGCCGTCATTCGCCTTCATCGTCTCGATGATCTCCGCGTAGTCCGCCGGGTCGGTCACGACGGTCACACTGCGGTAGTTCTTCGCCGCGCTGCGGAGCATCGACGGTCCGCCGATGTCGATTTGCTCGATGGCCTCCTCCAGCGTCACACCCGATTTCGCCACCGTCGCCTCGAACGGATAGAGGTTCACCACCACAAGATCGATCGGCTTGATTCCGTGCTCCTTCGCCTGCGCCACGTGCTCCGCGTTGTCGCGGAGGTGCAGGAGGCCGCCGTGGACTTTCGGATGCAGCGTCTTCACGCGGCCATCCATCATCTCGGGGAAACCGGTGTATTCGGAGATCTCGATCACGCTCACTTTCTCCTTTTGGAGCAGCTTCGCGGTGCCGCCGGTGGAGATGATCTCCACACCCATCGCGGCGAGTTCCCTGGCAAATTCAACGAGGCCGGTTTTGTCCGAGACGGAAATGAGCGCGCGGGTGATTTTCATCGAAGGGCGCGGAGGCTAGCAGCGGGGGCCTGTCGGTCAAGTGGCGCGCCCATCCGCACCACGCGCGCGCCTACTTCGCGATCAAGCCGGCCTTTTCGATCCATCCCGGGTGCCGGAAGACGCCCACCGGCCCGCCGCCGTAGCTGCGCGAGGTTCCTTCGGCGCTGGCGTCGGCGCCGAGGCTGAGCGTGCCGCCGCCTCCATAGCTGCTGCTTGCGCTCGCATTCCTGGCCCACTGGCGTGTCCCGTCGCGGCCGACGAGCTGCACGGCATCGATCTCGTTCCAGCCCGCGACGAGGCGCGTGTCGAGATACACCTTCACGCGTGAGGTCGTCGTGCCTGGCGGAATGTTGAACACGGTGCTCGATGGCGAGGCATTCTTCGGCGGCGGTCCCTCCCATAGCGTCACCTCCGTGCCCGCATCCGTCACAGTGGTGATTTTCGTGATGCAGCCCGGGCCGCATGTCTCGCGCACCACGACCTGCGCCACCTCCAAGGGTTGCGCATATTCCATGGTGAGCCACTCCACTCCGCCGTCCTGCTGCGCTGGCGCCCATGCCGTCGGATGATCGCCGTTGCTCATCGTGTCTGGTGGGCCGATGACCTGCAGGACGCTCCAGCTCGGCGCGAGGGACTTCTGCCGCGCGAATTCCATTTCGCTGAACTTTCTCAGCAGCTCCTCAATGAGATCCGCGTGGGCATTCGCGACGCGCTCGAGATCCACGATCCGCGCCTTGTCCTCCGGCGAATGGCCGGGAGCCGCCGCCGGTTCCGCGGATGCGCGCCGCGGCGCTTCAACGAGCGCAGAGCCGGCCGCCGGCGGTGGAGGCGGCCGGATTTCCAGCGCCGCGCGCAGCGCCGCGAGCTCCGTTTCGAGAACACTTTGGCGCCACAGCAGCACTGCTGCGAGGAACACTGCAGACACCGCGGCAATGTGTTGCATGCGTTTCATGGGGCGCTTTCCCGGAAGGCTTGCATGCCACGCGCACACCCGCAAACGCTGTGTTTCGCACCGTGGACACGTCGTGACACGGGCTGGCTGCGATGCGACGCGGTGCGCGCGCCATGCTGAAATGCTAAATATCCGGGGCGCGGAGACGACAGCTCCGGCGATGGTCACTTGCGCGCTGGCTTAGGCCGGCGCACGCGGCTAGACAGGCACGCGTTGAACCGCCTGCGCCTCACTCTCACCGCCATGGCCCTGCTGCTCGGCGCATGCGCAGGTGGAACCATGCGCCCTGTGCCCGCCGCTCCGGCACCCGTGCACAGCGCGGCGTTTCGAGAGCAGCTCGCCGCCGTTGCGATGACGCCGTGGACCACGGGCAACTCGGCGCGCACGCTTGAGAATGGCGACGGCTATTTTCCGCCGATGTTCCGCGCCGCGATGTCCGCGAAGCGGAGCATCACCTTCGAGTGCTACGTGGCGGTGGACTGCGGGCTTGTGGCCACGTTCAGCCGCGTCCTCGCCGAACGCGCGCGGGCCGGCGTGAAGGTCCATGTGATCCTCGATGCATTCGGCTGCGCCGAATGGGGCCGGCGAAACGTGCGGCTGATGCGCGGGGCGGGGGTGCGGGTGGAATTTTACAATCCCTTCCGTCTCCACAACCCTGCCGCCTACAGCCACCGGACGCACCGGCGCGTGCTCGTCGTGGATGGCACCGTCGGCTTCTGCGGAGGCGCGGGTTTCGCGGTCAACTGGCAGGGGAATGCCGGGCACAGCAAGCACTGGCGCGACACACAGTATGAGCTGCGCGGGCCTGTCGTGGCGCAGTTGCAGGACAACTTCAACGACAACTGGCGCGAACTCACGGGCACGGAGCTGCGCGGCCCGGCATACTATCCTCCGCTCGCGAAGACCGGCACGCTCACGGCGCAGATGGCTCTCGGCTCCCCGCTGAAGCAGGGCGACACTCTCGGCGGCAGCTTCCTACTCGCCTTCCGCGCCGCCCGGAAGTCCATCGTGGTGGAGCACTCCTATTTCATCCCGCCGCCCGACATCGTCTCGGAACTCCTCGCCGCCCGCGCCCGCGGTGTGCATGTGCAAATCCTCCTGCCGGGAAAGATAATGGACATGACGTTCGCAAAGGAGGTCACGCGGCACACGCTGCGCAGGCTCATGGACGCCGGCGTGGAGATTCACGAATACCAGCCGACGATGATGCACGGGAAACTGGTCATCGTGGACGGCCACCTCGTCATGGCAGGCTCCGCGAACCTCGACTCGCGCTCATTCTTCATCAACGACGAGAACGATCTCCACGTGCTGGATTCGGGGTTCGCCCGGGAACAGCAGCGCATGTTTGAACGCGACCTGGCACGGAGCGAGCCGCTCACCGCGGGGATGCTGCGCCTGGGCCCGGTGCGCAGGCTCCGCGGATTCATCGGACAGTTTTTTTACGGGGGGCTTTGACTGGATGACGAATGGCGAAGGACGAAAATGGGGCCGTGCCTTCGTCATTCCTTCCGGCGTTCCCGCCACACGCGCGCCACGGAGTCGAACACGGTGACGAGCTGCGAGGACTGCATCACGCTGGTCGTCGTCAGGCAGCGGCGCTCCCACGGGATTCGCCCGAAGAACCAGATGCGCCAGAATCCCATTGGGGCGTTGGGACTAGCATTGAGGAGTTCGCGGACCGTCACCACCCGGCCGAGGCGGCTCCCGGTTGCCTCGAGGAAGCAGTCGTGGACGAGTTTCGAGCAGTAGGTGCGCCGTGAATCGTCGTAGTCGAAGCCGAAGTGATAGAGCCTGCCCATGCGGCTGTCCGCCGCGGCGCGCAGCTTTTTCGTCTGCTCCGGCGACAATCCCCCGCGCAGCCGGCGGACGAGAACGTGCCCGTCATCCGAGCGCGCGAGAAATTTCGTCAGCGGAATTCGATCCGAGAACGGCAGGTCACTCTGGGCCACCGTCCACTCGCCCTTGCGGTCCCGGAAAAGAATCCCCGCGTGCGGCTCCCATCCAGCTCCTGTGGTCTTGGAGACCCAGTAGCAGAGCGGGAAGGTCATTCGGGCGAAGATGATGTCGCCTTCCCGGATGAGCAGCAGAGCGCGGTGCACCGTCGCAGCCGCCACCTCGCGCTCCGCGCGCTGGGATTCCGAGCCCCGCAACGACGGCACGGTGGCAAGGCACACGGCAAAAATGACGGCGCATGGGAGTGGGGCCTTCACGCGAGGGGAATCATTCCCGGGCGAAATGGAGCCGCAACTGAAATCGCTGCGGACCACGGTCGATGCCCGCTCGCGAGCCTTGACTGCAACATTGGCGGGGCGAAACTTCGCACATCCCAACGACACCATGAAACTCCCTCTCCCGCACATTATCCCTCCAAAAGCCGAATCCGCCGCTTCGACAAGGAAGCGGCTCATCCGTTCTGCCGCCTCACTCGCAATGTGTGCCATTTTCGCCAGTCTCTCGGCATGTGGCGATCCCCAACCAGTCAGAGCCAGCGGCTTTTTCGGCTCGCGTGGTTCGAAACCTGACCGCGGCAGCGGCCGCAACTCCGCATTTGCCAGTGGCACTGTGGATCAATGGAGCGACATCAACAGGGATCTGGATGGACGGAATGTCCCCGGACAGCTCACGACTGGAGGGCACACGCCTTCGACACCCGTCATTCCGCATACTTCGGCTCCGATCACGCCGTCAACGACTGGCACCTCCCACCACCACTGAGCGCGAACTGCTGCGGGCTCTTCCGCCGACACAGTCGAACCAGACACACGGGTGTTCGCCTGAGGCAAACTTTCCTCCGCCCTTGTCGGAGCGTCTCGTTTCCGATAGGCGACCCCGCATGACAATCCGCACCCCGCTTCTCCTGCTCGGCATCCTTGTGTTCCCGCGCGGCATCCATGCCGCATCGCCCGCCGACATGGAGAGGGAATACCAGCAGGTGCGCAAGATCGCGCTGCGCGATCCACGCGTGCAGGCGGCTTACCAGGAGGCAGATCGCAAACTTGAGGCGAAGATTCTGCAGATCGACCCCGCGCTTGAACCGTATCTGAAAGGCAAGCATTCAGCCCGCGAGAGCGCACCTGCGCCGAAGCCTGCGACGAAACCTTTCGCGACGGTGAAAACGGTGCCTGCAAAACCCGCACCGAAGCCCGCTCCCACCAAGACGTTGCCCGCGCCGAAAGGCGCCACGCACACGGTCGCCACCGGCGAGACGCTCGGCGGCATCGCTGCGAAATACCGCGTCACAGTCGCCGCGCTGAAAAGCGCGAACCACATCCAGGACGAGCGCAAGCTCCGCGTCGGCCAGGTGCTCGCGATTCCTTCGGGCAAGGCCGCTCCCCAGTCGAAAAAGGAGGAGAGCGCCTGGTCCCGCCTCATGCACTAGGCCCCGCGTCGATGAAGCCGGAACCCGCGCGCTGGCAGATCCTTTCCCGAGCCACCCGATGAATAAGGCCGTCATTCTCCGGGCATGTGACGCGGCGAGCGTGCCGTTGGAATCGGGCGCTCTCACGTGGTTCGCATCCCGGCAGCTTGGCAACTCCGACACGATGACCGTCGGCTGCGCGACGCTTCCTCCGGGCGGCATGAGTCCGCGGCACTTTCACCCGAACTGCGAGGAGATACTCCATGTCCTCCGTGGCGAGATCGTCCACACGATGGGCGGGGAAGAAGCCACGATGGGGCCCGGCGACACCATCACGATCCCGGCGAACCTCGTCCACAACGCCCGCAACACGGGCGGCACCGACGCGGTGCTCCTCATCTGCTTCTCCTCCGCGGATCGAGAGACCGTGTGGGTTTGAGCCGCTGAAAAAATTCAGCGAGGCTCGGACAACCGCACCCTCGGCAACCGCACCGCGACGTTTTTCTTCCCATCGCCGACTCGCCCGCTAGCCTACGCGCCCTCACACCACCAAGAATGCAGGAATACAAAGTGAAACTCGAGGTCTTCGAAGGGCCGCTGGACTTGTTGCTCTATCTCATCAAGCGCGACGAGATCGACATCCACGACATCCCCATCGAGCACATCACGAAGCAGTATCTTGAGTTCATGGATCTCTTCAAAATGCTCGATCTCGATGTGGCGGGCGAGTTCGTCGTGATGGCGGCGAACCTCATCTACATCAAGAGCCGCTCGCTGCTGCCGGCGAGCGTGCAGCCGCCCGAGGAGGAGGCCGAGGAGGAGGATCCGCGCTGGGAGCTCGTGCGGCAGCTTCTCGAATACAAGAAGTTCAAGGAGGCCGCGGCGCACCTGCACGACCGCGAAGTCGCGCGCGAGGGTGCATTCCCCCGCGTGGTCGCGGGTGCCGAAGAGGTGCCGGAGCGGCCGCTGGGCGAAGTGTCTGTCTTCGACCTCATCAACGCCTTCAACAAGGTGCTCAAGCGCATCGAGGGCAAGAAGGAGGACCTGCGTGAGATCTTCGAGGAGAACTTCACGGTTTCGGACAAGATCGACCTCATCCTGAAAATGGCGACGCCCGGCGTGCCGTTGAAATTCACGGAGCTCTTCACGAGCGCGGCGTCGCGCGCGGAGGTCGTGATCACCTTCCTCGCCCTGCTTGAGTTGATCCGCCTCAAGCAGCTGCGCTGCCTGCAGTCGGAGGCTTTCGGTGAAATTGAACTCAGCCGAGTGTAGGCTGTCCCAACTGCGATGACGCTGACCTTAAAACACGCCGTGGAGGCACTCGTGTTCGCTTCGCCAAAGCCGATCACGCTGGAGGAAATCGCAAAGGCCGTGCGCGGCGGCGCGGTTGAGAGCGAGGTGCTCACGCTTCAGCCGATGAGCGAGACGAAGGAGCCGGATGTCGCTGCTGCGCTGGAGGAACTGAAGGCCGAATACGAACAGCAGGGCCGCGCCTTCCAACTCACGGAGCAGATCAATGGCTGGTCGATGACGACGGTGCCCGGTGCCGCAGATTTTGTGCGGCAGCTTTACCCGGAGGCAAAGCCGACGCGCCTCAGCGGCCCCGCGCTTGAGACTCTTGCGATCATTGCTTATCGCCAGCCGGTGACCCGCGCGGACATCGAGGCTGTCCGCGGCGTTGCTGTCGATGGTGTGATGCAGGTCCTGCTGGATCGCAGCCTTGTGAAAATCACGGGCCGAGCGGAGGTGCCGGGTCGTCCGCTGCTCTACGCGACGACCGAGTATTTCCTCCAGCACTTCGGTCTGAAGGATGTTGATGAACTTCCGAATGCGGACGAATTGCGCCGCGTCCCGCTTCCGAAGGCGGAGGTGCCCGAAGAGGCCAAGCCGGTCGAGCAAACAGCCGCTGAGACTCCCACAGGTGCAGCGACCGAGCCAACCGCGGAGCCGGAGCCCGAGCCTGCCGAGCCGCAGGCTGAATCAGCCGAGGTCGAACCCGGGGACGCTGCTCCAGAACCGCAGAACTGACCACGCATGGACCTTCCCGAAATCCGCCGAAAAATTGACGCCGTGGATGAGCAGATCATCCGGCTGCTCAACGACCGTTCGGATCTTGTGCATGAGGTCGGCGTTTTGAAAAAGTCGCAGGGCCAGCCCATCTATGCTCCGGAGCGCGAGGAGCAGGTGCTTCGCGCGCTCGCAGCCAAGGCGCGCGAGATGAAGAGCCGGCTGCCGGAGAAGAGCATCCGCGCGATCTACCGGGAAATCATGTCGGCCGCGCTCGCGCTGGAGAAGGATCTGACCATCGCCTATTTCGGCCCGCCCTCGACGAACACGCACCAGGCCGCGCGCGGGCGCTTCGGCGCGAGCGTGGAGTATGTGCCGCAAGTCACGATTGCCGATGTCTTCGACGCCGTCGCGCGCGGCCGTGCCGACTACGGCGTGGTGCCAATCGAGAACAGCACCGAGGGCGCGGTGAACCACACGCTCGATGTCTTCATGGACAGCGACCTGCGCATCTGCGCGCAGATCCTGATGAAGATCGAAAACCATCTCGCGGCGAGATGCCCGCGCGGCGAAATCACAAAGCTATATTCGCATCCGCAGGTTTTCGGCCAGTGCCGCCAGTGGCTCCAGCGCACGATGCCGAATGCAGAACTGATCGAGGTCGGCAGCACGCCGCGTGCGGCGGAACTCGCGGCGCAGAATCCAAACTCCGGGGCTCTCGTCGGCCGGATGGCTGCGGAGGAGCACGGCCTCGGCATCATCGAGCAGAGCGTGCAGGACAATCCGAACAACACGACGCGCTTCCTCGTCATCGCGCCGAGTTCCGCCCCGCCAACCGGCGACGACCGCACGTCGCTCATGTTCTGCATCCGCGACGAGCCCGGCGCGCTCTTCCACGCGCTCGAGCCGTTCAACCGGCTGCACATCTCGATGAGCAAGATCGAGAGCCGCCCGAGCAAGCGCAAGGCGTGGGAATATTTCTTCTTCGTGGATGCCGAGGGCCACGCCGAGCAGCCGCCACTGAAGGAGGCCATCGCGGAACTCAGCAGGCACTGCACGCTCGTGAAGATCCTCGGCACGTATCCGAAGACCGCCTGCTAGGCCGCGCGCGTTTTCTCTTTGCCAAGCCGCCATGCGCTCGGCTGTCCTCTGCGCATGAGCAACTCCCTGTTTGATCTCACTGGTGAAGTCGCCGTCGTCATCGGCGCGACGGGCGTCCTCGGCGGCGCGCTGGCCGACGGTCTCTCCACTGCCGGCGCCAAAATCGCCGTCCTCGGGCGCAACGCGGACCGCGGACAGGCCCGAGCGAAGGCAATCCGCGAGGCGGGTGGCACCTCGGAATTCTTCGCGACCGACGCGATGGACAAGGCGAGCCTGCACGACGCGCACGAGGCGGTTGCCGAGGTTCTCGGTGCGCCGACGATTCTCGTGAACGCGGCGGGTGGCAATGATCCGAAGGTCACGGTGACACCGGAGCGTCCCATCGAGTCCATCACAGTCGAGGACTGGCGCATGAACTTCGACATGAACCTCGTCGGCGGCGTGCTGCTGCCGAGCCAGGAGTTTGGCCCCGCGATGTGCGGGCGCGGGCGCGGCAGCATCATCAACATCGCCAGTGCGAGCGCGCGCATCCCGCTCTCGCGGGTGGTAGCCTATTCGGCGAGCAAGGCGGCGGTCCTCAGCCTCACGATGTTCCTCGCGCGCGAGTGGGCCACGAAGGGCGTGCGCGTGAACTCGATCACGCCCGGATTTTTCCCGGCAGAGCAGAACAAGAAGCTGCTCTTCAACGAGGACGGCTCACCCACGCCGCGCACGCAGGCCATCATGGGCCACACGCCGATGAAGCGCTTTGGCGAAAGCCACGAGCTGATCGGGGCTGCGGTTTTCCTCGCCGCGCACAGGGCGTCGAGCTTTGTCACAGGGGCCGACATCGTCGTGGACGGCGGCTACCTCGCGCAGACGATTTAGCGGCGCGCCCCCGTTCAGCGTTGCAGCGCCTGCCACACGGCATGGACGCCGAGCGTGATGAGCAAGCCAAGGATGCCGATGATCGTCTCGGTGATCGTCCACGTGCGCAGCGTCTGGTTCACGGTGAGGCCGAGGCATTCCTTCACGATCCAGAACCCGCCGTCATTGAGGTGCGAGAGGAAGAGCGAGCCGCAGCCGATGGCGACAATGAGCAGTTCGACGTTCGCGCCGGCAAACTCCGGACTGCCGAGCACGGGCGCGACGATGCCGGCGGAGGTGATGATGCTCACAGTCGCGCTGCCCGTGGCGACGCGGATGAATGCGGCGATGAGCCAGCCGTAGAGGAGCACTGGAAGGTGGAGCGTCTTTGCAAGATGGCCCATCGCGTCGGCTACGCCCGCATCGCGCAGCACCGCGGCGAATCCCCCGCCGCCGCCGACGACGAGCAGCGTGAGGCCGATGCTCGAGATGCTCTGCTCGGTGAATTTCAGCACCTGCGCGCGCGAGTAGCCGCAGCGCGTGCCGAAGGACCATCCGGCGAAGAGCACGGCGACGAGCAGCGCGACGGTGCTGTGGCCGATGAAGCCCGCGGCGTTCAGCAGCGTTGTCTCGGTCGCGTTGCGCTTGAGCGGGTCGGACGAGATGAAGACGCGCGCAACGGTGTCCACGAGCATCAGCAGGATCGGGAGGAAGATCGTGAACATCGTGAGACCGAACGACGGGGGCGTGATGTTCCCCTGTTCGGCGGGCGCAGGCATTGGCGGTGGTTCCGCGGGCACGAGGCGCACCGCGCGCCGGGCAAAAATGGGGCCGGCGACAAACGCTGTCGGCAGACCGATGACAAATCCCCAGAGGAGGATCTTGCCGATGTTCGGGGCAAACCCAGCCTCCTGAAACTTCGCCATCGCAGCGACGGGGCCCGGGTGCGGGGGCATGAGGCCGTGCATCACGCTCATGCAGGAGATGAGCGGGATGGCGAGAGCGAGGAAAGGCTGCTTCGTCTCGTGCGTGAGGCTGATGAGGACGGGCAGCAGGAGCACGAGGCCGACGGCGAACCACGTCGGCAGGCCCACGACGACCGCGAGTGCCATCACGCACCACACGACGCGCTTCGGGCCGAAGAATGCGGTGAAGCGCTTTGCGAGCACGCTCGCCCCACCGCTCTCCGCGAGCAGCTTTCCAAACATCGTGCCGAGGCCGATTAGCGCGGCGATGCTGCCGAGCGTCCTTCCAAGGCCGGTGCCGAAGATTTCCACGACCGAGAATAGCGTGAGCGGCTCCTTTGCGTTCGCAGGCGTGACCCTCATCACGACGGCGCCCGCACCGACGAGCAGCGAGGCGAGGGCGAGGGCGATGAAGGCGTTCACCTTCACCCGCGTGACGAGCACGACGAGAAGGACGACCGCGGCGAGCGCGAGGGTGATGAGTGTCCAGTCCTGAGTGGTCATGGCCGGGAAATGACGAATGACGGATGCCGAATGACGAAGCGCATTCCCGTCAGCGCAGCTCGAAGATGGCCTCGATCTCGACCGCGATGTTGCCGGGCAGCGGACCCATGCCGACGGCGCTGCGAGCTCCGACGCCGTTCTCAGCACCCCAGATTTCGGCGAACAACTCGGAGCAGCCGTTGATAACCTTCGGATGGTCATAGAAATCCGCGGCCGTGTTGACCATGCCGAGCACCTTGATGAGGCGTGCCACACGGTCGAGGCTGCCAAGCTGCTCGCGCAGTGTGGCGAGGATGGCGAGGCCGACTTGGCGGGCGGCGGCCTTGCCGCCCTCGAGATCGAGGTCACGGCCGACGACTCCGGTGATGAGTGTCTTGTCCGCACGGAGGGGGCCGTGGCCGGAAACGTAGGCGAGGTTTCCCGCGATCACGAGGGGCTTGTAAACGGCGACCGGTTTCGGGGCGGGGGGGAGCTCGAGGCGGAGTTCTGAGAGGCGTTGTTCGGGTGTCATTCGCGCGGAGCGTAGGCGAACGCGTGCGCGGGAGTCACCTTGTTTTGTGCGCGGCGGCTGGGCCGGAGGCGTCAGGCGAAGATCAATTTCCGAACGCGAAGCGAGCGGCAGAGATCCACGACCGCGAGGACGCGTTCGTGCCGGGCGTCGCCACTCGGGCGGAGAATGACGGGATCGTCGGGTGTCGTTGCGGTTGCCTTCGCGAGGAATTCGCGCAGCCGCGTGAGATCCCTGGCGTCTGCACCCGCGGAGAGGGTGGTGCCGTTGACGCTGATGTTACCCGCAGAGTCGATGTCCACGAAGATGGACTCGACAAGGCTTGGATCCTCGCCGACAGGCGCGGGCACTGGGACAGTGAGGAGCTTCTCGCCGATGCCCGCACATGCCATGAAAAAGAGCAGCAGCACGAAGACCACGTCCACCATCGGCGCGATTTGGAATCCATGGTCGCCGCTTTCGCCAGTGTGGGATGCCGCCATGGGGTGAGCCAGAGATTAGCCGGCAGGGATTAGCCGAAGCTGAGCTTCGCGACCTTGGCGAGCCGGCAGGCGTTGAGCACATCGACGACGCGCTCGTGGCGCGCCTCCATGTTCGGGCGAATGATCACCGGATCCTCCGGGGAACTCTTCATCGCACCCTTGAGGAATTCCTCAAGCTGCTTGAGCTCACGGTCTTTGGGGGTCGACGACATGGGGTTGCCATTCACGAAGACATTGCCGAGCAGGTCCACATCCACCACGATGGGGGTAACCATTTTGTCGCTGCTGCCCGGCGCGGAACTGGGCAGCCCGATTTGGAAAAACCCCTCTTTGATGTTTTGCCCCGCGCACGCCATGAAAAACAGCAGCAGCACGAACACCACATCCACCATGGGTGCGATTTGAAATCCGAAATCTCCGCTTTCTCCTCCTCCTCCTCCGGCCATATGGGTTGGTCCTTTCTAGTTTGGGGTTAGGGTTTTTTGTCTTCCATCTCCTTGTCCACGGCGCTGAACGTCACGTTCGGGACGCCGGCGGCTCCCATGGCGACCATGATGGAGCGGACGTAAGCATATTTGGCGCGCTTGTCGGCGCGGATGACGACGCGGAGATCCGCGTTGAATTCCTTTTTCTTGCGGATGAGGTCGGGCAGGGTGCTGGCTTCCACCGGCTTGTCATCGACGATGATGGAGCCTGTGTTGCTGAGTTCATTCCAAGTCAGGTTCAGCATCAGTTCGCCTTTTCCCTTGTCCTTGGGATCGGGCTCCTTCGCCTCCTTTGCCATCGGAAGGACGACCTCCTTGTTCACCTGGAGCACCTGCTCGGTGGCGATGGACATGAAGAACACGAGCAGCACGAGGAGAATGTCGATCATCGGAGCGATCTGAAACTCCGGATCCTCCTCTGGAAGGACGCGCGTGGCGGCCCTTGCCTTTTGTGCATGTGTTTCAGCCATCGCGCTTACCAGCTAAGGACTGAGCCGCAGTGCGGGCACGGGCTCTGGCCGACGGTGACGGAGCCGGCACAGACCGGGCAGCTCGCTGCAGCTGCGGCGGAGGCCGGAGCACCCATCGGTGCGCGCATCACGCCACCCATCGGAGCCCCGGCGGCTGCGAAGTTTTCGCCCACCTGCATGCCGGACAACTCCTCGTAGGGAATGTCGATCATGAGGGTGTTCACGATGTCGTCGGCGTGAACGATGGATGCCTGCGACATGTTGCGGAAGATGTAGTAGGCGACGAACGCCGGAATGGCGATGAAGAGACCGCTCGCGGTGGCGAGGAGCACTTCGGAAATCTTCATGGAGAGCTCCTTCGGGTTGCCCATGCCGGAGGCACCGAGAACCGAGAAGGCGCCCATCATTCCGATGACGGTGCCGAGCAGACCGATCATCGGCGAGACGACGCCGATGACGGAGAGGTAGCTGTTGCGAGTGCGGAGGAGCGTCGCCTCACGCATGCCATGCTCGGCGAGGCTGGACTCCACGGCTTCCTTGCCGCGGCCGATGCGGGTGAGGCCGGCCTTGAGCAGATTGGCGAGGTAGTTCTTGTTCGCGTTGCAGGTTTCCCATGCCTCCTGGTAGTTGCCCGAACCGATGAGCTGGCGGAGGCTGTCCACCAGCGGCGGCGGGGCGAGCTTGTCCTTCCGCATGGAGATCGCGAGCTGGATAATCAGCGTGACCATGATCACGGAGGTGGCTAGGATGCAGAGCCAGATGAAAATGATGAGCGGGCCACCGTGGATGATCGTCTGGATGATGCTCTCCTGCTTTGCGTGCTCCTGCGCCATGGCGCTTGCCCCCGTGAGCAATGCGACCAGCGGAGTGAGGGCGAATGGAAGGAATCGGTGGAGTTTGTTTTTGAGCATGGGTGAAAGCGCGGGGTTGGGAGGGTGGAGGTGGTTACGGAGTCGTAATGCCTTTCTGGCGGAGGGCGTCAATTCGATTCTCAGCTTCGGACACTGCGGCGCGCTCGTGATAGAAGATTGCGACCGTGCGGCAATAATTTTCCATCGCCTCGGGCAATTTTCCCTCGCCCTCGGCGATTTTCCCGAGGACGAGGAACGCCTGCCCGTAGAGCTGGCTCTCCGCACGCGTGACGGTCTTCTTTGAAAGCGCGTCTTTCACGACGGGTTCCACCACGGCCTTGGCCTCCTCGAATTTTCCCCGCTCTGCGGCGATGCGGGCCTTGCCGACGCTCGCGGCGATCGAGCCCGAACCCGGGTAAAGTCGCTCGAAGTCGGTGAATGCCGCCTCGGCTTCCGGTAGCTTCCCGAGGCTGATGTAGATGCTCCCCATCAATGCGGTCGCATCGCTCGCCCACGGGGTCGGCAGGCCCTTGTAGCGGTCGGCGACGCTCTTGATCAGCGTGAGTGCCTCATCGAGCTTCTTTGCCTCGATGGCGGCCTGGCCCCGCGCAAATTCCGGCGGTGCCGCCTTGCGCACTTCCTGAAGCTGGCTGAGGTCGTAGTTGATCTCGCCGACGGCGTTGCGAATGGCGACTTTGGTCCCGCGGACGCCGACGACGAGCACGCCGGCGAGCTGCTGCGGCTGCGCGTTTGCGGAAACCGGCTTCAGGATCACGTAGTCCGTCCCCACGGCCGCCTGTGCCGATGCGCGCTGTGGGGTCAATGCTGCGGCGCAGAATGCGATCGCAGCAGAAAGGAGTTGCAGCGCTTTGAAAGGGAAACTTAGCTTCATGTCCTTTGTCTTCGGGCGGGGAGTTGTGTCGAAAAGTTATGCAACTCCGCGGCGAGGACGCAACACACTTCCGCAGCTTTTTTCAAAAACAATGGTCAATACCCTCCGCAGATTCGGGCAGCCCCTCATGATTGTCTTCACGGTGCTCATCATCATCAGCTTCGCCTGGTGGACGCCAAACTGGAGCGCGCGATCCGGCAAGAACGCCCCGGTGACGGTGATTCGCGGCAAGCC
>JBGAPU010000098.1:0-23604 GCA_044221035.1 Chthoniobacteraceae bacterium | reverse complement strand
CCGTCCATCGCTCGATATTCTCGGGCCGTGGCGCGTGAAGGACGACGTCGCGGGCTGGAGCGTGGAAGTTCCCGGCGACGGCAGCTACGAGGTGTTCATCACGCTCGCCGCGGATGCCGCGTCCGCGGGCAATCGCTTCCGCATCGAGACCGAGGTCGGCAGCACTACGGCGGCGGTGCAGTCGAGCGGGGCATTCGACCGCTTCCATGAGTTCTCCGCCGGCCGCGTCCCGCTGCGTGCGGGCGTGAACCGCATCCTCATGCGCGTCGATGGTCCGCTGCGCAATGAACTCGCCGATGTGCGCGCGCTGCGGCTCGTGCCGGTGAAGTGAAGGTGCCGCCCGTCAGAGGGCGACTGTCCGTCCGGCGATGGGGATTTCGTAGAGTCCTTGTTCGTCTGGACGCACGGGCGGCGCGGCATCCATGCCCGTGATGTCGGGCGCGAGCCGGAGGTTGGAATTCAGCGCGGCATCCCACTCGACGATCTTGCCCGAGTAGGCAGCCATGCGGCCCATGATGGCGGTCATCGTGCTCTTCGCGCCGTATTCGGCCTCGCTGTAGGGCAGCTCATGGCGGATGGCGTGGAAGAAGTCGTCGTGCTCCTGCTGGTAGGGGTTCTCCACACGATCCGAGCGCATCTCCCACGGGTTCTTTCCGGTGATGGAGTAAATTTCCCGACCATCGAAAAAGTCCGCGCGGCCCGTGCTGCCGACGGCGTGGTTGGCGACGCTCGCCCAGCAGCCCGGACGGCGATCGCATTCACCGAAGAGCCGCCCGCCGCCCGCGTATTCCCATTCGACGGCGAAGTGATCGAAGAGGTTGCCGTAGTCCGGGCTGCGCTCACTCAGCGCGCCCATGCCGTGCGCGCGCACAGGGTAGCCGCCGTGGAGCCAGTTCGAGATGTCGATGCCGTGGACGAGGTTGTCCACGATGAAGTCCGCCGAGAGCCACGAGAAGTAATACCAGTTGCGGAGCTGGTATTCGAGCTCGCCCATCTCCGGGTTGCGCTTGAGGCCGGTGCGCAGCGGCGTGTTTGCAAAGGAGCGCGTGTAGATGAGGTCGCCAATCTGCCCAGCGTGGATGCGCTTCACCATCTCCTGGAAGCCCTTCTTGTGCCGCCGCTGGAAACCGACCGCGACCTTCAGGTTCTTTTTCTTCGCCTCCTCCGCCGCGGCGAGCACTCGCCGGACGCCCGGCGCATCCACGGCGACCGGCTTCTCGATGAACACGTGTTTGCCCATCCGCACCGCCTCCTCGAAATGAGCCGGGCGAAATGCACACGGCGTCGCGAGGATCACGACATCCGCGGCTGCAATGGCCTGCTTGTAGGCGTCGAAGCCGGTGAACTGCCGGTCCTGCGGCACTTCCACGCGGTGCTCCTGCTGAGCGCGCAGGGCATTGAATCCGACGGCGAGCTTGTCGGGGAAAAGATCCGCCATCGCGACGAGCTTCGTGTTGCTGTCCGCGTTCAGCGCCTGGTTCGCCGCGCCCGCGCCGCGCCCACCGCAGCCGACGAGCGCGAGCTTCAGGAGTTCATTTCCGCCCTGCCCGCGGCTGGTCATCGGGAATCCGACGGAGGCAGTTGACGCGAGCGCGGTGGCGGACTTTGCGAGGAACGTGCGGCGGGGGAGCGGATGGTTGGAGGCGGGTTTCATGCGAGGACGATGCGGGGCGGGAATTGTGTAACCCCGCCGGAGGGCGGGCGCTGTGAAATTTTGTCGGTGAATGTGACCGAGGGAGCCCGCAGCTTCCGTCTTGCCGCTGCGATTCCGCCGCACCTACGCTGCTTCAAGCGTCACTTTCCCCAGAGCCATGAACACCCCGAAGCCCGCCGCGATCCTCAAAGACAAGCTCCTGAAGGGCCACACCGTTTACGGCACGCTCATCCAGCACGCGGTCGTGCCGGCGATCGTGGATTTCATTCCGGAGAACTCGGTGGACTTCGTGATCGTGAGCGCGGAGCACAACGCGCTCGACATCGCCGACTTCATGCCGCTGCGCTACGCGCTCGCCGCAAAGGGAATCGCGTGCCTCGCGCGGACGCACAGCCGCGACGCCGACGACGTGGCGAAGGTCTGCGATTCATTCGACGGCGTCGTGATCCCGTATGCCGAGGATGTGGAGATGATCAAGCGGCTCGCCGCCGCCGCCGTTTTCCGCCCGCTCAAGGGCGTCGCGCTCGAGCGCGTGATCCAGGAAGGAAAATGGCCCAGCGACAAGACGCGGCACTACGTGACCGAGCAGAAATGCGCCGACACGATCTTCATCCCGATGATCGAGTCGGTCCGCGCGGTCGAGAACCTCGAAGCCATCTGCGCGATTCCCGGTGTCAGCGCGCTCTTCATCGGACCCAACGACATGACGACAAACATGGGCATCCCGAACGAATACGACAGCCCTGACCTCATCGCGGTCATCCAGCGCATCATCGACACGGCCGACAAGCGCCACATCCCCGCGGGCTGCTGGTTTGGAAAGCCCGAGCAGGCCCTGCGCACGATCCGGCAAGGTGCGCGGCTGGTGGTGTATTCCAACGATAGCAGCATGCTGAAGGACGCGATGAGCGCGGCGTTCACGCAACTGCGGAAAGGCTAGCGCGCGTATTGGGAGGGCCGGCGGGCGCCGGTTGGAGCGGGTAGCGGGAATCGAACCCGCATGGCCAGTTTGGAAGACTGGAACTTTACCATTAAGCTATACCCGCATTGCGGAGCGCGGCGCGGAATGTGGCGCGGTGCGGCGCAGACTCAAGCGCGATTTCGCATTTGGCGCGACCGCGGCGTCCGGGTGCTATGACTGCGCGGGGAGCATCCCGGTCTTGCGTGCGTAGTCGAAGACGCCGCCGGCATCAATGACGGGGCGCACTTCGCCGAGCGGCTTGAGCGTGTAGGTCGCGCCGTTGACGGTGAGCGTGTCGGCGTCGAGGTCGAGCGTGCCGATGTCGCCGGTCTTGAGCTTGTCGCAGAGGCGCTCGTTCGCGTCGTAGGGGTAGAGTTCGCCGGTGGCGACGCAGTTGCGGAAAAAGATGCGCGCGAAGGATTCGGCGATCACGGCTTCACAGCCGGCGGCACCGAGGGCGATGGGCGCGTGCTCGCGCGAGCTGCCGCAGCCGAAATTTTTCCCGCCAATCACGATTTTGTAGGGCGTCTTGGTCGTGCCTGCGGGGACGAACTTCACCGGATTCGCGTCGTCGGGCAGGCCGATGAGCGCGTAGCTGCCGAGCTTCTCGTATTCGTCGGGCTTGGTGGGCACGAGCGTGAGATACTCCGCGGGGATGATCTGATCCGTGTCGATGTTGTCGCGGACGACGAAGATCGGGCTGGTGATGGTGTTGGCCATAGGCAGGGCGCGTAAGAAAGCGCACGCGGGGGAAAAGGGGAGAGGTTTTTTTGTGTGGGCTCAGCCGAGGATGAGTTCCGCGGTGCGAGCGGTGGCGCCCTGGTGCTTGGCGAGGGCTTCGCGGGCGCGCTGGCCGATGGCGGCGCTGGACTCGGGTTCGGAGAGGAGGGAGTGGAGCGCACGGTGCAGGTCGGCGGCGCTCGCGATCTGCACGGCGGCTTTGTCTTTCAGGAGATGGGTGACGAGCGGCGCGAAGTTCTCCATGTGCGGGCCGAAGACGACGGGCAGGCCGAGCGCGGCGGGTTCACCGGCATTTTGGCCGCCGATTTCGGCGACTCCGGGGAGGCTCTTGCCGACGAAGGCGACAGCCGCGAGCGAATACCAGTCGCGGAGTTCGCCGGTCGTGTCGACGAGCAGAATGTCTGGCTCGGCGTGGGCGTGCGGCTCGCTGGCCGCGGTCAGTTTGCTCCGCAAGGCGATGCGGTGGCCGGCACGGGTGAGTTCCTCGACGATGGCGGCGGCGCGCTCGACGTGGCGCGGCACGAGGATGAGCCGAAGCGAGGGGAAGTCGGCGCGGAGTTTCTGCACGGCGGCGGCGAGGACGAATTCCTCCGGCGCCCACGTGCTGCCGCCGACGAGGACGGGCGCGGAGAATCCGAGCGGCTGCACGAGCGCGCGGAACTCATCCGCACGTGACGGTGCATCCTTCGAGGCGTTGTCGAATTTCACGCTGCCCGTGTGCCGGATGCGCCCGGGTGCGACGCCGATGGATTCAAAGCGCGCCTCGTCGCCGGCTTCGGGCGCGCAGACGAGGTCGAAGAAGCCCCAGAGTGAGCCGGTGATTCCGCGCAGGCGCCGCCAGCGGCGCTCGCTGCGGGGTGAGAGGCGCGCGGCGGCGAGCACGATGCGGATGCCCGCGGCGCGTGTGCATGCGAGGAGGTTCGGCCAGATGCCGCCTTCCGTGAGGACGAGCGTGCGGGGCTTGATTGCCGAGAGCGCGGCTCGGACTGCGAAGGTGAAATCGATCGGGTTGTAGAGCGGGACGAGCCAGTCGAGCTTCGCGGCGTCGCGGAGGAGAAGCTCATAGCCCGTGCTTGTGGTGACCGAGAGGACCACGCGCGCCTCCGGATCGCGGGCACGGATGGCGCGGGCGATTTTCAGCGCGACGAGCGTCTCGCCGACGCTGATGGAGCAGAGCCACACGGGCGCGGGCTGCAGGGCGAGGCGTGCGCGGAGTTCCGGCGAGTAGCGTCCAAAGCGCTGGCCGAGGCCGACGGTGTAGCCGGGCGGCTTTTCCTGCGAGGCGCGGCCTTTCTCACGGCGCATGAGGCGCAGCGCGTAGAACGGCAGCGCCAGGAGAAACGCGACCGGAAAGAGCAGGCGGTAGAGCAGGAGCGTCATCGGAAATGACGAATGACGGGTGACGAATGACGAAGGGGGATGCGCGACAGCAAGGGGGAAATGGGTGCGGTGCCCTTCAGGGCGGAAAGTCCGGGGGCGGGGAGCTGCTGCTGCGTGTCAGTCGTCATCTGTTGTCATCAGCGCAGCTTCCACCGCATGTGCGAGGGCTTCGGCGACGCGCGGAAGCCGCATGACGAATCGTGCGAACGGCGCGATGTGCGATGGGTGCCGCAGCAGGTGGAGCACCAGTGCGAGGGGGCGGGCCCGCTGGCGGGCGCTGTCAAACCACGCATCGAAGGGGACCGGCAGCGATTGGTCCGCGGAGTCGCTGATCGCGCGGACGGCGGTGACTGGCACCCCTGATTCCCCGCAGACCTTCGCGACGGCGCCGGTTTCCATGTCCACGACGCGCGCGCCGGTTCCGCGGAATGCGGCGAGCTTTTCCGCGGGCTGCTCGATGGGGGTGGCGCGTGAGAGGATGAGCGGGGACGGCAACTCGGCCGCGAGGGTGTCGCCGACGCGGAGCGCCGGATCGAGGGCGCCGCCGAATCCCGTGCAGACGACGCGGCACGGTTTCACCTCGCCGAGCACGTCGCGGAGCACGGCTTCGGCGGATACGGGTCCGATGCCGGTGTGGACCACGACGATGCGGAAACCGCGAAGCTCGCCGGACCAGACTCTGCGCCCGCGGATGCGCCCCGTTTCCAATGCCGCGAGCCTCTTGCGAAAGGCCCCGCTTTCCTCCGGGCGCGCGAATGTCACGAGCACGGGCGGCTTTCGGGGGTCGGCGGAGAAAGTTGGCACCGCCCGCACACTCCCGTTTCGGGAGCGGGGGATTCAAGATTCATTTCCCGCCACGGCGCGGTGTAGGGCGCGTGGACGCCGTGCAGGATCCAGAGGAAGCCGGAGATTGCGAGTGTGGCGAATTTTTCACCGTTTTGGTTGGCGCGTGGAGCAGCCTTTTTGTAGCTTCCGCGCGGACTCTCCGACCCAGAAATATGAAAGCTCAAAAAACCAGAGCCGGAAGGCTCGTCCTCTCCACTGCGATCTTCGCGGCCAGCGTCGCTGCCGGGCCTTTGCTGCACGCGCAGGCCCCGGCTGCCGCACCCGGCGGGCTTCAGGCGCCCGATGCGCGGGACTATGATGCCGCGGACGCGCTGTTCCGCGCGGGCAAGTTCAAGGACGCAGGCGAAGCGTTCGAGAAGTTTCTCGAGAAATACAAGATGCTCTCGCCGCGTTCGCTGGATGCGAAGTTCCGGCTTTCGATCGCGCGCGTCCAAGAGGGGCTTTACGACGATGCGCTGCGGCACCTGCGGGAATTGGTGGCGAACCAGAAGATCGATGTTTCGGCGCGGGAAATGGCGCAGTTGCTCATCGGAAAATCGCTCACGCTGAAGGGCTCGAAGCTGCCGTCGGAGAGCGAGCCGCAGAAGATCCAGCAGCGGAAGATTTTTGCCGAGGGCATCAAGGAATACGAGACCTTCATGAGCATGTTCCCGAAGAGCCGGGACATGGACAGCGCGCAGTTCCTGCGTGCGACGCTGCTGCTGCAGTCGGACTCCTACGATGAGGCGCTGAAGGGATTTGCCGCCGTGGCGCGCATGGGGGCGAGCCCGTATGCGTGGGAGTCGCTGATGTGGATTGGGAAGACGTTCTTCATCCAGGCGAACGCGCTGCTCCAGCCGAAGGGCGGCAAGGAGCCGCCGCCGGATGATGTGAAGAAGGCGATGGATCTCTTCAACAGCGCGGAGCCTTCGCTCACGCAGGCCTACCAGAAGAGCGGCGACATCGCGCTGATGAACGAGGCGGTGTTCTTTGTCGGACAGATGCAGTTCACGCGCAGCCAGCAGCTCGGCAATTCCGAGGACGAGCAGGTGAAGAAAAAGCAGGCCACCCTGCTGGGCAACGCGCTGGAGGCTTTCCGGATGGTGCGCAGCGTGGAGGAGGTCGTGGAGGCGCAGACGACGAAGATCAACGCGCTCGAGGGGCAGATCAAACTGCTGCAGCCCGGCACCCCCGATTATCTCCCGATGAAGTCGCGCCTCGAGAGCCTCATCACCTACGAGGAGGACAAGCGGGAGAAATTCAAGGGCGGCCAGGACCAGTATCTCGCGGCGCGGCTCGCCATCGCGCGCATCTTCCTCTTCCTGCACAAGACCGACGAGGCCCGCACACTGATGCGCCTCCTGCTCACGCAGAAGGAGCTGTTTGAAAAGGACAAGGATTCGCAGGCGACCATCGCCGCGCTGCTCTGCCTCACCTACGCGGAGCAGAAAAATTCGGCGAAGGCTCTGGAGACGTATCAGGAGTTCCGCAAGGACTTCAAAGGCAACCCAGCCGGTGACAACCTCGCGCTGCTCGTGGCGAACCTGCTGGTGGAGAAGGGCGACGCCGCCCAGGCCGAGAAGACCGTCGCCGAGGGCATGGAGGACTACAAGCCATGGCGCTTCGAGACTGAGGCGATGCAGATCCTCACTTCGGCAGCGCTCAAGAAGGGCGACTACCCGAAGGCGCTTGAGCTTTGCGAAAAGGTGCTGGCGACGAATCCGAAGCCGGCAGTGGAGGCGCAGATGCTCTTCATCAAGGGCAGTGTCCAGCAGGCGCAGCTCCGCGAGACTGGCGATCCGAAGATGGCGGATGCGGCAATCCAGACTTTCAACACCTTGAGAAGCAAGCACCCGCTGGATCCGCAGTCGGAGGATGCGTGGTTCAATACCTGCCAGATCCTCGGCGGGCGCGATCCCGGCAAGGCAATCACGGAGATCAATACGTTCCTCGCGAAGTATGCGGGGGGCGGCGGCAAGAGCCCGAACACGAAGGCAAACGTCCCCGCAGCGCAGTATCTGCTCGGGACGGCCTACCTGACGGTGAACCAGAAGGAAAAGGCGATCGAGGCGTGGAAGAAGGTGTATGAGTCCTACCCGGAGAGCGACGCGGCGCCGGGCGCGTATTTCAAGGTCTTCGACGTTTACAACGAGCAGAAGGACTACGTCGCCGCGCAGAAGCTGATGGACGAGTTCGTGGCGAAGTATCCGAAGCACGAGAATGTCTATTTCGCCTACAACAACAGCGCGGAGTTCCTTTTCGCGGGATCGCTGGATCCGAAGAAGGGAGCGAATGTGGAGGCGGGCGCGAAGAAGCTGCTCGACTATGTGGACTACGAGGTCACGAACAACCTGGAGCACAAGCGCGGCGACGGCTCGCTGATCAAAATCGCCGACCGCTGGCTGAAGGAGCTGGCGAAGCTGCCGGCCTACCTCACGATGAGCCCGGCGCAGCGCGAGGCGTGGCAGAAGTCCGTGGACGGCGTGACAATGGCGGTGGAGCGGCTGCTGAAGGACTACCCGGCGAGCGAGCGGCTCGCGGAGGCACTGGAGCGGCTCGTGACGGTCCTGAACGTGCGCCGCAAGGCACAGCAGACGGACAACGCGCAGGTGGAGGCGTATTTCGCCAAGCTCACCGAGCAGTATGGCAAGACGCCGCTGGTGAAGGCAAAGCTCGACATCGCCCTCGCGTCGTTCGTCACCGACTACGATTCAAAGCGGGCGTTCGGGCTCATGGAAAAGGCGCTGGGCACCGTTCCGCAGTCGCCGAAAGTGAAGGACGCTGGCGGCACGGAGCGCATCGCGGCCACCTTCACGCCGGCCGACATCGATCGCGCAATGACCGGGCTCTTTGAGGCAAAGCGCTACGATGACATCACGAAGAACATCGCGCGTCTGCGCACCGAGTATCCGCTAGGGGAGAAGGAGGACGTGGACAGGGTTCCGGCCATCGTGAAGGATGCGCAGGCCGTCGCGCTTTTCTGGGAAGGAAAGCTGCTGCAGGAGCAGGGCAAGGTCGCGGAGGCCGGCGCGAAGTTTTCGCTGCTGAAGACGAAGTTCCCAAAATCCACGAAGGCGCTCGAGGCCGACTACGGCGTCATTCTCGGTGAGTTCGAGCAGACTGGCCAGGTGAAGGACGACTATCTCCAGCGGATCGGAAAAGTCGTGAACACACAGACCGGGAAGAGTTTCGAACTGCAGGCAAAGGCGCTTTTCCTCGCGGGCCGCATTCAGGAGGCGAAAAAGGACTACGACGCGGCCATCGAGACCTACGCGAAAATTCACGACCGCTATGCGAGCGTGCCGAAGATCGCCGCAGCGGGCCTCTGGAAGGCCGCTGAAATCGCGGAGAAGCAGGCAAAGGGTGAGTCGGGATATCCGGTCAAGACGAAGGCGGAGAGAATCGCGGCGCAGAAGGCGCGTGACGCCGAGGCGAAGGCCAAGGCGACGCCGAAGCCCGAGGAGGCAAAACCCGCCGACACGAAAGCCGGGGACGAGAAGCCCGAGGATCCGAAAAAGGCACCCGCAAAGCCGGGACCCACGACCGCCGCCGCAGCGCCAGCTCAAAAATAGCTTGGCAGCCGTGGGCGGATGCGGAAAACACCCGCCGCCTTCGCTGCTCCGCGCAAGACAAGCAATACCTTCCCATGCACCGCATTTTCCTCCTGCTTCCCGCACTGTGCGCGACCTTTCTCCTGTCCTCCTGTGGCGAGAAGTCCGAGGCCGAAAAAGCCGATGAGGAGCGCGCCGGGCTCCGTGAGGAGAAGCGCAAGAGGGCCGTGGAAATCTACAAGACGCTCGCCAAGGAATACCCGGACGATCCGAAAGCCGCCGAGGCCAAGCAGAAGGCCGCAGCGCTCGAAGCTGCCGCGCCCAAGAAGTAATGGCGCGGGAGACCGCCGCCGTGCGCGCTGAACGCGCGCAGGAAATCCTGAAGGTGCTCGCGCGCACGTATCCGGATGCGCATTGCGAACTGGACTACTCGACGCCGCTGGAACTGCTCATCGCCACGATCCTCAGCGCGCAGTGCACCGACAAGCGCGTGAACATCGTGACGAAGGAGCTGTTCCGCGTCTGCAAGACCGCCGCCGACTACGTCGCGCTGCCGCAGGAGCAGCTTGAGGAATTGATCCGCACGACGGGGTTTTTCCGCGCGAAGGCAAGGAACGTGAAGGCATGCTGCGCCGCACTCGTCGAGCGCCACGGCGGCGAGGTGCCGCGCGCGATGGATGAGCTGACGAAGCTCGCCGGTGTCGGCCGCAAGACGGCGAACGTCGTGCTCGGGAACGCCTTCGGCATCAATGTCGGCGTCGTGGTGGACACCCACGTGCAGCGCCTGACCGCGCGCCTCGGCCTCACGCGCGAGGACACGCCGGAGAAAATCGAGCAGGACATGATGAAGCTCGTGCCGAAGGAGCAGTGGGCGGTGTTTTCGCACTGGCTCATCTGGCACGGGCGCCGACGCTGCGACGCGCGCAAGCCGGACTGCGCGAACTGCGAGCTTGCGAAGCTCTGTCCGCGCGTCGGTGTGAAGCTGAAGTAGCCGCCGATGGAAGGAGTCGGGCGTTCGGCCCGGCTACACCTTCCAGTTCCCGCGATACTCGCGGGTGAGCCATTCGGCCTTGCCGGTGCCGCCGGCGAAGTTGAGCTTCTCCGGGTCCCACTTGATCGCCTGGCCGTAGCGGTAGGCGAGATTCACGAGGTGGCACGTCGTCACGGTCCGCGCGCCGATGGCGACATCTGCGATGGGGCGCTTCCGCGACCGCACGCACTCCATGAAGTTGTCCTTGTGCCCGGTCGTCGCCTCGAGCTTCACCTTCGCGCTGGCGAGGTATTCCTTCTCCACGAGGTCGAGCTGCTGGCCGAGCGGCGGTTTGCTGTCGTTCTTGCTGAAGTTTGCGACTTCCTTGTCGCCAATCTTCAGGATGAAGCGGCCGCGGTTCACGAAGATGAAGCCGTTCTCGCCGTGAAAGGTCACGCCGTTCTCGGAGATGTGGTCCACCTCCACGCCGCTGGCGTATTTCAGCTTCACGCCCTTCTGCGCATTCGGCTCGCTCGCGGGGATGATCTCCACCGGGCCGCGCTCGTCTTCGCCGAGGCCCCATTGGCAGATGTCAAAGTGATGGGCGCCCCAGTCGGTGACCATGCCGCCACCGTATTCCCAGTAGTTGCGCCACGCGGGGAAGTGGTTGTGGACGCCGCGCGGGGAGAGGACGCTGTTGTAGGGCCGCATCGGCGCGGGTCCGAGCCAGCGATCCCAGTCGAGGCCGGGCTCCATCATTTCCTCGGGCAAATCGCACGGCTTGCCGGGGCCGCCGACGCCGACCGATGCGTGGTAGATTTTCCCGACGACGTTGTTGCGCGCCAGCTCGCATGCCACGCGGAACTCCCGCGAGCTGCGCTGCTGCGAGCCGGTCTGGAACACGCGGCTCGTGTCGCGGATCGTCTTCACGAGCGTCCATGCCTCGTGAATCGTCTCGGTCATCGGCTTCTCCGCGTAGATGTCCTTGCCGGCCTTCGCCGCGGCGATGTCGATGAGCGCGTGCCAGTGGTCGGGCGTTGCGACGCACACGAGGTCGATGTCTTTCCGCGCGAGCAGGTCCTCGAAATTGTTGAATCCCGCGCAGCCCTTGTAGTTCGAGTCGGTCTTCTTCGCGTAGAACTCCTCAGCGGTCTTCTTCGCGTTCTCGCGCCGCGTGGTGTCCACGTCGCACACGGCGACCACCTGCGTGTCCGCGCGCTTCAGCCAGTCTCCGAGGTGGCCGGAGTTCATCTTGCCATTGCCGATGAGGCCGATGGAGAGGCGGTCGTTCGGCTTCACCTCCGCGGACCAGATGCGGCCCGGGAGGAACATCGGCGCGACGCCGGCGGCGAGTGTGGTGCGGAGGAAGGAACGGCGGGATGTGCGTGGGAGATTCATGCGGTGTGGGAGTTGGTGAGTGGAGAATCCGCCCGCAGCGGCGCCTTTGGCAAAAAGAAATTGCCGGTGACTGGCGCCGCCGTGTCGGCGGCTTTTGCGGGGCGGTGCGTCAGACCAGCGGCGTGGAGCCGGGCATGGCCACGGGCGCGACGGGGAGCTTCATGTCCCAGGCGAAGTTCTGCGGGAACAAGTCCTCCTTCGACTTGTTCATCGCGAAATCCCACGTGACCTCCTTGCCCGAATACGCCGACATGCGCGCCATGATCGCCATCATCGTCGTCTTCGTGAATCGGTCGCCCGTGTTGATCGGCCGTCCCGAGCGGATGGACGCATACATCTCCTGGTGCTCGGTGAGGTAGCCGTCATCCTTCGTGCCTTCGGGCGCCTTGTAGCGCCACGGGTTCGCGGTGCGGACAAAGACGTGGCGCTTGCTGCCGCTCTCGCCCTCATACACGCCCTTCGTGCCGATGACGGTGTCCGTGTTCGCATTGTAGCAGCTCCCCTCCTGCCGGCAGAAATGGTAGCCCTTCACGCCGTTCTCCCAGTGAAACTCCGCTGCGAAGTGATCGAAGATGTTGCCGTATTCGCCGGGAGGATCGTTCGGGCGCGTCTGGCGGCCGCCGAGGCAGACCACGCGCTCCGGAGCGACGTCGTTCATCGCCCAGAGCATCTTGTCGATGCTGTGCACCGCCTGCTCCACGATGTGGTCGCCGCTCAGCCACGTGTGGTAATACCACCGGCGGATCTGCCACTCGATGTCCGTCTTCGTGTTCGTGCGGTTCCACTTCGGGTAGCGGTCCACCGCGCCGGTGTAGTAGCTGGAGTAAATCGCCTGGATGTCGCCGATCTCGCCCGCGTGGATGCGGCGGTAAACCTCCTGGTTTGCGCGCGTCCAGCGCCACACGAAGCCGTCCACCAGCGCGAGGTTCTTCTCCTTCGCCTTCTTCGCGCTCTCGATCACCGAGCGCACGCCGGTCACGTCCACCGCCATCGGCTTCTCGCAGAAGACATGCTTGCCCGCGTCCACCGCGGCCTTGATGTGCTGCGGGCGGAAACCGGGCGAGGTGGTCAGCAGCACCACGTCCACGCCGCTGTTGATCACCTTCAGGTAGGCATCCATGCCGGTGAACTTCCGCTCGTCGGCCACGTTGATTTTGTCCGGCTGATCCTGGAACTGCTTCTTCAGGATCTCGAGCGACGAATCAATCTTGTCGCCGAACACATCGCCCATCGCCCAGAGCTCCACGTTGCTGTCCGCCTGCAGCGTCTGGTTCGCCGCGCCCGTCCCGCGGCCACCGCAGCCGATGAAGCCGACCTTCAGCTTGTCCTTGGCGGGATCCACCGCGCGCGCGCCAGTGGGAATGACGATGCCGGACGCGAGCGCGAGTGCGCCCGAAGTTTTGACGAAGTCACGGCGGTTGGGGACGATTGGAGGATTCATGGCAGGTGTTGCGGAGTGTGTTTTGGGAAAGGTGCGGAGCATCTGCGCGCCGCGCGCCCCGTGACAAGCCGCTTTCTGCACAGTTCTTTGGCCTGAGGCGTGCGCCGCCGGGAGCCGCGCGACTTTCCGCTCGCGCTCTAAGAAACCCGCGGGCATCCACTCACCCATCCACCTCCACATGAGCAAAACCAAACCCACCAAATACCGCTTCTCATTCGGCCCCTGGAACATCAGCGAAGGCGCCGATCCCTTCGGCGGCGAGACGCGCAAGGCGTTCCCACACGAGAAGAAATTCGCGCTCTACCGCCCCCTCGGTTTCGAGGGCGTGCAGTTCCACGATGACGACGTGGTTCCCGGCCTCGATGGTCTCACGCACGCGCAGCTCATGAAAAAATGCGCCGCCGTGAAAAAGATGCTCGGCAACCAGGGCCTCACGCCCGAGTTCGTCGCGCCGCGGCTGTGGTTCGCCCAGCAGACCACCGACGGCTGCTACACCGCAAACAGCGCGAAGGACCGCGCCTACGCATGGGACCGCACGCGCAAGTCCGTGGACATCGCGCGCGCGATTGACTGCAACGCCATCGTGCTCTGGCTCGCCCGTGAAGGCAGCTACATCCGCGAGGCGAAGGACGCGCGGCTCGCCTACCAACGACTGCTCGACACGGTGAACGCCATCCTCGACTACGACCCGAACATCGAAATTTGGATCGAGCCAAAGCCGAACGAGCCGACCGACCAGGCCTATGTCCCCACCGTCGGCCACGCGCTCACGCTCTCCTACGCGTCGAAGGACCACACGCGCGTGAAGGGCCTCATCGAGACCGCGCACGCGCTGCTCGCCGGGCTCGACCCGAGCGACGAGATGGCCTTCGCCCTCGCGCACGGCAAGCTCGCGAGCGTCCACCTCAACGACCAGAACGGACTCAAATACGACCAGGACAAAAACTTCGGCGGCGCCAACCTGCGCGCCGCCTTCAACCAAGTCCGCGTCCTCGAGGAGGCTGGCTATGGCAGCCGAGGCGAATTCATCGGCCTCGACGTGAAAGCCATGCGCACCCAGCGCGGCAGCCCCGTCACCGACCACCTGAAAAACAGCCGCGCCATCTTCCTCCACCTCGTGGAAAAGTCGCGCTCGCTCGACGCGAAGCTCGTCCAGCAGTTCCGCGACGCCCGCGACTACGAGGCGCTCGAACTCCACATCCTGAAGCACCTCATGGGCGTCCGCTGAGCGCCCCCTCAACCATTTCGACCACATGAGCACCGCCAAACCCAAAGTCCTCATCATCATCGGCGACGCCACGGAGACCGTGGACACGCTGTATCCCTTCTACCGCCTCATCGAGGGCGGGTATCAGCCTGTCGTCGCCGCGCCGGAGAAGCGCAAATACCAGATGGTGATGCATGAGGTGAAGCCCGGCTGGACGATCACGAAGGAGTGGGAGGGCTACACGATTGATGCGGATATCGCGTTCAAGGACATCAAGCCCGAGGAATACGCGGGCATCCTTTTCAGCGGCGGCCGAGCGCCGGAATACATTCGCGAGGACGAGGCGCTGCTGAACGTGACGCGCTGGATGTGGGAGAACAAAAAGCCGATGGCGAGCGTGTGCCACGGCGTGGAGATTCCCGCGCGCGCGGGCATTGTGAAGGGCCTGCGCATGGCGACGGTGGCGAAGTGCAAGTTCGACCTCGAAGTCTGTGGCGGCATCTACGTGAACGAGCCGTGTGTGATTGATCGCCACATGGTGAGCGGCCGCACCTTCCACGACAACGGCCACTACGTCGGCCCGTGGATCAAGATGCTCGATGCGGCGTGCGGAAAATAAGCGCGCATTTTCAACTCAACACGCAACTCCACGATGAATCGCCGAACATTCCTCCAGACGCTCGCAGCAGCCGCAGCCGCACCCGCATTCGCCGTGCCCGCGCCATTCAAGCTCCGCTACATCCTTTCCTCCGCGATGTATGGCGAGATGCCGCTCGACACGATCCTGCCCGAAGTCGCGAAGACGGGCTGCGAGGCGATCGACATCTGGTGCAAGGTCCACGGCAACCAGCGTGAACAGATCGCGGAGATGGGCGACGAGGCGTTTGCGGGGCTGCTGAAGAAGCACGGCGTGCAGCTCGGCGTGAGCACGCGGTATCCGCTCGGGCCGTTCGGCCTGCAGGAGGAGATGGCCTGGGTGAAGAAGATCGGCGGCAAGATAGTCCTCACCGGCAGCAAGGGTCCGAAGGACCCCGAGGGCGACGCGGCGAAGGAGGCGGTGAGGAAATTCCTTGAGGATATGAAGCCCCATGTCGCGAAGGCGGAGGAACTCGGCGTCACGATTGCCATCGAGAACCACGTCGGCCAGGCGATCTATCATCCGGATTCGCTGCGCTACTTCGCAGAGTTCAACCGCTCGAAGAACCTCGGCATCGCCTTCGCGCCGCACCACCTCTTCCGCTGGCCGGACGAAATCCCGAAGCTGCTGCGCGATCTGGGCGCGAAGAATCTGCCCTTCATCTATTTTCAGGAGCACTCGGAGGGGATGATGAAGAAGACGAGCAAGGAAATCGAAATGCAGCAGCTCCCCGGGCTGGGGAAACTCGACTACAAGCCGATCGTGAAGGCGCTGCGCGACATCGAGCACACCGGCTACGTGGAGATTTTCATGCACCCGACGCCACGCGGCATCCCGATCCTGCCGACCGCTGCGGAAATCACGGCCGCGATCAACAAATCGCGCGCCTACGTGGAGAAGTGCATCGCGGAGACGGCGTGATGCATGCACTTGGGACGGCAGTTGCCCGCTGAGTCCCGGCGGTGACCGTCCTGCACCCGAGCCGACCCAATGAAATCGCTCCGCTTTTCCGCGCTGGCTGCCTGGTTGATTTTTCTCCTCGGCGGCCGGCTGTTCGGGGAAGGGAGCCCGTTCGACGCGTGGGACGATCTTGCGCGAAGGAATGGCGCGCAGTGCGTGCTCAAGACGAATGGCCGCGACACGATCACGGCGGAAATTTCCAACCGGTCTCGGGAGCCGCTCGCAGCCCGCATCCCCGCAGGGCTCGTGTGCGACCTGGCGGGTCCCGGCGGAGGGAAAGTGATCACCCTGCGGGATGCACCGGTCGCTGTGGATGCCGGAGCAGCGGTGGAGGTGGCGATTCCCGCAGCGGCGCTTTCCTCGAAAAATGGGCGCGGCGGGCAGGGCTGCGTTGCGATCTGCGTTTCGGAGGCGAAACTCGCGCCCCTGCTGGCGTGGCTGGCGAGCCGTCCGGACGTGCCGCGCCAGACGACGCAGCTTGTCGTGCTCTGCCTGCTGGAGGACGTCAGGCTGGGGCAATGGATGGAGTTTCTCCGCGCAGGGCTGCCAAAATCGGCCGAGCAGGGCCAGCCTTCGGGCGAGGAAGTCGCGCAGGCGATGGATGCCCTCGCGATTCTCCGCGAGATCAGGCCAGCCTCTTCGCCGGCGCTCATGCGCGATGCCGAGCTGAAGCTGCGTGCCTTGCGCAATCCTGCGACCCGCGCACGGGCGATGCAGATCTACGGGATATCGCTCCCGCCGGAGGAGGCCGCGGCGATCGCGCCGGACTTCCGCCAGTTGCTGCATAGCAAGCCCGGCGACAACTGTCCCGTCTGTCGGGCACGGTCGGGGATGCAGCCGCAGCCGGACGCGCCCTGAGGACGCGAGACCTGGCACGATGGGCCGCTGAGGTCTGCGCGGACAGGCTGATATCCGCATCAATCTGTGGTTTGTATTCGCAGCGACTCCGATTAGACCTTGCCCGATGCCTGCCCACACTCACGACCACAAAGCCAGCATTGAGACCGCCATTCAGGCATTGCGGGAAAGTGGCTCGCGGGTGACTGAACCGCGCAAGGCGATCTTGGCGCTTCTCACGAGCGAGCACGGGCCCTTCACCATCGAGGAGATCCACCAGCGCATGAAGGGAGACGCCGATTTGGTGACAGTTTACCGTTCCCTTGCCGCGATGGAGGCGGCTGATGTCGTGAGGCGGTGCGATTTCGGGGACGGTGCCTACCGCTACGAATTCAACACCGGGGAGCACCACCACCATCACATCATCTGCCGGGTTTGCCGGAGCGTCCGCACCTTGGAATTCTGCGTGGCAGACGGGCTCGAACGCATGGCACGCCAGCTCGGCTACTCGAACGTGACCCACACGCTTGAGATCTTCGGCATCTGCGCGAAGTGCCAGCGCAAGGGGAAGACGGCGAAAGACTGATTGCGCGCGACTGCGGGGCTGGCTGGCGGGAGTCATTTGAGGCGGGATGCCTGCCCCTGCCCGCGGGGAATCACGCCCCGCTGTTGGAGCGCATGGGTGACGCACCCTGCATGGGAACGGACGGGCTTTGACCGGCATTCGTTTGGGGGTTTTCCACGCCGCCGCAGGATCGCGAACCGAGCCTGAATTCGCTGTTGAAACACCCGGGTGGCGCAAGTAGCCATGCCATTTAATGCAAAATAGTTGCAAAAACATATTGCATCCTTTCGGTGGATTGTGCTTTAACGCAATCGAAGTGCAACAAAGCCAAACCACTCACCCGTTATGAAGCGCATTTTCACAGTCTCATCCCTCGTTGTCGGTCTCACCGTCCTCACGCCCCTTGGTGCGTCCGCCGCCCTCTACACCAGCGGTCACGGAGATCTCGGAATCGCCTATGACGCAGGCAGCTTCGATCTGCATGTGCATCTGCACGAATTTGCCGTGGTCGATGGCAGCCCGCTGGGCGTTGGCGGTGCTGAATATGCGCCCGACGACATCACAGTCGTGGTTCCGAATCCGAGCGCCGCGCGCCCCGGGAGCTCGACGTGGGCGCCTCTTGGGATTTCCGCTGGGCAGCCTTTCTGGTTCCTCCCGGCAGTGCAGGATGTGAACAAGCCATTCTTCGGCATCGGCTCCGAGGAGTTGAATCCGGGTGACTGGACTGGCAACATTTCGCTGAAGCTCACGGCAGTTTCCGGCACAGGTGTGACCGCGGGCGGATTTGTCTCTCTGTGGGACACGGATGTCTTCGGCGACAAGCAATTCCATTGGACGTCTGCAGATGGCTTGGATGGCACCGATGAGCTTTCGGTGCTGCCGGGATCGCACGGCCACTACAACTGGGCCTTCACAAAGGCGGGCACTTACGACCTAACCGTGGAGGCCAGCGGTCTAAATGTGGACGACGGGCCTGTCACCGCCTCTGCCACGTATCATTTCGAGGTGGCCCCGGTGCCGGAGCCGGCCACAGCTTTCACCGGGCTGGCATGCATCGCGGCGGCGGCGCTCGGGAGGAGGCGCCGCCAAGCCGTGTGCGCCTAGGCTGGTGTTCATAGAAAGGCAGTCCGGCGCTTCGTCTTTTACCCACGGTGGTCTGTCGCGGGGAAGGCGGACGTCGGCTGCTGAATTTCCGACGCAATGATCGCACTTCAAACCAAACCCCGCGTCCCGTGATTTCCATGACGAATGCTCCTGCAACTGGGAAGCGCATGCGGCTGCCAGTCACCGTCCTGTCGGGGTTCCTTGGCGCGGGAAAGACGACGCTGCTCAACCACATTCTGCACAACCGCGAAGGCAAGCGCGTAGCAGTCATCGTGAACGACATGAGTGAGGTGAACATTGATGCCTCGCTTGTGGCGAATGGCGGTGCGGCGCTCTCGCGGCAGGAGGAGAAGCTCGTCGAAATGAGCAATGGCTGCATCTGCTGCACGCTGCGGGAGGATTTGCTGAAAGAGGTGCGCAAGCTCGCGACAGAAGGCCGCTTCGACTACCTGCTCATCGAGAGCACCGGCATCTCCGAGCCGCTCCCCGTCGCGGAGACGTTCGCCTTCAAGGAGGAGGACGGTTCCTCACTCGGCGACATCGCGCGGTTGGACACGATGGTGACTGTGGTGGACGCGTTCAACTTCTGGCGCGAGTTCGAGGCCAACGAGTCGCTCATGGACCGCAGGCTTGCGCTCGGTGAGGAGGATCAGCGCACGGTCGTGGATCTCCTCGTTGACCAGATCGAGTTCGCCGATGTCGTCATCCTGAACAAATGTGACCTCGCCGAAGAGGCGGACATTTGCAGGACCGAAGGCGCTGTGCGCAGGCTGAACCCGCGGGCAAAAATCGTCCGCAGCGAACGCGGCAGGGTGGCGTTGGGCGAAGTCCTTTCCACGGGCCGTTTCGATCTCGAGGAGGCCGCAAAGTCCCCGGGCTGGATGCGTGTGATGCGGGGTGAGGAGGCGAGCGAGGCGGACGAATACGGCTTCTCCTCCTTTGTCTATCGGGCGCGGAAGCCATTTCATCCGCTGCGGTTCTGGCAGATCATCCAGCGCGAATGGCCCGGGGTCATTCGCAGCAAGGGCTTTTTCTGGCTCGCCACGCGGATGCGCTTCGTCGGCGTCTGGTCGCAGGCGGGCGGTGCCTGTGAATACCGCGCCGGCGGCATCTGGTGGGCTGCGGTGCCGCGCGCGGAGTGGCCGATTGACGATGAGATCGAAAAGGACATCCATCGCAACTGGTGGGAGCCTTTCGGTGACCGGCGGCAGGAGATCGTCATCATCGGGCAGAATCTCGACGTCGCCGCGCTCACCGAACAGCTCGACTGGTGCCTGCTCACGGAGGCTGAGATCGCCGCCGGGCAGGACGCGTGGGCGAAATTCAGGGATCCATTCGCCCCATGGGAAACCGCCGGGGAAGCCCCGGCTGAGCAGCACGTCCATGCACATGCGCAGTGAGCTGTGCTGCGATTCCCTCGCCGATGTTCTTTCCAGTCCGGAGCCTGAGATCCTCGCTGGAATCGCAGAGCGGCATGTCGCCCTCTGCATCTGGGAGCGCCCCGTGCAGCCGCAGGTTGCGGTGTTTCTCGCCCGGTTTGTGGAAAGCGGAGCGCCTCTCGAGGTGGATGCGGTGGTTGAGACCGGCGAGTCAGTTGGCGACGACCCTTTGCTGCGTGAGCAGTTCTGCGGCCACCTTTCTGATCCAGCGCTTGCCCTGCTGCTGGAGGACATCGGGCGGCTCGTCGAATTGTTCCGCGGCGCAAGCGGCATGGAGCGCGTCCGTGTGCGCCTGACGCGTGTGGTGGACGCCGCATGCGCGGCCTTCCACGTGGATTCGCTCCCTCTGCGGATGCTCTGCACCTACCACGGTGATGGCATGCAATGGGTGCCGGATGACGCAGCCTGCCGGCGGCAGCTCGGAATCCGTGGGCGGAGCCTGCGCAGGGCCAACGCCGCCATCGTGCCCGATCCGGCGCGCATCGAGACGCTGCCTCGGTGGCATGCCGGCATATTCAAAGGCCGCACCCATCCGGAAGGCGGTGCCCTCGCCCTCATCCACCGCAGTGCGCCGCAATGCTGTGAGCGGCATCCCCGCATCCGTCTCGTGCTGGATGTGGATGGGGCGGGCAACGGCTGCTGAGCACCTGCGATGAAAGCCATCCGCAAGTCTGCATTCCGTTTCCGGGAGCGCGCCTTCACCCTCGTCGAGATGCTCGTGGTCATCGCGATCATCGCGGTGCTGGCGGCGTTCATCATCCCTGCGATCACCGGAGCGATTGCGAAAGGGCGGCAGAGCGCATGCATCTCGAACATGAGGCAGATCGGTGCGGCGTTGATTCTCTACACGAACGAGAACAACGGGGATTTCCCCGAGACGACGCACACCACCGGCGCGAAGATCAGCCGGGCGTGGATCTACACGCTGAAGCCCTATCTCGGAAACATCGACAAGGTGCGCATCTCGCCCGCCGATCCGAAGGGCGCCGCGCGCCTGAAGGCCAATGCCTCCAGCTACATCCTGAACAGCTACGTCTTCGTTCCCCAGGTCGGGCCGTTCGGCGAAATGGGGGAGAGCTTCAACAACATCCGCCGCATTCCGTTCCCGGAGCACACGATCCTCGCATTCAACATCTCGGACCAGCAGTCGCCCTCCGTGATGAATGACCACACCCACTCGGATCTCTGGCCGCGCAACTGGAAGCGGCTGTGCGCCGACATCCAGCCGGACCGCCACCGGACTGGCTCCGCGAACAAGGACAACACGAAAGGCTCGGCGAACTACCTCTATGCGGATGGACATGTCGGGATCATCGAGGCCGCCGAGGTGAAGCGCCGCCTCGAGCGTGGCGTTCTCTTCGCCAAGCCGCCGGTCGAGAGGGAGGACATCGAAAGCCTGTGAAGACCCGCCTCCTTGTGTCCGCACTCCTGTTCGTTTCGGCGCTCTCCAGCGGCGCCTATACCGTCATCACGGATGAACATGTGGACCTTCAACTCGAATACGTGAGTGGTTCGCTGCGCGGCTTCGTCAAGCCAGACATCGAGGGCAGGACCGAACTCGGGGACGCCCTTCTTTACGATGGTCCGTCCGGCACCACGAGCATCTCGCGGCCGCCGAGCAGCACGTGGAATTTTCTCGGCGTGAGCGCCGGACAGCCGGTCTATTATTGGCCGCAGAACAACAACGTCGGGCGGATCTACCTCGGCTTCGGCTCCGATGGCGGGACCATTCCCGGCGGAACTTTCGCGACCTACTATGAAAGCGACGCGCGGGTGGATGCCACTGCGCCGTGGACGAAAATCACGCTCACCGCCATGCGCTACACGGCCGCGCCCGGCGAGACGGGCACCGCGAATTTTTCGCTCTGGCAGATCGACACGTTCGGCGACGCCGTGGTCTGGATGGCCACATCGGACGGCATCAGCGCCTCGGACGCCACGTGGCTCGTGGAGGGCGGTCACGCGCATTTCAACTGGGGCTTCACCAAGCGCGGATACTACGAGCTCGATTTCGTCTTCTCGGGCACCCTCGCCAGCTCCGGCAACCCCATTCAGAGCGCGGTGCAGACCTTTCATTTCGGAGTGGAGTTTCAGCCCGCTGCCCTGCCGGAGCCATCATCCGGGGTGCTCCTCGCATTGTCCACCGCGGCATTGCTCGGCCGCCGTCGGCGGACACGAATGAAAAGTGTGTGACGACGGCGGTGTGAAGGGATCGGGCTGCCGGGAAATCCGAGGACCGGCATGGATGGCGCCTCGACGGGCGTGGATTTAAGAATCAGGCTTCAAGATGGTTGCCTTCCGCCATGCTGAAACTCGTCTCCACCCTCGTCGCGCTGCTGCTTACGCCGCTGGCCGCCTTCGCTGCTGAGGCAAAAGCGGAGACCATCCGCTGCGAACTCGCGGTGATTGGCGGTGGTAGCGGTGGGTTTGGGGCGGCGCTGGCGGCGGCGCGGATGGGCGTGGATGTCGTGCTCGTCGAGCGCAGCGACCAACTCGGGGGCAATTCGGTGCGCGGCGGTGTCAACATCTGGGAGCCGGGGCTCGGCGGGACGGGGTTCCCGTTCGAGATTTACCGGCGGCTGAAAGCAGAGCCGAAAGCGGTAGGCATCTATTCGATGGCGCGTCACATGAGCACGTTCGATCCTGCGCGCGAGGCGTATCCTTTTCCCGGCGGGGAAACGGTGATTGATCCGACGCTCAAGTATCTCGATTCGCTTCAGCGGCACGGTCTATCGAAGTCGCAGATTCACGGCATCGTATTCGAGCCGGACGCGATGGCGAAGACGATGCTCGCGATGCTCGAGGAAACGGGCCACTGCCGCGTGCTGTTTCGCACGGAGTTCAAGCGGGTGACGATGGATCCGGCGACGCCGGGAGGCATCGCAAGTGTGACGCTGCAGAAAGTGTGGCTCGTTGATGGAAAGCCGACGGTTGAGAGCAGGACGTTGGTCGCAGATTATTTCATCGATGCGACCGGCGACGGGCTCGTGTGCGAGGACGCCGGCTGCACGATGATGACCGGACAGGAATCGCGCGCGCAATTTGACGAGCCGGGTGCGCCGGATTCCGCGACGCCGCGCGTGAATGGCGTGAGCCTGCTGTATCGCGTGACGCCGGTGGCGGCGCCAGCTATCGAGCCGCTGCCGGATGGCATCGCGCCCGAATGCTGGTGGGCGAAGAGATTTCCCTCTGCGCAGATCAACCACTACCCGAACGGCGACCTGAACGTGAACATGCTGCCGACGATGGAAGGCGCGGAATTCATGAAGCTCGGCTGGCAGGATGCGCGCACTGAATGCGAGCGTCGCGTGCGTGCGCACTGGCACGACATCCAAACGCGCTGCGCGGAGTTTCGCGGCTATCGGCTCGAATCCATCGCACCCGTGCTCGGAGTCCGCGAGACGAAGCGTGTCGGCGGCGAATACGTGCTCACGCAGCACGACCTCGATGCGGGCATCAGCGGGCAGAAGCACGCGGACATCATCTGCCTCGCCGATCATCCGTGCGACACGCATGGCGGGCACAACAAGGGCATCAAGCCGCTGCGCGAACCCTACGGCGTGCCGTTTCGCTGCCTCGTGCCAAAGGGCATGCGCAACCTGCTCATCACCTGCCGCGCATCGAGCTTCAGCTCCATCGCCGCATCGAGCTGCCGCCTCTCGCGCACGATGATGCAGCTCGGCCAGGCCGCCGGCACCGCCGTCGCGATCGCGAAGGAAAAGAAAGTCGCGCTTCCCGATGTGCCGGCCGAACAGCTCCGCGCGTCGCTGCGCTCGCAGCACGTCCAGCTCGAGCATCCGATGCCGGAGGGACTGCGCGCGTATTTGCAAAACGAGCAGCCGTGAGAGCAGCGCGACGCGACCATATCCTCCACCAATCACTCCCAGCCATGACCCACAGAATTCCGAACTCGCACTTCACCCGCCGCGGCTTT